>CAOJCG010000012.1 GCA_948356915.1 uncultured Clostridiaceae bacterium
GTGCCGACGATATTTGTGGGTTACCCTGCTGAGAAAATAGGTTGTCGCCAGGTTTTTTTATTTTTATAAATAAATTAGAAAAAGGTAAATATGTGTAAAATTTATATTTTATAGATATTTACTTTTTTAAAAAAATATGATATAAGTTTAATTGTAACTATTGTATATATTCTAATAATCAATATTAGAATATTCTTCAAATAATTTTGGAGGGTATAATATGAAAAATGAAGAAAAGAAAATGTTTGGACTTACATTAGAAGAAATTAGAAGACAAACTAAAAAGCCTTATGATGTTGATCCTCAGGCATTCATGAACCCAATGAATAAAGATTTTGGTACCATTGATCCAGTTATCGAAGGTGCTAAAAAAATTAATGAAAGTCCAGAATTAAAGGAACTTGTAAAGGATATTTTGACTTCAAGATAAAATATAAGAGACACTAAAATTGGTGTCTCTTATATTTTTACTCCGTAAAGGAGGGTTGTTCAAATGTATTTGCAAATTTTTATAATTCTAAGAACACATCTTCCATAGAATGGTGGACTTTTAAAGGACTCATATTAACATCTGGTCCTAGCTTAGCGTTATCATTTGATTTAGAAATATCTATTAAATGTTGAACCTCTTCTTCTGAAAGCCCTTTATATCGTAAATAAGGAATATGTGTAAAGCGTAAATGTATATAAGATTCTTTGTTTGCCCAATTATAGCTTCTATTTGGATGTTCTGATAATTCAAAAATTTTACCAGTATTATCTTTTACATATATAGGTTCACTTTTTTTATAAGATTTAATTTTTATATTTCTTTGTGTTAATAACTCTTCATCATAAGGAAACTCTATATCTTCTGGGAACATTAATGTATTTTTATTTAAGAAATCCTTATCTTTTAGGTTACAAGCAAGTTCACTATTTGATGTTATTAAATCTTTTACAGTTTTCAAAAATTCTTTATCAGTTTCAGAAAACTCTTTTTTATTTGAATGCACATTTAAATGAGAGTATAATAAATTTAAAAATGAATCCATATTTGGAATTATCATTGTAGCTAGTAATCGTACATTAGTATTTTCATGATTATTAGCAATTTTTAATAGTTCAGAATATAACATTATTTCATCAAATTCAATATATTTATCTAAGTCTATATCTTGTACATTTGTATTCTTTAAGTACATAAGAAAGTCATAAAAATCACTTCCAGCTACTGTTGATCTAGAAGATAAAAATGCTTCTAAAAATCTTGATATACATCTTTCAGCACTGTGAGTATATTTTGACATATATACATCTTTATATCTATCTTCTCGTAATAATAAAGCTTTTTCAATTTCAGGCAATGAAGAAAAATCATAAACATCTATATACTTCTTTCCTAAATCGCTTGTTTTAATACTATTATCAGAATTGCATATAGGAACATTATTTTCATCAGTTTCTACACAAATACTTTCATAATTTTGAGTTGATAAATTTGAATGATGTCCTAAATATAAGCTATCTCTACTTAAATAATCCATTCTATCAACATCATAACTACTTTCATCATGATTTTTAAAATTAAGTAAATCTTGTTAATATAACTTGGCTAAAATATTTGGTAAATCTGGGCTTATTGCTAAAAGTACATTTTGTATATCTTCATTTTCAAGCATAATTCTATCGCCAATTTCCTCATGCACACCTCTACTACCAAAAATTTGCTCCTCCATAGCATGTGAAAGTGGTGGATGTCCAATGTCATGTCCAGCCATTTTAATTAGTTCAGCAATTAAATGTAGTTTTAAATTATTATCTTCAATGTATTTTTTCCATAATGGATTTTGATAATTATAAAATAATTCTTCTATCTTTTTATTTAAAACGCCTTTTGAATGCTCTAATCTACTGTGATACAAATTAGGAAAATGAGTCACTGCTAAACCTAATTGGCTAATTCTACCTAATCTACTCATAGCTTTAGTTTCGAAAAAATCTTCAAACTGAGTAGGGTAATAAATATTTGCATCTGAATATGTATGACATAAAGATAAATCAATTTCACTATGCAATTCTACATTATTGCTGATAACTCTTTCATCATCATAAAGCCATTCAAAAAAGTCTTGTAAAACTTCCTTTTTTGAATTCATATTTTCTAATTTTATCATATTAACTAATATACTTAATCTAACAAAAATAGTTTTAGAATAAGTCCTTTCTGTAAATTTTATATATAATTGGAATAAAAATTTATAGTTAATCTCCAATATAAATATTATACATAAAAAATAGGAAAAAATCAACAAATAATAACAATATTAGGAAAAATGTGATATAATGATATAAATGCAAAATATATAAATAAAAAAGGAGAAAAATATGTCAAAAAGAGAATGGAAGTCAGGAACATTTATATACCCTATACCAGCAGTAATGGTAACATCAGGAGATATGGAAAACTCTAATATAATGACAGTTGCATGGACTGGAATACTAAACACAAACCCAGCTATGTGCTACATATCAGTACGACCTGAGAGATATTCATATAATTTAATAAAAGAATCAGGAGAATTTGTAATAAACTTAACAAATGAAAAATTGGCTTTTGCAACAGATTGGTGCGGAGTAAGAAGTGGAAAGGATTATGATAAATTCAAAGAAATGCATTTAACAAAAGAAAAAGCAAATCATGTAAAATGTCCACTAATAAAAGAAAGTCCAGTTTCAGTAGAGTGTAAAGTGAAAGAAATAAAAGAACTTGGAAGTCATCATGTGTTTGTGGCAGAAGTGTTATCAATAGATGCAGATGAAAAATATATAGACGAAAAAGGTGCATTTGATATAAGCAAATGTAATTTAATAGCATATGCAAATGGTGGATACTACTCTTTAGGAAAGAAAATAGGAAAGTTCGGTTATTCTGTACAAAAAAATAAAAGTAAAGGTGCAAATAGAAGAAAAAAATAGGAAATTTAATTGCAAGGCAATCGTTAAAAATTTTCTACATATTAATGATACTAAATTATTACTTTTTAATAAAAATTTGAAACATTGATTTATCTAGGCAGAAAAAAATTTAAACAATTGCCTTAATTTGATTGACAAATTAACATAAATTGCATATAATATTATACATGTAAAAGCAACTATAAAACTCAAAAAAATAATTTTTTAAGGAGGAAAAAAACATGAAAAATATTCAAAAATGGCAGAAAACAGAAAAGGTAATATTTGACTTACCAGTTGATACCAAAAAAGAAATGGACTTTAATGAACTTAGAAAGCGGCAAATGAAAAAGCCAGTTATTGATGAAAAAGCTAATAATCCCGAATATGAAAACGTAACAATTATGATAAAAAGTGCAACACTTAGACTTTTTAGTGATAAGCTAGGAAGCTATATAGAGGCTCTATTTAACAAAAGAAATAGGTTAAATGTAATATCAGCTTGCTTTTTAGTATCGTTATATAATGAGCAAATGAGAGTTAAGGATAATACCCATGAGCAAATAATTCCTTTTGAACTAAAGTCATTCTGGAAGATGCAAAAGGCTGTTGTGCTTGTAGGGGAAGTATCAAATATTATTATGAAACAAAAATTATTACTTCAAAGCTTAAATAAAACATGTGCACTTGATAATCAGAAAAAGGCAATAGAGAGCACACTCGAAGTAGTAAATGCTTTGCACATCTTGCCACCAGAAGAGGGGAAGATAGTAATTGAATTTTTAGAAGAAAAGTTTACAGTAGATGCTAATAATGTTAAGCTAGATATAGTGCCACTTTGTAAAATTCTTGCGAAATATTATGTGAAATTTATTACATGTATTGATGAAGCTTATGAGAGTTTTAACACATACTATAATAAGAAAAGAATTTACAATGCAAGAAGCGAAATGGGAAAACTTATGGAAGAGTATTTTACTTTAGGCGTAAAGTATTAATAAATAAGGAGGAAAAGCGTATGAAAAAAACAATAATGTTCATTTGCAAAGAAAAAGGTAAGGAATATGAAAATGAAGTAGATCGGGAGCTTTTTAAAAATTTAATGGAGGCAGTAAAAGCTAGCTTTGATTGGGATAATGAAATTTCTACAAAGATATTAGAATATATTCCAAATTTGGAATGTATAGAAATTGATAGAGATAGAAATGAGCAACGAGATGTGCCATTTATTATTTGTACAATGCAGAATAATAAAAAAGAAATGGTAGAGATAAGAAAATGTCATGAAATAATGTGGTCAATACTAAATAAGTATACTACATATTAAAGAGAAAGAATTATAATATAAAAAAGAAAGAAATGTTGAACTATACTTTAAAAAGTAAAATTCAACATTTCTTTCTTTTTTATATACTAGGGAAATACGTTATTTTAAGTTGTAGGGGCAATTTTAATCGCCTGCCTTCGAAGACATTTCTATAAAATTTTAATACAAATATATTAATTTTTAGTACAATACATAAGAATATAAATTTTTTTAAGATACGCCTATGTAATATCGATCAATTATGCTAAAGTATAACTTATTTCTAACTCGTTGTTGCTCAAAAAACTAAAAAAAAATCGCCCCTACACCTTGAAAAAACTTTATAAATATAATACAAGGGGCTGTAAAAAAGGAAAGATTTTGAACGCGTCCCAAATCTTTCCTTTTTTTACAGCCCCTTTATGAAATGACCTTGTATATTTAGAAAAATCGTTTGACAAATGTCGAAAATTGTAGTAATATTTAAAGTTAAGTGAACATAAGAGATAATAGAAAGGGGAGCAAATAAAATGAAAAAAACATATATATTCGGACATAAAAATCCAGATACAGATTCAGTAACTTCAGCAATAGCACTTTCATACTTAAAAAATAAGCAAGGTTTTAATACAAAACCTGTAATATTAGACAGTTTAAATAGAGAAACTGAATTTGTATTAAAATACTTTAATATAGATGTTCCAGAATTTTTAAATGATGTAAAAATAAAAATAGAAGATATTGAATACTATAAAAACTTTTGTGCTAAAGAAAATGTAAGTATACTAAAAGCATATGAAGAAGTAAGAAAAAAAGCAGTCACTGCCATACCAATAACTTCAGAAAACAAAAAACTACTAGGACTACTTACATTAAAAGCAATAGCAAATGAATTAATAAGTGGAAATTTTAATAAAATAGAAACTTCATATAAAAATATATTAGAAACTCTAAAAGCACAAGAAATAATAAAAATAGATGAAGAAATTAGTGGAAATATATTAGTTGCAAGTTATGGTAGTGAAACAATAGTAACTAATATAAAAATGGATTCAGAAACAATATTAATAGTAGGTAATAGAAATAGAGTAATAGACTATGCAATAAGTAGTAGCGTAAAAATGCTAGTTGTAATAGGTGGTCATAAGCTATCTGAAGAACAACTAGATAAAGCAAAAGAAAACAAAGTAAATATAATATCTACACAATATGATGCTTTTTATACAGCAAAATTAATAGGACTAAGTAACTATGTAAAAAAACTAATAGATAACTCAAGAGTAGAAAGTGTAAATAAGAAAGACGATTTAGACGTACTACTACAAATGAGTGCTAAAAAAAGATACAATAACTATCCAGTTGTAAATGAAAAAGGAAAATGTGAGGGACTAATTAGAATAACAGATATAAAAGAAAAAAATAATAAAAAAGTAATACTAGTAGACCATAATGAAATTGAACAAAGTGTTACAGGAATAGAAGAAGCAGAAATACTAGAAATAGTTGACCATCATAAAATAGGAAGTATTTCAACAACAAAGCCAATTAATTTTAGAAATATGAGTGTAGGAAGTACAAATACCATAATATATATGATGTATAAAGAAGCAAGAATAGAAATACCAAGTAATATAGCAGGAATTATGTTTTCAGGAATTGTATCAGATACACTAAACTTTACAAGTCCTACAACAACTAAAATAGATATAGAAGCGGCAAATGAATTACAGAAAATAGCAGGTATTAACAAAGATGAATATGTTATGGAAATGTTCAAAGAAGGAACAAAAATAGATGGAAAAACAAAAGAAGAAATAATAACAAAGGACCTAAAAGTATTTCAAATAGATAATAAAAAAATAGCAGTTTCACAAGTACTAACATTATCGGCTAAAGAAATTCTGGAAGAAAAAGAACAATATATAGCGCAAATGGAAAAAATAAAAGAAGAAAAAGGATATTTTGTATTAATAATGTATTTAACAGATATAGTAAAAAAAGGTTCTTATGTACTATACACTGAAAGTGCAAAAGGTATTTTACAAAATGCAATACAATCAGAAGAAATATATCAAGGAATATATAGAAGTGGTATATTATCAAGAAAAAAACAAATTATACCAAAACTTATGAATTCTATATAAAAAAAATAAAAAAATATATGATTTTATTTGACTTTATTGTAAAACTATGGTAGAATAAAAAAGCATATGTGGAATGCATATGCTTTTTAAAGTAGTTAAACAATAAAAAAATAAACAAAAAATAGGCATTGGAGGTGTTTTAAATGGCCGTAGCAGTAAGAGAAAAAATTACATTAGAATGTACAGAATGTAAAAGAAGAAATTATATGACAGAAAAAAACAAAAGAAATAATACTGAAAGATTAGAAATTATTAAATATTGCAAACATTGCAAAAAACGTACAACACACAAAGAAACAAAATAATTAATAACCTTTTTAAGGGGGAAAAGAAATGCCAAAAGATAATAAAAATAAAAAAGAAAACAGACATTTTTTTAAAGATTTTAAAGCAGAACTTAAAAAAGTAATTTGGCCAACACCAAAACAACTTGTAAACAATACAGTTGCTGTTATTACAATAGTAATAATAGTTGCTATAATTGTATTTGTACTAGACTTTACATTTGAAAAGTTAAATACATATGGAATTAATAAAATAAAATCAATGGTTGAAACTACAAACTCTATAGATGAAACTACAAATTCTGTAATTGAAGAAACAAGCACAAATGAAGTAGCAAATTCAGAAACTCAAACAAACGAAGTAGTAGAATAGTAAAATCATTAAAAAGTAAATAAAAAGGAGGCTTTAAAAATGTCTCAAGAAAATGAAAAACTAGATAGTAAACTAGAGCCACAATGGTATGTAGTACATACATATTCTGGTTACGAAAATAAAGTAAAAACAGACTTAGAAAAAACAGTAAAAAATAGAGAACTTGAAGAATACTTCTTTGAAATAGTTGTACCAATGGAAGAACAAATTGAAATAAAAGAAGGTAAGAGAAAAGTAAACCTAAAAAAAGTTTTTCCTGGCTATGTTTTAATAAAAATGATTGTAACAGAAGATACATGGTATATAGTTAGAAATACAAGAGGCGTTACTGGCTTTGTTGGCTCAGGAACAGATCCAATTGCATTAACAGAAGACGAAATAAGACAAATGGGATTCGAAGTATCAATGCTTAAGTTTGATTATAATATAGGCGATAGTGTTAAAATAACAGGAGGCTCATTTGACGGATTTATAGGAACTATTCAAGAAATTAACAAAGACAAAAACAAAGTAAAAGTATCAATATCTATGTTTGGTAGAGAAACACCAATAGAGGTAGACTTCTCACAAATAGGTAAAATAAACTAGTTTAATAAGAAGTTAGAAGTTGGAAAATAGAAGTTAGAAGTTAGAAGTTAGAAAATAGGGTAAATTCTTCGAAGAAATTACTTAAATATCCGACTTCCGACATCTGACTTCCGACCTCCAATCTCTAACCTCCAATTAAATAAATAATCTATAATTATTACGATGTAAATATACATCAAAACTTAAAGGAGGTGCAAAGAACAATGGCAGAAAAAGAGATAAGTAATTTAATAAAATTACAAATAGAAGCAGGTAAAGCTACACCAGCTCCACCAGTAGGTCCAGCATTAGGTTCAAGTGGCGTTAACATTATGCAATTTGTAAAAGAATTTAATGATAGAACTGCAAATCAACCAGGAATGATAATACCAGTTGTTATAACAGTTTACAAAGATAAATCATTTACATTCATAACAAAAGTACCACCAGTAGCAGTACTAATAAGAAAAGCTATAAAAATCGAAAAAGGTTCAGGAAAACCAAACAGAGAAAAAGTAGGAACAATTACTAAAGCTCAAGTAGAAGAAATAGCTAAACAAAAAATGCCAGACTTAAATGCAGCATCATTAGAAGCAGCAATGAGTATGGTTGCCGGAACTGCAAGAAGCATGGGTGTTGTAGTTGCTGACTAATAAACAATATGTTTATTTTTAGGCAAATAACCAAACTAAAAATTGGGAGAATTTGAAAAAGTTCGTTAAAACCAAAAGGAGGAAAGAAAATGGGAAAAAGATTTGAAGAGTGCTCAAAACTTATCGATAAAAACAAATTATACGAAGTAAAAGAAGCACTAGAAGTAATCGAAAAAATGCCAAAAGCTAAATTCGATGAAACAGTTGAATTACACGTAAAACTAGGTGTAGATTCAAAACATGCTGACCAACAAGTAAGAGGTACAACAGTACTTCCACATGGTACAGGTAAAACATTAAGAGTATTAGTATTTGCAAAAGGACCAAAAGCTGAAGAAGCCCAAAAAGCAGGAGCAGACTTTGTAGGAGCAGAAGAACTAATACCAAAAATAGAAAAAGAAAATTGGTTTGACTATGATGTAATAGTAGCAACTCCAGATATGATGGGTGTTGTAGGAAGATTAGGAAAAGTATTAGGACCAAAAGGATTAATGCCAAACCCTAAATCAGGAACAGTTACAATGGATGTAACAAAAGCTATAAACGAAATCAAATCAGGTAAAGTTGAATACAGATTAGACAAAACTAACATTATCCATTTAGGTTTTGGAAAAGTTTCATTTGGTGCAGAAAAATTAGCTGAAAACTATGAAACAATAATGAATGCAATAATAAAAGCTAAACCAGCAGCAGCTAAAGGACAATATATTAAATCTGTTGCAATTTCTACAACAATGGGACCTGGAATGTATATTGATCAAAAATAATAATTATAGTAGCCAAAGAAAGTAGGCATAAAAACAAGACCTACCGAGGCATAAAAAGAAAAGAGATTTACAAAAAATCTAATCTTTTATGCCAAATGTGGCTATAAAGATTAGATTTTTATATTAGAACAGAAGTCAGAAGGAAGAGAGTGGAAATTAAATAGTGTAGATGATTAGAAGACATTGTAGGGACGACTATTAGTCGTCCGCACTTCGAAGAAACTACCCAAAATCCGACATCCGACATCTGACCTCCGATATCAAAATTCTTTAGGAGGTGAAAAAACAAAATGGCAAGTGAAGCAATATTAAAACAAAAAGAAGAAGAAGTTAGTACATTAGCAGAAAAATTCAAAAACTGCAATTTAGTACTTTTAACAGATTACAGAGGAATAACAGTTGATGATGTAACTAATTTAAGAAATAGCTTAAGAGAAACAAAAGCAGAATACAAAGTAATAAAAAATAATATAGTAAGAAGAGCTTTAGAAACAAATGGTGTAGAAGGTTTAGAAGGAGCACTAGAAGGACCAACAGCAGTTATAACAACAGATAGTGAATATTTAGATCCATTAAAAGCAATTTACAAATTTGCTAAAGACAATGAGTACTATAAAATAAAAGGTGGAATAGTTGAAGGTAAAGTATTAAGTGTAGAAGAATTAATAACTTTAGCAAAATTACCATCAAGACAAGAATTACTTGGAATGCTTGCAGGTGGTTTACTTGGAACTATTTCAAAACTTGCAGTCGGCTTAGATCAAGTTAGAATGCAAAAAGAAAATGCATAAAACAGAAGACGGAAGTCGAAAGACAGAAGTCAGAAGAAATATATGTAGGGAATAAATTGGTATAAAATAATATAATAGGGAATACCAAATTTTATCCAATACAAATAAAAAAGGTAGGGGCGAGCATCGCTCGTCCGAAAAAGAGTAGTGAACTTAAAACACTAGAAATATAAAGAAAGTTGGAAAAGGCAGAATAGAGAAGAAAGAAATTAATAAGTATAAATATAAATTATATGAAATCCGACTTCCGACATCTGACCTCCGACTTCAATAAAATAGGGAGGAAATTAAAATGATAGAAGAATTAATCGAAAAAATTGACGCTTTAACAGTAGCTGAACTTGCTGAATTAGTTAAAGCAATTGAAGAAAAATATGGAGTATCTGCAGTAGCAGCAGCTGCACCAGCAGCAGGAGGAGCTGCACCAGCAGCAGAAGAAAAATCATCTTTTGACGTAGTATTAAAAGATGCAGGAGCAAACAAAATCCAAGTAATCAAAGTTGTAAGAGACGTTACAGGATTAGGATTAAAAGAAGCTAAAGAATTAGTAGACGGAGCTCCAAAAACAGTTAAAGAAGGAGCAAGCAAAGAAGAAGCAGAAGAAATAAAAGCTAAATTTACAGAAGCAGGAGCAGTTATCGAACTTGCTTAAGTTTAAATAAAAATTGCTAAAATTTAATTTTAGCAATTTTTTTGTATACTATGAAAGTACTTGACTAGATAGTCAAATTAATTGAAAAATACGAAAATAAGTTATAAAATTATAATTGTACAATTGACAATCAAAAATATAAGTTATAAAATATAAAAAATACAATATATATGTAGAAAACAAGTAAAAGGAGAAAACTAAAAATGGTTATATTATTAGATGCAATGGGAGGAGATAACGCACCAGATGCAAATATAAAAGGAGCAGTAAAAGCGATAAAAGATATAGAAGCTGAAGTATGCTTAGTTGGAAATAAAGATATAATTAATTCTAAAATAAAACAATTTTATGGCAAAAATGATATTTCAGAAATATCACCAAGGCTAACTATACATCATACAACAGAAACTATTGAAATGTGTGATATACCAACACAAGCAATAAAACATAAAAAAGATTCTTCAATGGTAGTAGGTTTTAACTTACTTAAAGAAGGAAAAGGAGATGTGTTTATATCTGCTGGAAATTCAGGTGCACTTTTAACAGGAGCAACACTATTAGTTGGAAGAATTAAAGGAATAGATAGACCAGCATTAGCAGGAATACTTCCAGCATATAAAGGAAAACTAATGTTAATGGATTGTGGCTCAAATACAAATTGTAAGCCAATAAATTTACTTCAATTTGCACAAATGGCAACTATATATAATAGGAATACATTTGGAATAGAAAGACCAACAGTTGGTTTATTAAATATAGGAACAGAAGAAACAAAAGGAAATGATTTAGTAAAAGAAAGCTACAAATTATTAAAAGAAAAATCAGAAGAACTAAATTTAAACTTTGTAGGAAATGTTGAAGGAAGAGATGCATTTTCAGGTAAGCTTGATATATTAGTAGCAGATGGATATACAGGAAATGTATTTTTAAAAACAGTAGAAGGTGTCGGAAAATTAGTAAAAAGAACATTAACAGAAAGCCTAAAGAAAAATATTTGGGCTACAATAGGTGCAATACCTGCGCTTCCATCAATAAAAGCATTTTCTAAAACTATGGATTATAAAGAATATGGAGGAGCACTTTTCTTAGGAGTAAAAAAACCAGTAGTAAAAGCACATGGAAGTAGTGATGAAAAACTATTTGAATTTACAATAAAGCAAGCAGAACAATTTGTAAAAAACAAAGCAGTAGAGAAAATGATAGAAGAATTTGAAAAATAGTATTGACAATTATATAAAGTTGTATTATTGTTAATGCGAGCATAAGAGAAGTACCGAGAGGGGGTGTAATTATAAATGACACAAGAAGAAATATTTGAAAAAGTAAAAGGAATTATAGTTGAACAATTAGGTGTTACAGAAACATCAGTAACAATGGAAGCTTCTTTTATAGATGACTTAGGAGCAGACTCATTAGATATTGTTGAATTAATAATGGCATTAGAAGAAGAATTCGATACAGAAATTCCAGATTCAGATGCTGAAAAAGTAGTTACAGTAGGTGACGTTGTTGACTACATAAAAGATCATGTTGAATAAAACATAGAAATTAATTTTAATATTATAAAAAAATAAAATAGTAGAAGTTTATTATAATTTCTGCTATTTTATTTTTATTATAGTATAGGAAAAAATAAATTTTAAATTGTAGGGGGAGAGCAGTACTCGTCAGCGTGGCGAAGCTACCTGTATTATAACTATATTGTATTTCTATGTTCAGCATATTGGAAAAAATTTCAAATACCTCTTTCAATTTCAAAAATTATGTTATATAATGTAACAAAAGGAGAGACAAATGGAATTACAAATTTTAGAGAATAATATTAATTATACATTTAAAAATAAAGAATTATTAAAAAATGCGTTAACACATACTTCGTATGCATTTGAAAGAAATACAGCTAGTAATGAAAAGCTAGAATTTTTAGGAGATAGTATATTAGAGTTTATATCTAGCAAATATTTATATAAAAATTTTCCTAATCTTTCAGAAGGTGAACTTACTAAAGTTAGAGCTACAATTGTATGTGAAGAAAGTTTATATAAAATTGCTAAAAAACATAACTTTGATAAATTTATATTTTTAGGTAGAAGTGAAACAGCAGTGCATAAAGAAGTAAGAAAGGCAATTATGGCAGATAGCGTAGAAGCGGTAATTGCAGCTATATACTTTGACTCTAATTTAGAAGAAGCAGAACGTTTTATTATAGAAAACTTAAAAGAAGAGGCACTAATAGCTAGTAAAAATGTAGGGCAAAAAGATTATAAAACCGTACTACAAGAAAAATTACAAGCTAATGGAGAAGTACATATAAAATATGAAATTATAAAAGAAGAAGGACCAGACCATAATAAGAAGTTTACAGCAAGAGTAAGTTGCAATGGTAAAGCACTATCAACAGGAGAAGGAAGAACTAAGAAAGCAGCAGAAATGGAAGCAGCCCGAAAGGCAATGAACAAATAATTATAAATTGTAGGGGGATTAAGCGATGAGGAATTCCAAAAAGAAAGGAGAAAAAACATGAAAAAAGAATACATTATACCAATATTCGTACCACATTTAGGATGCCCACATGCTTGTATATTTTGTAATCAAAGAAAAATAAGCGGTGAACAAAAAGATGTAAGAGCAGAAGATGTACGAAAGACAATAGAATATTATTTAGATAATTTCAAAGATGATAATAAATTAGTAGAAGTAGCTTTTTTCGGTGGAAGTTTTACAGCAATAGATATAGACTTGCAAAAAGAATTATTAGAAGCTGCAAATGAATACATACAAAAAGGCTTAGTAAATGGCATACGCATATCAACAAGACCAGATGCAATAAATAAAGAAATTCTTAAAATGTTAAAAAAATATAATGTTAAAACAATAGAATTAGGAGTACAATCTGCAAATAATTATATATTGCAAAAAGCAGAAAGAGGACATACCTTTGAAGATGTTAAAAAAGCTTCAAAATTAATTAACAGATTTGGTTTCATATTAGGTCATCAAATGATGATAGGTTTGCCAGAAAGTACCTCATTAGATGAAATAAACACAGCAAAGGCATTAATAAAATTAAAACCAAAAATAGTAAGAATATACCCAGTGCTAGTAATAAAAGGAACTAAATTAGAAGAAGAATATAATAACGGTAATTATGAGCCACTATCAGTAGTACAAGCAGTAGAGCGTTCAAAAGAAGTAGCACACTTATTTAATAAGAAGAAAATAAAAGTAATAAGAATAGGACTTCAAAATACAGACGAAATATGTGAGCCAGGAAACAAAACAAGTCAAGTAGTAGCAGGGCCATACCATCCAGCATTTAGGCAATTAGTAGAAGCAGGAATGTGGTATGATGTAATAGTAACTAAAATAAAGAAATTTAATACAAAAGTAAAACAGGTACAAATAAGAGCAAACCCAGAAGATATAAACAATATAATAGGACATAAAAAAGAAAACGTGGAAAAATTGAAAGAGATATATGAAGTAGATGCAATAATAACAGCAGATGAAACAATAAGAAATGGAAAATTTGAGATTACAATAGAAAAAACATATGATGATATAATAGAAGAAAAACAAAAAATAAACAATTAAAAAAGTGTGTCAAATGGGGTGGGGGATACACATCTTTAAAAGATAAAGTGTGTCAATATCCCCCGTCCCATTTGGCACACTTTTTTAATTGTTTATTTTTTGTTTTATTTTCATTTGCATAAAAATCTAATAATAACAAATACTTATAAAAAAAGGAGATTTTTATGGAATATGTAGAAATAAATAGCAAAATTAAAATTCGAAGGTATATATATGATTTTATATTATTAATTATTGGCTGTGCCATAATGGCAATATCTACATCTTTTTTCTTACTACCAAACCAATTATCATCAGGAGGATTTACAGGTATAGCAACAATAACATACTATGTATTAAAGTGGCCAGTGGGTACAGTAATATTTGCACTTAATATACCACTATTTATATTAAGTTATTTTAGAATAGGAAAAGAGTTTTTAATAAAAGGTATATTAGGAACAATATTTTTATCTGTATTTATAGATATATTTGACAAATTTAAACCTTTAACACATGACAGAGTATTAGGCTGCATATATGGTGGAATAATTATGGGAATAGGAATGAGCTTAGTACTAAAAGGCTCAAGTTCAACAGGAGGAACAGACCTTTTATCATATATAATAAAATCATATAAACCATATTATAGAACAAGTAACCTAATAGTAATTATAGATATTGCAATAGTAAGTTTAAACGTAATATTCTTAAAAGACATAGAAATAGGTCTATATTCAGCAATAACAATATATTTAATGGGAAAAATGCTAGATATAATATTTGAAGGTGTATATTTTACAAAAATGATATTTATAGTGTCAGATAAATACAAAGAAATAGCAAAAGAAATAGAGCAAAATGTTAGAAGAGGTGTAACAGGATTGCAGGCAACAGGAATGTATACAAATGACGAAAAAATGATGTTATGGTGTATAAGCTCAAGAAATGAAACAATAAGAATAAAGCAAATATGCAAAAAAATAGACAAAAATTCATTTATAGTAATTTCAAATGCCAGAGAAGCTTATGGAATTGGGTTTAAGAGAAATTAAATCTAGTTACAAATCATGACCAACCTTTCAAAGGGTGGTCATGATTTGTAACTAAATGTAAAAATACCTATAGATTTAAAAAACAAAATACCTTGCTATTCCTACCAAAATAATATATAATAAAAATAGTTATTTATGGAGGAAATGTATGCAAAAAACAATGAAAATAATTGGCAAAATAATATCTTTATTAATTACATTAACATTAATATTTATAGCTTATAAAGTATATAGTATAAATAATTTTAATGAATATATAAGGGCAGAATATAATAGTGGACTTTCTAATTTTTCAAGAGATACACAAAATAAATATTCAAAAAAGGATAGCTACAAAATAGAAAATACTGATTATAATGATGCAATGTTTTTTAAAACTATACCAGTTACGCCTAATACTTCATATAAAGTAAGTTGCATGATAAAAACTGAAAAGGTAGTAAATAAAGAAGAAAATACAGATGCAGGAGCACATATATGTATAAATGAAACAACAGAAAAATCTGACAATGTAGTAGGAACAACAGATTGGAAAAAAATAGAATTTGTATTTAATTCAAAAAATAGAAATGAAGTTCAAGTAGGTTTTAGGCTTGGAGGAAACTTTGATGACTCAAAAGGTACAGCATGGTTTTCAGATATAACAATAGAGCAAGGAATAGCAGATAACTCCAACAATTGGAAGTTCTTATGCTTAATATTTGATAAAACAGACGTAAATTTAGAAATAAATGGAGGGCTTAAAAACTTTAATTTAACATTATCAAATTCAGATGTAGAAGATATGAAATTATGTATAAACAGATTTAAAAATTCTATGGAACAGATGTCAAAAGGAAAAATGAAAGTAGAATGTAACATTTTAGAAGTAAAAACACCAATAACATCTATGTCATATGACGACGAAAACGGTTATTTTGTGTCACCATATGATGTAAAAGATGTAATAGACAAATATATACAAACAGGAAAATATGACCATATATTTATAGCATTTAGAACAGGAAATATAAATGCAAAAAATGAAATACCAGTAAATGATTGGATAGGACTTGGAAGTATGGAATATAGAAATATAGGATTTTCAAATATAAGACTTCCAAATAGTGACTCAAATTACATATATAAATATGATGAAAGAATAAATACATTCCCAGAAGAAGTATATGTACATGAGTTTTTACATACTCTAGAAAGAAATGCACTAGAATACGGATATGAAAGACCAGAACTTCACGATAATGAAAAATATGGTTATAAAAGCCAAAGTATAACAGGATTAAAAAAATGGTATGAAGATTACATGAACAAAAATATAAAATCTTCTATAAAAGGTTATATAGGACTTCCAGAAGAAATATATACAAAAAAACCATCAAAAAACACAGATTTTGAATATTCAAGAAAATTAGACTATCTTGAAGAACCACAAAATATAATAGAAGAATTGAATATATTATTTAAAAGAATAGGAAATTTATTTAATGAAATAAGTAATGGAATACGGAAGGCAGAAGTCAGAAGTCGGAAGTCAGAACTAGAAGTTATAGTTTATAGGTTAGAGACTAGAAGCTAGAAGTCGAAGAAGAGAAGATAGATAGAGAGTATTTTATTATAGTATAGCAAAAAGCAATTTTAACTTTAGGGAAAAGGGGCTTGTGTCTGCCCGCTCTTCGAAGAAATTACCCTAAAATCTGACCTCTGATATCTGCCTTCTGTCCTCTGTCCACAAGAAAAGGAGAAAAAATGAAAGTATCAGAATTTAATTATAATTTACCAGAAGAATTAATAGCACAAGTACCAATAAAAAATAGAGATATGTCAAGACTAATGGTATTAGAAAGAAAAAATAAAACAATAGAAGACAAAATATTCAAAGATATATTAGACTACCTAAAACCGGGAGATTGCTTAGTAAGAAACAATACAAAAGTACTACCAGCACGTTTGTATGGAGTAAAAGAAGAAACAGGAGCAAATATAGAATTCTTACTATTAAAAAGAATAGAAGGAGATACTTGGGAAACAATGGTACACCCAGGAAGAAGGCTAAAACCAGGAACTAAAGTAATATTTGGAGATGGCTTACTAAAAGCAGAAGTATTAGAAATATTAGAAGGTGGAAATAGAAAAGTACATTTTGAATATAAGGGAATATTTAATGAAATATTAGATCAAATAGGACTAATGCCACTACCACCATACATACATGAAAGTCTAAAAGAAAAAGACAGATACCAAACAGTATACGCAAAGCACGAAGGCTCAAGTGCAGCACCAACAGCAGGTCTGCACTTTACAGATGAACTACTAGAAAAAATAAAAGAAAAAGGTATAGAAATAGCAAATGTAACCTTACATGTAGGAATAGGAACCTTCAGACCAGTAAAAGTAGAAAATATAGAAGAACACGACATGCATAGTGAGCACTACTACATAAAAAAAGAAGACGCCGAAAAAATAAACAAAACAAAGCAAAATGGAGGAAGAATAATAGCAGTAGGAACAACATCATGTAGAGTACTAGAATCAATAGCAAACGAAAAAGGTTTAGTACAAGAAACAGAGGGAGACACAAACATATTCATATATCCAGGCTACAAATTTAAATGTATAGACGCACTAATAACAAACTTCCACTTACCAGAATCAACACTAATAATGTTAGTATCCGCATTAGCAGGAAAAGAATACATAATGGAAGCATATAAACACGCAGTAAAAGAAAAATACAAATTCTTCAGCTTCGGAGATGCAATGTTTATATATTAGTGCAAAAAGGGAGGAAATAAATGAAACAAGCAATTACATATGAATTATTACATGAATGTAAACAAACAGGTGCAAGAAGAGGAGTTATTCATACTCCGCATGGGGATATACAAACACCGATATTTATGCCAGTTGGGACACAGGCTACAGTTAAGTCACTTACACCAGAAGAACTTAAAGAAGAGGTTGAGGCTCAAATTATTCTTTCAAATACATACCATTTATATTTAAGACCAGGAAGTAAAATTGTTAAAGAAGCAGGAGGACTTCATAATTTTATGAGATGGGATAGGCCTATTCTTACTGATAGTGGAGGTTTTCAAGTGTTTAGCTTGGGAGATTTACGTACTATTTCAGAAGAAGGTGTTACTTTTAAATCTCACTTAGATGGAAGTAAACATGTTTTTACTCCTGAAAGTGTAATGGAAACAGAAGAAGACTTAGGTGCTGATATTATTATGGCTTTTGATGAGTGTTGTCCATATCCTTCTACATATGAATATACAAAAAATTCTATGGAAAGAACTACTAGGTGGGCTAAACGTTGCAAGGAAGCTCATACTACTACTGATAAACAAGGATTATTTGGAATTATTCAAGGTGGTTTTTATAAAGACTTAAGAGAACAAAGTGCGAAAGAGTTAATTGAACTTGATTTACCAGGTTATGCAATTGGAGGAATTAGTGTTGGTGAACCTAAAGAGGAATTCTTAGATATTTTAAGATATACCACCCCACTTATGCCAAAGGACAAGCCTAGATATTTGATGGGAGTAGGTACACCAGATTATTTAATAGAAGCGGCTAAAGCTGGAATTGATATGTGTGACTGTGTACTTCCAACAAGAATTGCAAGAAATGGTACAGCAATGACTTCTAAAGGGAAAGTAGTTGTAAGAAATGCAACATACGAAAAGGACTTTCGGCCCCCTTGATGATGAATGTGATTGCTACGCTTGTAGAAATTATACAAGAGCGTACATAAGACACTTAGTAAAAACCAACGAAATATTAGGAATCAGATTACTATCAATACATAACTTAAGGTTCTTGACTAAATTAATGGAAAGAGTTAGAATAGAAATAGAGAATGATAATTTAGGGACATTTGCAGAAGAATTTTATAAAAAGTATTATGGAGAATAATAACACAAAAGAGGAGGATGTTATGGAAATAATAGGAACTAACCAAGAAGAAAAACAAAAGAAAAGCAAAAAGTTAATGATAGTAATAACAATACTAATTATTATATTATTAATTATCAGTATAGGTTTATTTACTGCAATTTATTATTTAAAAGCACAACAATTTAAATTTGTGATAGATGGTAAATCAATATCAAGTAAATCTATGGCAAATGATTTATTTGTATATGAAAATGATAACATATATGTTTCATTAAGAGATATATCAGAATTAATAGATTATAAATATTATAATGGTGGATACAAACAATATACAGAAGATACAACCAAATGCTACTTAGAAGGCAAAAATGAAGTTGCTACTTTTGAAAAAGATTCAAATACTATATATAAAACAAAAGTAGGAGAATTAGACTATACTTATTTTACATTAGATGAACCAATAAAAAGAATAAATGGCAAGCTATACATTAGTTCAAAAGGGCTAAATACAGCATGTAACCTTCAAATGAGCTATGATAAAGAAGCAAATAGAATGACAATATATACTCTACCATATTTAACAAATTATTATATGACTAGATATTCAAATGCTTCTCTTGAAACAAACTTTAATAACCAAAAAGCCTTGTTATATGGTTTATTAGTAGTACAAAATGTAGATAACACAGATAAAAATACATCTAATGCTAATATAAGATATGGTATTCATAATTTAAATAATGAAGAAATAGTTGGAACAAAATATACAAATATTGATTTCATAGAAGGAACAGAAGAATTTATTGTAACAACAGAAGAAAAAAAAGTTGGAATAATAACATCAGAAGGTGATACAAAAGTAAATCCACAATATGATGCATTAAAGCAAATTGATAAAAAATTAAATTTATATATGGCAACAACAAATGGTAAAAGTGGTATAATAGAGAAAAATGGAAAAATATTAATTTATTTAGAATATGAACAAATAGGAATAGATGCAAACCAATTCCCAACAAATGATATAAAGAATAAGTACATATTATTTGATAATGCAATACCAGTTAAACAAAATGGAATGTGGGGATTATTTGATATAAGAGGAAATCAAATATTACCACTAGAATATGTAAGTTTAGGATGTATATCAAAAACAAGTTCTAATAGAAGTTTAAACAATATATTAGTAATACCAGATGTTGAAGGAATAGTAGTATGTCAAGAAATAGAAAGAGATTCTAGGAAAACAGAAATTTATGGAATAGTAAACTCAAGAGGAAAAGAATTAATACCAATGTGTTTAGAAACAGTATATTCTGTAACAGTATCAGGAAAAGATGAATATACAATGGTAAATAACGGCAACTCGATTGATGTAATAGAATATGTAAAATTAACAAGAGAATTTGAAGAAGAAAATAACAAAAACACTACTACAAATACAGTAACAAATGAGGTATCAAATACAATTCAAAATACGCAAAGTTAAAAAAATGAAATGGGCTGTAAAAAAAGTATGCCAAAAGGCACGAGAGAAATTGACACTCCTCGAGGAGTCAATTTCCTCCGTGCCTTTTGGCACACTTTTTTTACAGCCCATTTCATTTTTTATGTACTATATATTTTTAATTATAGCAAAGGAATATAATAAACGAACCCAAAATTATAATACTCATATAGTATAGTAGGAGGTTGCATGTTATGAATCAAATAGAAAAAAAGACAATAAAAGGAGAGTTAAAGTATAAAAATACAGTAATACTTACATACAAAATAGAATATCCACAAATGATTTCTACTAAATATACATATGGGAAGGAAATATTTAATAATTACAATAAAAAAAAGGCAATTGACTTAGAAAAATATATAAAAACAGATTTATATGAAAATGCCAAAGAAGTATATGAATATAATAAGGCAAATGGCTATCCTATTATGGTATTCGAAGTAATATCAGAATATCATATAACTTATAATGAAGGATTTATTGTAAGCTTATATCAAGATGAATACCAATTTACAGGAGGAGCACATGGAAGTACAATAAGAACTTCTCAAAACTGGAATTTAAAAGAGGCAAGTACTATACCACTAACATACTTTTTTCCTAATAACCCATATTATACAATAGACATATTAAAAGAAATAAATAGTCAAATAAAAACGCAAATAGAAGAAGGGAAAAACCAATATTTTGAAAACTATTGTGAACTAGTATTAGAAACATTTAATTTAAGCAACTATTATATAATGCCAAATCAAATAGCAATATATTTTCAACAATACGATATAGCACCATACTCAAGTGGAATACCAGTATTTTTAATCAGGACCGCACACTAGGGACGGTCCTTTTCGTTCCGAAATCGGAACGCTGGGGACACTCCTTAAGTAGAATAACAATAGAAAAATGTGATTGAAAACTGATAATAATTATGATAAAATTATATATATTAAATATATAAGGAGCAAAAAATGGAATATTGGAATACATATAAAACAAAAATAGGAACACTTATAATAACACAAAAAGAAAACAAAATTTCAAGAATAGAAACAGTAAAATCAAATAGTGAATACCCTAAAGGAGAAAAAGTAGAAACAAAATTAATAAAAAAAGCTTATGAACAAATATCAGAATACTTAGAAGGAAAAAGAAAAGAATTTACACTACCACTATTAATAAAAGGAACGAAGTTTCAAGAAAAAGTATGGAAGGCACTACTAGAAATACCATATGGAGAAATAAGAACTTATGGAGAAATAGCAAAACAAATAGGAAACGAAAAAGCTTCAAGAGCAGTAGGTGGAGCAAGCCATAACAATCCAATTATGATAGTAGTACCCTGTCATAGAGTAATAGGTAGCAATAAAAAAATAGTAGGATATGCAGGAGGGATAGAGGTAAAGGAAAATTTATTAAAATTAGAACAAGTAATATTATAAATAGATATAAGTATAACTAAAAAATATATTTACAGTTTGAAGCTAAAAAATATAGTATAGCAGAGATGTATTACTCTGCTATATACATTTACAAATTATCTTTTATTTCTGGAAATAAATCATATAAATCATATCCTAATAAATTATCAAAGTATGCTTTTAATTTATATGTTTCTTTTATATGGTATTGTGTATTTTCATAAGCACCATGCCTTATCATAATATCAATTAATCGCTTATCTATTGTATAAACTTTTCCACCTTGAGGACACATTAAATCGCATAAATTTATTATTTTTTCTTCTATTGTATATTCATGATTTTTTATAAACTGTGTTAAAAATAGATTTTTATTAGGGTCTGGAATACCTCCTGCAACACAAAGGATATCATTATTTAAAAATGAATGTGTTAAACAGATATTATAGAAATCTTCATCATATCCTTGCTCTTTCAAATATTCGTAACCTTTTATCTCATGAATTTGAGGTTCAACACTATATTTACCAATATCATGAATGTAGCCTAGTACTATTGCTTTATCAACATCAACATTATAACCTTTTACAGTTAGAGCTTGAGCAATTTTTCCTGCTGTATCGCCAACACAAATACAATGGTCTATCCATCTATCACTTTGAGTTGTACCTCTAAAATTTTCTAATATAGTTCTTGCAGCATTACTTGTTAATTTCATAATTTTCTCCTAACTTTTCAAATAAATATTTATTATATAAACTTTAACACTATTACTTATTATTTAATAATTCTTTATCATTAAAGACAAGCTTAATAATATATTATAAAAATTATTTATGCAATTGTATAAATCCATAGCATTTTGACGTTTCATATTAATTACATTTGCTATACTAAAAGATATTATCATAAAAAACATCTATTTTCAACAAAATTTATCTATAAGTTTAAGAAATATATTATGTGAAAACTATGTGAAATTGGTAGAAAAGTGAATACAAATATGATAATATAGAAAAATAATTATTAGAGAGGTATGGTAAATGTCATATATAGAATTTAGAAATGTTAATAAAGAATATAAAATGGGAGAAGTAACAATAAAGGCCTTAGACGATACAAGCTTTAGTATAGAAAAAGGAGAGCTAGTAGTTATAGTAGGTCCAAGTGGAGCAGGAAAAACCACAACACTAAACATATTAGGTGGAATGGACAGTGTAACATTAGGTGAAGTAATAGTAGATGGAAAACAAGTAAATAAATTAAACAACAAAGAGTTAATAAAATACAGAAGAGAAGACATAGGCTTCATATTCCAATTCTACAACTTAGTACAAAACCTAACAGCTCTAGAAAATGTAGAACTAGCAACTCAAATATGTAAAGACTCATTAGACCCAGAAACAATAATAGAAAAAGTAGGTTTAAAAGAAAGAAAAGGAAACTTCCCATCACAACTATCAGGAGGAGAGCAACAAAGAGTGGCAATAGCAAGAGCAATAGCAAAAAATCCAAAGCTACTATTATGTGATGAACCAACAGGAGCACTAGACTACAAAACAGGAAAACAAATACTAAAACTTTTGCAAGATACATCAAGAAAAGAAAAAATGACAGTAATAATAATAACACACAACACAGCACTAGCGCCAATGGCCGACAAAGTAATACACTTCAAAAATGGAAAAGCAGAAAAAATAGAAACAAATGAAAAACCAACATCAATAGAAGAAATAGAATGGTAGCGTGTTAGGGACGCACGTTAGGGACGGTCCTTTTCGTTCCAAAATCGGAACGCTAGGGACACTCCTTAAACTAAATAATGGGGAATTATGGTTTATTGAGATTGGATTAAAAGATATAATAGGGGAAATTATATTTTAAACTAAAAACAAAAATTAAATAGGGGCTTAAAATAATAAAAGAAAGAAGGTAATATTATGCCCCGAATGGCAAGAAAAAGTTTAGAAAAAGGTTTTATGCATATAATGGCTCAAGGAATAAAAAAAGAAAAAATATTCTACAAAGATGACTATAAAGAAAAATATATTAAATTAATAAAGTTTTTTAAAGAAAAGCAAAAAGTAGAAATTATTAATTATTGTGTAATGAATAATCATGTTCACATTATTATATACACTGAAGATATAGATGAATTAACAATATTTATGAGAAAGTTAAATACAACATATGCTTTACATTATAATAAATCAGAAAATAGAGTAGGCTATGTATTTAGAAATAGATTTGAAAGTAAAGAAATATATAATCAAGATTACCTAACAAAATGTATAAAATATGTACATATGAATCCAGTAAAAGCAGGAATTACGAAAACAGAAGGAGAATATAAATATTCAAGTTATAATGACTATATAAACAAAAAAGGAATTATAACAGATGAATTATTACAAAAAATATTTAATTCAAAATATAATTATTTAAAGGAATTCTTAAAGATAGAATATGACGAAGAATTATTCGAAGAACTAGAAAAAGAAGAACTTACAAATGAAAAGCTAAAAGAACAAATAGAACAATTTATAAAAAAAGAACAAGTAACCTTAGGAGAATTAAAAAACGATAAAAGATTAATAAAAAAACTATATAATACAATGAAGTTAAAACCAACAAAAGCGAAATTAGGAGAATGTATAGGACTAAGTAGAACAAGAATAAGTAAGATATTAAATGATTATAAAGAAAATAAAAAATAAGGAGTAAGCAAAGGAGTGTCCCCAGCGTTCCGAATTCGGAACGAAAAGGACCGTCCCTAGCGTGCGGAAGACGAAAATGAAAAAAGCGTTATTGAAAGATAGTTTAAAAGAAATTAGAAATACATATAAAAGGTTTACTTCCATTTTATTAATGGCTTTTTTAGGTGTGGGCTTTTTTGCGGGAATGAGGGCTGCAAGCCCTGATATGATATCTACTATTGATAATTATTTTGACAGTCAAAATGTATATGATATACAAATTCTTTCTACTTTGGGTTTAACAAATGATGATACCCAGGCTTTAGAACAGGTTGAAGGCGTAAAAAAAGCTTATGGAGAATATAGTGAGGATGTTCTAATTAATTATGAAGATACTGAAATTGTAACTAAAGTATTATCAATAGATGATATAAATAGGGTAGCACTAATAGAAGGAAGAATGCCTCAAAGTAAAAATGAGTGCTTAGTTGAAAAAGCATTTTGTAATAGAACAGGAAAGAAAATAGGAGATAGCCTTACTATTGAAGAAACAAATGACAGTATAATAAAAGAAAAAGAGGTTACTATTGTAGGAACAATGAATAGTCCACTATATGTTTCAAGACAAAGAGATACTTCAAAGTTAGGTTCTGGAATGGTAAGCCATAATATGTATTTACCAAAGGAAAGCTTTGATTCGGAAGTATATACTGGTATATATGTTGAACTAGTAAATTCTAAGCAAATGGTAGCTAATTCACAAGAATATAACGATTATGTACAAGAAGTGACTACAAAAATAGAAGAAATAAAAGCACAAAGAGAAAATGCAAGATATGATGAAGTGAAAGCCACCGCACAAGAAAGGCTAGAAGAAGGAGAGACAAAATTACAAGAAGAAAAGGTTTCAGCTAATAATAAACTAAAAGAAGCAGAAAATGAAATTATAGAAGGAGAAAGAAAATTAAATACTGCTGAAATTACTTTAAATAATAAAAGTAAGGAAGCGGAGGAAAAATTTAAGTTAGCAGAAGAAAATATAAAAACAGCTAAGGTTAAAATAAAAGAAGAAGAGGAAAATTTTAAAGTTCAGGAGCAAAATGCTTTTGCACAAATAGAACTTTTAAATAAACAAAAACAAGAAATAGAAGTTAATTTACAAAGTATAAATACTAATATAGAAGAATTACAAAAAAACTTAAATAAAATAAATGAAAGTCTTAACAATAATAATTTAACACAAGAAGAAATAGCTAGCCTTCAAGCTCAAAAGGAAAATATAGTAAATACATTAACAAATGTAAAGGCACAAAAAATACAGTTGGAAGCTGGGCTAGTAAGTATAAATAATGGTTTAGAAGAAATACAAAACGGAATAAAAGAAGGAAAAGAAAAATTAAATTACGCTAAAACTACATTAGAAAATAATGAAAAGGAACTAAACAAAACAAAACAGTTAACAACAAAACAATTAGAAAGTGCAAGACAAGAAATAAATACTTCAAAAAAGCAGTTACAAGAAGGAAGAAAAACTCTTGAAACAAATAAGGCAGAATATGAAGAAAAAATAAAAGAAGCAGAGAAAGAACTATCAGATGCAAAGCAAAAAATACAAGAAATAGAACATCCAACTTGGTATATATTAGGACGAGATTCAAACCCAGGTTATAGTGGATTTATGCAAGACACAAAAAGTATAGAAAATTTAGGAAAAGTATTTCCAATAGTATTTTTTGTTATAGCAACACTTATTTCACTAACTTCTATGACTAGAATGGTAGAAGAGCAAAGAGTGCAAATAGGTACAATGAAGGCATTAGGATATAACAAAGCACAAATTGCAAGCAAGTATTTATTATATTCAGGGCTAGCTTGCCTAATTGGTGGAAGTATAGGAATGATAATAGGTTTTGAAACACTTCCAAGAATTATATGGATGATGTATAGCATGATGTATGTAATACCAAATTTTGTTGCAAGTTTTAATGTATATTTTGCTATATTAGGTCTAGGGTTAGCAAGTGTATGTATAATAGGTGCAAGTTTATACACTGTTTTAAAAATAGTAGGAGATACACCAGCCCAACTAATGAGGCCAAAAGCTCCAAAAGCAGGAAAGAAAATATTATTAGAAAGAATTCCTTTTATATGGAAACATTTAAGTTTTAGCAGAAAAGTAACAGTTCGTAATATTTTCAGATATAAAAAAAGAGTAATTATGACAATAGTTGGAATTGCAGGAAGTACAGCACTTATACTAACAGGTTTTGGAGTAAAAGACGCAATTTCAGATATTTTAATAAAACAATATGAAAATGTGTATAACTACGATATGCAAATTAGTTTGAAAAGTGATTTAGAAGAAACAGGAATAGAGAATTTTGTTAAAACATTAGAAGAAAAAGAAGAGATTAATAAAATAGCAGAAGCCAATATGACATCTGGAACATTAGTAAATGGAGAAAATGAAGAAGATGTACAAATTATTATAGCAAAAGATGAAAAAATAAATGAATTAATACATTTATCAGATAGGAAAACAAAAAAGGAACTTAAGTTACAAGAAGGAAAAATAGCTATAACAGATAAAGTGGCAGAATTATTAGAAGTTAAAAAAGGTGATAGCATAATATTAAAAGATGCAGAAGGAAAAGAAAATAGTGTAATAATTTCAGATATTGTAGAAAATTATATTTATCACTATGTATATATGCCAAAAAATTTATATGAAGAACTATATGGAGAATATAATACAAATGTATTATTTGCACAAAATAATGTAGAAGATGAGCAAGAGGAAGAACTTGCAAGTAAGTTTTTAAAAGAACCAAATGTAAATGCAGTATCATTAAGTTCTAACATGGAAAATGTA
Organism: uncultured Clostridiaceae bacterium; assembly: GCA_948356915.1. Classification (GTDB taxonomy): domain Bacteria; phylum Bacillota; class Clostridia; order TANB77; family CAG-508; genus UMGS1663. Next base: position 27,499 of record CAOJCG010000012.1, read on the forward strand.
ATGGATGATATGATGAGAAACTTAAATTATGTTGTAATTATACTAATAGTATCAGCAGGTATGCTAGCATTTGTAGTACTATATAATTTAGCAAATATAAATATTAGTGAAAGAATAAGGGAACTTGCTAGTTTAAAAGTACTAGGTTTTTACGATAAAGAAGTTTATGACTATGTAACAAGAGAAACAGCAATATTAACTGCAATAGGAATAATATTTGGACTAATAGGAGGATATTTCTTAAGCATATTTATAGTAAAAACATGTGAAATAAATGTTTTAAGGTTTGGTCAAGAAATAAAGCTGCCAAGTTATATATATTCAGTAGCAATAACGGTAATATTTACAGTAATAGTAAATATAGTAACATATTTTGCTTTGAAGAAAATTGATATGATTGAGAGTTTGAAAAGTATAGAATAGAATGGTAAAAAGCAAGCAAAGATAGAAGCACTATCCTTGCTTGTTTTTTAGAAGAAAAGGAAAAAATTGATTTGTAGGGATACCATTTGTATGTATACACGTTGTGCTCGTTTATTATTTTAGATGTAGGGGCGATTAGCAATCGCCCGCTCTTCGAAGAAATAGCTTAAAGAATAGCATTAAACGTGTAAAATTACCCGCTCCCACGGTGTTTGATTTGTTTTTTTAAAATTGGTTTCCTAGCCTCCCTACTCAAGAGTAAGTACAAATAATGAGCTCCATTTCATTCCACTCATTATTTTACTTACTCTAAGCGGTCCCCACCGCCTTAACGGAAAATGCAATTTTAAAAAAATAAATCAAACACCCCTCGTGCTACTCTATATTTTATAGGTACTACTATTCTACCATGAGATTTATATTTGATAGCAAAGGTTACATAAAATTACGAGGATTTATTGCTATTTCATCGAAGATATGATATAATGCTTACATAATTAAATATTTAAAACTCTTATTTTTGCATTATGGGAGTTACGAAGGTAACTAAAAACAGCAAAGAAAATTAATATTTAAAGGAGGAACTTATATTATGGATGGAATTATTGTAGGAATAACGCTTATTTTATGTATAGCACAGTTTATTGTATGTGTATTTGTAGAACCTAAAATACCTATAAAATTAAAAGAAACTGATACCTTACAACGGATAAGAAAGAGAAAGAACAATTATTTAAGAATAATACTTGTTGTAGGTATATTTACAATTATTCTCGCATATTATGGAGTAAAAAATCAAATTCTTATTTTTGGTATGATATTTGGATTCTTTCTTATATTTTTACTTACAGGGGCAAATACAATATTTGATAGAATAGAAAAGAAAGAAAAGCTATTTCTTGCAGAGCACACAATATCTATTCTAAATGATTCATCAATTAAAAATATCGTTTTGAAAGATGAAGAGTTACGGGAAAGTATTATAAAAGACAGTATTGAGAAGATAAATCTTACAATGTACTTTAAGGAAGGAGAAGAATATTTACTCAAAGTAAGAGAAGGAAAATTAATGCCTTATATAGGAAATACATTTAGAGAAGAGATTTTGCAAAAAAATATAGAAAGTATAGAAGTAGAAGAACTTAAAGAAAACGAAATAAAATTGAAAGTCAGAACAAAAACAGGAAATACTTTTCAAAAAGATATTGAAAAATGGGAATTATCTCAATGTATTGCAATTAAGTAACCAAATAGAAACCTTACTTTAAATTATAAGTAAGGTTTCATTTTGCTTTTTTAAATACTTATGATATAATTAAAAAAATACGAGAAAACTATATTATAAATAAAAAATATGGAGGGAAAAAATGCAAGAATTTGATTGGAAAAATAATGTAGATAATAGAGAGCAAAAGCAAAAACTAGCAAAAAGGATAGCAAAAAGAGTGAAAGATGGAGATACAATAGGTTTTGGCTCAGGAAGCACTTCATACTTAGCAGTAGAAGAAATTGCAAAAAGAGTGCAGGAAGAAAACTTAAAAATAAAAGCAATTCCAACATCAACTATAATAGAAGAAATATGTAAAAAATTAAAAATAGAAACAATAACTTTAAGTGAAGCAAAGCCAGACTGGTGCTTTGATGGAGCAGATGAAGTAGACCCACATAACTGGCTAATTAAAGGAATGGGAGCTGCTTTATACAGAGAAAAAATGAATATAAAAGCATCAGAAGAAAATTATATATTAGTAGATAGTTCAAAATTTGTAGAAAAACTAGGGCAAAACCATCCAGTACCAGTTGAATGTAAAATAGATAAAATAGATATAGTAAAAGAAGGGCTAAAAAAGTTAGGTGCAACAAATGTAATAATAAAAGAATCAAATATAGGAGAAGGAATGCTAATAACAGACAATGGAAACGCATTGCTATTTGCAGAATTTCCAAAAATAGAAGCAAATTATGAAGAGAAAATAAATAAAATTGATGGAGTAGTAGAAAACGGACTATTTATAGGGTATGACTTAATTGTGATAAAATAGTATAAAGAAAGAAGGAAATTTAATGGATATAACACTAGATGTAGAAGGATATAAATTAAATGTAAGGGCAGCAGTAATAATATTACACAATAATAAGATATTAGTTCATAGAAATGTAAAAAGTGACCATTATGCATTAATTGGAGGAAGAGTAGAAATGGGAGAAAACTCAGCTAAAACAGTAAAAAGAGAAATTCAAGAAGAACTAGGAAAACAAATAGAACTAACGGGATATTATTCAACAATTGAAAACTTTTTTGAATTAAATGGCTCTAAATATCATGAGATAATGTTTGTGCATAAAGCAGAGTTTGTAAATGATGAGGATAAGAAAATAGAATACACATTGCATAATATAGAAGGAAAAGAAGACTTACAATATGAGTGGATAAAACTAGATGAGCTAGAAAATTATAATATAGTACCAAGATGTATAATAGAAGCATTAAGAAATAAGCAGTTTCCAGTTCATAAAATAAATGATGAATTGTGCTAATTAAATATATTATATAAAAAATGAAAATAGAGAGGAACAAAAAAATGAATAATTATATAACAATAATAGGCGGAGGTTTAGCAGGAACAGAAGCAACATATCAAATAGCAAAAGCAGGAATAAAAGTAAAACTATATGAAATGAAACCAGTGAAATTTTCACCAGCACATTCGAATAAAAATTTAGCAGAAATAGTATGTAGCAATTCATTTAAATCCAATTTGCACACAAATGCATGTGGCTTACTAAAAGAAGAACTACGTATACTAGATAGCTTGCTTATAAAAATAGCAGAAGAAACAAGTGTACCAGCAGGACAAGCTCTAGCTGTAGATAGAGAAAAATTTTCAGAAAAAGTAACAGAAGAATTAAAAAGTAATAAAAATATAGAAATAATAAATGAAGAAGTAAGTAATATAGAAGAACTTGCAAAAAATGGAATTGTAATAATAGCAACAGGGCCACTTACATCAGACAGTCTTTCAGAAAGTATAAAAAAGATAACAGGAGAAGATAAACTGGCATTTTATGATGCAGCAGCTCCAATAGTAGAAAAAGATAGCATAAATATGAATATAGCTTTTTATGGTGATAGATATGAACAAGAAAAAAGAAAAGATGAAGAAATAGAGGAATGGAAAGAGCGTATAAGTAAAGAAAAAGCAAGCTATATAAACTTACCAATGAATAAAGAAGAATATGAGAACTTTGTAAATGAATTAATAAATGCAGAAGTAGTAGAATTACATGAATTTGAAAAAAGAGAGATATTTGAAGGATGTATGCCAGTAGAAGTAATGGCAAAAAGAGGAATAGATACGCTTCGCTTTGGACCATTAAAACCAGTTGGATTTGATGACCCAAGAACAGGAAAAAGGCCATATGCAGTAGTACAATTAAGGCAAGATAACAGTGAAGGAACAATATATAACATAGTAGGATTCCAAACAAACCTAAAATTTGGAGAACAAAAGAGAGTATTTAGTTTAATACCAGGGCTAGAAAATGCAGAATTTGTAAAATATGGAGTAATGCACAGAAATACATTTATAAATTCACCAGAACTTTTAGATGAAACATACAATTTTAAGAAAAACGAAAACATATATTTTGCAGGTCAAATAACAGGAGTAGAAGGATATGTAGAATCAATATCTTCTGGAATGGTTGCCGCCCTAAATGCAATAGAGAAATTTAAGCAAACAAAAAACAAAAAAATCTTCTCAAACCAAACAATGATAGGTGCTTTAGCCAATTACATATCAAGTAGTAATGAAAAATTTGAGCCAATGAATGCAAACTTTCGGAATATTACCTGTATTGCCAGAAAAAATAAAAGACAAAAAAATAAAATACGCAAAGCTTGCGGATAGAGCAATAGCAGAAATAAAGAACAGATAAAGGTACATATTATGTATCTTTTATTTGTAAAAAAATAAGTATGAAATATTAAATTTTGATTACATACAACCAAATATACATAATATTGTTGCAAATTATGTCAGTTTATGGTAAAATAAAAAGTAGCTAAAGAAAAAATAAAATGGAGGGTAATATTATGGAAGATAATAAAAAAAGAAAGTTAAATTTGAAAATAAAAACATTTTCAGATTTAAAAAGATTTAAAAGCCAAAAAGTACACGAGATAGTTGGGAAGATGAGAGAAAGCAATAGTAAAATATCTGATGAAGAGTTAAAAACTTTTTCAGGATTAGTAAAATATGCAACAAGGAGAAGTTTGATTAGAAAATCAGATAATAATAGAATTAAACAAAATGAAAAGGTAAAAACAAAATATAACGAAGAGAAAAGTATTTTGAAAGAATTATTAGAAAATAAACAAATTACTAAAGAACAATACAACAAACAAATGGAAAAATTAATTTATAAAACGAGAAAGAAGATTTATGAAAAAGACTTAAGCAGTGATGTAACTGAAAAACCAAAAAATCCAACAATACAAAGGGCAATTAAAAATATAGGAAAAGTAGTAAAAACAGTAGGTAAAGGTTTAGCAGTTGCAGTAGCATCACCATTTGTATTAGGTTATAAAATAGCAACAGGAATAGGGAAAGTAGCAAAGGCAATAGGTAGAGGAACACAAACAGCATATTTAACAGCAGGAAAAGTAGCAGATAATGTAAAAGATCAAGTACAAAATGCAAATGGAGAAGTAAATAGAGAAATGTACGAAAAAGCTAATGAAAAACAAAAACAAGAAATGATGGAAAGAGCTTATAAGCAAGCAGATAAAGAAAATGCAAAAAGAGATAGAGAAGCAGCAAGAAGAGAAAACTTACATATGAATGCAGAGCAACAACCAATAGATCATGAAGAAGCAAAGAAACATACATTTGAAAGAGTAGACGCAGAACAATTATCACCAGAAGAAATAAAACAAGTTTATGGAGAAGAAAAATAACAAAAAAATATTGACATATAAACATAAAAATGATAAAATAGAACCGTTATAGTAGAATGCCAACAAATGGTATTTCCGTAACGGTTTTCTATATTGTAACAATATAAATAATACAAAGAAATGAAAAAGCAAAATAGTGTTACAATAAATTATGAAATCAACTAAATATTGTAAAAAAATTACAATAAACAAAAATCAAGGAGGTGAAATTTAAGTGCCAACAATTAACCAATTAGTAAGAAAAGGAAGACATACACAAAAAACTAAATCAACATCACCAGCTCTACAACATGGTTACAATACAATGAAAAAAAGAGTAACAAATAAAAGAGCACCACAAAAAAGAGGTGTATGTACAGTAGTTAAAACAGTAACTCCAAAGAAACCAAACTCAGCTTTAAGAAAAGTAGCCAGAGTTAGACTTTCAAACGGTTATGAAGTAACTTCTTATATTCCAGGAATAGGTCACAACCTACAAGAGCATAGTGTTGTTCTAATAAGAGGTGGAAGGGTAAAAGACCTACCAGGTGTTCGTTACCACATAATAAGAGGAACATTAGATACAGCAGGTGTTAAAGACAGAATGCAAGCTAGATCTAAGTATGGAGCAAAAAGACCTAAAAAATAGAATTTAGGCAGATATTTTAAATTATATTAATCTATGAAGATTAATTTAGTGCATATAAGAAGATACTAATTGGAAGTTGGAAGTTGGAGGTTAGAAGTTGGAAAAATTAATTCTAACTCTTAGCCAAAATCTTGAAAACTTAAATTTAGAATATATATTATACGCACTGTACGGGGAGAAAAGACTTTCCGAGTAACTTTAGATATTTTATATAAATATCAACAAATCTAGGATGAAAAATGGAATAAGATGTTGTAGAAAACCGATTTAAAAAGGAATTTACGCTTCCAACCTCTAACTTCCAACATCCAAACAGAAAAGGAGTGAAGAATAGTGCCAAGAAGAGGATATGTAGCAAAAAGAGAAGTAATAGCAGATCCAATGTACAATAGCAAACTTGTTACAAAATTAATAAACAATGTTATGCTAGATGGTAAAAAAACAGTTGCTCAAAAAATAGTATATGATGCATTTGACATCATAAAAGAAAAAGAGCAAAAAGACGCTTTAGAAGTATTCGAAGCAGCTCTTAACAATGTAATGCCAGTTCTTGAAGTAAAAGCAAGAAGAGTTGGTGGAGCAACATACCAAGTACCATTAGAAATAAGACCAGAAAGAAGACAAACTTTAGGTTTAAGATGGCTAGTTACTTATGCTAGAAATAGACATGAAAAAACAATGGCTGAAAAATTAGCCGGAGAAATAATGGATGCAATTGCTGGAAACGGTGGAGCATTCAAAAAGAAAGAAGACATGCACAGAATGGCAGAAGCAAACAAAGCTTTCGCACATTACAAGTGGTAGAATGGAAGTTGGAAGTTGGAAGTTGGAAGTTGTAAACTTGGGTAATTTCTTTGTAGAATTTATCTTAAAGTATCAACCTCTAACTACTAACATCTAACCTCCTAAATAAAATATAAAACAAAGAGTTAGGAAGTTAAATTGAAGTTAGGAGAAAAAATGGATAGGAAGTTTCTTAGAAGAGATTCTCAAAATCCAACCTCCAACTTCCAACTTCCAACCTCAAAAAAATAAAAGAGATAGGAATTGGAAAACGAAGTAAGGATGCAAAAGGAAAATCTACAAAGAAATTCCCCGAGCTTTCAACCTCCAACTTCCAACCTCTAATTAAAAAAGGAGGAAAAAGCAAAAATGGCTGGAAGAGAGTTTCCTTTAGAGAGAACAAGAAACATAGGAATCATGGCCCATATAGATGCTGGAAAAACTACTACTACAGAAAGAATTCTATTCTATACAGGTAGAACTCATAAAATAGGAGAAGTTCACGAAGGTGCGGCAACAATGGACTGGATGGTTCAAGAGCAAGAAAGAGGTATAACAATTACTTCAGCTGCAACAACATGTAAATGGATGGACAACAGAATAAACATCATAGACACTCCAGGACACGTTGACTTCACAGTAGAAGTTGAAAGATCTTTAAGAGTACTAGATGGTTCTGTATTAGTTCTAGCAGCAAGAAGTGGTGTACAACCACAATCAGAAACAGTTTGGAGACAAGCTGATAAATACAAAGTACCAAGAATGGCATATGTAAATAAAATGGATATGACAGGTGCAGATTTCTACGGATGCGTTGAGCAAATGAAAGAAAGATTAAATGCAAATGCAGTTCCAATTGAATTACCAATAGGTGCTGAAGACAATTTCCAAGGAATTGTTGACTTAGTAAAAATGAGAGCTTTTATTCATAAAGATGATTTAGGAAAAGAAATTGAAGAAACTGACATTCCTGAAGATTTAAAAGAAAAAGCAGAAGAATATAGAGCCGCAATGGTAGAAGCAGCAGCAGAACAAGATGATGAATTAATGATGAAATATTTAGACGAAGGAGAATTAACACAAGATGAAATAAGAGCAGGTTTAAGAAAAGGAACAATAGCAAATACAATAGTTCCAGTAACATGTGGTTCATCATACAAAAACAAAGGTGTACAAGAATTATTAGATTCAATAGTATACTATATGCCATCTCCACTAGATATACCAAATATTAAAGGTGTAGATGACGCTGGAAATGAAGTAGAAAGAGTAACATCTGATACAGAACCATTCTCAGCATTAGCATTCAAAATAGCAACAGACCCATTTGTTGGAAAACTTTGTTTCTTCAGAGTATATTCAGGAACATTAGAATCTGGATCTACAATATTAAATGCAAACAAAGACAAAAAAGACAGAATGGGAAGAATACTATTAATGCATGCTAACCATAGAGAAGATATAGACAAAGTATATGCAGGAGATATAGCTGCAGCAGTTGGACTAAAAGAAGTATCTACAGGAGATACACTTTGTGACCCAGCTCATCCAGTTATATTAGAATCAATGGAATTCCCAGAGCCAGTTATTGATATAGCTATAGAGCCAAAAGATAAAGCAAACAGTGAAAAAATGAGTATAGCTTTAGCAAAATTAGCAGAAGAAGATCCAACATTCAAAACACATACAGACCATGAAACAGGTCAAACAATAATCGCTGGTATGGGTGAGCTTCACCTAGATATCATCGTAGACAGATTAAAGAGAGAATTTAAAGTTGAATGTACAGTTGGTAAACCACAAGTTTCTTACAAAGAAACAATAAGAAACAAAGTAAAAGTTCAAGGTAAATTTGCTCGTCAATCAGGTGGACGTGGACAATACGGAGATGTATGGATTGAATTAGAACCATTAGAGCCAGGAACAGGAGTTCAATTCGAAAGCCAAATCGTTGGTGGATCTGTACCAAAAGAATATGTAAAACCAACAGAAGAAGGTATTAGAGAAGCTGCTGAATCAGGAATTCTAGCTGGATATCCAGTTATAGACTTCAAAGCAACATTAGTAGATGGTTCATACCACGAAGTTGACTCATCAGAAATGGCATTCAAAATAGCAGGATCTATGGCATTCAAAGAAGGATGTCGTCAAGCAAAATCAGTACTATTAGAGCCAATAATGAGAGTAGAAGTAACAGTTCCAGAAGAATACATGGGAGATGTTATAGGAGATATAAACTCAAGACGTGGAAGAATGGAAGGAATGGAAGCACGTAGCGGAAGCCAAATAATTCGTGGATTTATACCACTATCAGAAATGTTTGGATATGCAACAGACTTACGTTCAAGAACACAAGGAAGAGGAACATACGCAATGGAACCAAGCCATTACGAAGAAGTTCCAAAATCAGTACTTGAAGCAATAGTAGCATCAAGAGCAAAGAAAGATTAATAAAAATAGAATAGCAAATTAAATTCAATTGTAGGGGCGTGGCCTTGTGTCCGCCCTATGCTACAACGAAATTCCTTAAATAATAAACATTATTAGGATATGCCTTTGAGGAGGGACAGACACTAGGCATGCCTCTACATCGAATTTAATAACTGTTAAATATAATATTTAAAAATAAGGATGTGATAATATGTATGAAAGTATAAAGAAACAAAGGAAAAAATTTATTGAAGGTTTAAAGGCTGATGTTTCTGAATATAAAACAAATATATTATCAGATGAAAAAACAAAATCTGCGTTAGATGCAGAAAAAATAAGAAAAGATTGGGAGCAAGTAGGTGCTGATATAAAAAGTAGTATTTCAGTTAGCATTTATGATAAACCAGTTAAGGACTTAAGTAAGTAATATTCAAAGTGTTACTAAAAGAGGATACGAAAATGAAAAATAATTAAAAACACTTGCATTTTTCTAAAATTTGTTATAAAATGCAAGCGTATAAAATTAGTTATTAATTTTAAAAAAATAAAAAATAAATGAAAAGAAAAAAAGGAGGAAAATTTCAAATGGCAAAGGAAAAATTTGAAAGAACTAAACCACACGTTAACATCGGTACAATCGGACATGTTGACCATGGTAAAACAACAACAACAGCAGCTATTACTAAATACTTAGGAATGTTAGGAAAAGCTAAATACGAAGCATATGATGCAATTGATAGTGCACCAGAAGAAAAAGCAAGAGGTATCACAATCAATACAGCACACGTAGAATATGAAACAGATAACAGACACTACGCACACGTTGACTGTCCAGGACACGCTGACTACGTTAAAAACATGATTACAGGTGCAGCACAAATGGATGGTGCTATACTAGTTGTTTCAGCAGCAGATGGCCCAATGCCTCAAACAAGAGAGCACATCTTACTTGCAAGACAAGTTGGTGTTAAATTTATCGTAGTTTACCTAAACAAATGCGATATGGTTGATGACCCAGAATTATTAGAATTAGTAGAAATGGAAGTAAGAGACTTATTAAGCGAATATGGTTTCCCAGGAGACGAAATTCCAATTATAAAAGGATCTTCATTAAACGTTCTAGAATCAACATCAACAGATCCAAATGCACCAGAATATGCATGTATGAAAGAATTAATGGAAGCAGTTGATAGCTACATCCCAACACCAGAAAGACCAATCGACCAACCATTCTTAATGCCAGTAGAAGACGTATTCACAATTACAGGACGTGGAACAGTTGCAACTGGTAGAGTAGAAAGAGGAGTTGTTAAAGTACAAGACGAAGTTGAAATAGTTGGTATCAAACCAGTTAACAAGAGTGTTGTTACAGGTGTTGAAATGTTCAGAAAACTATTAGACCAAGCAGAAGCTGGAGACAACATAGGTGTATTATTAAGAGGTATTGATAGAAAAGACATCGAAAGAGGTCAAGTTCTAGCAAAACCAGGAACAATACATCCACACACAAAATTCACATCACAAGTATACGTTCTAACAAAAGAAGAAGGTGGACGTCATACACCATTCTTCGATGGATATAGACCACAATTCTATTTCAGAACAACAGACGTTACAGGTGTTATCAAATTACCTGCTGGAACAGAAATGGTTATGCCAGGAGATAACGTAGATATGGAAATCGAATTAATCACTCCAATTGCTATCGAAAAAGGACTAAGATTCGCTATCCGTGAAGGTGGTAGAACAGTAGGTTCAGGTGTCGTAGCTGAAATTAAAGAGTAATTATAAAATAAACCAAAAAGAAAGAATTGGGACACGTCCCAATTCTTTCTTTTTGGTTTTATTTGGCTTTAAAAGTACTTATCAAGTATTGGTGCAATAATGAACCAAAAGATATAACTACCAACAATAGAACCAAGAATATAAAATATAGCATTTGTCATTGTTATAATGAATATCCTCCTATTTTGTAGATGTTTCTTTTTTGATGTTGTTAGCAGAAACTTTAGTGTACTCGGGGTACTCAGTGTTTGGAATTAAAGGCATTCCAGCAGAAGCACATCCCGCACGGAAAAAAAGTTGACACTTGCACTGTGAAAATCCACAAGGATAATCACAAAAATATCCTTTAGCATTTGTTTTAGCCATAAAAGCCTCCTATTCATTGAAAGAACTATAAACCTAGTTTAATTAAAAAGTTACTATTATAATTACAATATACTTTACATAAAATATAAAGTAAAATAGGTAAATTTTGTATGTTATATATAACTATTCATGGATTAGTATAAAATGCAACTTATAATAGTAGATTGGGCGATTATTAATTGCCTGTGCACCAACAGCGTAGTTATATATATCTAATTCACTACTCGCCCGAAGAGTTAAAAAATTAATCGCTCATATATCAGTTTTTAGTTTATTTTATTATATTGGCTCTGAATAATTAATTAAAAATTTTTATCATTTGCACAATTAGAATAATAATTTCACATTGCAATATTTAATGGTAAGGATATATGTAAGAATTCATTTAATTACAATATAAATTTAAATAAATAATTTATGCCATAATTTAGATAGCATAACCAAATAAAAGAAAGAGGCTTCGTCCCCCCAGACGAGCAATGCACGCCCATACATTTTAACTTAAAATAGAGTACTTTCCTAGTATAAAATAAAAGAACGAGAGCATTGCTCCCGTTCTAGAATTTTAAGCAGATAACTGGCAAGATAAGTACTCTTCAATACTATTAGCTTTCTTTCCATATTTGGCACGATCCTCATAGGCTTCCAGCATTGCGTCCATGTCAGGGGACTGAGGAATTCGAGGAGGATTGCCTAAAATAGGTTTTAAAAGCTCGATAGTTAACGTAGAAGCTTTCTTGTACTCCTCAAGAAGTGTATCCAAAGAAGTATTAAATGCCTCAAATTCTGTAGAAGTTAAAATGTTACGTAAGTCACAAATAGTCATAATGAATCTCCTTCTTAAAAAAATTATAGTATACTAAAATTATAACATAAATTGACATAAAAATCAAATTTTACCCTTTAAAAATTTGCAAAACTATGATAAAATAGAAAAAGTGTATAAAAGAAAAGGAACAAAATGAAAAAAGTAGCATTTTGCACACTAGGTTGGCTAAAAGTACAATTGAGTATGAAAAAATTAGCTTAGAAAAAAGAAAAAAGATAGAAATCGCTGAAAGGTAGTAATAATATGGAAAATAAAAAAAATAATAAGAAAAGAAGGGTTGCTTTTTTTACTTTACGGTTGCAAAGTAAATCAATACGAAACAAATGCAATGATAGAGCAATTTATGAAAAAAGGATATGAAATAGTAAATTTTGAAGAAAAGGCAGACATATATATAATAAACACATGCACAGTAACAAATATGGCAGATAGAAAATCAAGACAAATGTTAAGAAGAGTTAAAGAAATAAATAGAGAGGCTATAGTGGTAGCATGTGGTTGTTATGCACAAGTAGCGAAGGAAGAACTAGAAAAAATTCCAGAAATAGATTTAATATATGGGACAAATGAGAAAAATAGGATAGCAGAATATATTGAGAGGGAGTGCCCATTCCAATTGGGGACGTTTCCAATTGGGGTATCTGACACTTTTGGGGTATCTGTCCCTTTTGGGAAATTTCCTAATGGAAAAGTAACAGATGTAATGTACCAAAAAGAATTTTTAGATTTTGGTACAACATTGTACACAGAAAAAACAAGAGCAGTTATAAAAGTTCAAGATGGTTGTGATAGATTTTGTAGTTATTGCATAATTCCATATGCAAGAGGGCATGTAAGGAGTAGAAAGCCAGAAAGTGTTATAGAGGAAATAAAAGGGATAGCAAAAGAAGGAATAAAAGAAGTAGTTATAACAGGAATACATGTAGCTTCTTATGGAAAAGATTTTAAAGATGATATAGGTTTAATTGATTTACTAGAAAAAGTAAATGAAATTGAAGGAATAGAAAGAATACGTTTAGGTTCAATAGAACCAACAATAATAACTGATGGATTTTTAGAAAGACTAACAAAGCTAGAAAAAATATGTGATCATTTTCATCTATCACTTCAAAGTGGTTGTGATGAAACACTAAAAAGAATGAATAGAAAATACACAACTGAACAATTTAGAAAAAGTACTAACCTTCTAAAAAAAGCATATCCAAATGTAGCACTAACAACAGATATAATAGTAGGTTTTCCAGGGGAAACAGATGAAGAATTTGAAAAAACATATAACTTCCTAAAAGAAATAGATTTCTATAAAATGCACATATTCAAATATTCACAAAGGAGAGGAACAAAAGCAGCTGTAATGGCAAATCAAATAGATGGAAATGTAAAAGAACAAAGAAGTAGAAGGTTAATAGACTTATCTAACAAAAATGAAAAAAGGCATAATGAGAAATATATTGGAAAAGAAGTAAAAGTTTTATTTGAAGAAAAAGAAGGAGATTATATAAAGGGTCATACTACTAATTATATGGTTGTAAAAATACCATACAGAAAAATAGAAAATATTATTGAAAAAGTTAAAATTGATAAGGAAGAAAATTTAGAATTAATAGGAAAATAATTTAAATAGTGAAAACGTAATTTATTATATTTACTGTTAAAGAATATTTTGTTATATAGGGGCGAGGTAGGTAAGAAATACTAAAAGAAATTAGCTAGTTGCCCCCTAAATAGTTTTCATTTTAAGAGGTAAATAATAAAAAACAAGTTGACATATTGTATGGTTTTATGTATAATATAAGAAGTTAAAAAGAAAGTAATAAACCAATTCTTAATTAAGGAGGTAATATATGAAAAGGATTATTACAAAGGAATGGAAACGGGTAAAAAATATTGTACAAAAAAATAAGTCAATACAAAGTGCAGTGTTTACCCTATTTTCTATTTTTATAGGTGGAATATTAGCAACTATTGGAGTAGCGATATTTGAACCTACTTATGTGTATCCATCAATAAGAATCTTCATAGCAACATATCTTGCAGGGGGAATATTATTCATAATAGGCATTGTAGCAATAGTTATTAATATAGCGCTATTATGGCTTGCGATTAGCTTATTTAATCATTAAACAAGGAGAAAAAAGTATGAGAAGAATTAATTTGAAGGAAATTTTACGGCAGACTCTTGAAAATGCAGGAATTTCAGAAAGCTATTACAGTATAAAAGGCTATAAAGAAGGTGCTACATGCATGGAAAAAACAGGTAAAGTATATGTGGTATATGATGCCAAAAGAGCAGAAAAATATATACATAAAGAATGCAAAAATGAACTAGAAGCATGTAAAGAGATGATTCGTAGCATAGCTAAAAATAATGAAGATTTTCAAATACTTAGTCAAGAATTTTTTGATGCTAGAGCTAAAGAAGTATTAAAACAAGTATTTGATAATGAAGGCATACCACAGCAGTATTATTCCTTAGAAGGATATGTAGAAGAAGCAGTATGCATTGAAAAAATAATAAAAACTATATAGTGTATATTGGTGAAAGAGGTAATAAACATAGTGTAAGTAAGCATTCAAATATATCAAAAGCACTCTTAAATCTTATTTCAAAGGTAACACAAAACTATGCGCAAGAAGAAAGAGTAGTAGAAGCTTTCATAAATAAATTATATAAAACAGCATAGAAATAAAAAAGTTGATAGATTACTAATTAGTAGTTTATCAGCTTTTTTATTATGGACAATGGAACAATGTTTTATCACTAGGATTTCAGAATTAAATTTAGATAAGTAGAAAATCAAATGGTAGACAAGAGTAGTAAACAAACCACCTTCCCATTGTCACTATTTTGAAATAATTAACTAGAAACCTTGATTTTTAAGCCTATATGTAATATAATTTCAAATAATGTTATAGGAAATAATAGGAGGAAAATAAAAATGGAAAAGAAAAATTTAAAAGATTTATATATAAATTTCTTTGTAGAAAATGCACATGTTCAAATACCATCAGCGCCAGTTGTGCCAGAAAATGACCCAAGTGTACTATTTAATACAGCAGGAATGCAACCATTAGTGCCATATTTAATGGGGCAAAAACATCCACTAGGAACACGTCTTTGCGACTATCAAAAATGTATAAGAACAAATGACTTAGAAGAAATAGGAGATAAAACACACCACACATTTTTTGAAATGCTAGGAAACTGGAGTTTAGGAGATTACTTCAAAAAAGAATCTATTACATGGAGTTTTGAATTTTTAACAAAAGTATTAAACATACCAGTTGAAAAACTAGCAGTAACAGTATTCGAAGGAAATAATGAAGTTCCAAGAGATGAAGAATCAGCAAATGTATGGAAAAGTTTAGGCATTCCAGCAGAAAGAATAAGTTACTTAGATAAAGACAATAACTTCTGGATAGCAGGAGAAGTAGGTCCATGTGGACCAGATACAGAAATATTTTACTGGAGAAGCGAAGACGAAGTCCCACAAAAACACGACCCAGAAGATGAAAGATGGGTAGAAATATGGAACAATGTATTTATGCAATATGAAAGACATAAAGATGGAACAGTAACAGAACTTCCACATAAAAATGTAGATACAGGAATGGGAGTAGAAAGAACAGTAGCAATACTAGAGGGAGTAGATGACAACTACTTAACATCAATATGGGAAGATGTAGTAGGGAAAATAGAAGAAATGTCAAATACAACATATGTAGAAAACGCAAAAAGTATAAGAATAATAGCAGACCATATACGTACAGCAGTATTTATTGCAGGAGATAACTCAGGAATAAAGCCATCAAACACAGACCAAGGCTATATATTAAGAAGATTAATAAGAAGAATGATACGCCATGCTAAAAAAATAGGAATAGATTTAGAAAGTGGTTTTGAAAGAACTTTAGCATTAATGATAATAGAAAAATATGCAAAATATTATGATGAACTAGAAAAAAATAAAGAAGTAATATTAGATGTTTTAACAAATGAATTAAAGAAATTTAACAGAACTCTAGAAAAAGGTTTAAGAGAATTTGAAAAAATAGTATCAAATTTAGAAGGAACTACATTAAACAAAGATTTAGCATTCAAACTATATGACACATACGGTTTCCCACTAGAGCTAACAGTAGAACTAGCAGAAGAAAAAGGAATAACAGTAGATAAAGTTGGTTTCGAACAAAAATTTAAAGAACACCAAGAAAAATCAAGAGCAGGTTCAGAGCAAAGGTTTAAAGGAGGTCTCGCAGGAGATGGCGAAATAGAAACAAAATATCATACAGCAACACACCTTTTAAATGCAGCACTAAAACAAATAATAAGTAAAGATGTACATCAAAGAGGTTCAAATATAACAGTAGAAAGAATGAGATTTGACTTCAACTGTGACCACAAATTAACAGATGAAGAAAAACAAAAAGTAGAAGACCTAGTAAATGAATGGATAAAACAAGAAATACCAGTAACAGTAGAAGAAATGAGCAAACAAGAAGCAATAGAATCAGGAGCAGAGTGTATGTTTATAGAGAAATATCCAAATATTGTTACAGTATATAGTATAGGGGATATATCAAAAGAACTATGCGGAGGTCCACATGTACAAAATACAAAAGAGCTAGGACACTTTAAAATAAAAAAAGAAGAAGCAAGTTCAGCAGGAGTAAGGAGAATTAAAGCAATATTGGAGTAGAAAATAAGAGAAGTTCGAATAAGGACTTCTCTTATTAAAAAGGAGCTTACAAATGTAAGCTCCACAACCATACAGTCAATACCGCTGGTTCGTCGCGTGACAATGTCACACGGTACGGCACATCTACGTGATACATATGAGACATGCTAGATACTCTCAATAGAGTACACTTATTATATAATAATTTTTAAAAATGTCAATATTTAATGCAAAATTTTTTAAAACATATTAATTGATTTTTAAAACAATTTATAATATAATTATTAACATATTTTAAAATTTATTTTGAAAAGTATTAAATATCAAAATAGTATGATATTATCTAATATTTTACAAAAAAATAAATTAAGAGATAGGAGAAAAAATGGAACTTTTAAAGAAATATTATAATAAAGAAAAAATGAGAATTTTACTTGTAACAGTAATAACTTCTATGATTGTACACTTTGCATTATATGCAACTTCTGTAACAGGTCCAGATACATTATTAAATAGTATGTACCATCAGGCAGATATATGGGAAACAATGTTATTAAGATTTGGACTTTTCTTTGTTCAAATTATTAAAGGGAATGTTGTATCACCAATATTAGCAACTTTAATAAGTAGTATATTGTTGGGAATAACAGTAAATGTGGTGTTAGATATATTTAATATTAAAAATAAATATTTTAAATATATTACAGCAGTTGTATTTGCAGTAGCTCCAAATATATCGTCAACATTAACATTTTTTTATTGCTCAGATGCATATTTACTAGGATTACTTTTTGCAACCCTAGCAGTATATATAATAAGAAAATATGAAAATAAAAATTGGTTAGTAATTATAAGCGGTTTGCTGTTAGCTTTAGCTATGGGAATGTATCAAACATATTTATCAGTAACTATGGTTTTATGTGTTGCTACATTATTAATAGATGTATTAAACAATAAAGACAAAAAGCAAATATTTATTACTCTATTTAAATATATAGTAATGGGAATAATAGGAGTAATAATGTTTTACTTAATAGCACATGCGGTATTGCTAATAAGACATTTACATGCAAGCTCATATAGTGGCGCAGATTCAATAGGTTTAGGAACTTTATTACAATTACCTAACTTACTTCCACAAGCATATAAAAGTTTCTTTAATTATTATTTTAATGATGAAATTATACCAAATACAATATGGAAAACAAATATACTATATATTGTTATATTTACAATAGCAGTAATTTCAACAATCTATATTATAATAGAAAATAGAATATATAAAAAAATTACAAATATGATATTAGCATTAATTTTTATATTAATAGCTCCAATATGTTTTGGAATAATAGAAATAACAGTTCCAGATGTAGACATACATATACTTATGGCATGTTCAATGATATACATATTTCCAATATTCTTTAAATTATTAGAAATGCTCCCAAAAACTAAGATTGTTAGAAATATTACATATATTATGGTATTTTCTAGTATACTTGTTATTTGGAATTATACTTGGCAAGACAATGCTTCATATGTTGCAATGAAAGCAATGCAGAATCAAACTGGGGCAGCAGTTTCAAGAATAGTAACAAGAATAGAAGAGCTAGAAGGCTATAATAGTCAAATGCCAGTATTATTTTTAGGTGGTTTAGAGAACAATGAATACTTAAATAGAGCAAATACAGACACAGAAGCAAGAAAGATATATGATAGGTCGTGGGGCTTTATAGCAAATAAGTCAACATTATGGTGGGGAAGTATGGATAGTTGGAGAAAAATACTATACGAATATGAAGGTGTAAATACAAAATTAGTAAATGAACATGAAAGTTCAGAGATATTCGAAACAGAAGAATATAAAAATATGAAATATTACCCAGAAAGAGATAGTATAAAAATTATAAATAATACAGTTGTTGTTAAACTAAGTGATTAGTCGATTATAAAAATTAATATGATAAATAGGCTGTAAAAAAGTGTGTCAAATGGGACGGGGGATATTGACACATCTTTAAAAGATAAAGAGTGTCAATATCCCCCGTCCCATTTGACATTTAAAATATAATAATTGATTTTTTTAGTCAACTATAATATAATTCAATAAATAAAAACCAAAAAAATAATTTGAAATATAAAATTTATAGAAAAGGAGAAAAATTAAAATGGAAGATTGTATTTTTTGTAAAATAATAAAAGGGGAGATCCCTTCAAATAAGGTATATGAAGATGATGAAATATTAGCATTTCACGACATAAATCCAGCAGCACCAATACACATACTAGTAATACCAAAAAAACATATATCAATGCTAACAGACTTAAAAGAAGAAGACGAAAGACTAATTGGAAAAATATATACTACTATAAATAAAATAGCCGAAAAAGAAGGCTTCAAAGAAGCAGGCTACAGAGTAATAGCAAACTGTGGAAAAGATTCAGGACAAGAAGTAATGCACATACATTTTCATATATTAGGCGGAAAAGTGTTAGGGGACAAAATAGTAGGATAGAATTTTACCCCAAAAGGACCAAGTTATATGGGGGTACTTTTTTGAAATAAAAAATATAAAGTGGGAGATGCCGCTTATGGGAGTAACTATTGAGAATAATACCACTGTGCCCAAAGATAAAATAGTAAAAGAAGAAGGATAAATAACAATATGAAAAATGAATATTTCGAAAATTTAAATGAAACAATTAAACAATATTTTAGTATATTATCAAAAGAAATACCAGAATTTTTACATGACTATATAGATACAGAAGAGATGCAAAAACAAAAAGGAATTAGTGTATCTTGTGGAACTTTTTATTCAAAGTTATATAATATTGATTTATGGTACTCAAGTTTAGACCACAGTATAGCAACAGCTTTAATAGTATGGAATTTCACGAAAGATAAAAAGCAAACACTATCAGCATTATTTCACGATATAGCAACGCCAACATTCAAACATTGTATTGATTTTATGAATGGAGACTATGAAAAACAAGAATTTACAGAAGATTTAACTACTAAAATAATATCTGACTCAAAACAAATAATGGAATTATTAAATAGAGATGAAATAGAGTTAGAAGAAATATCAGACTACCATATATATCCAATTGCAGATAATGACACGCCAAAGCTTTCAGCAGATAGATTAGAATATACTTTATCCAATGGATTAGGTGTAAGAAAAAAATTATGGACTTTAGAAGAAGTAAAGGAAATATATGAAGACATAGAAATACAAAAAAATGAAGATGGAATTCAAGAATTAGGATTTAAACATAAGAGCATGGCAGAGAAATTTGTAAAAAATGTAAGTGAATTAGGAATATTATATATAGTAAATGAAACCAGATTTACAATGCAATTTTTAGCAGATACTATGAAAAATATGAGTGAAAAAGGCTTAATAACAAAGAAAGACTTATACAATATGTCAGAACAAGAAGTAATTAAATTAATTGAAAATTGCGAATATAATGATATTTCTAAAAAGTTTAAAATATGGAAAGAAGCACAAAAAATAAACGAAAGTGATACATTAGTTGAAAATAGATATTGTGTAAATATAGAAAAAGTAAAGAAAAGATATATCAATCCATTAGTGAACTTCGAAAATAGATATGTAAGAATTGCAGATATTTCAGATATCGCTAAAAAAGATATTGAAAAAATATTGAATTTTAAAACTAAAAAATATGCATATTTAGATTTTTAGTACTAATAAATAATATAGCTATTTTAATTTAAATAATGCCATAACTATTGAAAGATAAATCAAAATATGTTATAGTACCTATACGATGAAATAGTAGAACTATAAATTCTCTAAAACAAATGTAAGGAGGAAAAAGCTATGGATGAAAAGGACATCAAAAAAATGCAAAAGGTTGCTAGTAGAGTTACTAAAGAACATCATCTAAAATTTATGGCTGAAAACGAAGGAAGAATAAAAAAAGAGATGGAAGAACTTAGAAAAAAAGAAATTGAAAATGAAGTGGATGAAAACACTATATTATGGTAAAAAGTTTACCCAAAAAGAACCTGGTCCTTTTGGGGTAAACTTTTTATTGTTCTTGTAAAGTAATTTCTACTTCTTTTTCACTACCATTCCTGTTAATCTTAATTTTCATAGTATCACCAATAGCATGTTTATTCTTAATTTCATTTAATTCATTCATAGTTTTAATAGCTGTTCCGTCAGCTTCTATTATAACATCTCCAATTTTAAGTCCAGCCTTTTCACCAGCTGAAAATTCTTCTATACTTGTTATATAAATACCAACTACTAAGTTATTAGCTTTAGCAAGTTCTTCGGTTAAATCTCTTCCGCCAATACCAATATAAGGTCTTTTAACTTTTTTATATTCTATAAGTTGTTCATAAATAGGTTTAGTACTATTTATAGGAATAGCAAACCCCATACCTTCAATACCAGTTCCAGAAAGTTTTAAAGTGTTAATTCCAATAACCTGACCTTTACTATTAACTAAAGCACCGCCACTGTTACCAGCATTTATAGCAGCATCTGTTTGAATTAATGTGTAGGTCCTACCATCTGTTTGAACATCTCTATTAACAGCACTTATAGTTCCAGAAGAAATACTACTTTGCATTCCAAGTGGGTTACCAGCAGCCATTGAAAATTCACCAACTTGAATACTATCAGAATCACCAAGTTCAGCAGCTGTTAAACCTTCTTTTTCTATTTTAATAACAGCTAAATCAGTTTGCTCGTCTGTTCCGATAATAGTTGCATCATAAGGTGTTTTATCATTAAATAAATAAACTACAACTTTACTTGCATCACCAACTGTATAATAAGAAGATGAAGAACTAGAGCTTACAATATGGTTATTCGTTAAAATATACCCATCTTCAGATATAATAATTCCAGAACCTTCACCAGTAGTAGTTGAAGTACCTCTACTAAAAATAGAGTTAACAGGAAATTCAACTGTAATACCTACAACAGAAGGTAATATTTTTGCAGCTACACCAACACCAGTTTCAGAATATTCTTTTAAAGAAACTAAATCTGTATTAACACCTGTGTAAGTATTAGAAGAATTACTAGTATTATTAGAAGAACTTGAAGTATTTCCCATAATAGCTTTTTTAATACTAGGAACTCCAAAACAAGTACCAATAACTAAGGCACTACCCACTACACCAGAAATAAATGGAACTGCAATTGTTCTGCCAAAACCAGATTTGTTTTCTTTCTTACTTTTAACAGTAAATTCACTTACAGGTTTATAATTAGTTTTAGTATTTGCAGTTTTAAATGTATTTGTTTCTTTAGAAGTGGTACTGCTGGCTTCTTCTACTTTTTCTCCTTCAATAAAATTCTTATTTTCATCCATAAAATTACTTCCTTTCAAAAATATCATTATTATTTTACACATATTTTATCATATATTACAATAAAATTGTGAAAATTGTGTGACAATTTTGTTGATTTTGTAAAAACATACATATATAATAATAGTATAAAAGAAAGGAAAAGTGAAATAAAATGAAAAAGGAAAATGGAATGGCTCATATAACACTTATTATTTGGATAGTAATTATAATTGTTATAGGATATTTAGGTATAAATTTTGTATTAAAAGAAACACGGAAAAGGAAAAATAGAAAACTTAAAAACAGATATGTTACTAGTTCAAGGAAAAATAAAAGTAATTGAACAAGAAAATGAAATGAATAAAGAAGAAAACCCATTAAGAGGTTTAAAGGTCTCAGAAAATTTAGAAGATGAAAAGGTAAAAAAATTAATAGAAAATAAAGTAATAAATGCAGAAGATGAAAATTTTGACCAATATTATATAATAAATTCAGAAACCTTAAATGAACTAAATTTACAAGATAACTTAAAAGGTGAGTATTATATAGTAAATTATAAAACTTATGAAATAATTTACTCAAAGGGAATTGAAATAGAAGAACAGATGCATTATAGCTTGACTGAAATTCTAGAACATACACGTTAGGGACGCTCATTTTTGTGTTAATTTAACATGGTAGGGACAACCTTTAAGATAAAAAATATATACATAGTATTTTTTTATGGTAAAATAAGTTATAAAAGTGGAGAAAGTATTAAAATGAAAAATTTAATGAGAAGTAATATATATGATGTAGAAGAAACAATAGTAATAGTAGGAAGTTGCCTAAAGAATATGCAACCACAAGGATATGAAAAAGTAAAACATTTATCAGAAAATATATATGAACTATGTTTAGAAGAAACACATATTAATATGGCAATAACTAAAATAGGTGGAATGTTAAGAACAGGAAAAATAAAAAATATAATATTTGCAACTGTTGATAAATCACCACATTGCATTCAAGTACATTATATAAGAAATGAACTTGAAAAAATGATGGATATAAAAGATATAAACATTACAAATTATGTAGTAGTAGATAATGAACTAGTAGAAATAGATGATAAAATAATATCGATGTCA
The DNA here is from genome assembly GCA_948356915.1 of uncultured Clostridiaceae bacterium. Lineage (GTDB taxonomy): Bacteria > Bacillota > Clostridia > TANB77 > CAG-508 > UMGS1663. The sequence continues at coordinate 50,859 of CAOJCG010000012.1, forward strand.
AAACAATTATCAAAATTAAAAGATATGACAAATAAAAATATATAATAAGGAAACTAGAAATTAGAGAATATATAAAAAAACTTCGAGGGATTTGCTAAAAATCCAACATCCAACTTCCAACCTCTAACTTCTACATTCCAAAGGAAGGTAAAAATTGAAAGAAAAAGAATTACAAAGATTAACTGAACTAAAACAAATAGAAGAAAACTTACATTCACAAGGAATAGAATACATATGTGGAATAGATGAAGCAGGGCGTGGTCCACTAGCAGGGCCAGTAGTAGTTGCAGCAACAATAATGCCAAAAGATTCAATGATAGAAGGAGTTAATGACTCAAAAAAAGTTTCAGAGAAAAAAAGAGAATTACTATACGAAAAAATAACTGAAGAAGCAATAGCGTGGGGAGTAGGTATAATAGACCAAAAAGAAATAGATAGAATAAATATACTAAATGCAACAAAAGAAGGACTAACTCAAGCACTAAAAGCACTAACTGTAAAGCCAGATAGAATAATAGTAGATGCCCTAAATGGAATAGATACACTTCGGAATACCATACACATCAATAATAAAGGGAGACGCAAAATGCTATTCAATAGCAGCAGCCTCAATAATAGCAAAAGTAACAAGAGATAGAATAATGCGTCAGTGGGATGAAATATACCCTATGTATGGCTTTGAAAAACATAAGGGATATGGAACAAAAGCACACATAGAAGCAATAAAAGAATATGGCTTATGCCCATTACATAGACTAAGCTTTACTAAGAATATAAGATGAACTAATTACAAAAATAATGAGAACATATGAAAAAAATACATAAAGCAATAGAAAAGGAAAAATAAAATGTACTACATATATATGTTAAGATGTGAAGATAACTCAATTTATACAGGAATAGCAAAAGATTTAGAACATAGATTAAATGAGCATTTTACTAAAGATGAAAAGTGTGCAAAATATACAAAATCGCATAAAGCTCAGAAATTAGAAATAGCGTGGAAAACACAAAATAAGTCTTTAGCATCTAAATTGGAATATGCAATAAAGAAGCTAAATAAGAATAGAAAAGAAAAATTAATATGTGAACCTAACTTGCTAAGAGAATTCTTTAAAGAGAAAATAGATAAAAATGAATACTTATTATATAAAATAAAATAAAATAAAATAAAATAAAATAAAAATATTGAAATTTATGTTAAACATGTTATACTAGGCAATGAAAAAGCTGTAATAATCCTTTTTACACTAAAAGATAACAACAGAGGTTAAATAAAATTATTTAAAGGAGGTATAATATGCAAGAAGAAGAGAAAAAAATAATGGGACATACTGAAGAAGAAATTAAGGCTAGTTTTAGAAAAGAACAGCAGTTACCTAATATTACAGAAAAAATTTGGACAGACAAATCAACTCTTGAAATTCTAATTGAAGGAGGAAAAGAACTTACAGAAGAGGAAAAAGAATATTTAGAAGATATTTTTTATTAATATAAAGTATTATATTAATAAACCATTATAATAAGAAAGAATAAGTAGAAAAAAGCCATTGAAAATATTAATTAAAATGGCTTTTTTCATTTGTTTATAACAAATGCTTTTTATATTTATTTTTTGCTATTACTTTTTATAAAACCTCTAATAGTATCATACAAATAAGGCTTAAACTCTTCAATAGGTAAAGGTTTCTTATATAAAATAGAATGATAACAAGTAGAGCTTACAAGTTCAACAATCATAAATAAAGTTATTTCAGGATTTTTCAAACTATATTTTTTTGATTTTTCTAAAAATAACTGATAAAAACCATTTGGGTTGTTTTCACTGTCTTCACAAAGTTTATGAACAGTTTGATTATATATTCCCCAAGATAAATTTTTAGAAATAAACTTTAATAAAGTAGGAGTTTTATTTAGTTCATCAATCACATAATTTATAACAAAAATAACTTGGTCAGCAAAATTTTCAATATAATTTTTATTAAGTAGTTCAACTGCTTCATTAAACAATTTAGTTGCCTTCCTAGAAATAAGAATATCCCTTATTTCATATTTATCCTTAAAATATATATAAAAAGTACCTTTGGCAACATTAGCATTATCAACAATTTCTTGAATAGAAGTATCAGTAATACCTTTTTCAGTAAATAATTTAAAAGCAGTATCTAATAATCTATTTTCCTTATCTTTTTCCATATCTCATTTCCCCCTATTCATATTATGACATATTTTAGACGATTGGTCAATATATTTGTAAGAAGAAGTTTTTGAGGTGTTAAATGGGCCGTCAGAAAGTTTGAAATATTAATGATTTTTAGATGTTAACGGTTCATTAAAAAATTTAAGAACTTCTATGCTCAATTTTCGGCACCCTTTCTGTGCTCGTTCCTTTAAAATAAAGGAACGCCACGAACATTTTCCAAAAATTTCGCAAAGAATTTCTAAAGTTGTTTTAACTCACACATTAACATCTAAAAATTGTTAATATTTCAAGCTTTCTGACTACTCTACTGTTCACAACTTGCAGCTAAAATATTTCATGTTGTAGGGGCTTAATCGGTTAGGAATACCAAAGAGAACTTATCGGATTACGCCCTCTAAACGTATATTTAAGATTAATACCAATATTAAAATTATCTAAGGGCGAAATTTGGTATTCCCAGAGAGGTATTCCTTACTGATTTAGCCCCTACAGTAATTCTAAAATATTTAGTGGCTATGAATATTAATCTATATAATGTATAAATATAGAAAAATTTTCACAAACGTATTGACTAATGGTCATGAAAGTAGTACAATAAAACCTAAAGTGACCAATAGTCATAAAACGAAAGGAGAATAAGTATGCATAAATTTGGAGAATTTGTATGTAAATACAAAAAAGCAATTTTAATAATTGCACTACTACTATTAATTCCATCTATAATAGGAATGAAAGCTACAAGAATAAACTACGACATATTAGTATATCTTCCAAATGACATAGAAACAATAAAAGGCGAAAAAATACTATCTGAAGATTTTAATATGGGAGCATTTTCTATTATAATAGTGGATGATATGAATACAAAAGATATTATAAAATTAGAAAATAAAATAAAAGAAATAGAAAGCGTACAAAAAGTAGTAAGTATAGCAGATGTTTTAGGAACAAGCATTCCAAAGGAAATTCTACCAGATGAAATAAAAGATAAAGTATATAAAGAAAATTCTAGCGTAATGTTAGTAACATTTAAGGGTGGAATATCCGAAGATAGTACAGTAAAAGCAGTAGAGGAGCTAAGAGAGATAACAGACCAAAGGTGCAAAATAAGTGGAATGACCTCTACTGTAATAGACACAAGAGACTTATCAAACTCAGAAGTAGCAATATATGTAATAATAGCAGTATTACTTTGTCTTTTAGTATTGGAAATAGCACTAGATTCATATGCAGTACCAGTTATAATATTACTAAACATAGGAATAGCAATTCTATATAATATGGGAACAAATATAATGTTTGGAGAAATTTCGTACATAACAAAAGCAATAAGTGCAGTATTACAACTAGGTGTAACAATGGACTTTGCAATATTCCTATATCATAGTTATATGCAAGAAAAAGAAAAGTGCGAAAATAAAGAAAAATCAATGGCAAATGCAATATCAAAAACACTAATATCTGTAATAGGAAGTTCACTTACAACAATAGCAGGTTTCTTAGCATTATGTAGTATGAACTTAACACTAGGAAAAGATATTGGTTTAGTAATGGCAAAGGGAGTATTTTTAGGAGTAATAAGTGTAGTTACAGTATTACCAGCAATGATATTAGAGTTAGATAATTTAATACAAAAAGCAAAACATAAGGAAATATTACCTAAATTTACTAAAATAAAAGAATTAGTAATAAAACACTATAAATTAATAGCAATAATATTCATTATAATATTACCTATAGCATTTTATGGATATAAAAATACTAAAGTTTACTACAACCTAGATAAATCATTACCAAAAACTTTAGAAAGTGTAATAGCAAATAGTGAATTAAAAGAGAAATTTAATATGGTATCAACTGAGCTTCTATTAGTAGACAAAAACTTACCAAACTCTAAATTAGATGAAATGATAAACAAAATAGAAGAACTAGATGGAATAGAGTGGACTTTAAGTTCTTCAAAAATACAAAACCTAGGAATACCAAAAGAAACAATACCAGAAGAAATAAAAGAAATATTTGAAAGTGAAAAACACCAAATAATTATAATAAATTCAAGATATGAAATGGCAACAGATGAGCTAAACGAGCAAGTTGAAAGCATAGATAATATAGTAAAACAATATGACGAAAATGCAATGCTAGCAGGAGAAGGTCCATTAATGAAAGACTTAGTACAAATAGCAGACCACGACTTTAACAGTGTAAACATTGTTTCAATAGCAATAATATTTGCAATAATGATAATTGTTCTAAAATCAATATCATTACCAGTAATATTAATAATGGTAATAGAGTTTGCAATATTCATAAATATGGGAATACCATATTACACAAACACAGTCTTGCCATTTGTAGCCTCAATAGTAATAGGAACAATACAACTAGGAGCAACAATAGACTATGCAATACTAATAACAACAAAATATATAGGAGCAAGAAAAGAAGGAAAAGAGAAAAAAGAGGCAGTATCAGAAGCATTAGGAACATCAATTAGTTCAATAGCAGTAAGTGGCCTATGTTTCTTTGGAGCAACATTTGGAGTAGGAGCATACTCAAAAATAGAAATGATAGGCTCACTATGCACACTAATGTCAAGAGGCGCAATAATAAGTATGATAACAGTAATATGTGCATTACCTGCATTTTTGATAATATTTGATAAGCTTATATGCAAAACAACAATGAAAATGGAGAAATAGAAGACCAAAATTCAAATGTAGGGGTCGCCGAAGGCGGCGACCCCTACACAACCATTAAGCAAAAAAGAAAGGAATGAAAAATATGAATAAAAAAATAACAAAACTAACCAGCACACTATTATTAACCACAATGCTAGCATACACAACACCTATTCTAGCATTCACAAAAGAAGAAACAGTATATTCAAAAATAAATGCAAAAGGAGAAAACTACAAAACAATAGTAAGTACACATTTAGGAAACGAAAATGAAGAACAAATTTTAAACGATTTAACAGACTTAATAAATATAGAAAACACAAATGGAGATGAAGACTTTAAACTAGATGGAGAAAATATAATCTGGAATGCAAATGGCTCAGATATTTATTACCAAGGAGAAACAAAAAAAGAACTACCAGTACAATGTAATATAAAATATGAACTTAATGGAGAAGAAATAGAAGCAAGCGAAATAATAGGAAAAAGTGGAAAAGTAAAAATAACAATAGAATATAAAAATAATGATTCACATATAGTTACAATAAATGGAAAGAAACAAACTATGTACACACCATTTACAACAATTGCTATGACCTATATTGACAATTCACAAAATAAAAATATAGAAGCTAAAAATGCTAAAATTATAAATGATGGAACCAAAACAATTATAGCAGGTATTGCAATGCCAGGAATGCAAGAAAGTTTAAATATTTCTAATAAAAAAATAGAAATACCAAGCAAAGTAGAAATAACAATGGAAACTTCAAAATTTGAACAAAATAATATAATAACATTTATAACACCTAAAGTATTAGATGAAAGTATATCATTTGATAAATTAAATAACCTATATAAAAAGGTAGATGAAATGCAAACAGCTAGTAAACAAATAGAAGAAGGAGCAAATGCTTTAAAAGAAGGAACAACAGAGTTTAGCAAAAAAACACAAGAATTTAATAATGGAATGAAACAATTTGAAGAGGGGACAAATAAAGCAAGTAATAGCTATAAAGAAATTGACAATGGAATAAACCAAGTAACAAAAGGAAGTAAATACTTAAAAACAGGTAGCATAGAATTAAACAATGGACTAACAGCTCTTTCTAATGGACTTTCTAGTATGCCAGAAAATATAGAAAAATTATATAATGGAAGTAGTGCAGTTTTAGCAGGTTTAAGTGATAATAAAGAAACAAATGGGGTAGGTCTTGTAACAGGGATAAATGCATTAGCAGGTAGCTTAAATGATACAATTTCAAATTTAGAAAAAAGCTTAAATACAATGAAAACAAGTTGTGAAGAAGGAGTAACAAAATTAACAAAAAGCAATAGTGTTTTAAATTCAGTAATAGCTACATTAAATGCCGAAACTCAAAGTGTTCAAATTGAAACATTAAAACAAATAGTAAAACAAAATGAAGAAGCTATAAAAGAATACAATGTTAAAATACAATATATTAATACTCAGCTAAAAGAATTAAATAATAAAAAGGTAGAAGGAAAAAAGAATATTTCAAAAATAACAACAGGAATGAAAGAAGTTCAAAATGGAGTAAGTGAATTAACAAATGGACTAAGTAAATTAAATGTTGCATCAACTACATTACCAGAGAACTTAAATAAATTAGTACAAGGTTCAAAAAAATTAGCAAATGGAACAGAAGAATTAAATAAAGGAACAACAGCATTAAGTGCAGGTTCAAAACAAATGGAGCAAGGTTTAAATACATTAAAAGAATCAAGTAAAATACTTGCAAGTGGTTCAAATGCTTTAACACAAGGAGCAGAAATAATAAATAATGGAAGTATTGAACTAGCACAAGGAATAACAACATTTAATCAAGAAGCAATAAACAAAATATGTAGTTATATAAATTCAGATATAAAAGAAATAGCTATAAGAGCAGAAAAATTACAAGAGCTTTCAGAAGAATATGTAAGCTTTACAAAAGCAAATGAAAATACAGCAAAAGAAGTTAAATTTATATTGATAACAGATAGTATAAAAATAAAAGAAGAAAAAAGTGAAAACGAATAGAAAGAGAAGAAGAACTCATGTGAGCTCTTCTTTTCTTTCCATTCTAAGAAAGTATATGATTTAAAGTTAAGAGTGTAGGGGCTTAATCGGTTAGGAATACCAGTGAGTATTTACCGAATTACGCCCTCTATTGCGCCTAATTTCTCTAATTCTCTAACAAGTTTAGTAGTTTTTATTCCAATAAATGTGTTAGAACCATCTGAAACCATAATAAATGGATGGTTAATTTGATAGATAGTAGAACTTATTACAAAAGTATTAGTTTTGTTTTTATCAACTTTAATTGAGAAATAACCATTATCTACATCATTGGTATAAATAATATATTTATTAAGGGATAAAAGAAAAGTAATTATCAAAAAGTTAATACCTATAACTATTAATGGTAGTGTTGCCTCAAAAAAAGCAAAATAAAAGAATATCATAGAACTAATAAATGTAACAACACAAGATAATGAATTATTTCTTACTATAATAAGTTTATTCCGTTTCATAAAGTTCCTCCTTTTAATTAAATGGAAACAACATGCAAATTATTATTATGCAAATATTTTATCATATTTATATAAAAAAGTAAATACATATTACAAAATTATGTTAATATAGAAAAATAAAATAATAACAGATAAAAGCACTTGACATACGAATAAATATTCGATAAAATTAACAAAAATTTAAAAGGGAGTGTGATAATAATTGAAGAAAGAAAAGCCATATGAAATTTTTACAGATGCTAGTTTTGATAGTAGAACTAAAATTGCAACTTATGCTATTGTTATCATACAAGAGAAAAAAATAATAAAAGCTTTTGCAAAAAAATGTAAAATATAGGCTGTTAATATAAATAAAATTATAAAATATTAAAGGAGATACTTGATTATGACAGAGAATAATAAATTAGAAACAATTTCAAATCTTTTTGAAGGAAAAGAAATAAGAAGTGTATGGGATGCAGAAAAAGAAGAATACTATTTCAATATTACAGAATTACAGATGTAATAAAAGCATTAACAGATAGTCCAGATCCATCACATTATTGGAGAACTTTAAAATATAGAATGATTAAAGAAGGAAATCAAACCGTCACAAATTGTGACACTTTCAAATTTAAATCAAAAGATGGAAAAATGAGAGATGCAGATGTTTTAGACACAAAAGGAATACTACGTCTTATTGAATCAGTTCCAAGTTCAAAGGCAGAGCCATTCAAACTATGGCTTGCTCAAATGGGAAGTTAAAAAACATAAACCATATGGATTAAAAGAAAATAAAAAGGTCGCAAAAGCAGGAGGCGAAGTAGCTAAAACAGCATGTGACAATTTAGAACAGAAATTAGGGGAGACAATTATTAGTAGTAATAATAATCTAAATTATCAATATCTAGAAGAAAATAAAAAGTTAGAAAGTAAGAATAGGAGTTAATATGATATATTTAAAAACATTTAAATTAAGTAATAGCAAAATAAGAAATAACAATATATATCCTTTCAATATACTAAAAAATAAAGAACCAGACATATTTGTATTTGACAATATAACTGTACTATATGGAAATAATGGTTCTGGGAAATCTACAATATTAAATATAATAGCAAATAAATTAAATTTAAAAGGAAAAGAAAAAGATAATCCAGAAGTAATAGGAAAATTAAATTATTTTGAAGAATTTGCATCAAAATGTGAGTATCAATTAGGTGAGTTTGAAAATGGCAAAAAGATAGCCAGAATACCTGAAAATAGTAGATATATAAAAAGTGAAGAAATACTATATGAAATAAGAAAAATTGAACAAGAGAATGTCTTAAAAGAAGGATATGTAGCGAATTTAGTAAGAAGTTGTATGGAAGTAGAACAAGCAAAACAGAGTGTAAGTACAGAAAAGCGGACAAGTTCAATTAGAAAGATTTAAATTCGCACAAGATAAATATTCAAATGGAGAAACAACCATGCAAATATTAGAAGACAATATAGAACCAGATAACCTATATTTACTAGACGAACCAGAAGTATCACTATCCCCACAAAACCAAGTAAAACTTGCAAAAAAAATAAATGAAATGGCAAGATACTTAGGAATACAATTTATAATAGCAACGCACTCACCATTTATGTTAGGAATATTAGACGCAAAAATATACAATTTAGATACAAAAGAATATGAAGTGCAAAAGTGGAGTGAACTTGAAAATGTAAAATATTTTTATAACTTTTTCAAAGATAGGGAAGAGGAATTTAAATAAAAATAAGTAAAGTATTTCAGATTAATAATTTTGAAATGCTTTATTTTATTAAATTGATATGTTAAAATAAAATCAAAAAGGGGTAATTTATGGAAAATGAAATGAAAGAAAATAAGTACTACATTATAAAAGTTAATTTAGAATATACACCTGCTTGAAGAAAATTTATAATACCATCAGGTACTACTTTTAGAAAATTGCAAGATATATTATTAATTGCATTTGATTGGGATGGAGATCATTGTAGTGGTTTTGACATGGGACCAAAAAGAAATAGAGAATGGCTAGAAGACGATGAACTAGATGATGCTATAGTAGATGAATATTTTGAAAAATACAAAAGCATTAGATTTATTTACGATTATGGAGATAATTGGGAACACACAATAAAAACATATAAACCAAGATATAAAGAAAAAAATTAACAATTCCAATTTGTACAGAAGCAAAATTTATTGCACCAGAAGAAGATTGTGGATGGAATGTAGAAATACCAGACATTGAAGAAGTAGATATAGAAGAAATAAATAGCAAGATTGAAATATTATATAAGTAAAAATGGAGAAATATATGAAGATAAATTTTGAAGAATTATTTGAAGAAAAAATTTTAAAAAGAGGTTATAGTTATTACCTAGAAGATTCAGTTCATGATGTTACTAAAAATGGTAACTGTTATGAAGGATTAGTATATGGAACAGAAATATATGAGGTACAAGTAGAAATTAATGAAAATGGTAATGTAGAAAATATGGATTGTGATTGCCCTTATGCAGAGGAAAATAATTGTAAACATATGGCTGCGCTTTTATATTATATTGAGAACGACGGAGAAATTGAAAATAAAAAAATAATAAGAAATATAGATAACTTTGATAAAATACTAGATAGAATATCTGAAAATGAAATCAAAGAATTTGTTTTAGAAAAGTTATATGAAAATTCAGAATTTCAAAACGAATTTAGAAGTAAGTTTGTTCAATATTTTGAAAAAACTCCTAAAAGAGTATATGAAAGAAGAATATCTCAAAGTGTATATCAAGCAATAGGAAGAAAAGGATTTATTGAATATAATGAAACAGATAGATTTTCAGATCCAATGTATGATTATATACAAGAAGCAAGAAATTTAATAAGACATAAGGAATATCAAGCACCATTTTGGATAGCAAGTTTAATATTAGAAGAACTTCCAGACTTGCCTATTGATGATTCAGATGGAACGACTACCTATGTAGAAGATGAATGTATAGAAGTTATAGAAGAAATATTGGAGAAATGTAAAAGTGAAAATATTATAAATGAAATATTTGATTGGATTATTAAAACAATTAAAAATGATACTTTAGGTGATTATTCTGATGGAATCGAAAAGATATTAGATGAATATTTTACAGAAGATAAATTTATAAATGAAAGATTAAAAATAATAGATACAAAGATACAGGAATTAAATAAAGAAAAAGACCGTTATTCAGAATACGAATTAGAAAACCTAATAAAAACTAAAATAGCATTATTATATCAATTAGGAAAAGATAAAGAGGCACTAGGAACAATAAAGGATAACATTTATTTTATTCCAATTAGAAGAATGTTAATTGATAAAGAAAGAGAAAATGGAAATATTGATCAAGTAGAAAAACTACTAAAGGAAGAATGAGTATTGCATTAAAACAAGGATATTGTGGAACAGTTACATATTATATAGAAGAATTATTATCTATATATGAAAAACAAAACGATAATGAGAAGTATAAAGATTTAGTACAAGAAACATTATTTAAGTACAGTAGAGCTAGTTTCAAATATTATAAAAAACTAAAAGAATTATATACAAAAGAACAATGGAATAATAAAAGAGATAGTATTATAAAAAACTTAGAAAGTGACGGAGAAGGCTATCACAGAGATGATTTAAGACAAATATATATAGAAGAACAATATTATGATAAATTATTCAAATCTGTTATGACTACACCATTATTTGAAATAATAGTTCGTTATGAGAAATACTTAAAGAAAGATTTTGAAAAGCAGTTATTGGAACAATATCGAAAGATAGTAGAAGAAAAGTCTAGATTTACTGGCAAGAAAAATTATGAAGAGATTAGAAAAATATTACAACATATGAAAACATTAAAAAATGGAGAGAAACTTGTAGAAAAAATGATAGAAGAATATAAAATTAAATATGCCAATAGAAGATTAATGTTAGAAGAATTAAATAAAGTATGAAAGTAGGAATTATTATGAAGAATGATAAAATAGAAAAAATAATGAAACTTGATAAAGAGATAGATAATATTGCTATGAAAACAACTTCTTGTTTTGGATTTAGAGAGAAACAGAACTTAAATAATTATGACAAAAAAGTGATTGAATATTATCAAGAGATTTTAAATTTAATTATAGATATAGCAAAACAAGAAGGTATTAGAGAGGTTGAAATAATTGATAAAAAATATTTTAAAGTGGTAAACACTGCAAGCATGATGATAGAAGATTATATGTCAATATTACAATTTTATGGAAATATAGATAGAAATATTACGAAAAAAGAAATTGAAGTTATTAATCAGATGCAAAAAAATTTGAAACTAGATAATGAATTTGAAAATAAAAACAAAATAGAATTGGCTGATTGTCATTTTCATATTGGTAATGAAGATAAGGCTAGAAATTTAATACTAGAGTTTATAAAAAATAATCCAGATAAAGATGAAGCATATATGTGTATGCAAAATTGGTATATGTATGATAAACCAGATATTGGTAAGTTAGCTGAGGTAATAGACTTAGCAGAAGAAAATAAACATATATTAATTACAGATTTTGGTTATGATAGGTTAGTGAAATTTTATGATAGTATAGGAGATATTAGAAATAAGCAGAAATATCAAGAACTTTACGATAAATGGAAAAGTAAAAGGGATACAATAGAATTTTAGAATAGATATATCTATATTTACCACACACGTGGAATGCGTAACAGTGCTACAATTAAAACAAGACAGCTAATACTTGATTTTGATATGGTTTCAGAGATTATAACTTTTGAAGAAAAAGGCAGATTTGGAAAAGAAAAACATCAAAATTTGGGTGTCAAAGTTAAAGTAGTTGCTTAAGTGGTAAGTGGAAACACATAGATGAAATTTTAAAAAAGTGAGCAAAGTGTTTGAAATACTGAAAAATTTACGATTGTATCTACGATAAGCATAACAGGTATAGGTTGTGTTGGTTTGTAGATATGATGTAAAGCTATAAATTTCAACTGTTAAAAAGAATTTATTAAAATAAGTTATAGAGAATCTTTAGTAAATAGGTGTCAGTAGATATGTGCTGATGTCTATTTTTTTGTTCTATACATTTGCAAAGCAATTTTAATCTCAAATAAAAGTAATATCAAGAGTAAATAAACTCGTTATCACTCGCTCTTGACATTATTTCTATTGGAGATTTTGTGGCATTTAAGCGAATGTAAGGATAAATATGTTTTGCAAATATTGGCAAAACACTATGAAAAATTGTAAAGTTGTGATATAAATTAGACATAAAGAAAGAGGAGGATGCATAATGGAAGAATTAATAGATGTGTTAGATGAAAATGGGAATAAAACAGGAGAAATTTTAACAAGAGAACAAATACATAAAAAGGGATTATGCCATAGAATAGTTGTAATTGCAATTATAGATGAGAAAGGAAATATATTAATGCAACAAAGGTCAAAAAACAAATCTAAGAATCCTGGAAAATGGGATGTGGCATCAGCTGGACATGTATCAAGTGGACAGACTTCTACTGAAGCTGCTATAAGAGAAACATTAGAAGAGGTAGGAATAAAAGTAAATGAAAAGGAACTTGAATATATACTTACATATAAAAACAAAGAAAATGTAGAGGAAGATTATATAGATAATCAAATTTATGATTGTTATATTGTAAAAAGAGAACAAATAGAATTAACTGATATTAAAATGCAAGAAAGTGAAGTTGAGCAAGTGAAATTATGCAACTTAAAAGAATTTAGCGAAATTATTAAAAATGGCAATATAATGGAAAGAGATGAATTTTATAAGAAAATTATAAAATATTTAAAGTAATTACAATGAGGAGAGAATATGAAAATTGGAGTAGATATAGATGATACAATGGCAGATACCTTTGGTGTTAGAATAGATATATGGACACATTTTATGAGAGAGTGTATAATAAATTA
>CAOJCG010000013.1 GCA_948356915.1 uncultured Clostridiaceae bacterium
TACCAATTTAATTAAATTATAAAAATTATTTTTACAAAAAATCGAAACTTAAATTAGTGAATATATTGAAGGTAATGAAGAAAGTGGTATAATACTATATTCAAAACTTTTTGAAAACAAAATGCTTGAGAAATTCATATATAAATACACAGCCAAAAGTAACCTGTCAATAGAAGATAAACAAGAAATATTAGAAGAAACACTGATGAAAAGTGTAGAGAATTTATGGAAATACAATGGGAATTCTAAATTTACAACTTTTGTTATAGGATTTGCTCAAAATAAATGTAGAGAAAAAATAAGAAAGAAAAATAATATTATAGAATTAGAACTCGATGAAGAGCAGATAATTGATGAAGATTATAATTACTATAATCAAGATCCATCAATAATAATTATAAAGAAAGAAGAAAATGAGAAAATAAATACTGCAATGAGCAGACTTGAAGAGGAAGATAAACAAATAATTCAATTGAGAATTATAAATGAAATTACAGCTAAGAAGATAAGTGAAATGACAGGTGAAAATATAGAAGCCATTTATTCACGATATAGAAGAGCTTTAAAAAAATTTAGAAAAATTTATGAAAAAATGTGACCAATTTTTTGAAAAAAAGACATATATAAATAGGAGGAGAAAAAATGATTAGTATAGAATATGCTTTAGATAAATATACTGATTTAATAAATGAAAAGGAAATTATAGATTTTGAATATTTTAAAAATGAATTGCTACCAGATGATTACATAGAATTTAAAGAAGAAATAAAATACATAAATATGATAAAGTCAAATAGTGTAACAAAATCGTTTAAACAGTTATTTGAAAAGATAGATGAATACAAAAATGAATTATATGCAGTTGATAGTGCTGTTAATTTTAGAAGTAAAGATAAAAATGATGAAACTATAAAAATGATAGAAGAAATATTCAAAGAGGAATTTAAAGATGAATAATCTATATAAAATAATAAATGAATTGATATATGAATATAATTTAAATATAGAAGAAGCAATTGACATAGAAGATTTAATAAGAAAGATGAATATAAGATTAGTCATTGCTGACTTACCAGAAGGAATACTTGGAGCTTGTAAAGTAGAAGGGTTAAAAAGACTAATTGTTGTATCATCAAAAGTATATAATGAAGAACAAAAAAGATTCACACTAGCTCATGAATTAGGACATATATTAATACATAGAGGAACACATTATTTTTCTAAAGAGGATGTTACTACAATATATACAAATAAACAAAAAGAAGATGAAGCAGATAGGTTTGCAGTAGAACTACTGTTGCCTAGTAAAACTATCAGAACGATAATTAGGGAAAATGATGTTGATTTTGAATTAATAAAACAAGTAGCACAAAGATATAAAATGTCGTTGATAGCTACATCTATTAGAATAACAGAAGTAACAAACGAAAATATCATTATAATATATCATAGAAATAACATTATAAAATGGTGGCACAAATCAAATGGAGAAATCTTTTTCAATGAGAGATATGAAGGTATAGATTTAGCAAGAATTGAACAAGAAAAAGATATACCATCAAAAAAGGTAGAATTAAATTTATGGTTATCCGAAGATGAAGATTTATATTCATGTTATGAAGAAACCATATATTTTAATAAATTAAATGAATATATAACTTTAGTTCAAATCATATAAGGTACAGTTTAAAACTGTACCTTTATTTTATGAAGAAAGGAGAGAAAATGAAAAAAATATTAAATCTTAACAAAAAAATGTTTTTCATATTAAATAAGTTTTTTATATGAAAGATTAAAAAATAAAAAAGAAAATATTAAATGAAAGGAATGAAAATGTAAAATGAAAATAAACAGAAAAAGAATAAGAAATCCAAAAAGGTATTTAGCAGAATTTAAAGAAAGCGAAAAGCTAAGAGTAGGAGTAAAGATAACAAAAGAAAATAAACAAAAAGTTGAAAAAATGGGATTTGACTCTAGAATTGTTGTTGGAGAAATAGTAGTACCAAGTTCTGATATTTCGAAAAGCACATATGAAAACGCAGAAGGGAAATGCATTATAAGAAAGGATTTACCAAAGGAAACTGCAGAAAGATATTGGGAGTGGTCGTGGGAAGACTGGGGTCATAATATACATACTGACTATAAATATATTCCCTATGAAAGATATCAAAGAGAATATTTGCCACTAAGAGCATTAGAATTTATGATAGTAGAAGATAATGAGAAAAATAAATGGGTAGTTTCAAGAGAAATAAAAAATTTACAGGAAGATTATGAAGACATTAAATTATTGATTAATATGCTATTAAGTATATTTGGTGAATGTGAGACAATAAATGTAAATATTGAAGAACCAATAAAGACCGTAAGGTCAGTGAAATGGGAAATACTAAGACCAGGAAAGCAAACTAAAGAAATAATAAGAAACATCATAAGAGAAAAAGTAAGTCAAAACAGAGAAAGTATGTACATTAGAAATTTAGACAAGCTTATTGAAAATAGTAATGAAAATATAGCAGTAGGAACACAAGAGTTTAAAGGCTATATAGTATTTATTTGTGGTAAATATGCAATCTTAGAAAGTTTAATGCCTAATAATGCAACATATATACTAGATAAGGCTTGGGAAGAAATTTCTAAACTTACAAAAACCGAAGTATTAAGTAACAAATTGCATATTGATAGAATTTACCATTATTCAAATTGGGAAGAAAAAATTAATAAGTATATGGAAGGAGATGAAAAATATGGCGAAAACAAAGAGTAGTAACTCAGGAAAACAAGAAAAGAAAATAGTACCAGTAAATGGGTACACTAAAAAAGATGGAACAAAAGTAAAAGGCCACCGTAGATCAACACCAAATTAAAATAATATAACTCCAAAGTTCAAAAGACTTTGGGGTTTATTTTTTTCGGTTTTTTTGTCACACTTTGGTCACACTCACCACAAAAACAGCCACTTTTTGACCCAATTTAACCCAACCAAACAAAAACAAATATCACCCATAAACTTACTCTAACAAAACATAACACAATTTTGCAAAACTCAGCAATACCAACGCTTACACGCTCATAACCCGAAGGCATGTAGTCCAGAGTATTACCCCGCAACCAAGCTTATATCACTAGAACGATAACGGTTTTAGTGATTTTTTTGTTGTCTTTAATTTGTTTACAATAATGCCATTTTTTATATAATATTATGCCAAATTAGGTAAAAGTTGGGTAAAATAAGTATCTCAAACTACTTAAATTCTAATAAAAAATCATTAAAATTTTATACTTTTTATATATTATAAAAGGCAATGGGAAATCTAAATTTCATATTTAGTTGCCTTTTATTTTCATATCGTGAAAATTGTAACGGCTTTTATTTCCGTTTGTGAAAATTAGAAAAAATATCGGAGTACAAAAATAATTTCATTATTTTTGCATACTCAGGCTGTAACAAACAAGTTTTAACACCCTGAGCAAATTAAGACCTTGTTGGTAATAACAAGTTTTCTAATGCATATCCAGCTTTTCTATTATGAGAAAGTAGTGGATGCACATAAAAATCTAATGTAGTGCTAATTTGTGCATGACCAAGTCTTGCAGAAACAACTGCTATATCAATATTTTGTGCTACTAGCAAACTTGCATTTGTATGTCTTAATCCGTGAAAATTAATTACAGGTAATCCAATTGTATTTAAATATCTAACAAACCATTTGCTAATTGAAGAAGGATGCATAGGTTTGCCATCTGCTTGTACAAATAACCTATCAGAATTAGTCCACAATTCGCCATAAATGGACTTTTGTTCTTCATAGCTTAGGTGCTTGAACACGTTCAGCAGGATTAGACACTAAAAAATACTAGATGAAATGTAATATTTCAAAATTTGTGGTGACATTTATATAATATAAAGAAAAATATATTTAAGAGGATTATCATGTAATTAATTTTTTAGAAGAATTAAAATTGAAAAAGTATAAAAAACTATTGCATAATAAACAAATGTTTGATAAAATATAACAAACAAAAATAAATTAGAAAATAACTCATAATTTGTTGTTTAAAAAAGTATTTTGTGATATAAAATAAGTAATTGGAATAAAGGAGAGTATTTTTATGAATCCAATAATAAAATGGGCTGGTGGAAAAGAAAAAGAATTACCATACATAAAAGAGAATTTACCAAGTAAAATAAATAGATATATAGAGCCTTTTGTAGGAGGTCGGAGCTGTTTATTTTGACCTAAATATTGAAAATTCAGTTATAAATGATAAATCTGAAGAATTAATAAACTTATATAAATGTATTAAAAATCAAGATAAAGAATTTTTTACAAAATTAAAAGCTATTTATAAAAACTGGGTATTATTAGAAGGTGTTGTTGAACATAATGCTGATGAGCTATTAAAAATGTACACAGAGTATTGTAAACAACTTAATAATAAGAAAAATACAAAAGAGATTAAGCAACAATTTAATGATAGAATATATACATTTGTAATAAGACATGCTAAAGAATTTAATGGAATATTATCTGCAGAATTTAATATTGAAATAGATAACTTTATAAATGAAATTGTAAAAAACCTAATTTTTAAAATGAATAGAATGTATAAAATAGAAATTCAAAGAAAAAAGATGAGTCAAAAGGATACTCTTGATAATATTGAATGTGCATTTAAAAGTGCATTTTATATGCATTTTAGACATTTATATAATGAAGCTCAAAATTTAAATATAAGCATACCATTTTATACAGCAATATTTTATTTTATAAGAGAATTTTGCTATGCATCTATGTTTAGATATAATAAAAGTGGAAAGTTTAATGTACCTTATGGAGGAATAAGCTATAATAGAAAAGAATTTATAAAAAAGATTAACTATATAGGTTCTAAAAATATAAAAGAATATATGGAAAATACAAAAATATATTGTGATGATTTTGAAAAATTCCTAAAAGAAATAAAACCTAAAAAAGGTGACTTTATTTTCTTGGATCCTCCATATGATACTGAATTTTCAACATACGCAAAAAATGAGTTTGCTAAGAATGATCAAGTGAGATTATGCGAATATTTAAAAAATACAAAAGCTAATGTAATGCTTATTATAAAAAATACAGATTTTATTTATAATTTATATAATACAAAAGAGTTTAAGATAAAAACATTTGATAAAAAATATCTTGTTAGTTTTCAAAATAGAAATGATAAAGATGTAGAACATTTATTGATAACAAATTATTAGAGGATATAAATATGGAAGATTTAAAAAGAAAAGCAATTAATGAAATAATAGATAGTAGTATAAAAAGTTTTGCAGATGGATTTGAATTAAAACATATAAAAGAAGCAATTCAGAACATAAAAGTTCTATATTTTGAATAGGAGAAATAATATGAAGGAAAAAAGAGTTAAAGAGAGTGAAATTGTAAAACCAGCACTAAAAATAATAAAAGATAAGCCTGGGATAACTACATCTGAATTAATAAAAGAACTTGAAAAGGTAGTACAACTATATCCAGGTGATAAAGAAATATTAAAAGGACGAAACGATACTAAATTTTCTCAAATAGTTAGAAACTTAACTTCACACAAGAAAAATAATAAATTTTGGAAGTGTATAGATAAGGAAAAGGAAGGAATAAATACAGGCTTTTATATTAATGAAATAGGTGAAAATGAAATTCAAGGATACATTAAAAAAGAAATAAAAGAAGAAAAGTTAGATAATGAATTTCAAAGGAAAATAAGAGAGAGTAATGTATACAGAATAGATGAGTTAATTAAAGCTAATTCGAGAATACCAGAAAAGATATCTAGAAGTAGTAAAGCTAGATATAAAACAGATGCTAGAATTTCAAAAACAGTTTTAAAAGAAAATAATTATATATGTGAAATTGAAAAACTAACAGGAAATAAACACAAAACATTTGATACAAATAACGGAACGCAATATATGGAAGGACATCATTTAATTCCGATGAAAGCTCAAAAAAATTTTGAAAATAATATAGACAGAAGTGATAATATTTGTTGTTTATGTCCTAATTGTCATAGAGCTATTCATTATGGAACTATTAAAGAAAAAAGAACAAGATTGGAACTATTATACAATAGTAAGATAAAAGGATTAAATTATAATAAAATTTATATTGATTTTGAAGAATTAATAAATAATTATTATATATAAAGTAGGTAAGTAAAAGATATGAACAAATATTATAAGAAAATTGATAAATCAATATTTAAATATGGAATAACTATCCCTAAAGAGTATGAAGAAATGTTTTTAAAGGGACATGCTTTAAAAGTAGGAGAGGGAAGAAATATAAAAATTAAATTTAAAAATAAAGAATATAATGGAAGAATAAATAATGTGAATAGAAAAAATACAACTAATGTATGTCAAATTAGGTGGGATAGTAGCAATGAATTAATAAACGAATTAAAAAAAGAATTTATTCAAAGTTATTTTGCTATTATGAGTGATGAATTTAATGAAAAAAATATAAATAAAAAATATAGTAGAACAAATTTATTGGGTGGAAACCAAGAAGTGTTGATTTTTAAGTCAATTAATTATAATACAATTGAATTAGAAACTTTTATTAAAGTTGAAACTATATATGATAATATTTTTAAAGAATTTGTAAATAGAAACGTTTTTGGATGGATTAGCAAACAAGAGTATAACCAAATGATTACTAAATCTACACAATGGTTTGATATAAAGGAATTAAAAAAACATGAAGATATACCTTATGTTATATATTATTTAATAGATGATATAAATAAAGAAATGTATATAGGAAGTGCAACGAGGTTGGGAGATAGAGTCAAACCAGGAAGATATGAAATACCTGGATGGAATAAATTTAGATATGAAATTGTACATCCTAAGTATCACAAAGAACTTAAGTCAATTGAATATCATTCTATAATGAATTTTGCAAGATTTTTTAATAACAATGGTAATTTAAGAACATTAGGAATCTCAGATTATAATTTAGTTAATAAGGATTATAAGTTTTATCAAAAATAAAGTATAATGATGATTTTTTAGATAAAGACTACATTTATTTGCATGAGTTGTATAAATGCATATAAAAAGCAAAAGAAAAGCAAAATAATAGTAATTATATATTACAGAATTATTTTGCTTTTTTGATAATAAACTACAAGTTTTGACAAAAAACGCTATTATATTATGATATTATATATGAAGAAGTAAATGGGGTGAGTAATATTATAGTATAGAAACAGAAAATATAGATTTAGAGATAAAAAATATTGATAATATGATTTTTGAAAGCATTGAACAAATGACACGTTATAATAGAGGATTTTTATCTGAACACATTTTAAAAAGACTTAATTTGAATTTAGATGTTAATTATTATAATGTTAGATGGACTAATGCAAATCAAATGCAGCAATTTGTAACATATTTAGATGAAGAGGAAGATGATATTGGATATATTGTTGATGAACAAAAATCTAGAGGGGTTAAATATAAAAATTTTAAAGAACAGGATATATTAAATAGAGAAGAATACTTATGGGATAAATCAACTAAATTTTATGTTATATATTTATAATTTTGATAAAGCTTTTAAATACAAATAATGTAAAATTTATTGAGAAAAAAGTAGTTTTATGATATATTATAAATGGAAGATTGAAAATTGGAGGAAAATATGTCAAAAAATGAAAGTAGCACAATGCTAGGATATGAAGATAAATTATGGCAAGCAGCAGATAAATTAAGAGGAAGTATGGATTCAAGCGAATACAAACATGTTGTATTAGGACTTATATTTCTAAAATATGTATCAGATGCATTTGAAACAAAATATCAAGAACTATTAAAAGATAAATATGCAGATGAAGAAGATAAAGATGAGTATATGTCAGAAAATATATTTTGGGTACCAAAAATAGCAAGATGGAATGAAATATTAAGATATGCAAATACACCAGAAATAGGACAAGTAATAGATACTGCAATGGAGTCAATAGAAAAAGAGAATCCATCATTAAAAGGAGTATTAAACAAAAATTACTCAAGACCAGAATTAGAAAAAACAACATTAGGAGAATTAGTTACCCTATTTACAAATATAGAAATAGGAACAGACAAAGCAAAAGAAATGGACATGCTAGGAAGAGTATATGAATATTTCCTAAGTAAATTTGCTTCAGCAGAAGGAAAAGGCGGAGGAGAATTCTATACACCAACATGTATAGTAAAAACACTAGTAGAAATGATACAGCCATATAAGGGAAGAGTATATGACCCTTGCTGTGGTTCAGGAGGAATGTTTGTACAATCATCAAAATTCATAAAAGAACATCAAGGAAATATAAACGATGTATCAGTATTTGGTCAAGAAAGAAACCCTACTACGTGGAAGTTAGCAAAAATGAATTTAGCAATTAGAAGAATAGATGGTAATCTAGGAAGTCATAATGCAGATACGTTCCATGAAGATTTACACAAAACTTTAAAAGCAGATTATATATTAGCAAATCCACCATTCAATATATCAGATTGGGGAGGCGATAGATTAAGGGAAGATATACGTTGGCAATATGGAGCACCACCAACAGGAAATGCAAACTATGCATGGTTACAACATATGTTATTTCATCTATCACCAGAAAATGGAGTTGCAGGAACAGTATTAGCTAATGGTTCTCTATCAAGTGAAACATCAAATGAAGGAAATATTCGTAGGGAAATGATAGAAGAAGATGTAATAGATGCAATAGTAGCAATGCCAAGCCAACTATTTTATGCTACAGGAATACCATGCTGTTTATGGATAATGAGAAAAACTAAAAACAAAAATACAAAAAATAAAATACTATTTATAGATGCTAGAAAACTAGGATATATGATAGACAGAAAAGTAAAAGAACTATCAGAAGAAGATATACAAAAAATATCAGAAACATATCATAATTGGAGAAAAAATGAAAATTATGAGGACATAGCAGGATTTTGCAAAAGTGCAACCAAGGAAGAAGTAGAAGCAAATAATTGTATTTTAACACCAGGAAGATATGTAAGAACAGAAGAAATAGAAGAAGATGGAATACCTTTTGAAGAAAAAATGACTAATTTAACACAAGAACTAGCAAAACAAATGGAAGAATCAATAAAATTAGATGAAGAAATAAGAAAAATATTAGGGGCAATAGGGTATGGAATTTAAAGAATACAAATTAATGGATGTTGTAGAGGTTCTTAATAAAACGATAAATCCACAGAAAAATAAAAATACAAACTTTACATTATATAGTTTACCAGCATTTGATAATAATAAAACACCTGAAATATGCAAAGGTGAAAATATAAATAGTAACAAAATTATTATAGATAGAGAAGCAATATTATTTAATAAATTAAACATTAGATTTAAAAGAATATGGAATTTAACTTCTGTAGATAATAATAGTATTTGTTCAACAGAGTTTATTCCACTTGTTGCAAACCAGAAAATAATACTTAATGATTATTTATACTATTTATTAATTTTAGATGAATTCAATATAGAATTAATAGAAAGCTCAACAGGAACCTCTAATAGCCATCAAAGAATTAATAAGGAAATCTTATTAGATAAAACTGTTTATTTACCAAGTATTGAAAACCAGAAAAAGATAATTTATATATTAAAAAATATAGACAAAAAAATAGAATTAAATAATCAAATAAATGACAACTTATATGGAATAATACAACAACTGTATATTAATTTATATAAAGATACTGAGGAATGGGAAAAAATAGAATTAGGAAGCATTACAAAGATTTTATCTGGAAAACGTCCAAAAGAAAAATCAAATAATGGTCATTATCCAATAATTGGAGCAAATGGAATAATGGGTTTTACAGTAGATTATAATATATTTGAAGATGTAATAATAATGGGTAGAGTTGGAACATTAGGAATAGTAAAAAGATATTATAATAAAATATGGGCTTCAGATAATACATTAATAATAAAGACGAAATATAAAAATTATGTTGAAAATTATTTAAAAACTATAGATTATAATTTGCTAAATACAGGGTCAACGCAACCACTTTTAACTCAAAGAGATATAAAAAAACAAAAGATATTTTTTAATGAAAATAAAATTCTTCGATTTGAAAATATTTCACAAAAAATTTTAGATAAGATTAGAAATAATGACAATAGAAATCAAATACTAGAGAAACTACGAGATACATTACTCACAAAACTAATGAATGGCGAAATTGACCTAGAAAATATACAAATTTAGCCATAAAAATAAATAATAAAAAAGGAGCAAAGCATATGTTTAAAGAAGAACAAGTGGAGCAAGCAATAATTGAACAATTACAAACCTTAGGATATGAACACATATATGGGCCAGAAATTGAAAGAGATTATAAAGAAGTAATATTGAAAGAAATATTTTTAAGCACTCTTTTCAAAATTAACCCAGATATAACAAGGGAGATTGCAAATGAGGTTTATAGAAAAATAAGAACATTTACCAACATTGGTTTAGTACAAGCAAACTACGAATTTTATCATATGCTTTATGCAGGAGTAGAAGTACCAATAGAAGGAGATAAAACATATACAGCTAAACTAATAGATAGAAAACATGCAGAAAATAATTCATTTCATGTAATAAACCAATATACTATTAAAGAATATAAAGAAAAAAGACCAGATGTAATTGTTTTTATAAATGGTATACCACTTGTTGTATTTGAACTAAAAAATGCTTTAAAGCAAGATAAAACAATAGAAAATGCCTATAACCAACTAAAAAATTATGAACAAGATATTAGAACACTATTTTACTACAATGCTTTTAATGTTATATCAGATGGAGTTAATGCAAAAATTGGAACAATAACAGCAGATTTTTCAAGATATATGACATGGAAATCAAAAAATGGAGAAAAGCCAGAAGAGAATATTGATCAAGTTGATGTTCTAATAGAAGGTGTATTCAAAAAAGAAAGAATAATAGATATAATAACTAATTTTATAATGTTTCAAAATAAAGAAGGTAAAGATATAAAAATATTAGCAGGCTATCATCAATATTTTGCTGTAAAAAAATCTATTAAAAGTACAGAAAAAGCATTAAAAGAAAATACAAAAAAAGCAGGAGTTATATGGCATACACAAGGTTCAGGAAAAAGTTTTGCAATGGTATTTTATGCTGGGCTTTTATTAAAAAATAAAAATTTAAACAATCCAACAATAATAGTCTTAACAGACAGAAACGATTTAGATAACCAATTATATACAACATTTTCAACATGTAGTAAAGAAATATTACCACAAAAATGTAAGCAAGCTGATAATAGAAATGAATTAAAAGAATATTTAAAAGTAAATGCAGGAGGAATAATATTTACAACAATACAAAAATTTGAAGAAGGGCAAGGCTCATTATCAGATAGAGAAAATATTATATTTATAGCAGATGAAGCACATAGAACCCAATATGGAACAGAGAAAAAATTAGATAGAAAAACTGGAAAATTCAAAATTGGCTATGCTAAAAAAATGAGAGATGCTCTTCCAAATGCAACATTTATAGGCTTTACAGGAACACCAATAGAAATGGCAGATAAAAGCACAAGGCTTTTATTTGGCGATTACATAGACATATATGATATGACACAAGCCGTATTAGATAATGCTACAGTACCAATTTATTATGAAAATAGAGTAGCAAAACTAAAACTAGATGAACGTGTTTTGCGTGAGATAGATGAAGAATATCACTATATTTCATGTAATGATGAAGCTACAGATGAGGTTATAGAACAATCAAAAACAGACTTAGCAAAACTAGAAACAGTAATTGGTTCAAAACAAAGACTAGAAATGTTAGCAAATGACATTATAGAACATTATGAACAAAGACAGGACATATTAAATGGAAAAGCAATGATTGTATGTATGAACAGAAAAATAGCAATCAATTTATATAAAGAAATATTAAATATAAGACCTACCTGGGAACAAAAAATAAAAGTAGTACTAACAGATAATAATGATGATCCAAAACAATGGCATGAACTAGTAGGAAATAAACAATATAGAGATAATTTAGCAATAGAATTTAAAGATACTAATAGTAAATTAAAAATAGTAATTGTAGTAGACATGTGGCTTACAGGATTTGATGTACCAGATTTAACAACAATGTACATAGACAAGCCAATGAAAGGCCATAATTTAATGCAAGCAATTGCTAGAGTTAATAGAGTTTATAAAGATAAAGAGGCAGGATTAATAGTAGACTACATTGGAATAGGTGCAGACTTAAAAATAGCCCTAAATGAATATACAAATAGAGATAAGGACAAAATACCAGACATTACAGCTGCATATGCTATAGTAAGAGAAAAATTAGAAATAATGAGAGATATGTTTTATGGATTTGATTATTCAGATTTTTTCGGATATTCTAATCAAATTAGATTAAAAACACTTACAAGTGGAATTAACTATATACTATCACAAAATGAAGAAGATAAAAAAGAATTTGTAAAACAAGCCACAGCATTATCACAAGCAGAAACTTTAGCACGTTCATTACTAGATGAAAGTACAAAATTAGAAATAGAATACTTTAAAGGCATAAAAGTTGGTGTTTGCAAAATAACAGGAACAGGAAAATTAACTACAACAGAAGTAAATCAGCGAATACTAAATGTATTAGAACAAGCAATACAAGAAGATGGAATAATAGAAATATTTAAAGCTGCACAAAAAAGTAGTCCAGAAATATCAATATTTTCTAAAGAATATATGACTGGCTTAAAAAATATGAAAAACAAAAATATAGCAGCAGAATTACTAAAAAAATTATTAGAAGGAAATATAAGGTTATTTAAAAGAACTAACTTAGTAAAAGCTGAACTTTTCTCAGAAAAAATGGAAGCAATAATGAAGAAATATAATAACAGACTAATAACAAGTGCAGAAGTAATTGAAGAATTATTAAAATTATCACAAGAAGTAGTAGAAGCCAGAAATGAAGGACAAGAAAAAGGTCTAACAGAAGAAGAATATGCTTTTTATGATGCATTAGTAAAAGAGCCAAAAGTTTTACAAGAAATGCAGGATGAAATACTAATAGAGTTAGCACACGAATTAACAGACACAGTTAGAAAAAATAGAACAGTAGACTGGGAAAAAAAGGAATCAGCAAGAGCATTTATGAGAAGAGAAATAAAAAGGCTTCTAAGAAAATATAATTACCCACCAGAAAAAGCAGATAATGCAGTACAAACAGTAGTAAAACAGGCAGAGTTGATGAGTGAAAATATGTAATTAAATTTAATAAATTATATAATAATATTGGAGAGAAACAAAATGAAAAATATATTTATACAATATCCAAAATGTTCTACATGTAAAAAAGCAAAAAAATGGCTAGAAGAAAATAATATTGAATTTGAAGAAAGAAATATTGTTACTAAAACGCCAACAATAGAAGAACTAACTAAATGGATACAAAAAAGTGGTCAAGATATTAAAAAATGGTTTAATACAAGTGGATTAAAATATAAAGAATTAAACTTAAAAGATAAATTGATAAACATGACTGATAAAGAAAAGATAGAATTATTAGCAAGTGATGGAATGCTTATAAAAAGACCAATATTAATATCAGAAAGAGGAATATTTATTGGTTTTAAAGAAGAAAAGTGGAATGATTTAAAATAATACTAAATACTTGGTAAAAAGATTTAAAAATTTTTATCAAGTATTTTTATATCATAGGGAAGTATACGATTTTAAGTTAAAATTGTAAAAGATTAATTGGTAAGGAGTATCTAAAAGAATTTACCGAATTATTCCCTTTTATATATTTTTTTAAAATTTAAATAATAAATGCAAATAAAAATATTTACAAAGCTTAAATAATATGATATAAGTAAACATAATTTAATCGAACGAACTATGAAAGGAGATAATTGTAAATATATGATAATGTATTTAGAAAATTCAAAAGACTATACAAAAGAAAAAATAAAAAAGATGATAAGAGAAAATCCTGATAACATAGAAAATTATATAATTTTATCAGAATGTTACCAAAGAAAACATAAGGCTTTGCAAAAGGTTTTGAAACCTATTCAATATGTAGAAGAGAATATAACAAAAAAACAATATGAAGAAAGCATCTATGTAAGAAAAGTAGATATATATGCGTATTATGCAGATATTGATATGAAATATAAAAAATACGAAAATGCATGGAAAAAATATTACATAGATTGGAAATTAGCTGAAAAAATTATAATGGAAGAAAAAATAGATTCTATTTATGAATATGATTTTGAAATAATAAGCGACTATTCACTAGAAAAATTAATAGATAATATAAAGTCTGTATATAAAATATTAATTTCAAAATATAAAAAATAAAAGATTAAAGAAGCTATTTCAACCCTTTAATCTCTTAAAAATAATTAATTATCAATTTTCCTATCAATCTTAATTAAATAATACTTAATATCAAAATAGCTAACCTCCTCAGGAAGCATATCTTTAATTTCTCGTAACCTACCGGAACTACACATATTAATAGCATTATAAATATCGTTTTCAAACTTAGTATTAACCTCTTTTACTAAATCAATATCCATACCATTTTCATAACAATCTAACAAATGTCCCTCAATTGTTCTTTCGGTAAGCCCTCTAATTTCCGAAATTTCTTTAATACTTTTTCCATCTTTAGTATAAAGTTCATAGCTAACCTGCTTAGTATCAACTTTGGGAGTAACTTCGCTATTAATACTAGTTTTTTCTAAAACAGGCACCTTCGTAATATCATGTTCTTGAACATAATTTCTAATAGTCTCTATAAAAACATCACCGTATTTTTCTAATTTAAAGCTACCAACACCACTTATTTTAAGCATACTATCCATATCTATTGGGTAATATGTGGACATCTGTTTTAAAGAAACGTCTGCAAATATAATAAAAGGTGGAACATTATTTTCTTTGGCAACTTCTATTCTAAGTTCTCGTAATATTTCAAATAATTTATCATCAAAAGGCAAACTTTCAAAGTCATCTTTACTATTCTTTTCAGGCCTCAAAATTCTTTCAATTTTCTTCTTAATAACAACTTGTGTATCAGAAAATAAAACATTATTTGCCTTAACATCTAAAGTTAAAATAGGGTATTTATCGCCAATACTTTTAATGTACCCTTCAGCGACTAAAAATGAAATTAAGTCTCTAATAGTATCCTTGCTATATTCACTCATAATTCCATAAGTAGAAAGTGAGTCGAAACCAAACGATTTAACTTTTGTAGATTTAGAGCCTTTAAGAACATCAGCAACTAAACCAGCACCAAAACGCTCATTCATTCTTTTAATACAAGAGAGAATTTTTTTACTATCAGTAGTAATATCAGTTATTTCTATTTCAGAATCACAATTAGAACAAAACTTACAATTATTAAAATTAGGTGTTTCACCAAAATACTCTAAAATATAACTTCTAAGGCATTTACTAGTATTACAGTAATCTACAATATCATTTAGCTTTTGATATTCATTAGTATGATTATTCTCAGAAGAATGCTCAATTAAAAATTTATTTGTAACGATATCTGCTCTACTAAAAAGTAATACACACTCAGCCTTATCTCCATCACGCCCGCTACGACCAGCTTCTTGATAATAACTTTCCAAATCAGAAGGCATATTATAATGAATAACATACCTCACATTAGACTTATCAATACCCATTCCAAAAGCATTTGTAGCAACCATAATTTCAGTTCTATCATATACAAAATCATCTTGAGAAAAGCTTCTATTTTTCTCACTCATTCCCGCATGATACTTAGAAACCTTATAACCATAATTACAAAGCCTTTCATAAACCTCATCTACAGTTTTTCTAGTAGAACAATAAATAATTCCAGACATATTCTTATGTTCTTCTAAAAAATTAAGTAAAAATTCTTTTTTACTCTCTGGTGTTTGAACACTAAAATAAAGATTCTCTCTATCAAAACCAGTAGTCAAAACAAAAGGATTTCTTAAATCTAATAATTTAATAATATCATCTTTAACAACTTGAGTAGCAGTAGCTGTAAAAGAAACAATAATAGGCCTTTTATTTAAGCTACTAATAACTTTAGAAATTTCACAATAACTAGGTCTAAAATCATGTCCCCACTGAGAGACACAGTGAGCCTCGTCAATCGCAACCATAGAAACATTTAAAAAATTAAGCATACCAATAAAAGTATCCGAAAAAAATCTTTCAGGTGCGACATAAATAATTTTATACATTCCATGATAAATATTTTGAATAGTTTGCAAATATTCATTTTCAGCCAAAGAACTATTAATATATGTAGCAGGAATACCAACTTGATTCAAACTATCAACTTGATCCTTCATAAGTGATATAAGTGGTGAAATAACAATAGTTACACCATCAAAAATCATAGCAGGAATTTGATAACAAATAGACTTACCAGCGCCAGTAGGCATGATTCCCAAACAATCTTCTCTTTCTAAAATATGGTTAATAATTTCAGCTTGTCCAGTTCTAAAATTATCATAGCCAAAGTATTTCTTTAAAATTTCATTAGCTGTCAATAAAATAACCTCTTTTCTTTTTTTATATTTAATTATTATACTACGGAAAATGTAAAGATGCAAAATATCTTGAATAAATTATGTATACTAATTTATCATATTATTTGTAAGTTGTAAATAGCAATTAAACATTTTTTGTAAAAATATTTGATTAAATTATATATAATGATATAATTTAAAAGATAATAATAAAAAAGCAAAAGGAGAAAATAAAAAAATGAAAATAATACTAGCATCAAAATCACCAAGAAGAAAAGAAATAATGGATATGTTAAACCTAAAATATGAAATAATAGTAAGTGACGCAGAAGAAACATTAGAAGAGGGGATTACGGCAGAAGAACAAGCAAAAAGACTATCATATATAAAAGCAAAAACAGTATTTGAAGAGACATCAGGAGATAGAATAGTTATAGGTTCAGATACAATGGTAATAAAAGATGGTAAGATATATGGAAAGCCAAAAAATGAAGAAGAAGCATTTAAGATATTAAAAGAGTTAAGTGATAGTAAACATCAAGTAATAACAGGTTTAGCAATATTAGTAGAAAGAAACGGAAAATACGAGGAATATTTAGATTATGACATAACAGAAGTACATTTTAAGAATATGACAGATACAGAAATAAAAAACTGGATATCAACTGGAAAAGCAATGGATAAAGCAGGAGCGTATGCAGTACAAGGGGAATTTTGTGTATTCATAGAAAAAATAAATGGAAACTATTGGTCAGTAATGGGTCTTCCAATTCATAAAGTATATGATATATTGAAAATTATAAATAAATAGAAAATTTGATAAGAACTATTGATTTTTATGTTAATCTATAGTATAATTACCACTATCAAATAATTAGGAGGTACAAAAAATGTTAAGAAAAATGTGTAAATGTTGTGCACCAAAAGGTTCTGAAAATTATTCGGCACGGAAATTAACAGGTGAAGTAACTTCAGTAAGGCGAAATAGTGATATCGTCTTTCCGAGAATTATTAAAACTGTAACCTGTAAGGAATGCGGACATGAGTGGGAATTTTCACGTTGTCGCTATTAATCTTAATGTTTTAAAGCTAATATAAAATTTACATTAGCTACATCAAATAGCCCCAAACTCTTCCGAGGATGGGGCTATTTTGCAACTTGAACATTTATTTTAATACTTTGCATTCTAATTTAGATAATTATCCAAATATTCAGTCCATTCTGGAGCATTTTCTTCTTCAAATAAATGATACAAGAAATCAACAATAATATGATGTCTAGCTTCAGCTTCTTTTCTACCAGAATTAGTAAGCATTAAATTCTTAAGCTTTAATATCTTTTCAAACAAGTGGCAAACACTAGTATCAGCACATTTACTTGTATATGCATCAGCAGTCATATTTTCAATTGGAAAAATATTTTTATCAAAAAATGGTCTTTTATTTTTCACACTATATGTATATACTCGTATAATTCCATTAGCACCTAAAGCATCGCACATATCAGCGTCTGAAACTATCTTTCCTTCAAGTGTTTCAGGTCTAAAACCTTTTAATAATTTACTGTAGCCAATACATTTTAAAGAAGACAAGACTAAATTTTGTGTTTCTAAATCAATCATACAATTATCCATAATTTTTTTGGCATTAGTTAAGTTCTCAGCATTTTCTTTTCCAAATAACTTATAATCATCTACATCATGTAATAAAGCGATTAAAGAAACCACTTCAGTATTTGCATGTTCTTGCTCTGCAAATTTTAAAGATAGTCTTAAAACTCTATCTATATGATCCATATTATGCCCGGAGTTATCTGTATTTAATAATTCAAAAACCTGTCTTCTAACTTCTTGTATCATAAATTATCCTCCTTATAAAAATTTTACATAAGAATTATAGCATTATTAAATTAAAAAGTCAAAAAATTTTTAAGAACCTATTTACAAATTATGTAAATAATGCTATTATAATAAAAATTAATTCAAAAAATTAAAGTCAATTAACCAAATTCAAGGTTAAAAATCCAAAAAACGAAAGGAAAAAGTAATATGTTATCAATAGTGAAAAGTATGTCTCTACTTGGTTTAGAGGGCTACCTTATTTCTGTACAAGTGGATGTTTCAGGTGGTATGCCGCGGCTTTGAAATTGTAGGGCTTCCTGATACTAGTATTAGGGAGGCAAAGGAAAGGGTAAAAACAGCAATAAAAAACTCTGGTTATGAACTTCAAAGTAGAAAGATAGTTGTAAATTTAGCACCGGCAGATACAAAAAAAGAAGGCTCATTTTTTGATTTGCCAATTGCAATAGGAGTATTAAATTGCACAGAATATTTAGAAAAAGAGAATTTGGAGGATATTGCATTTATAGGTGAGCTTTCACTTGATGGGAAAATAAACAAAGTAGACGGAGTTCTGCCAATGTGTATTGAAGCAAAAAGATTAGGTATTGAAACAATAGTAGTACCAAAAGAAAATGCAAAAGAAGCTTCTGTTGTAGAAGGAATAGAAGTATTAGGTGCAGAAAGTTTAAGTCAAGTAGTAAATTATTTAAATTCAAAAGTTACAATTCCAACATATAAAACAGATATAAAAAACTTATTTTCAAAACAAAATAAATATCTATTAGATTTTTCAGAAGTAAAAGGACAAGAAAATATAAAAAGGGCTTTAGAAATAGCAGCCGCAGGTCGGACATAACTGTCTACTTATTCGGGTCGCCTCGGTTCTCGGAAAAACTATGCTATCAAGGAGAATACCATCAATTTTGCCAGACTTAAGTTTTGAAGAAGCCTTAGAAACAACAAAAATACACAGTATAGCGGGAGTGCTAACAAAGCAAACTCCACTAATAACAACAAGGCCATTTCGAGCGCCACACCACACAATATCACCCAGTTCGCTAGTAGGAGGAGGTAGAATTCCAAAGCCAGGAGAAATAAGCTTAGCTCATAATGGAGTATTATTCTTAGATGAATTACCAGAATTTAATAAAAGCACATTAGAAGTAATGAGAGCACCAATAGAAGATGGAATAGTAAGTATAAGTAGAGTAAATGCAAGCTTAACATACCCATGTAACTTTATGCTAGTAGCCTCAATGAACCCATGCCCTTGCCGGTTTTTATGGATTGCCAGATAAAGAATGTAATTGCTCCACACAAAGTATACAAAAATACATGGGAAGAATAAGTGGGCCACTACTAGACAGAATAGACATTCAAGTAGAAGTAACACCAGTAAAATATGAAAAACTAGAAAATAGTAGTGAAATAGAAACATCTGAGCAAATAAAAGAAAGAGTAAATAAAGCAAGGCAAATACAACTAGAAAGATACAAAAATTCAGAAATATACTCAAACTCACAGCTCACACCAAAACTAATAGAACAATATTGTAAGTTAGATAGTAAAAGTAAAAAAATATTACAAAAAGCATTTGAAACATTAGGACTAAGTGCAAGAGCACACGGAAGAATACTAAAAGTAGCAAGAACAATAGCAGACCTAGAAGAAAAAGAAAATATAGAAGTATCACATATTTCAGAAGCAATACAATATAGGAACTTAGATAAAAAATACTGGAAATAGCACGGTAGGGACGGACCTTTTCGTTCCGAATTAGGAACGCTAGGGACACTCCTTGAAAAGGAAGATAAAATGAAATATAAAGATATAACAGATAAATATATTTCTGAAAAGAAATATCAAATTAAAAAACAAAAATATTTTATTGACAATAATGGAACAAAATATAATGTAGACGGAAGACATGTGCTATTGAAGATAACACAAGAAGAAAGAGAAATTGCAAACATTTTAGGACAAACATTAGGTGGTAAACTTAAACTAGTTCCAGTTGTACTAAAACCAAAAGGAATACAAACGCCAGATTATATAATAAACAATAAAAGATTTGATTTAAAACAAATAATAGGAAATGGAAAGAATACATTAGATACAGCTATAAATAAAAAGAGAAAGCAATCTGATAATTTTGTTTTTGATATTACAAAAACTGAAATGAGTATGGAGCAAGCATTATTACAGATAGAAAGAATATATAATGCTAAAAATAGAACGTGGGTAAATACAATTATATTAATTAAAGACAAAAAGGTTTTAAGAATATTTAAAAGAAAATAAAAAGTGAGAGGGTGGTGCTCTCCAAGGGGAGAACATACCCTCTCTAATAATTAATTATTAAACTAATTATACAATAAATTAATTTAATAATCAATAGTTTATTCAAAAAATATTAAATATTCTGTTTACTATTATACGAGGAGGAAAAATGAGCAAAATTTATGAAATAAATAAAAATGATAAAGAGTTTCCACAAAACTTACTTAAAATACAAAAATGTCCACAAAAATTATACGTAATGGGAAATGTAAAAATATTGAACAACAAATGCGTAGCAATGGTAGGCTCGCGAGATAGCACGCCATACGGCGAATATTATGCTTCAAACTTTGCAAAAGCTCTATCAAAAGCAGGTATTACAATAGTAAGTCGGTTTAGCAATGGGAATAGATACAGTATGCCATCAAAGTTCTATGAAAGAAAAAGGAAAGACTATAGCAGTTTTAGGAGCTGGCTTTAATCATATTTACCCAGAAGAAAATGTAAATTTAGTAAAAGAAATAATTAAATATGGTGGAACTATTATTAGTGAGCACCCTCCAAACACAGAAGTAAACTTATCAAATTTTCCAATAAGAAATAGAATAATAGCTGGGATAGCAAGTAGTACAATAGTAGTAGAAGCAAAAGCTAGAAGCGGCAGCTCAGTTACAGCGAGGCACTCTAGCTTCCAAGGTAAAAAAGTATATTGCGTACCAGGAAGAATAGGAGACAAAACTGGAAGAGGAACAAATAACTTAATAAAAAAAGGAGCACATATATTAACAGATATAAATGAAATATTAAGTGATTTAGGAGAACAAATACAAGAAAATGAAAAAGTAAAGACACAAGTAATAGGAAAAAATAAAGAAAAACAAAACCAACTTAAAGAAAACAAAAAAATAGATGTAGGGGCGATTAGCAATCGCCCGCTCTTCGAAGAGAATACTAAAGTGAATAGAGAAGAGTTAATAGTCAATAGTGAAAAGTACAAATCCTTTGGATTTGAGGTAGGGGATAAAGCAGTAAGGAGTACCACAAAGGAATACCGAATTTCGCCTGAAGAAAATAAAGAGCAAATGAGATGTGAGAAAGAAAGAGAAAATAATAAAAAGATAAAGAAAAAGGTAAAAAAAGAATATATAGAAATTTACAATCTATTAAAAAAATCTCCAACAAACATTAACGAAATAACAAGAACTCTAAATATAACTATGGCAGAATTAAATATGAAGCTTACAATGATGGAGATAGATGGACTTATAGAAACACTTCCAGGAAATATAATAAAAAAGCAACAATAAAGTTTTCTAAGTAGCAAAGCCACATAAGAAAATCTAATTCTTCCATAACTATCTTCTAAGCAAACGGAAGAGCTATCGGGGATTACTTTCCTAAGAATATAAAAAAAGGAGAACTAAAAATGTATTATAAACAAGAAACTGGAAAAGAGGGAGAAGACATAGCAACAGAGTATCTAGAAAGTATAGGGTACAATGTAATAGAAAGAAACTTCGAGTGTAGGCAAGGTGAAATAGATATAATTGCTTTAGATAAAGACGAAATAGTATTTATAGAAGTAAAAACCAGACGAAATAAAAAATATGGACTACCAGCAGAAGCGGTAAATGATACAAAGAAAAAACATCTTTGGAAAGCAGTAGAATATTATTTATATTCAAGAAATTTACAAGATGATTTTATAAGGTTAGATGTGATTGAGATATATTTAAGCAAAGGTAAAATATATATAAACCATATCAAAAAAGCAATCGAATAAAAATCGGCGTAACACCGATTTTTTCATTCAATTATTTTAACTTATTCAAATACAAATCCTTTGCAACCTCTGGGTTATGTGGTCCATTGAAGTCCTTAATAGGTGCAAATTCATCTTCTTTATTTACTCGTAAAAGTACCATATTATCAAAATATGAAAAAGCATCAAATATAAATGTTTCAAACTTAAAAGTGTTAGGATTTTCAGGTATTTGTTTCATTCCTTCATCATTTACAAAAGTATTTTTCTTAAATGCTCTATGGTAAGGTAAGCTCTTATTAGTAATAAGTTCAACTGCGTCAATACTAAATAAATGAGCAAGCATATTAATTTCTCTATATAAATCATATCCATTTTCATTTTTGGCTATTTTCATGTCAGCACTTAAATGTGAACTATTGATTATTGCAGGTTTGCCATTTCGTTTAGCAAAAATCCAGTCTGAACTATTTGCATCTTCTTTAAATAAAGTTTTCGAAGAAATATGAGCATTATTTTTAGCAGTTAAGCCTATTAAAATAGGATCAACAATATCTAAAATAACATTATCTACACCACTAAAAAATATCCATTTAATATTTTTATTTTTCATATCTTGAACCATTCCATGTTTTTTTAGTGCATTAAAAACATCACCATTACCATTAGAAGCCTCTTTAATTTTATAAGTTTCTTCCAAAATTAAATTTTCGGTTATATCTATTAAAGGTAATTGTGATTGAGTAAAGAATTTAATACAATCCTTTGGATATCCAAAAAAGTTTTTATCTTCAAAAAACTTTTTTGTAGCCTCATCATTATAAATGCTAGTCATAATGTACCAAGGAATAGTAACATTATATTTAGCATTTACTTTTTTCAAATTATCACATAATATTTCAAATAAAGACTTTTTAGGAACTATATCAAGTTCAAAAGTACCTTTAGGACCTTTATACCCAAGCCTTGTACCTTGCCCACCAGCCATTGTAACAACTGCAAGTGAATTTTCCTTTATGTAAGTTTCACCCAAAGATATGTATAAGTCTTGCTCATCAGAAGTAAGTTTTGCTTTATCAAAATAAGGTAAAGGCTCTATCAAATTACAAGGAATTACTTCGTCAGTTTTAGAAGCTTCATATAAATCAAAAATTTGCTTAAAGTCAATACGTAAAATTTGATTTACTAAAAACTTTCTTTGATCCTCATCTAATTCATGATAAAAAGATAATAAATGTTCTTGATGATATTCTTTTAAAATCTCTTTCGCTTTCAGAAAATTATCCATAAAATAATTAACACCCTTTATTAATTAATAACACAAGAAATTAATTAACGCCTTGTATTGTTTTGTTATATAATATACATAAAAGTAAAATTTAGTGAATAGCCGTCTTCAAATTTTTAATAATCATTTCCTTATTAGGCATATTAGAAGCCTCCAAAGCCTTAATTTCAGTATCAATTGAATAAGGAACTCTAACCAAAGTAATGTTAAAAGTCTCCAATTTTTTAGAACCAAAATTTCCCTCTAAATATGCATAAGAAGCCATAGTAGAAAATTTATTAGTTTCGTCATTTTCATCATTATTCATCATTTCAGTAGGAACTCCAACGCTTCCAACATTAAAAATAGTTTTGTTTCTAAAACGAAATAAATTAGGAGTATGTAAATGACCATAACCTACAACATCGGGAATAGGGTCATTTGAGGTTTTACCTAAAAATTCAGTATTTTTAAATAAATCTTCAGGATTATTAATAACTAAATTATTATATCTTG
Source organism: uncultured Clostridiaceae bacterium (assembly GCA_948356915.1). Classification (GTDB taxonomy): domain Bacteria; phylum Bacillota; class Clostridia; order TANB77; family CAG-508; genus UMGS1663. Next base: position 24,300 of record CAOJCG010000013.1, read on the forward strand.
TATCACTATTGCCATACATAGGGTTAAAAACATGTTCTAAGCTAAAAGGAGAAGCATGAAATACCCTAATTAAATGGCCACTCATATAAAATTCAAAACTAACAGGACAGCTATATAGAAAGTTTGCTCTTTCCTCACCAATAATATCTCTGCTCCAAAACCTGCCATATTCTACATTAGGTTTGCAAATGGCTTCATCGCAATTACCTTTTAAAATAACATCACATCTCTTTCGTAGTATATCAACTACTTTATCTGGATTTGCACACTTAATAACACTATCGCCTAAACAATAGATTTTACTAATACCTTTTGAATCAATATCTTTAAGAACAGCGTTTAGGGCTGTTAAGTTACCATGTACATCAGAAATAATTGCAATTTTATCCATTCTATAATCTCCTTTACAATTTAATAAAATTATACAATAAAAAAGATGGTTTTACAATACAATTGACTTAAATTTTAAATGGAAGTTGGAAATTATAGGTTAGAAATTGGAGGTTGTATATAAAATGCCTAGATTTTTGATATCTTATAAATCAAAGAAACAAGCCAAGATTAATCTTGACTTGTTTTATATAATAGGATAGTATACTATACTATTATAACATTTAACTATTAACCAATTTATAATACTGACCTTTCATACTCATAAGTTCATAATAATTTCCCTCTTCTATTATTTTGCCATCATCCAAAAGTAATATTTTATCACAATTCTTTATTGTAGATAATCTATGTGCTACAATAATAGAAATTTTACCTTTTGTAACTTCTTCTATCGCATTATTAACAAGCATTTCAGATTCATAACTTAAAGTTGATGTAACTTCATCTAAAATAACAACATCACAATCAATAGCCATTACTCTTGCAAAATTAATCATTTGCTTTTCTCCTGTTGAAAATATATCTATATTATTATTTATATTTGTATTATATCCATCCTTTAATTTTATTATTTTTTCATGAAGTTTTAGCTTCTTAAAAATATTTTCAATTTCCTCATTGGTTATATTATTATTAACATATCGTATATTATCTATTAATGTTCCATCAATTATATAGGTATCTTGCATTACATAGCCTATTTTCTTCCTAAGTGATGAAATAGAATATTCTAGATAATCTTTGTTATTAATTTTTATTTTTCCTTTTACTGGTTCATAAAATCTGCAAAGTAAATTTATAATTGTTGTTTTACCGCTTCCTGTTCTACCAACTAATGCAAGTTTCTCATTTTTATTTAATGTAAAACTTAAATTTCTAATATTTTTCTCATATCCTGTATATGAAAATTGTACATTTGAAAATTCAATTAAATTTATGTTTTCTAAATTTTTACCTTCTTCTATATTTTCAATATTATCCAATTTTAAAAATTTTAAGATTTTTGAAAAAGATATAAATGATTTATTAAAATTTGTTAAATGTTTTATAAACCATTTGAATTCAAAATTTAGTGAATCACTATATTGAATTAATAGCATAATTTCTACATATGCCATAATACCACTTGTTACTTTTATTCCTGCAAAGTAAATTATAATTGCAGTAGATAATGATACTATAAATGCAAATAAATTATTATATATAGATACATTTTTTTCTAACTTATTATTAGTTACTTCATATTCTTTTAATAGTTGCTTTAATTCATTTTCTTTCTTTTGAATAATATTTAAAATTTTTATTGTTAAAAATCCTTGAACTCCTTCATTTACTTTACTATATATTTCCATATTTACTTTTCTTATATTATTTATTAAACTTATTGTTTTTTTATTAAAATATAATGTAACTAAATATCCTATTATATATAATAGTAGAATAATAAATGTTATTTTCAAATCTACAAACATAAGAAACACTGAATATATCGAAAATCTTATTATTCCCATGAAAACCATTTCAGTTATTATATCAGCAAACATTCTTCCAGCATCATTAACATCCCCTTGTAAAAATTGTAATATCACACCAATATCATTTTCATCATAAAACTTAGTTTTAGTTACTTGCATTTTGTTAAAAACTTTTTCTCTTAGATCTCTTTGAATTTTTCTTTCTAATATAGATCTCATATCACAATGTTTAAGAGTTATATAACAAGATACTAATAAAAAAGTTATATAAATAAAACCAAATATTATTAATGATTTCACATTATTATTAGGAATATCTATATCTATCATTTGCCTTACTAAATATGGTATAGCTTTTATATCTAGTATTGCAGAGCCCACTATAATAATAAATAAAATTAAAAATTGTTTATGATACCCAGATATTTTATACATTTCTTTTATTTGTTTAATTTTATTTTTCATTTTACTCCCTATATTACATTTTCTTTTATTTGTATCAAATTCTTATAATTTTTATTTTTAGTTATCAATTCACCATGTGTACCTGATGCGGTTGTTTTACCATCTATATAAATTATATTGTCCGCATAATTTATAATTTCTAAATTATTGCTAATAATAATGATAGTTTTATTGCTATAATTATTCTTTAAATTTGTTAATATATTACATCTTGTTTTATTATCCAATTTATTTAATGCCTCATCTAATATAAGAATTGGTTTATCACTTATCAAACTTCTTGCTATTGCTATTCTTTGTTTTTGACCGCCTGATAACTTTATTCCATTTTCTCCAATTAGTGTATTATAATTATTTTCAAATTTATTAATATCTTCTTTTAAGTCACAGTCAATTACTATTTTTTCTAAAGTATTAGTTTCTATTTCATTATCTAATTTGATATTTTCTAATATACTTCCAGAAAACATATATGTTTCACCTAATACTAATTCAACATATTTTCTTATATCTTCTTTGTTTAATCTTTTTATATTGTGATTATTTATATATATATTACCATCATATTTATAAAAGCCTAATATAGTTTTTGCTAGTACACTCTTTCCACTTCCATTATCACCTATAATAGCAATATTTTGACCTTGTTTTATTATAAAGTTAATATGTTTTAATATAGTTTGATTATCTATATATATAGAAACATTGCTAAATATAATTTCACCATTTAAATCATAAACATGGTTTTCTTTATTTTCTTCTTTTAGGTGTAATAAATTATTTATTTTTTTAGTTACTACTTGAAAATCATCAATAGTGTCTAAATTGTTACCAAAGCTATAAATACAGTCAAATATTTTTTCTGTTAGGTCGTGTAATGCAACTAATGAACCTATTGTCATTTTTCCGTTAATAATAGCAATTCCACCTAACATATATATAATTGGTGTTTTCAAATATGTTATATGTTCAAGTATAATATCATAGAATAATACTAATTTTATAAACTTAACTTCTTCTTTACAAGAATCATCATTTAATCGCTTATATTCTTCTTTTTCTTGATATTGTTTATTAAACATTCGTATAAACCTATAATTTTTTATATTATTGATTGTTTTATTCAGTAAATGCTTTCTTTTAACAATCATATTATCTATGCTTATACCTAGTTTTTTAAAATACCACAATGAAAATAATATCATTATAATTATACAAGAGAAAATATATATTGATATTGCTAAATTTAATACTATTCCTTCTCTTATAATAAATATGCTTAAGAAAATAATATCTAATATTACATTAAATTGATTATTAAAAAATTTTGAATATACATCAGCATCTTCATTTATTCTTTGTATCATTTCAGTTTTATCATATGAATTATAACTTTCATATTCTAAATTTAACATATGGCCATATAAAGTAGTTCTTATATTTACATTTATTTTTAATTTAAATCTTGTTGTAAGTCTATCCCTAAAGTAATTTAATAATTTTTGTATTAAATTCAATATTACTATTATAATAGTAATAATTAATAAATCATGAATATAATTTTGCTTAAAAATTATATTTAAATATTCTGGTATATCATTATAATTATTAAATAAAATTCCATCTATTGCGTATTTTATATTCATTGATATTGAAAATGTTAAATATGAAATTCCTATACTTAATATAACCAATAGAATTAAATAAATTTTTGTATTTTTTAGTGCAATCTTTACTATATTTTTTTTCATACCTTTACCTAAAATTTTATTTCTTTATTTATTTTATTAAAATTACTAGTATCATCATTATTATAATTACTAAAATTAATATTTGATATTTTTTGTTGTTCGATAGAGTCAATCATAAAATTTGAATATTCACCTTGTTTTAAATTTTTAGGTCCATATATTTTATCATTCAAGTTTAATATATTCAAAATAAAACACCTTCTATAAATATATATTCTATTATATATTTATAGGAGGTGTTTATATTAACTTTTTAGGTTTCATTTTTATTAACTTATTTTATTGGAATACATATTTCACAATCATCTTTGTAATAAATTTCTAATTGTGGGTAGTTTAATATTTCAGTATATTTTGATGAAGGTAACCATTTAGTATAAATTGTATTATATAACTTTATAATGTCATCTTGATTTTTATTTTTTAATTTAAAACATGCCCATGTTGCTTCTGGAATTTCAATACTTACAAGATCATTTCTAGGAGTTTTTCCTAATATATAATATTGGATATTTTGAGTTAAATCATTATCATATATATCTATACTTGCACCATAATATAATTCGTTTTTATCACTATGCTCTATTATAAAATCAAGTATTTTTTCATTTCTTGATTTATCAAATAAGTCTCTTATAGCTTCACTATTACTTAGTTTTATTATTCCTGTTGTTATTCCATATAATTTTTGTTTATCTAATTTTCTTACTGTATATTCTAATTCTTCTATAATATCTGTGGTAGGCTTAAATTCAATTTTAGGAAAAGTTTTTAAACTTAATGTATTTTTTCTTAAATTTTGTGGACTAACTCCATGCATTTTCTTAAATGAATTTGAAAATGAAATTGGAGAATCATATTGATATTTCATGGCTAAATCAATTATCTTTATATCAGTAGATAAAAGTTCCTCTGCAGCTTTACTTAATCTTCTTTTTCTTATATATTCTGTCAAAGTTATACCTGTTAAAAAAGCAAATATCCTTTGCAAAGTATAACTTGAGGTTCCTATAATTTTTGCCAAATATTTATAATTAATTTTCTGTGTTAAATTATCTTCTATTTTATTTATTACTTCATTTAAATTTTCATAATAATTCATTTTATTTTTCCTTTTATAATTAGAATATTTTTTAATATTTTACCATAAAGATTAGAAAAAAGGAAGTATCTTAAAAACACTTTAAGTTATAATAATATTTTGTGGAATAAAAACTTTAATATTATATAAAAATAATAATAGGAGGTATAAAAATGTTAAAAATGATAGACCTACCATATCCACTAAATGCATTAGAACCATACTATTCAAAAGAAACATTAGACTTACATTATAATGTATTATATAAAGGATATGTAGATAACACAAATAAAACAGAAGAAGGGCTAAATAAAGCTAGAGAAACAAATGATTTTTCAAATATAAAATGTTTAGAAAAAAATTTGAGTTTCTTTGGTTCAGGAGCAATACTACATGAACTATTTTTTGAAAACATGGGACCTGGAATACCAACTTCTCCAAGTGTAGAGTTAATGGAGCGAATAATAAAGGACTTTGGAAGTTTCGAAAAGTTTAAAGAGCAATTCACACAAGCATCCACTCAAGTAGAAGCATCAGGCTGGTGCCTGTTAGTATGGGTTCAAAACTGGGATAAATTAGAAATATTGCAATGTGAAAAACATCAAAACTTAACTCTATGGGGGTGCAAACCATTACTAGTATTAGATATGTGGGAGCATTCATACTACTTACAATACAAGACAAAAAGACCAGAATATATAAATGCATTTTGGAATATTTTAAATTGGAATGTGGTAAATAAGAGATTTTTAGAAAAATAGAATGGAAAAGAAATGGGACGTATGGAAAGATTTCCACACGTCCCATTTCTTTCATTTCTTTCCCTATTTTAGATAAAAACATAATAAAAATTCAAATAAATGGTAATAATTATAAAAAAGGAATTTTGAGGAGAATGCACATGCAAGAAAAGGAAGAGAAAAACGATATCATAAAAATGTATGAAAAAGAAAGCTTAAAGAATATAGATGAATTTGTAAAAGAAAATAATATGGATATAAAAAAAGGCTTAAATGAAGAACAAATAGAAGAAAATATAAACAAATATGGATTAAACGAAATAAAGCAAAATAAACCGAAACAGTGGTACAACTATTTTTTTGAGAGTTTACTAAGTCCATTTAATCTAATACTATTAGGAATAGCAGTAGTTTTAATATACACAGATGTAATATTGCCAGAAACAAAAAACTATTCAAACATAATAGTAATACTTATACTAATAGCAGTAAGTACACTATTAGAATTTTTTGAAGTATTCAAATCAAACAAAGCAGCAGAAAAGCTAAAAAGCCTAATAGAAACAAAAGCATTAGTTCTAAGAAATGGAAAAGAAGAAAAAGTTGCCCTAAATCAAATAACAGTAGGAGATATTGTAATACTTTCAGCAGGAGATATAATACCAGCCGACTTAAAAATAATAGAAGCAAAAGACTTATATGTATCACAATCAACCTTAACAGGAGAAAGTGAAGCATCAAGAAAGGTAGTTAACTTAGAAAATAATAAAATAGAAACAATAACAGACCTAAATAATATATGTTTTATGGGTACAAATGTAACAAGTGGTTATGCAAAAGCAATTGTAATAAAAACAGGAGATAATACCTACTTTGGAAAAATAGCCCACACTGTAACAAACGGAAAACCTCAAACAGCCTTCCAAAAAGGAATAAAAAGTGTAAGTAAACTATTAATAAAATTTATGCTAGTAATGATACCAATAATATTCATACTAAACATTAATACACACGGAACATTAGTAGCCTTCACCTTTGCAGTAGCAATAGCAATAGGAATAACCCCACTTTTATTACCAGTAATATTATCATCAAGCCTTGCAAAAGGCGCAGTAAAAATGTCAAAGAAAAAAACAATAATAAAAAAATTAGATTCAGTTCAAAGTTTTGGAGCAATGAATATTCTATGTACAGATAAAACAGGAACCTTGACAGAAGATAAAATAGTACTAGAAAAATATTTAGATATAAAAGGCGAGGAAGATATGGACATACTAAAACATGTATATCTAAATTCATATTTTCAAACAGGCTTAAAGGGAAACATAGATGAGGCAATAATAGCAAGAGGGGAAAAAGAAGGAATAAAAGAAATTGCAAAAGAGTATAAAAAAATAGATGAAATCCCATTCGACTTTTCAAGAAGAAGACTTTCAATAGTAGTTACAAATGGAGAAAAAGAAAAGCTAATTACAAAAGGAGCTATTGAAGAAATATTAAATATATGTACAAAAGTAGAATATAAAGGAGAAGTTACAAACCTTACAGAAGAAATAAAAACAAATATTAAAAACATAGCAAAAAGCTTAAATGAACAAGGCCTTAGAGTATTAGGAATATGCGAAAGAACAGACGTAAAAGAAATAAAACACTTTGAAGTAAAACACGAAAAAGATATGATACTAATGGGCTTTATAGGTTTCCTAGACCCGCCAAAAGAAAGCGCAAAAGAAGCAATAAATATGTTAAACAATAATGGAATAAGAGTAATAGTACTAACAGGAGATAACGAATATGTAACAAAAGCAGTATGTGAAAAAGTAGATATAAATACAAAAAGAATAGTATTAGGAAGTAAAGTAGATAAACTATCAGACAAAGCCTTACAACGAATATTAAAAGACACAAACATATTTGCAAAACTATCACCAATACAAAAAGCAAGAATAGTAAGGGTATTAGGAGAAATGGGAAATATAGTAGGCTACATGGGAGATGGAATAAACGATAGCCCTCCATTAGTAAACTCAGAAGTAGGAATATCAGTAGATACAGCAGTAGATATAGCAAAAGAAACAGCAGATATAATACTACTAGAAAAAGATTTAAAAGTATTAAATGATGGAGTAATAGAAGGAAGAAAAACCTTTGGAAATTTAATGAAATATATAAAATTAGCCGCAAGCTTTAACTTTGGGGAAGTAAGCTCAATACTAATAGCAAGTGTACTATTGCCATTTTTCCCAATAACACCAATACAATTATTAGTACAAAGCTTAATATATGATGTGGGTCAATTATCACTACCAATGGACAATGTAGATGACGATTATGTAAGAAAACCAAGAAAATGGAGCATAAAGAGCATAAAAAACTTCATGATAGTAATGGGACCAACAAGTGCAATATTCGACCTAATAATATTTGCAACACTATGGTTCATATTTGGAATAAGAGAAGCAGCAGTATTCCAAACAATATGGTTCTCATATGGAATAATATCAAACTTAATAGGACTTCATATAATAAGAACAGCTAAAAAGCCATTTATAGAAAGCAATAGCTCAAAAATTGTATATATTTTTACAGCAGTAATATGTGTTGTAGCAATACTAGTACCATTTACATTTATAGGTAAATTCTTAGGCTTAGTACCACTTACGCTCCAATATATACTATTTATATTTGCAGTTCCAATAGTATATTGCTTATTGGCATTAGAAGTTAAGAAGTTATATATTAGAAAGTATGATGATTGGATTTAGAACGTTCACATTAGTAACATTTATAAATAGCAAACCTGTAACTTTTGTTTGAAAATGACACAAAAGCATATATAGTTTTAAAACTTAAATATAGACTAATCTTGAAAAGAATCAAATAGTAATTAAATCTTTATTTAATTAATTAACTTGTTAACAAACTATAAAAACTTTTAAAGCAAAATAGAAAAACAAAAAGTGCAGGAGACATTGCAAAATTTATAGTGTTTTACTCCAAGATAATAAAAAAGGATCATATTAACACGTTATATCAATATTGTTATAAAAAATAAAAAGGAGCAAAACTCAATGTCAACAACTTAAGAAATTGAGCAGAAATATTTTGAAAATAATCTAAAATATTTCTGCTCTTTATTTGTTAAAAAGGCACAATACTCCTATTGTCTTTAGAATATTAATTTAAACTTGAATTATATTTTCAAAGAACCAATTTAGAAACTCGGTTTAAAATTGGTTCTATATTTATTTTTATGATTCCATTTTCTAGGTTGTGTTTCTCTATTATTACGTATTGCTGTTGTATATCTTTCCATTTCTTTTATTAAATTTTCAAACTCTTGGTTACTTTCTTTTTTATCTTTTATTAACAATATTCTTATATATTGTTCTTTATATATTCCTATTGCTTTATTCTCATTGATTTTATATTCTAATTTTAAATTTCTGTCTTTATTAGATTCTACTAATTCTTTATTTCCTGTATATATCATATCTTGTAATTGATTATATACAAATATTTGAGCATATACATCTTGATAAATAAATATTGGTAAGTTCCCTGAAATGATTCTATTTTTAATTTGTTCTTTATACTGTCATAGGATTCTTCTATTTTCCACCTATTTCCATATAATTCTTTTAATTCTCTTATACTAAATTCTTCCATTGTAACATTTGATATTAGATATTCTGTCGTTTCTTCAGTTACTTCTATTTTTGTAAATCTATATTTAATTCCTGTTTTATCTTTTATTTCATTATATATCTTTGGATATTTCTTTTTTATTGATTGTAGTCTTGAATAATAATACTCTAATTCAATTATTTCATCGTCTTGTTTCATTTGTTGCTTTTCTTCTTTATAATCTTTTCCTCGTAATCTCATTAAAAATTTTATATTTCTTGTTTCTAACCAATAAAAAAATTCAATTGATGGATAACCTCTATCAAATATAATTAATACCTTTTCTACACCTATTATTTCTATCATTTTATCAATATTTCTTTTTGCTAATTCAATCTCACTTGCAGTATATTTATCTATTTCGACATCAATATAAAAATGATTATTAACATCATATATGCTAGATAAAAGTGCTCTGGCAGCATTGGCGCCACCTTGATTTTCAGCATATCCAAATTCTTCTGTATTCTTTTGTGTGTTTGGTATCTCCTCTTTTGAACCATCTATAGCAAATATTATATATCCATTTTTTCTTTGAATATATTTTTTATCTTCATAAAAATCTTTTAGATATATTTCATTAATTTGTTTAAAGACTTCTGGATTTAGATGTCTTCTTTGTTTTAGATATGCTTCATCAGTACACATTACATTTTTATCTCCTTTTTTTCTAATCATATAATCTCTAATTTCAAAAGAAGTATTTTTCCCTTGTTTATTTAAGGTCATCAATAATAAATCCTGACAAGATATTTTTCTATTTCGACTAAATGTGTTTTTATACTTTTCATCAGCTAATCTACATATACTTCTTATATTATCACTATATATGAAATCTTTAATTTTATTATTTCTTCTTTTTACTGATTTTATCATTTGTTACCTCTTTTTGTTTTATTATAACAAAAAAAGAAAGAAAATCATAATATTTTTCTGATTTTCTTTCTTTTTTCTTAAGTTGTTGACATTGAGCAAAACTCCTTTTATATTTATATATAGAATTTTGTTGCGAACCTACCTATAAAATAGTAAAAGTTCGTATAAGTTTTGTTTGGCTGGGCTGGCTAGATTCGAACTAGCGCATGTATGAGTCAAAGTCATATGCCTTACCGCTTGGCTACAGCCCAATGTATTTTTTATGGGGTGGAAGATGGGACTCGAACCCACGGTCTTCAGTGCCACAAACTGACGCGTTAACCAACTACGCTACATCCACCATCTTGCAATTAATTATTATTGTACTCTATTTTGTAAAAAAAGTCAACTATTTTTATAAAATTTAATCTATAAACAACTAATTAAAGTAAAATACTTGAAAATAAAGAATTTTTAAGGTAGAATAGTAGAATATAAGAAACACTAAAGGAGGTAAATAATAAATGAAAGTTATTTTATTAAGTGATATAAAAGGTGTAGGAAAGAAGGACCAAATAATAAATGCAAATGATGGTTATGCAAGGAATTATTTATTTCCAAAAAAATTAGCAGTGGAAGCAACAACTGGCAATTTAAGTAACTTAAAAGCAAAGCAAGAATCAAACCAATATAGAAAAGATATGCAAAAAGAAGAAGCTATTAATTTAGCAAACAAGTTAAAAGAAATAAACTTAATAATAAAAGTAAAAGCAGGAGAAAATGGTAAGATATTTGGCGGAGTAACAGCAAAAGAAATAGCAGATAATTTAAAGACACAATATAACATAGAAATAGATAAGAAAAAGATAAACATAAGTGAAACAATAAAAGTTATAGGAACAAGAACAGTAGATATTAAATTGTATGAGGGTGTAATAGGAAAATTGAAAATAAATGTAATAAGCTAAATATTATTCATCATTCACGAAATGTTAGTGAAATGTAGGGGCTTATATCTAAAAGGAATACCAAAGAGAATTTACCGAATTACGCCCAAATATAGCAGAAAATTAAAGATTAATGTAGGGGCGATGATGGCATCGCCCGTGTTCCAAAGAAGTGGCTAAAATAATATTTTGTTAGTTTCTTCGAAGAGCGGGCGATTGTACTAAAGCATAACTTAGCTGTAACTCGCTAACGCTCGAACAGCTAAGAAAATAATCGCCCCTACATGTATAATTATAAAAATAATAAAGAGGAGAATCTAAATGGAACTAGGAAAAGTACCACCACACGATACAGAAGCTGAACAAGCAGTTATAGGTAGTATGCTTACAGATAAAGATGCCATAATTTCTAGCATAGAAGTACTAAAAGAGGAAGATTTTTATAGAGAAGATAATAAAACTATTTATGAAGCTATTTTAAATTTATACAATAGAGCAGAGCCAGTAGATATTATTACTTTAAAAGCTGAGCTTTCTAGCATGGGAAAATTGGATAGCATTGGAGGCTTAGAGTATTTGGCAGAGCTTCCAGATAAAGTTCCTACAACTTCTAATGTAGAGAAATATATAAAAATAGTTGAAGAAAAATCATTACTTAGAAGTTTAATAAAAACAGCAAATGATATAATAAAATTAGGATATGATGAAACCCAAGATGTAGAATTTTTAATGGATCAGGCAGAAAAGAAAATATTTGACACTATACAATCAAGAAACCAAAAAGGATATTCAAATATTAAAGATATATTAGTAGATACATTTACACAGTTAGAACAACTATATAATCAAAAGCAACACATAACAGGTGTGCCAACAGGCTTTGCCGACTTAGACTATAAAACAGCAGGAATGCATGGTTCAGAGCTAATACTAGTTGCAGCACGTCCAGCAATGGGAAAATCAGCCTTTGCACTAAATATTGCAACATATGCAGCTACAAGAGGAAATACACCAGTTGCAATATTTAGTTTAGAAATGTCAAAAGAACAAATGGTAAACAGAATTCTATGTAGTGAAGCAATGGTAGATAGTAACAAAGTAAGAACAGGTAAAATAGATGATGAAGAATGGGGAAAACTTGCAGATGCATCAGGAATACTTTCAGAATCTAAAATATTTATAGATGATACACCAGGTATTTCTATAATGGAAATAAGAGCAAAATGTAGAAAATTAAAATTAGAACAAAATATAGGGTTAGTTGTTATTGATTACTTGCAATTAATTCAAGGAAGTGGAAAAAGAGGAGCATCACGTGAACAAGAAATTTCAGAAATAAGCCGTTCATTAAAAATACTAGCAAAAGAAATAAATGTACCAGTAATTGCATTATCACAATTATCAAGAGCAGTAGAACAACGTCCAGACCATAGACCAATGCTATCAGACCTTCGTGAATCAGGAGCGATAGAGCAAGATGCTGACATTGTAATGTTTTTATATAGAGACGATTACTACAATGAAGAAAGCGAAAAGAAAAATATTGCAGAAGTAATACTTGCAAAACACCGTGCAGGTTCAACAGGAACAGTAGAATTATTGTGGCTTGCAAGTTACACAAAATTTGCAAATATAGAGAGATATAGGGAATAAGAAATATTTTGTAGGGGTTGCCGCCTTCGGCGACCCGCACTTCGAAGGAAAGGCTAAAGTAGAATATGTTTTAAATTAATATTATAAGGGAATAAGAAGGAAATTAGAGGTCGGAAGTCGGAATTAGAGCAATTTCTTCGAAGAAATTATTTAAGTTTTGACTTCCGACCTCCGACTTCTGACTTCTAAAAGGGAGTTAAAATGTTAGAACAAAAAATTCTAAAAACAATAAAAAAGTATGAACTAATTAAAAATGGGGATAATATAGTTGTTGGTGTTTCTGGAGGTCCAGACTCAATGGCTTTATTAAATGCACTTATAAATATAAGAAAAAATTCAAATTTTGAATTTGGCATAACAGTAGCACATATAAACCATATGATAAGAAATGAAGCAGATGAAGAAACTAAATATGTACAAAATTTTTGTAACAAAAACAATATTGAATGTTTCATAAAAAAAGAGAAAGTAGAAGAAATTGCTAAAGTAGAAAAAATAGGAACAGAAGAAGCTGGAAGAAAAGTAAGATATTCTTTTTTTGACGAAGTTGCCAAAAAAGTAAATGCAAACAAAATAGCAACAGCACATAATGCGAATGACAATGCAGAAACTGTACTTATGAATATAATTAGAGGAAGCGGAACCTCTGGACTAAAAGGAATAGAGCCAATTAGAGAAAACAAATATATACGACCATTAATAAATAGCACTAGAACAGAAATTGAAGAGTATTGTGAAAAACAAAACTTAGCACCAAAAATAGATAAAACTAATATGGAAAACATATATACTAGAAACAAAGTAAGAAACTTATTAATTCCATATATAAAAGAAAACTTTAATCCCAATATAATAACTTCGCTAAATAGACTATCAAACTTAGCAGCAAATGAAAATAACTTTATACAAAAAAAAGTAGAAGAAAGTTATAAAGAAGTTCTAATAAAAGAAGTACTAGGGAATAAAGAGTTACAAGGCAAAAAAGAAATAATAATAGACCTAAAAAAATTTAATAAGCTAGATTTAGTAATAAAAAATAGATTAATGTTATATACTATTGTGAGAGTACTAGGTGCAAGCAAAAATATAGAAAAAGTACATATAGAAGACCTAGTGAAGTTATGTAGTAATAATATAGGAAACAAATATTTAACACCAAATAAGAATATAAAGGTAATGGTAAATAACGGAAAAGTTTATTTTATGGAACAATAAAGATAAAAAACATGTTGTAGGGGTCGCCGATGGCGGCGCCCCCTACAACAACATTATAAGAAAAATTGAAAATATAGATTTACACAAAATATAGCATCCGTAAGCACCTACAAACCCCCCCATTTTTGTAAAGAAAAAGACATATAAAAAACTATTGAATTAGTAAAAGATATATGTTATAAAATGATAAATAGCTTTTAAATATGTGAAAACAGAAAAATAATAGTTATGAGTTTGTTAGAATATAGGTATATTTTAAAACATGAGGTATCTGACATCCGACTTCTGACCTCTGACTTCTGTTACAACAAAGGAGGAAAAAAAGTGAAAAATAGCATAAAAACTTTAGCGATGTGGCTAATTATATTAGTAATTTTTATAGTACTAATTACATCAATTTTAGGCAGTGGAAGTAATGAACTTGCATACTCAGAACTAATATCTAAAATTGAAACTGGTGATATAAAAGAAATAGAAATTTCATCAGATGGAAAAAAAGCCCAAGTAACCTTAAAAAATGAAAATAATCCAAAAGAAGTAAACATACCTAGTGTAGATAGCTTAATGGAAAGCCTATCAGATTCTATGAAAACACAAAGTATAAAAGTAACTGAAAAATCAGAATCAATATTAATGATAGCATTAAGCCTATTAACACCATTTGGAATACTAATAATATTCTTAGTATTCTGGTTCTTCCTAATGAGTGGAAACCAAGCTAATGGAAACAAAACAATGACATTTGGCAAAAGTAAGGCAAGAATGTTAAATCCACAAGACAAAGCAAGAGTTACATTCAAAGATGTAGCAGGAGTAGACGAAGAAAAAGAAGAACTAGAAGAGATAGTAGAATTCTTAAAAAATCCAAAGAAATTTACAGACATGGGTGCTAGAATACCAAAAGGAGTACTACTTGTAGGGCCTCCAGGAACAGGTAAAACACTTTTAGCAAAAGCAGTAGCAGGAGAAGCAGGAGTACCATTCTTCATTATAAGTGGTTCAGACTTTGTTGAAATGTTTGTAGGTGTTGGTGCATCAAGAGTAAGAGACTTATTTGACGAAGCAAAGAAAAAAGCACCATGTATAGTATTTATAGACGAAATAGACGCAGTAGGACGTCAAAGAGGTGCAGGACTAGGAGGAGGACATGATGAAAGAGAGCAAACATTAAACCAATTACTAGTTGAAATGGATGGATTTGCAGAAAACGAAGGCGTAATAGTACTAGCAGCAACAAATAGACCAGACGTACTAGATAAAGCCCTATTAAGAGCAGGAAGATTTGACAGACAAATAATGGTAGGCTCACCAGACGTAAAAGCAAGAGAGCAAATATTAGAAGTACACTCAAGAAAGAAAAGATTAGCACCAGATGTAGACTTAAAAGTAATTGCAAAAAATACATCAGGATTTGCAGGAGCAGACTTAGAAAATGTTCTAAATGAAGCAGCCTTACTTGCAGCAAGAAGAAATATACCAGAAATAGGCATGAAAGAAATAGAAGATGCAATGATAAAAGTAACAATGGGACCTGAAAAAAGAACAAGAGTAAGAAGTGAAAAAGAAAATAAACTAGTAGCATACCATGAAGCAGGTCATGCAGTAGTAAGTAGATTCTTACCAACACAAGATCCAGTACACCAAATATCAATAGTACCAAGAGGAATGGCAGGAGGGTATACAATGTACCGTCCAACAGAAGACAAAAACTTCATGTCAAAAATAGAAATGGAAGAAAATATAGTATCATTACTAGGAGGAAGAGTAGCAGAAAAACTAATATTAGACGACATATCAACAGGAGCAAGTAATGATATAGAAAGAGCAACTAAAATAGCAAGAAGTATGGTTACAAAATACGGAATGAGTGAAAGAGTAGGAACAATAATGTTAGGCTCAGGTGGAGAAGAAGTATTTTTAGGAAGAGATTTGGCGCAATCAAAAGAATACTCAGAAGAAACAGCAGCTATAGTAGACGAAGAAGTAAAAAGAATAGTAGACCAAGGATATAATACAGCACTAGAGATACTAAAAGCAAACATAGATAAACTACACGCAGTAGCAGGAGTATTACTAGAAAAAGAAAAAATAGACGGAGAAGAATTTGACGAGATATTTAAGGCTTAAAAATTAAAAATTGATGTTGTAATTTACAACATCAATTTTTAATTTTTACTTTATTTTGTCTTAATATTTTGATATAATATGTAAAATGAAAAAGGAGTAATAAAAAATGAAATACACATATACGCCAGAAGGTGTTTGCTCTAGGCAAATAGAATTAGAAATAGAAGAAGGAATAGTAAAGGAATTAAAAGTAATAGGAGGATGTGATGGAAACTTAAAGGGAGTTGCAAAGTTAGTTCAAGGAATGAAAGTAGAAGAAGTAATAAAAAGGCTAAAAGGAATAGATTGCAGGCGGAAGAGGAACCTCATGCCCAGATCAAATAGCAAAGGCATTAGAAAGTATATATGTGAATATATAATAAATTTATATTTAAAATACAAAGTTCCCAAAAGTGACAGACTTCCCATTTGGAAAAGTCCCTAATGGGAACAAGAAAGGTAAAATATGAAAAAATTTGAAAGTGTTGCAGCAAACGAAAAAAATCCAAAATGGAATAAAATGATACAAAGGCAAAAAGAACTAAATAAAAAGGATGGAGATATAAGAACAGACTTTGAAAGAGACTATACAAGAATACTATACTCTACTGCATACAGAAGACTAAAACATAAAACTCAAATATACTTTTCACCAGTAAGTGACCACATATGTACTAGAATAGAACATGTAAATTATGTAGAATCTATTAGCTATACAATAGCCAATAATTTAGGACTTAATACTGAACTTACAAAAGCAATTTCAATTGCACATGACCTAGGACATAGCCCATTTGGGCATTCAGGAGAAAAAATATTAAGTGAAATTATGCAAAGAGAATTAGGAGAAACTTTTTGGCACGAAAAAAATGGATTAAATGCAGTTGATAATATGATTTTATTAGAAAATCATAATGGAGAAAAAACAAATTTAAATTTAACATATGCAGTAAGGGATGGAATAATATCACATTGTGGAGAAGTAAATGATGCAGTATTAAGACCAAGAAGTGAAGCCATCGACTTAAAATCATACACAAAGCCTAATGAATACATGCCATATACATGGGAAGGTTGCATAGTAAAATTAGCTGATAGAATTGCTTATATGGGAAGAGATTTAGAAGACTCAATATCAGTAAAAGTACTAGATAAAAACCAAGTTAAAAAACTTACAAAAGTCTTAAACATAGGCAAAAATATGAATAATAGTAGTATGATTAGTACATTAATATCTGACTTATGTGAAAACAGCAGTATAGAAGAGGGGCTTAAATTTTCAGATGAAAAGGTGGAACTTTTAGATAAATTAAATGAATTTTACATTCAAAATGTATACAATAGTGAAAAGCTTAAAAGTGCAAATAGATATTTTAAATTAGTATTAGAAGAAATATTTATGACATTAAATAATTTATATGATGGGGAAAATACAATAATAAAACTAAAAGAAAAACAGCACATATATCCAAATTTAATAGCAGGATTTATAGATTGGGTAATGATATATATAAAAGAAAACAACGAAGGGCTAAACCATAAATTATATAGTTTTAAAGAGAAAAAAGATTACTCAAAAGCAATAATACACTACATATCTGGAATGACAGACAAATATGCAATAGATATGTATAATGAAATAATTAGTTTCTAGATATTCATTATAATAAAAGCACTTCAAATTATCGAAGTGCTTTTACTAAATAATTATTTATTTTTTGAAAGATATGGATACTGCGAAGAGTATACCAAACCATTGGTACTCATGCATGTATACACTGTATATCCATTGCTGAGTTTATCCTGACTAACCACAGGGGAAGAAATTGTAATATTGTCACCTGCTGACTTAGTGCAATTTGGGTCGCAATACCATTTAACATTTGCTGTATAAGTAAATCCGTCAGACCAGAACTTGATTGTAAGATATGATGAAGTAGCAGTCGAAGAATTTTTGCTATTTAAAGCAATTTGCTCAGCAAGCTGTTTTTGTAAGGTATCTACCAATTGCTTATAATTTTGTAGATCCAGAGTCAAAACATTTATCCGATTTTGCAATTCTGGATAAGTGCATGAACTAGAAGCTACCTGAAGCTGCTTCTTTAAATCAGCAATCTGCGAATTCAAACTGTTAATTGTTTGCTGATAAACAGAGGAATCATTTCCAACTTGAGAAGTATTTGACTTATTATAAGCATCCTCCAATTGCTTTTTTAAATCATCAACCTGCTTTTGCAAATTGGTAATTGTTTGCTGATCAGTAGACGAGCTACTTTCACTTTTTTCAGTAACAGCATCAAGCTTTTGCTTTAAGGTGTAGTTGTTAGAGGTAAGACTATCAAGCTCAGCCCAAAGTTCCGCATTTTCTTTTTTTAACTCGTCAACATCGGCCTTGTACTCATCTACGCGAGCCATTTCTCGATCAAGTTGGTTTCGAAGCCGATCAGGGTCATTTACATTTTTTTTGCTCCCGCACCCTGTAAGAGTAAGAGTTAAAAGTACCAATAAAAGAGTTGTGAATTTTTTCATGTTGTAAGTCTCCCTTCTTTTACAATAATTATTTAATTATAAGTTACATATATTCTATATTATAGCATATTTAACATAAAAAGGCAAATGCACTTTACATTAAATAAAATAGGTGGTATAATTCTAAAAAATAAAAGAAAGTAGGAAAGAAAAGTGAAACTTATATCTTGGAATGTAAATCGGTTTAAGAGCAGCTGTAAATAAAGGTTTTATGGACTTTTTTAATGAAATAGAAGCAGATATTTTTGCTATTCAAGAAACCAAAATGCAAGAAGGACAATTAGAACTTATATTAGAAGGATACTATCAATATTGGAACAGTGCAGAAAAAAAAGGGTATTCAGGAACAGCCATATTTACAAAGAAAAAGCCAATAAATGTAAGCTATGGTTTAGGAATAGAAGAACATGATAAAGAAGGAAGAGTAATAACCTTAGAATTTGAAAACTTCTACTTTGTAAATTGTTACACACCAAATTCAAAAAGAGAACTAGAAAGGCTAGAATATAGGATGGTTTGGGAAGACGAAATACGAAAATATTTAAAAAAACTAGACGAAAAAAAGCCAGTAATATATTGTGGAGACCTAAATGTAGCACATAAAGAGATAGACCTAAAAAACCCAAAAACAAACAGAAGAAATGCAGGTTTCACAGACGAAGAAAGAAACAAAATGACAAGCCTTTTAGAAGCCGGCTTTACAGATACCTTTAGGTACCTATACCCAGAAAAAGAAGACTGCTACTCATGGTGGTCATATATGGGAAAAGCAAGAGAAAAAAACATAGGATGGAGAATAGACTACTTCATAACATCAAACACCATCCAAACAAAAATAAAAGAAAGCGCAATACACCCCGAAATACTAGGAAGCGACCACTGCCCAGTAGAACTACAAATAGAAATATAAAGCAGAAACAATGACTAGATATTAAATGTAGGGGTCGCCGTTTCGGCGACCCAGGTAGCTATAGACTATATTTTGAAATTATATAAAAAATGTATTTGAGGGCCGCTTAATAAGCGGCGACCACTACAAACAAAAAATAAATGAAACATAGAGGAGAAAAGTAATGGAAAATAAAAACAAAAATTGGACCAAATGGCTATTCTGGTTTTCACTAGCACTAGCAGTAGTAGTCGTATATAAAACATTAGACAACTTAGGTCAAGTAGCACAAGGAATAAAATCATTTTTAGGAGTACTATCACCATTCTTAGTAGGAACACTAATAGCATACATACTATATGTACCATGTAGGAAAATAGAACAAATATACACAAAAGCAAAAAAAGTAAAATTCATACAAAAAAAGGCAAGAGCACTTAGTATAACCACCGTGTATATAATAGCATTAATATTAATAATTATATTAATAAACTTCATATTACCACCAGTAGTGCAAAGTGTAGTAGACTTAGTAAATAACTTTGGGTACTACTACAATATGGCAGTAGAAAAAATAAACTCACTTCCAGAAGACTCAATTTTTAAAAACGAAATGGTACAAAAAGCAATTGGAGAAATGCAAAACATAGACTTAAAGCAAATAATAAACACAGAAGCAATTACAGGATATATACAAAGCGTCATCGGAATGCTTGGAGGAATATTTGACATATTTGTATCAATAATAGTATCAATATATATACTAAGTAGTAGAAAACAAATAATTAATTTCCTAAAAAGACTATTAGGAGCGATAGTAGAGGGAAAAACATATGAAAACATTAACAAATATTTCAATAGAACAAACGAAATATTCTTCAAATTTCTAGCAAGCCAAATATTAGATGCAATAATAGTAGGAATACTAACATCAATTGCAATGTCGATATTAAACGTAAAATATGCAGTACTACTTGGTTTCATGATAGGTTTAGCAAATATAATACCATACTTTGGAGCAATAATAGCAATAGTAATAGCAACAATTATAACATTCTTCACAGGAGGATTATCACAAGCAATATGGATGGTAATAGTAGTAACAATACTTCAACAGATAGATGCAAATGTAATAAATCCAAAAATAGTAGGCGACTCTTTAAAAATAAGTCCACTACTAGTAATATTTGCAGTAACATTAGGAGGAGCATACTTTGGAGTTATAGGTATGTTCTTAGCAGTACCAGTAGTAGCAGTGTTAAAGCTAATAATAGATGATTTTATAGAATGGAAGAACATAAAAAATAACGAAAAGATAAAGTTAGGAAAAACACAATAAATTATAAAAAGTATTTACCCCAAAAGAACCAGGTTATTTTGGGGTATTTTTTTATTCTTATTTTTATAGTATAGGAAAAATAGATTTTAAAAAATACATTTCATGTTGTAGGGGTCGTCGCCTTCGGCGGATCATGTGGCGAAGCCACTTTTGTTTTGAATAATGAAAAAACTAAGTTATACCACAAAATAACCTGGTCCTTTTGGGGTATTTTGGGGATATTAATAAAAAATTAATAATCTATCTATTTTTTATTAAGAAATTTGTGTTATACTTATATAAGAAAAAGGGAGATGAAAATAAGATGTACAACATTTTAGTATGTGACGATGATAAAGAAATAGTTAATGCAATTGAAATTTACTTAAACAAAGAAGGGTATAATATCTTAAAGGCATACAATGGAAAAGAAGCACTTAAAATTATTGAAAAAGAGGAAATTCATTTAATTATTCTAGATATAATGATGCCAGAAATGGATGGGATGGCAGTTGCAAATGAAGTAAGGAAAACAAAAAGTATTCCAATTATTATGCTTTCTGCAAAATCAGAAGACTATGACAAAGTATCAGGTCTAAATAATGGAGCAGACGACTATGTTACAAAACCATTTAACCCAATAGAACTAATAGCAAGGGTAAACTCTCAAATAAGAAGATATACAATGTTAGGTTCAATTGCAAACAAACAAACACAGAGTGAAAATATATATAGAACAGGAGAACTTATAATAAAAGATGACACAAAAGAAGTAACAGTAGAAGGAAAAGAAATAAAGCTTACTCCAACAGAATACAACATATTAAAATTCTTAACAAAAAACAAAGGAAAAGTATACTCAATAGAGCAAATTTATGAAAATGTATGGGAAGATGAAGCATATGGAGCAGATAACATCATAGCAGTACATATTAGGCATATAAGAGAAAAAATAGAAATAAATCCAAAAGAACCAAAGTATTTAAAAGTTATTTGGGGAATCGGGTATAAAATAGAAAAAATAGATTAAAAAAATGTAGGGGTGATTAGCAATCAACTGTTCTTCGAAGAAATTACTATATTTTCTTATTAATTTTAGTAATTCGTTGTAGCCACGGGCGATTGACTAACGTATAACTTATCTGTAACTCACTTCGTTCGAACAGCTAAGAAAATAATCGCCCCTACATTTAAATAAAATATGTTCCCAAAAGTGACAGATTTCCCAAAAGGAAACGTCCCCAATGGGAAATAGGAAAAAAGGAGGAAATTAATAGAAAAAATGGAAAAACTAAGAAACTCAGACACACTAAAGATAATATCATACATACTAATTCCATTCTTAGCATTAGCAATAATATTAGGAGTAATATACATAGAATATAATTCCTATAATAAAGAAGACCTATCAAGAGGAGACTATTATAAAACAAATAGCTTTGTATATAACGAATACTATCCAAACTTGCAAAGAGTATTTAGAATATGTTCAAGTATAGAGGAAGGACTTAGAGAGCAAGGCGAATATTACAATTCATTTGTAGACAATTATATATTAGTACAAGAAACTCCAACTAAAATATATTACTCACAAACATATAGAGGATATTATATAGGTTTTAATTATATTATAATAGATGAAAATGGAACAATATTTACAAATATACAAACAGAAAATTATAATTCTAAAATAGAAGAAATGAAAAATAGTGAATATTATTGGTATAAAGAAAATTCAAATATTAGTACAAACTTTGAACAGATAAATGATAAAGGTTTAGCATATAATTATGGAATAGAAAATTTAAAAGATACGAAAAATAGTAAGTTTTCTATATACACATCATTTAATAAAGAGCAATCAGCAACATTAGAATATAAAATAAATGTAGCAACATATAATTTTATTGCAAATGTAGGAAGTATGCCAATATATGCAATGTCATATTCAATTTTAATACTATTCATAATAGGTATATATTTAATATGGTCGATAGGTCATAAAAATAATAAGGAAGAGATATATTTAAATAATTTTGACAAATTTTCATATGAAATAATATGTATAACAGGTATTATTATATTAGCGACATTTTCACTAATAGGAAGAGAATGTCTTGCAAATGCCAATATATATACATTAGTAATATCATTAATAGCCTATTTAATATGTTATATAACATGTGCAAGTATTGGAATAACAACAATAAAAAGAATAAAAGCAAGAAAATTTATAAAAACAACATTAATATATAAAATATTAAAATGGATAAAGCAAAAAATAGAAGAAATATCTAATTTAATATTATGGAATAAAGAAATTACCACAAAACTAATAATATATTATATAGCATTCATAATAATATCATTAATACTAATAATATCAACAGCGGCAATATGGTTTTGCATAATTTTACTATTAATATTCTGGGGGTTAGCATTATATGCAATACTAAATTATACAAAACAATTAAATACTATAAAAGAAATATTAAAAAATATATATGAAGGAAAAGAAAATATAAAAATAGACACTACAAACTTAGAAAAGAATCTAAAAGAAATGGCAGAATATATAAATAGTTTATCAACAGGGCTTACAAAAGCAGTAGAAGAAAGCTTAAAAAGTGAAAGGATGAAAACAGAACTTATAACAAATGTATCGCATGATATAAAAACCCCTTTAACCTCAATAATAAACTATGTAGATTTACTAAAAAAAGAAGAAATGCCAAATGAAAAAGCAAAAGAATATTTAGAAATACTAGACAAAAAATCGCAAAGACTAAAAAGATTAACAGAAGACCTAGTAGAAGCATCAAAAGCATCTTCAGGAAATATAAAACTAAATATGGAAGAAATAAATGTAAAAGAGCTAATAAAGCAAATATCGGGAGAATTTGAAGACAAATTAAATGAAAGAAAATTAGAACTAATACTAAACATGCCAAACGAAGAAGTAAAAATAAAAGCAGATAGTAGGTACCTGTACAGAGTAATAGAAAACATGTATTCAAACATATCAAAATATGCATTAGAAGGTTCACGAGTATATGTAGATGTAATAATAAACAAAGACAAAGTAGAAATGCAATTAAAAAATATATCAAAAGCAAAACTAAATATATCATCAGAAGAGCTAATGCAAAGGTTTGTAAGAGGAGAAGCCTCAAGAAACACCGAAGGAAGCGGATTAGGCCTATCAATAGCAGAAAGTTTAACAACATTGCAAAAAGGAAAATTTAATATATATTTAGACGGTGACCTATTTAAAGTAACAATAGAATTTGAAAGAATTTAAACAGATATGGAAGAAGTGGAAATAATTGGGACGCATCCCAATTATTTCTACTTAAGACATTATCATAAATTAATCCTAATTTTTTAGAGTAAATATCGAAAGGAAATTGACTCTTTATGTAAAATATTATATAATGCAGATATATTGCCAAAGGCAAGTATGAATAGTAACTCATAAATAATAATTTATTAAGGAGGAATTTATATGGTATTAAATTTTTTTACAGGAGTAGTAATAATGTTAATAATTCTAGGACTTGTAACTGCTATTTTTGCTTCAGAGCAAAAGCGGTGTAATAAGTTCTGGTATACAGGAACAGAGAAATACAAAAACACAATAGATAAGTTATCAGGCATAATGTATAAAATGTTAAAAATTGCAATAATAACATTTTTTATAATTAATATTCTTATATTTATTTATGCAATTGTAACTAAAAATATCTTTTTTATAATTATAAGTGTATTATTTGTTATAACTATGATTTTTTATTTATTAACTAAATTTACAGATAAATTTGAAACTATTACTGAGATAATTTTCTGTATATCAGGAGGACTCTATATAAGTATTATGATATTTTTCTTCTTATTCCAAGCTATTGCTATGCAGAATATTAGAACAGATGTAAGAAAGGTAGATACAATAAACATAATAGAACTTAAAGAAGTACCGTATACAAATGTATCAGGTACACGATACTATATTCGTTCAGAACCTTCATTAGCATATTATTATGATATTACAACAGACAATGGTGGGAGCATAACTAAAGTAATAGATGGATATAATAATTATGTTGAAAGACATGAAGATGATATTTATAAAGAAAATGCACACATTGATGTTTTTGAAGTAGTAAATAAATATACAACTGGTTATGGCAAAGAAGGTGAACAATTTATAAAATATGAATATTATATTTATATACCAAAAGGTAGTACATATTTTATTGATGAATAATAGCAAAAGCACCTATTAGATTTTTTCTAATAGGTGCTATGTTGTTTATGTTATAAAATAAACATATAAGGCTGTATTACTTTAAATAGCCTTTCGCCTTAAGCCAAGGAATGAAGTCCTTCAAGGAATTTAAGAACAAATCCGCATTAGAAGTAGAGTTTAAGTCTGCTACACTCATAAATCCAGTGTTATCAAACTTACGCCCATCTAAATCGTCAAGGTGGCGCAAATATTTAAATTTACTATCTCCTGTGCCAATAAACATATAAAATGAGCCATGTTCTGACGAATCGATAATAGCTTCGTCGCAAGGAGAATGATCTGAGTTAAAATTGTCGCCATCAGTAATAAATAATACTAATGTAGGAATTGTGTTACTCTTAGCATCATTATATGCTTTATCTGTCATACGAATGGCAGGAGCATACTGAGTTCCACCATAGGGGTAACGCCCCTTTTTAATTACTTCTTCAACATATGTAGAGTAATTCTCAGCAGTCATATCGACATCCATTTTCCGACAGACATCATCGAAAAGATATACCTCCGCCTGACCATCATCATCAAACCTAAGTGCCATTGCAAGCAAACGAGTAAGAATGTTCTGAACATTGCCATTGTTATACTGCCAGTCCATAGAACCAGAGTGATCCATAACAACGATTATACGTGCTTTCAGCTTATCTAAGTTAACTCCTTTTTCCTTTGATAAATTTACAACTACCCGCTGTAGCTCCTCCTTGCTCTCACACAGAATTATTTTCTGTTTCTCATTAGCACAGCTTGAAGCTGTACTTGAATTTGTTCCCTGTGTTACCTGTGAAGTTCCTTTGTTTTTCTTTCCCAAAAAATCAAAAAGTGCCATAAACTGTTCCTCCTGTTTTGAATAAATTGATTGATTGACTTGTAACATATATTAATAATAACATATAAAAGTATAATATAAAATATTAATTATGTAAATACTATTTTAAAAATTTTGAAAGATTTGGTGAAAGATTTTGAAAGATTTGGAAAGATTTGGGACGGTTCCAAATCTTTACCCTTTGACATTTATGATTTTATATAGTAGAATATTTTCTAAAGGAGAAATGAAATATGTTTAAGAAATATTTAGTAACATTTTTAGTGTCTATGGTACCACTAATTGAATTAAGAGGGGCAGTTCCAATAGGCTTAAGTAATTTGTTTGGAGAGGCTATTCCAATAATTCCATTATATATTATTTGTATTTTAGGAAATATGC
The DNA here is from genome assembly GCA_948356915.1 of uncultured Clostridiaceae bacterium. Taxonomy (GTDB): domain Bacteria; phylum Bacillota; class Clostridia; order TANB77; family CAG-508; genus UMGS1663. The sequence continues at coordinate 50,914 of CAOJCG010000013.1, forward strand.
TTCCAGTACCAATTATATTTTTCTTTGCAAGAAAAGTTTTAGAATGGGGTAAAGATAAGAAAATAATAGGAAAGTTTTTCACATTTTGTTTAGAAAAAGGGGAAAAAGGTGGAAAAAAACTACAACAAAAAGCAGGTAAAGGGCTATATGTAGCATTATTCCTTTTTGTAGGAATTCCACTTCCAGGAACAGGAGCATGGACAGGAACATTGGCAGCAAGTTTTTTAGATATGGACTTTAAAAAAAGCACTATAGCAGTTATGGCAGGAGTTGTTTTAGCTGGTATAATAATGGGTCTTGCATCAGCAGGTCTATTTGGTGCAATTGGCGCAATTTTTTCATAATATAGTAAAAAAACGAATAAAAAATGGGGCTTAATCGGTAAGAAATACGAATGACAATTTACCGAATTATGCCCTTCTTTTAGTATAGAAAAAATTAAATTTTACGTCGTAGGGGTACGAGGCACCATGTTTTTTGTTTCTATCATAGGAAAAATCGATTGCAAATGCAAATATAGGAGCCATTTTAAGAGCCTATACATCTAGCGGTCAAGAGGACTAGGAACTCTTGAACCAAACTACCGAAAAATAATTGTGATGAGATTTATATGCTATTCCCTAGTAATTTACCGAAAAAATATACTTTTTGTAAAAAAAATATAATATAAGTATAATATTTGTAAATATTGTATAGGAATGCTTATTTCCGTACTAATAAGAGAGATTTAAAAAAATAAAGAAGAAAAAAAGAGAAAAATAGGGATTGATTTTGAAGTCTAAATATTCTATAGTAATAATAGAATGATTTTTTTGTACACACAAATTATAAATAATTTGAATACAAAAATTAAATATAGAGAAAGGAGTATACAAAAATGAATAAAACAAGTAAATTTATACTAGTAGTTTTATTAATATTATCTATGTTATTACCAAGTATAGGGAGCGTAAAGGCAGTAGATGAGGAGGATTACAGTGCAACATTTAGCCTTACTACAGAAAATGTAAATGTAAAGGCAGGAGATGAAGTTTCTGTAAAATTAAACATTGTTAGTATAACAGGATTTAAAGGAATAGCTACATTTACAGGAGAGAAAGTTTTCGATGAAACAGTGTTTGATTATGTAGGCGCTACAGCAGGAAGCGGCTGGACTATAACAGCTCAAGATAGAAATATAATTGTTAACAGTGGTGAAACTCATGATTCAGGAACTATTGTAACAATGAAATTTAGAGCAAAAAAGGAAGCAGAAGATACAATTATAAAAGTAATAAACATAGATGCTGGAGGAGATGACTTTGATGGTGAAGCAGCAGGAGTTTGTTATAAAGATAATAATGTTAACGAACCATCTGTAAGGTTTAAGGTAACAGCAACTACAGAACCAACAAATCCAACAGATCCAACAGAACCAACAAATCCAACAGAGCCAACAGAGCCAACAAACCCAACAGAGCCAACAAACCCAACAGAGCCAACAAACCCAACAAACCCAACAAACCCAACAAACCCAACAGAGCCAACAAAACCAGGAACAAACCCAGGCTCAAATAATAGTAATGATAATAAGAATGATAAAACAACTGCAAAAGGAAATAAAATTCCTCAAACAGGAGAACCATATATAGTAATTATTGCATTAGTTGCTACCATAGCATTAGCAGGTGGATTATTTGTAAAATACAAACTATTTTCTAATAAAATGAAATAGAACAAAATGATAATAAAAATAGCCCTTACACAATTTGTAATGGCTATTTTTTAGTTCTATTAAAGTATATTTTTACATAAATATATGGTAAAATTTCAATACACTTCATACATATTTATGAGTTGTTTGAAAGTATGCAAGTTATATGAGTGTAAATAAGTTGTACAAAATTTAAGTTTTATTAAAGTATAATTTACTATACACATTAAAATGTTATATCTTAGAAATTTTATTAAAAAAAGAGCTTAGAAAATATTTTTGCTAATACAATTTACAAATGATAAGTTTAGATATATAATGTATTTGCAAAAATAAAATTAAAAATATTTTAAAATATTGGAGGTATTTATGAAATTAAAAGAGATATTAACAGGCTTAGAAGGTCTAAAAGTTAGAGGAGACTTAGAGATAGATATAACAGGAATAGATAAAGATTCAAGAAATATAAAAGAAAATAGTTTATTTATAGCAATAAAAGGCTTTAGTGAAGATGGTCACGAATACATAGAAAAAGCAGTAGAGCAAGGGGCAACAGCAGTTATGCTTGAAGAAGGTGCAAGTTTAGAAGCTGTAAAAAAATTACCAAAAGAAATAACAGTAATTGTAGCAAAAGATACAAGGTATGCATTAGCAATATGTTCATGTAACTTTTATGGAAATCCATCAAGAAAATTCAAATTAATAGGAATAACAGGAACAAAAGGAAAAACAACAACATCATTTATGACAAAAGCTATTTTAGAAAAGGCAGGTAAAAAAGTAGGTTTAATAGGAACAATAGCAACATATATAGGAAATGAAAAATTAGAAGATAGTGATAGAACAACACCAGAAAGCAATAAATTACAACAAATATTTGCAAAAATGGCAGAAGCAGGTTGTGAAGCAGTTGTAATGGAAGTATCTTCACAAAGTTTAAAACTACACAGAGTAGCAGGATGTGACTTTGATATAGGAATATTTACAAACTTTTCAAAAGACCATATAAGCCAAAACGAACACCCAGACATGGAAGATTACTTTAATTCAAAATTAGAGTTATTTAAAATGTGTAAAACAGCATATATAAATGCTGATGATTATCATGTAGCAAAACTTGCAAAACTTATGCCAGAATGTAATATAACAACATATGGTATAGATAACTTCTGCAATGTTCTTGCAAAAGACATAACAATAACAAATTCATATGTAGACTTCAAAGTAAAATTAGGTATGAGAAATGAAAGGATAAAAACTGGTATACCAGGAAGATTTAGTGTATATAACTCACTTGCAGCAATATGTGTAGGAGAAAAATTAGGAGCTAGTGTAGACCAAATAAAAGAAGCACTAGAAAATGTAAGAGTACCAGGAAGAAGTGAACTTGTAAATAATAAAAAAGAACTAACAATAATGATAGACTATGCTCATTCACCAGAAAGCCTAGAAAATATATTAAATGCAGTAAAAAGTTATACAAGAGGTAGAGTAATAAGTGTATTTGGTTGTGGAGGAGACAGAGATACTTCTAAAAGACCTATTATGGGAGAAATATCAGGAAGAATAGCAGACTTTACAATAATAACATCAGATAACCCAAGAACAGAAGAGCCACAAAAAATAGTAGACCAAATAGAAGAAGGCATAAAGAAAACAAAAGGAAAATATACTGTAATAGTAGATAGAATAGAAGCAATAAAAGAAGCAATAAAAATGGCAGATAAAAAAGACATTATTCTATTAGCAGGAAAAGGACATGAACCATACCAAGAAATAAATGGAGTAAAGCATCCATTTGACGAAAGAATAATAGTAAACGACATTATTGAAGGAAAAATTTAGATTAGAATAATAAATTAAAATAAATGAAAAACAGAAGACGGAAGGTCAGAAGTCGGAAGATGGAGACCAGAATACAGATGTTAGAAGTTGGAAATTGAAAGCTAGATTTAGAAAAATAGAAAAACATAAATGAAAAGGCTAAAATGGAAAAGGGTTGTAGGGGCTAAATCGGTAAGGAATACCGCTTTGGAATACCAAATTTTGCCTACTCTTCAAAGCATACACCCTAAAATCCGACCTCTGACTTCTGACATCTGATTTCCAACAGGAGGTTAAAAATGGAATTTCAAGTAAAAGTATTGATATTAACATTTATTATAACAGTAGCAATATCTTTTGTTATTATACCAATACTAAAAAAATTAAAAGTAGGTCAAATAGAAAGAGAAGATGGACCACAAAGTCACTTGAAAAAACAAGGAACCCCAACAATGGGTGGAATTATTATAATAATTAGTATAGCAGTGGTATGTGCATTTTTATTTTACTATTATACTAAAGTAAGACAGGAACCTACAATTGCAAAAAATATATTACCATTATTATTTGCAAGTATAGGTTTTGGAATAATAGGTTTTATAGATGACTTCAAAAAATTAGTGCTAAAAAATACAAAAGGTTTAAAACCTTCAGCTAAAATGATAGGTCTTTTAATAATAGCAGTAGCATATGCTTTATTGCTAACTAATATATTAAATATAGGAACAGACATATATATACCATTTGTACATAAAAGTATAACACTACCTATATGGTTATATATTCCATTTGCAATATTTGTAATGTTAGCTACTACTAACGCAATTAATTTAACAGATGGAATAGATGGTTTATCTAGTAGTGTAACAACAATAATACTTACATGTTTAACAGTTATAGGAATTATATTTAATATAAAAGAAGTAACACTATTTGGAAGTACGTTATCAGGGGCATGTTTAGGTTTTTTACTATTCAATTTATACCCAGCAAAAGTAATTATGGGAGATACAGGGTCACTTTGCTTAGGTGGAGCAGTAGCTGCAATAGCTTTATACTTAAAAATGCCATTATTACTTTTAATAATAGCAATTATACCAATATTAGAAACTTTATCAGTAATGCTACAAGTAGCTCATTTTAAAAGAACAGGAAACAGAATATTTAAAATGGCACCACTTCACCACCACTTTGAATTATCAGGTTGGAAAGAAAATAAAGTTGTTTCAGTGTTTAGTATAATAACATTAATAGCATGTATAATAGGAATATTTGCGATTTAAATTATAAAAGGAGAAATGATAATGCCTACTAAAGGTAAAAATAATGAAAAAATAAATAGAAAACCATTAGACTTTATATTGTGTATAGTCATATTCTTATTGTTAGCACTAGGAATTGTTATGGTGTTATCAGCAAGTGCACCTTCATCACTTTCACAATATCGGCAACAGTTATTACTATGTTTCAAGGCAAATAATATTTGCAGTAATTGGAATAGTTTTAATGTTTATAATATCTAAAATAGATTATAGAATTTATAAAAGGTTTTATAAATTAGCATACATATTTTCTATAATAATGTTGTCATTAGTAATAATGCCAGTAATAGGGTCAGGTGCAAAAGGTGCTACAAGGTGGTTAGACTTTGGTTTTATTAGGTTCCAACCATCAGAATTAGCAAAAATAGGTCTTATAATATTTTATGCAGGATATCTTTCAGAACATAGAACAGAACTTAACTCTTTTAAAAATGGATTTGTAAAACCTTTACTATTTATGGTTCCACCTGTATTAATACTATTCTTTTTGCAAGATCACTTAAGTGCTGCAATAATAATGGTAGCTATAACTAGTATTATGATGCTAATGGCAGGAACTAGGTTAAAATACTTTTTGACAGCAGGCTTATCAGCAGGGCTACTAGGTGCAGTAGGAATGTTTGCACTAGCGCAAAAAACAGGTAAGGGAGATTTCCGTTTAGCAAGAATTTTAACATTTTTAGACCCATGGCAAGACCCAACAGGAGATGGGTGGCAAGTAATACAAGGTTTATATGCAATAGGTTCTGGAGGATTATTTGGTGTAGGTCTAGGTGAAAGCAAGCAGAAATATTTATATATACCAGAGCCTCACAATGACTTTATATTTGCAATATTAGCAGAAGAACTAGGTTTTATAGGTTGTATAGCAGTAATAGCACTATTTGCAATATTTATTTGGAGAGGTGTAATAGTTGCTATGAAAGCAAAAGACTGCTTTGGTAGTTTAGTAGCAGTAGGCATAACCTCATTAATAGGAGTTCAAGCAATAATGAATATAGCAGTTGTTACATCATCAATGCCAGCAACAGGAATATCACTACCATTTTTCAGCTATGGAGGAACATCACTAGTAATATTACTATGCAGTGTAGGAATATTACTTAATATATCACGTTCAATTTCTAAAGTGTAGAAATGAATAATTTTTGTGTAAGGAGGAAAAGATGAAGGTAATTATTGCGGCAGCTGGCACAGGAGGGCACATTAACCCTGGTATAGCTATAGCAAATAAAATAAAGCTGGAAGAACCAAATTCTAAAATAATATTTATAGGAACAACAAGAGGGTTAGAAAATGACTTAGTTCCAAGAGCGGGCTATGAACTAAAAACAATACAAGCTTATGGTTTAAGTAAAAAACTTTCATTTCAAAATATAGCAAAATTATATAAAACTTTTAAAGGATATGGAGAAGCAAAAAAAATTATAAAAGAATTTAACCCAGATATTGTAATAGGAACAGGTGGATATATTTGTGGAGCAACAATTACTGCTGCAAGCAAATTACATATACCAACCTTATTGCATGAAAGCAATGCATATCCAGGAAGAGCAGTAACAATGCTTTCTAAAAAGACAGACTGCATATTAGTTTCATTCGAAGAAGCAAAGAAAAGAATAAAAAATGCTAAAAAAATAGTACATACAGGAACTCCAACAAAAATAAAAAAGAATGAGTATACTGAAAAACAAAAAGAAGAAATAAAGAAGAAGCTAGGCTTAAAAATAAATATACCAACAGTATTAGTATTTGGGGGAAGTCAAGGAGCACAAGCAATAAATGAAGCCATAATACAAATAGCAAATAAAAACTTAAATAAAAATTATCAAATAATGTGGGCAACAGGACCAGAACAATATCAAATAATAAAAGAACAATTTGAAGAAATAAAACTAAATATAAACAATATAAAAAATATGAAAATAGTACCATATATTTATAACATGGAAGAAGTTATGAATATATCTGATGTAATAGTTGCAAGAAGTGGAGCAATGACAATAACAGAAATTTCAAACTTAGGAAAACCATCTATATTAGTACCACTTCCAAATGTAAGTAATGACCACCAATTATATAATGCAAAGGTATTAGAAAATATAGGTGCTGCAAAAATAATATTAAATAAAGACCTAAAATATGAAAGGCTAGACTTAGAAATACAAAATATAGTTAATTATCCACAAGTAATAAACAAAATGGGGAAAAATGCAGAGAAAATTGAATCAAATGATGCAATAGATAGAATATATAAAGAAATAAAAAAGATAGCCAAATAACAAGCTCTCTATCCTTAATTGGAGAGCTTGTTATTTTTTTAAATTACTACTTCACTTTTATAAAATTCATTTCTCTTCCGTTTATTGCCAATAAGTGCATGTGTTTTATTAAATAAAATTTGAACAATACTTCTATTATAAGGAACTATAGCAAGTTCTATATTTTCTAAAGCAGCGTATTTTTCATCTAATTTAGTCATTATATTTATATAATAATCATTAAAGAAAGAATAATTATTAGTTACGCCAATTAAATCTTTATAATTATACAATTTTCTTCTATAGTCTTCAATTTCCTGTGCAGAGTATACATTAGCCAAAGTATTATTAAAATATGAAGTTAAAATAAGCTCTTGTGTTTCAAAAAACATTTTTTTAATTCTATTTTTATAAATACCTATTTTAGTAGAAGCAGAAGCTATAAAGTTATCAGACAATACTTCTTTTTCAAGTTTAGAAGAAATTAAGACTATTTTTTCTTCTAGCTTTAATATTTTATCTAGGTTATTTTGAATTTTATAAAAATTATCTTTTCCGCATATGTTTATAAATGATTTAACAAATTTAGAATTACTATTAAAAGTACTATCAAATAAAACATTTTCGCCAGTAACATAAGCCATTTGACTAACTAAAGTACATATAATAGGGTAGCAATTTGGGGTATTTGTTAAAAGCTCAATATCATAATATTTAACAACTTCTTTTTCATTTTTTAGTGCTTTTGCAGTAATTAATTGTACAGAAGCTTCATTTAAAGCCATTCCCTTAACCTTTAAACCTGTAAAATCACATAAACCTAATTTATAAAGTACATTTTTCTTATCTTTTACTTCTTGATAAAAATGTATAAACTCATGTACAGCATATTTTTGCATATCTTCTATAGAAAGTTTATTTCTAAAATATATGCTAGAATTTTTATAAAAATAGCTTGCTTCACCCATATTACTAGGAATATCAGCTATATACATAGGTATATTAGAAATTTTTATAAATAATTTATTATAATTAAAACCATAAAAAGGAAAAGCACAAATTAACTTTTCAGCAACATATTTAGCAATTAAAGTTACTGAAAGTGTATCTAAAGGTTTAATAACCGATATACCATCCTTTTTCAAGTCTTTTTCAACATTCATTCAAACTTTCTCCTTTGTAGGGGCGAGCATAGCTCGTCCAAGTAATTCTAATATATTATACAATATAATAAGTAAATTAGAGTTACAAGAGTGTTAAAGTTTTATTACATTTTGATTACTTAGTACATATAGAATAAAAAAGCAAGGCTGGAAGTTTGACACTTTTTTTACAACCCCTTGTTTTTTTATATATTTAATGATACAATACTTTTATAAAATATATAAAATAAGGAGGAAACTTTTTATGAAAATAGCAGTAGTAGAAAACTTGATAGGACTTGAATTTCTAGAAAGAACTATAAATGTATCATCTTCTTCTAAAGATTCCGAACCTTCTAAAGACGAAAAAGAGCCTATTGTGAAAGAAAAAAATGATGGGTCAATTTGTGGGGGCTGGAATACATTTCAAACTGAACCATTGTGGGGTTCGACAATAACAGAAGAATCTGAATTTATAAAAAGTTTGGACTTATAGTAAAAGAAAGGGGCTCCCTTTCTTTTACTTTTTATAAAGTAAATAAAAAACAAGAATAAAATTTTCTAAGCTCATTCTTCGCTAAGAAAATCTAATTCTTCTATAACTATATTCTAAGGAAACTCACCTACTTACGTGGATGACTTTCCTTAGAATATAAAAAAATACAAAATATTATAAAATAACTTTTAGTGTTACAAAATAAAAAAAGTGGTATAATATAATAGAAGTAAAAAAGAAAAGAGGAGAGTTTAATATGAAGAATGGAAAAGTTGTATTAGTAGGAACTGGTTTTGTGGGTATGAGTATGGCATACTCAATGTTAAATAGAGGGGGAATATCAGAGCTTGTTTTAATAGATATAGATAAAGAAAAAACAGTTGGAGAAGAAATGGATTTATCTCATGGACTTCCTTTTGCACCACAAAAAATGGTAATAAAAGCAGGAGAATATAGTGATTGTAAGGATGCCGAAATAGTAGTTATAACAGCTGGTGCTGCACAAAAGCCAGGTCAAACAAGGTTAGAACTTGCAGAAGTAAATACTAAAATTGTAAAACAAATAACTAAAAACATAATGGAAAGTGGATTTAATGGAACTATAATAGTAGCAAGTAACCCAGTAGATTTAATGGCATATGTAGTATATAAAGTATCAGGACTTCCAAAAAATAAAGTAATAGGCTCAGGAACAGTACTAGACACAGCAAGACTTCGCTACATGATAGCAGAATACCTAAATGTTTCTAGTAAAAATGTTCATGCATATATAATGGGAGAACATGGAGATTCATCATTTGTACCATGGTCACATTGCTATGTAGGTTGCAAGAAATTAATAGATATATTAAAAGACAATAATACCCCAATAGAAGAATTAGAAAAATTACATCAAAATGTTATAAATGCAGCATATGAAATAATAGATAGAAAAAAAGCAACTTATTATGGAATAGGAATGAGCTTAAACCGCTTAGTAAGGGCAATATTAGATGACGAAAATGCAATAATAACAGTATCTACCTACCTAGAAAACGGAGAATATGGGCAAAATGACGTATATATTGGTGTACCAGCAATAGTTAATAAAAATGGAATACGAGAGCTATTAAAATTAGACTTAAATGAAAATGAACAAGAGCAATTAAATAAAAGTTGTAAATTAATAAAACAAATGAGAGAAGATGGACTAGAAAATATAATATTAGAATAATATAAAAACAATAAGGTACTATAAAATGTAACTTTTTTACGGGTCGCCACCTTATCAAGCGACCCGTGTTGCAAAACAGCGCTCTTGTTACATAGTAAAAATCAATTAAAAAATGTACGGGCGATGATGGCATCGCCCGTGTTATTTGCTGATGCTAATAAAATAGTACCTTAAAAGAGCAAAAAATGTTCATACTCGAGGCATAAGATTAAAGTTCTTTAAAAATTTCTATAACTACTACAACAATAGTAATAAAACTAAAAGCTAAAGAATAGACGCCAAATAGCACTGCAAACAAAACTAATATAAAAATTTCCAAAAAGATAAGAATAATAACAAACAAAGAAGAAAATAATTTACTTTTAATATTATTCTTAATAAAAGCAATAGTAAAAAGAATTACTAAGGTTATAAACATAGCGAAAATGTTTGGAAATAAGTATTTACTTATAATATTAGTTAAGCAAATAACAAAATTATGGTAGTACTTAAACAATAAATAATCTAAATTATGAGCCCGCCACATATAAAATCCTCCTTTACAAAGAATGAATAAAAATAATAGTTTATATATGAAATTATACTATATGTAAACTAATTAAGCAAGAAAATTAGCAAAAATGTTTGAAAAATGTAGAAATATGTGATAAAATACAATTAGATGTTTATGTTTAGTTTCAATAGTTTAATTTGACTATAGGAGGTAAAAAAGATGATAGAGGGGTTAAATGCAATGGAGCGGCTAGGGTATATGATGGCAAATAAAAATAGTCGTATATGTGCAGAATTTGATATCGATTCTGCACCAAAATCCTTTCGCGAGAAATTTCAGGCAGAAGAATTATGTGATGAAATAGTATATGAGTATGCTGTTTCGTATTTTCAAATAATTCAAAATAATATTCCCGCAGTAAAAATTGTGGCCAAGGAAAGAGGTAGCTTATACTGGCATATAGCAGAGCTGGCAAAGGAATTAGGTTTTTTTGTTATATGTGAAATAGGGCAAGAGGAATTAGGATATATAATAGAAAACAAAACCAAAATTATAGCCGAAAATAAGATAGTAGATGCTGTAATCATTAATGTAAATTTATATGATAATGACAAGTTGCAAATACTTCAATTTTTAGAATTACTAAAAAAATCAGAGAAGGGAGCTTTTATAAAAGCTAGGGATGAACAGAAGAAGTCTAAAAAAAGATGGTTGAAAGTGTTTGCAAAGAAAGAAGAAAAAACTCTAAGAGAGCAGTTTTCAAAGTTACAAACCATTGAGCAAATAGGGCACGATGAAAATGGACAACCTACATATTCAATGGTAGGTGTAGCTATAACAAGAGAGGTTGATCATGAATTATTGCATCCATATACTTTTTCACTAGTTTGCAATTATGAAGAAAAAAAACTTAATGAAGTAGTACACCTTTTCGATGGTCAAGGGCAGGGTGCGTTAATATTGATAAACTTTAATAGCACTGAACAAGAGAATTGGTCAGAGGCAATATTAGAAGAAGTTATTCAAAAAAGTAAAAGAATAAATAATGCCATAAATGAATTCTATGGCATAGAAGACTAAACGTATAATTAATTTTGGTAACAATAATAACTTTATTTATATAGGAGGAATTTTTATGAATATGGAAACCAAAGTTGAGAAGTATCGGAAGAACTTTTTAGTAACAACAATTGAAGACATGTGTATTAAAGTCAGCAAAGTACAAGTAGAGCATATTGCCGAAAGTGTGCCTGATGTCGAGGAAAAGGAAGTAGCCATTTTGCTTGCTACAATAAAGCAGGCAAGAATAATGTATAGCCGAAATGGAAATGCATACAAGAAGGTAGAGCAGGAAAAAGAAACCGTAGCAATAATTAAGCTTCTTCAAAGTTATGACATTGATATGTTAAGTAGTATTTTCGAAGAAATGAAATACTATGAAATTAAAAGGGTACTTGAGAATCAAAACCCAATAGAAGCTTTAAGAAAATTAATTTAAAACAAAAAGTAGAAACTGGTAGAACTATACCAGTTTTTTACTTTTTGGCATAATAGGTAAGTACGCTATTTTAAGTTGTAGAGTAGCGCGAAGTAAGTAATATATTTTATTTTTGTAATGAAGTCTTAGGCAGTCCACCCTCGGCAGTTACAATACCCATTGTAATGGAGGGCGAAATGAAAAAAATAAAATATATTACTTACTTCGGAGCGAACAATTTAACACGTAGCGTGGCGAAGCAAACAATGTTTTCTAGAATATCTGTCAATACTTTTTGAAAATTTCACTAAAAAATAGCTTTATTTTATTAGCAA
>CAOJCG010000014.1 GCA_948356915.1 uncultured Clostridiaceae bacterium
ATAAATCTGTGGATAACTATTTCTATTTTTTCAAAAAATATAGAAACTTAAATAATTTTTTACCTGTTAATACTTCTGTTATCTTCAATTTCGTACTTAATTCTTTTATTTCTTTTGTTTTTTCTAATTCATAATCTATTATAATAATTCCTATTACTTTATTTTTCATCATAAAATATCGCATTATTCTACATGTGTAATTTTTTTAAAATTTACTACTTTATGTTGCATTAGTGTTCTATTTATGATATAGTTATGTATATTAATTTATTTAATCCTGTTCGTTTAGTTTATTTATATATAACTATTATAAAATTATTATTTTCAGGAGGTATTTTTATGAACAAGAAAGAAAAACGGTATTATTTTGATGAAATGTGCTCTCCAATAACAGATGAAAAGCAGTTTAATAAGTCAACTACACTATTAATAGTTATTGCTTTTATTATTGGTATAATTTCTGCCATAATTTATGGGCATATTACAATGAATAAGTTTAAATATGAACTTAGTAGTTATTCTTATGAAAATATTGAACGTCTAGACAACGTATATAACATATTATATGACATACTTATAGTAAAAGGCTCTGGGTATAGTTTGTTAGATATTCCAGAGTATGTTGCATCTTATAGTACTGAATATGATGGAGATAAAATAAAACTTCATTATTCCCTAAATTATGATGAAGATTTTGATTACGCTCCTTCACTTTATATGGATGTAACATTATCTAAAGATTTAAAAGTTATAGAAAAAACTAAGAGTTACGAATCTGAAAAAGAATATATAAAATCTGTTAAAAATTCAAGAAACATATTTTTAGTATTAATAGCAATTTTCTTTGTACCTATTAGTATATTAATTGCTTACATTCTTACTATGCTTATTCTTATGCTTATTTCTTACATTCATAAAAAAATGGACTTATTTATAAAATCTAAAAGAAAAACTGAGGGTTAACGCCTTCAGTTTTTCTTTTTTTAGTCATTTGTTAAATCGCCACTGCCACTTACTGGTATACTCTCTCCTAAATATGTAGGCTTTGATTTAAAAATGCATTTTACAAAGTCTTTATCTCTTGCTAAAATTTCTCTTATTTCTCTTCTAGTTTGTCCATAATACCTAGTTTTTTTAGCTGGTACTCCATATGTTTTAATTCCTAATTTGTTTCCTATATATACTGATCTATATAAGTGATATTCTTGAGTTACTACTGTTAAATTTTCTACTTTGAATATGTAACTTGCTCTATATAAGCTTTCATAGGTTGAGAATCCTGCATGGTCCATAAATATATTTTCGCTTGGTATTTCATTTTCTATTAAATAGCTTTTCATAGCATTTACTTCATCATATTCTTCTCTTCCATGGTCTCCTGATACTATTATTTTTTCTGATATTCCTTGTTTATATAGTTCTATTGCTTTATCTAATCTGTCTTTTAGCATTAAACTTAAAGAACCATCTTCCATTACTTGGCAACCTAATACTAGTATTGCATCTGACTTATTTGCTTTTTCTACTTCTTGTATAATACTTTTGTTTGCAGTTAATTTTACATATTGATTTATTCCAAATACTGCTACTATACATAGTAATATAAATATAACTATAACTATTGCTATTATTTTTTTATTAATTTTATTCATATGTTTACTCCTACTATCTTTCTATATCTTTTTTAGATACTCTAATTTGACTTTCTATATATTGAATTGCTTTTTGAGTATTATCTGCAATATAATATAAGTCTTCTAAGCCAAGTGTATTTAATAATTTTTCTAAACTATCCCACTCATGATTAATATTTAATATACATATTGACTTATTGTGCTCTTTATTTTTCTTTGTGTCTAATGCATAAAATAATTCTGTTAATGTTCCACTATTTCCTTTAAGAAATATCATATGATCTGACCAATCAATAAGTGTTTTTGTTACTTCTGACTGATATTTGCAACGTTCTATATGTAAATATGGTATATTAAAATCTCCGCCATTTAGGTTTTGGGTAATGATTGCTATCATATACAATTGATATTTCTGGAAAATATATTTCTTCAAATTTTATAATTTTATTTCGAAATTGTTTGCTTGTTTCTTGCCATTTTTCTATCATACATTTTGCGACTTCACCAGAAAGTCCATAGCATCCATCAAATACTAAAGTATACCCTTTTTCAATAATATATTTTCCTATATCTTTTGCACATTTATTATATTCTTTATTTATTTTTGAGTCAGTTGAACCTGCTACAAATATTTTTGCTTTTTCATATCTTATCACAAATATATCCTCCTTTTACTATTTATATATTTTTGTCAAATCTATTGAATATATTTTATCGTTTTACATAAATTTTGTCAATATAGGAAAGAATTGGGACGTGTCCAAAACTTTCCTTTTCTATATTCTAGGAAAGTACGCTATTTTAAGTTATAGAGTAGCGCCAAGTAAGTAATATATTTTATTTTTGTAATGAAGTCTTAGGCAGCCCTCCCACGGCAGCCACAATACTCGTAAGCTTGGAGGGCGAAATGGAAAAAATAAAATATATTACTTACTTAGGAGCGAATAATTTAACACGTAGCGTGGCGAAGCCACTTTTGTTCTTAAACACAAAATAATTCATAAAATAAAAGGAAAGTTTTGGATACGTCCCAATTCTTTCCTTTTCTCTATGTTTTATTATTTTAATATTGCTTCTTTTTGTTTTACCATATCACATACTAATTCTGCTGTTTTTTCTACTCCCAATGTGGCTGTATTTATACATATATCATAATTTGAATGGTCATTCCATTCTTTTTCTGTATAGTATTTGTAATGATTTGCTCTTAATTTGTCTATTCTACTTATTTCTTTTTGTGCTTTTTCTTTGTCTAGTTCGTAATATGTGGTTGCTCTATTTATTTTGTCTTCCATGTTACTATATATGAATACTTTTAATACATTTTTTCTGCCTTTTAGCATAAAGTCTGCACATCTTCCTATTATTACACATGATTCTTTATTTGCTAGTTCTTTTATTAGTTTTGTTTCTTCTAAAAATAACTCATCACTGTTGTTTAATCCAAAGTAGTAACCATTGTTTAGGTTGGCCAATAGTTCTTTCTTTTGCTCATTATTTTCTATATATTGTTCTGATAGTCCTGTCCTTTCTGCTAGTTTAGTTATTATTTCTTTATCATAAAACTTTATTCCTAATTTATCTGCAATTAGTCTTCCTACATATCTTCCGCCTGAACCATATTCTCTTGATATTGTTATTATCATATGCTTATCTAATTTATTATCTTCTGATGTATCGTCTTCTAATGCTTCACTATGTACTTTTTGCTTTCCAAGATGTTTTATTTCTATTATAAGTAATATTCCTGCTATTATAAATGCTAAGCCATCTGCAAATGGCCCTGAATATAGGAAACCTTTCATTCCAAAAGTTTGTCCTAGTAGAATCATTGCAGGGATTAAAAATAATACTTGTCTTGATAGTGAGAGTATTGCACTTTTTGCACTTTTACCTATTGCTTGGAAGAATATTCCTGCTGGAATTTGTATTCCATTACATATACATAACATTAAATATGTTCTAAATGCTATACATGCAAATTCCATATATAGTTCATCTCCACTACCAAAAATCATTATCAATTTATCTGGTATTGTTTGGAATAATATAAACGCTATCGTACTGATTACTACACTTATTCCTAATACTATTTTTAATGTTTGTTTTACTCTATCCATTTTTCCGTGCACCATAGTTATAACCAAGTATTGGTTGTGAACCTGCTGCAATTCCTATTATTATACTATTTAGAATTTGACTTATTTTCATAACAATACCAAATACTGTAATTGGTATTTCTGAACCAAATTTTGAATTTGCTCCATATTTTCCTAGTAAATTATTTTCAACTGCTATTACTAGTACTATACTTATTTGTGTAATAAAACTACTTATTCCTAATGTCGATACTTTTTGTAATACATTTAATTTTAGTTTAAATTCCTCTTTTCCTATTTTTACAGATTTAAACTTTTTAATATATATTATATTCATTGCAAATGTTACTATTTGGCTTATAACAGTTGCTATTGCTGCTCCTTCTACTCCCATTTTAAATACAAATATGAATATTGGATCTAATATAATATTTAGCACGGCACCTAGCACCATTGAAGTCATTGCATATTTTGGGTTTCCATCTGCTCTAATTATTGAGTTTAATGTTGTTCCTACCATCATAAATGGTAATCCTATACCTATTATATAGCCATAAGCAATAGCATATGTTCTTAGTGCCTCTGTACAACCAAATAAGTTTAATAATTGTGGTAAAAATATTAGTGTTATGGCACATAAAAGTATAGCTACTATTATTGATATTGCTATACCATTTCCAACACCCTTACCTGCCTCTTTTTCTTTCTTTTCTCCTAACCTTAAGCTTAAATATGCAGAAGTTCCATCTCCAAACATTAATGCAAATGCTAAACATACCATAGTTAACGGGAAAACTATATTAGTTGCTCCATTTCCTAAATATCCTACTCCCCAACCAATAAATATTTGGTCAACTATGTTATATAGCGAGTTTACTAATAACGATATAATACATGGAACAGAAAATTTTCTAATTAATTTTCCTATTTTTTCTTTTCCTAAAATGTTTTCTTCTTTTTCCAATTTTCTTTTCCTCCTTTTATAATTTCTAATAGTTACAAATGTTTTTGTGTTTAAAACTTTACCAATTTTTACACAAAAATACAACACAATAAGATGTGTTGTTCGTTAAGCATTATTTTATAATAATGTTCGTTTCCATTTGCCACCGATGTATTATAGCATACTTTTTTATTCCTGTCAAACAGTTTTTCTTGTTTGTATGAGACTAAGTGTGTATCAAGTGTTATTTAGTAACTTTTTTGGTTTTATTTCCTATATTTTGGCTACACTAACTATATACAATAAAAAAAATTTGAAAGGATGTGGTTTTAAATGGAAAATCAAAATTTGAATATTTTAGATGAAGTTAACAAAGGTGCTACAATGGGAATGGATGCTATTTCTTTTGTTTCTGATAAAGTAAAAGATGATACTTTTAAAGAAGTTTTAGATATTGAATATAATAAATATAAAAAGATATCTAATAGAGTTAATGACATATATTCTAATTATAGTAACAAAGACCCTCACGAAACAAATGCTATGAATAAGGCTATGACTTGGTATGGAGTTCAAATGAAAACTATGAATGATGATAGTACTTCTAAACTTTCTGAACTATTAATGCAAGGAACTAACATGGGAATTATTGAAGGTAGAAGGCTTATTAATCAAAACCCTAATGCTTCTAAAGATGTAAAAGATGTTTTAAATGATTTTGTTGTTATGCAAGAAGATAGTATTGAAACTTTAAAAAAATATTTGTAAATTTTATTTACTAAAATTTAATATTTATAGATAACTTCATTTCCTTTATTACTTTAATAATGAAATGAAGTTTTTACATACTCTATATTAAATGTTTAAAATTTTACTTGCAATATTTTGTAAAGTAATATATAATGATTTTAAATTTATTTGCGGGTATAATTTAGTGGTAGAATGTCATGCTTCCGACCTGATAGCGCGAGTTCGATTCTCGCTACCCGCTCCAACGACGTATCTGTTCGAACTAAATTGAACAGATAAATACAAATATCATTCTGAAGGAGTACTTTCAATAAGGACAATTATTGACTAAGTACTCCTTTGGATTATATCAGTATAGTTTAAAGGCTATGCTGTTTTTATTTTTTTAATACTTTGCTGAAAGGCATTTTCTAATTCATGTTCATTTAGTGGAATACCTATTATTCCAACTCCTGCATAGAAAATGTTTATTTGCTGATATTTCTTACCATTCAGCTTAGTTTGTTGATATACATATATTTTATCAATTAATTCATTTACAATTTCTGGTGTTAATTCTTTAATTTCAGTATATTTCTTGACTTTATCAATAAAAGCTGTTAAATCTATTTCTTCTTGTTTAGTTTTATCAATAGTGGCAGATAATTCACTAACTTTTTTCTTTAAGTCTTTTTGTTCTCTTTCATAATTTAATGACAAAGTTGCAAATCTTTCATCAGTAATTTTACCAGAAATGTTATCTTCATAAATATGCTGTATCAAATTATCAATATCTTTTACTCGTTTTTTGTATTGTGATAATAGTTTTTTATTTGAAATATCTTCCTTTCGCTGTTCTTCTAGTGAAGCATCTAACTTTTCTTTTATAAATAAATCTTCATAAGATGAAATATAAGATATTACTTGTTTTATATTATCTAATACCAATTCTCTTAATGCAATATCTTTTATATTATGGCTAGTACAAGAATGTGTAGAATTATTTTTGTAATTAGAACATCTATAAAAGTCTTTATCTGGTGTAAAGTTATTAGTAGTACAATAATAAAGTTTAGCTCCACAATCTTTGCAAAATAGATGTCCAGAAAATATACTTGTTTTTCCTGTTTTAGTAGGTCTGCGTTTATTACTTCTAAGTCTTTGAACTGTATTCCAAGTTTCTTTATCAATAATTGGGTCATGAGTATTTTTAAAGACTTTCCATTGCTCTTTTGGAATATTAATTCTCGTTTTATCTTTGAAGGAACGAGTGGTATATCTAAAGTTTATTGTATCTCCTATATATTCTTGTCTATCTAATATTTTGTTTATGGTCATTGAAGACCAATAATGTTTTACTTCTGTTGGAAAATTTTGAGTTTTCATTCCTAAACTTTGGCGATACTCTGTTGGATTCATTATTCCTTCTTTTACAAATTGTTTTGCTATTTGAGAAGCACTCAATCCTTGTATAAATAAAGAAAATATCCTTTTTACAACTTTTGAAGCTGGCTCATCAACAATCCACTTATTTTTATCATTTTCATCTTTTTTATAGCCAAAAGGTGGATTGGTAGTTAAAGGGATACCAGAATTGCCTTTATTCTTCATTACATCTTTAACTTTCTTGCTTGTATTTTTAGCATGCATTTCGTTAAACCAGTCTTGTATAGGAAGAAAATCATTCAATCCTTTATCTGTATCAATATTGTCCATTATAGCAATATATCTAATATTTAGTCTAACAAAATCTTCTTCTAATAGTTGACCTACTATAAGTCTGTTTCTACCAAGTCTTGAATGGTCTTTCACGATAATTGTTCCAATGTTTCCTTGTTCTGCAAGTTCCATTAACTCCATAAATGCAGGTCTTGTAAAACTTGTTCCAGAATAACCATCATCTACAAAGAATTTAGTATTGATAAAATTATTATCTTTAGCATATTTACCTAAAATTGATTTTTGATTTTTAATACTATTGCTTTCTCCTAGCTGTTCATCATCTCTTGATAAACGGCAGTACAAAGCAGTTATTTTTTCGTTATTTGACTGTCCCATAACAACTCCTTTCTTTTAGACAGCCGAATAAGATATAAAGTGTTACAAAGTTTTAATTTGTAGTGTTCACATAATACCATATTCGTTTTTATAGTGCAAGTGATTCTTAAGATTTTTTTGTTAGTCTAAAAAATTTATTCAAAATACTTTCTTCAGCATTTTCATCAAAGCGAGTATTTACTTTGTATATTGTGCCGTTTATTTCTTTTTCAAAGTTCAATTTTTGCTCATTACAATAGTTGTTTCTAAAATATTGCAATCTTTCTTCTTTAGTCATTTTATTTAGTTTTTTATAATATTCTTTTTTTAAGTTTTCTACATACTCATATTCTTCATTAGTTAGTTCAATTCTATATATTTTTTCATTATCTTGCATCTCTATCAGCCCTCCTTTTCTTGTGTTCAGGAGAGTTTTTAAGTTTCTGCTTTTCAAGTCTTGCTTTTTCTCTAGCTTCTTCACGAGCTTTTCTTTCAGCTTGTATTTGTTCTTGTTCAATTCGTTGTCTTTCTAACTCATTTTGTTTTTCTCTATCAAATAGACCTTTGAATAAGTCAAAAACCTTTTGTGGTGCAAGTTTTATAGCATGGAAATAATCTTTTGTTTTTTCTAATATACCATCATATAGAGATTTCCACTTATCTACTGCATTTCTTAAATTATCAATTCTATTATTAAGCTCATAGATTTCTTTATCTGCTACAATTCCTTTTTTAGCATATTGTGTTAAACTTTCATAATCTTCTTGTTCTAATTCAATTTTTTTAGAAAATCTTTTTTGCTTTCCTAAATTTGAAATCTCTTCAATTTGCTTATCATATTTCATATAATCATTGTAAGAAGATTCCTTTTCTTCAACTTTATTTGTAATGTTTTCTAACCTTTCAGTATCTTTCTTGATTTTAAATTGCAAATCATCTAAATGTTCTTGATTACTGCCTTTCACACCACGAATAAAGTCTTTATATCCACTATCAGACATATATTTAAAAAATCTATCTTGTAATAAGCTATATGATTTTATTAGTTTAGCTTTTCCGTTTTCATCATAAACAGGATTACCAAAGTTATCAGTTACTTGTTCAGATTTCCATTTATTACTATGGCTTACTTGATTTATTACTTCTTTTGTTGTTCCAATTAGTGATTTATCTTTACACTTTTTAGTCCATTTTACTTCTTTTTTTACAACTGGAAGTGCTACAACATGTAGGTGATAATGATAGATAGGTTTTCCATATTCTTCTGTTAAAGCTGTATTTATCTCATCTGCATGCATAATTGCTGATATAATATTATCAGTTCCCATTTCTTCTTCAGCAAAGTGAAAGGCTTTCTCGTAAAATTCTTTTGCAAATTCATAACCACCATGTTTTTCAAAATAGTCAGAGTTAATGTCAAATATAAGCTCATCAAATAACTTTGCATCCTTTTTTAGTCCTCTTAATGATACTTGCCCTATATCAATTAGCTCTTTTAATTTGTCATTGTAAGTAGTTTCACATCTTTTGTAATGAATATTATTAGGTGTTTGATCCAAATCAACATTCATATTAGAATATGACTTGTTTTTTCTTTCGTTGTGTCGTTCAGCTTTAGTTATACTTATTTTTGTATAAGTTTCTACTCTAGCTACTGAATAATTTGTTTTGCTCTTGTCCAATATATTTCCCTTTCTGTAGGTAGCAAGTAGCGACCGAAGGGAGCTGTTACATAACTTTCTTACGAAAGTATGTAACCCACTATGACACTTTCAAAACTTCGTTTTGTAAAGATGCCAGTGGGCTCCTTGCGGAGAGCTCATAAATTATCTAATCTTACGATAGATAATTTATGTTTGGCTTCGCCAAAGCAAAAGAATATATGTAATACCGTCCATATATTCTTTTGCTTATCTTAACAATTTATTTACATACCAAAAACAAATTGTTAAGCTCTTTTTGTTTCTGTATAAATAGAGAGGGCAGAAATTTATACACAACAAAAAGACCATAAGCGATATACCAATACTCTATTTACCTACTATGAATACAAATTTAATAAGCTCAAATAGAATTTGAGTTTTCAATATGTACTCATTTTATAGTGTGTATGTAAATAGAATATTGAACTTTGCACTTATGGCTTTCTAATTACTTATAAATACTGGACAAGTTTACTATTATTATTTTTAAATTTTCACACTTTCTAATAACCAGCTCGCAATCCCTTATGCGACTCGTTTTCGCCTGGCATCTGAGGAATGTAAAATTCCAAAGAAGACATCAATATTCTTGTATTCCTAATTAGAATACACATAATATATATCACGAATTTAGCTAAAAGTCAACAAATTTTGTGATTTCCGTTGAAAGATATAGGTTTTATTGTTATAATTTTGAATATAAAAGTGAATTTTAGTATAAATGAAAATAATATCAAAATAAGTGGAACAAGAAATTTAGGAGATAGAGAATGAAGATTTTTAAAACAATAATATCAAGTTTTAAGCATACAAAATTACTAATACTTGTGTTTTTTATATTAAGCATAGTGCTAAACTATCTAACGACATATATACCAGTAGTTATACAATATTTCATAGATGTATTATTAAATCAAAATACAAGTAATACTATAATAGAAAATTTTATTAGTATATTTAATAATAAACTATCATTTATTCCAATCATATGTATATTATTGCTATTGATTGAAGGGATAATTGTTTTATCAACATATATAAGAACAATTGTAAAGAATAAGATAATACAAGAATTTCAATTTGACTTAAAATTAAAATTATTTGAGCATATACAAAATCTAACATATCAGGATTTTTATAAAAGCTCTCTTGCTGATTTAGTACAAAACATGGCAGATGATGTAAATAACATAGTAAATTTTATAGAAAAACAATTAACATATATATTAGACATTGTATTAATAATTATTTTTGCGATAGTTCAACTTGTAAATTTAGATTTAAGATTATCAATTGTTATGATTGTAGCTGTTGCAACTATAATTCTATTATCAATATGGTATTTTAAGAAATCAAAGCCAATTATAGAAAATAGAATAAAAACACAAAAAGCAATGTATGCAAACTTAAATGATAACTATTCAAATATAAAATTTATGAAGATAAATAATCTACAAGAAAAAGAGAAAGAAAGATTTAATAAAACAAATATTAAAAATTTTGAAGCAAATAAAAGTAAAGTAATAATTGACACTTGGTATAAGCTATTGATTGATGGAATTGTAAGAATACAAACTCCTTTTATATTTATTTTGAGTTCATATCTATATATGAAAAATACTATTACAATTGGAAGCATATATGTAACAATAAACTACTCTAACAAAGTAACAAGGGCATTTACAAATTTGACAGAAATTCTTGAAGTTTTTAATTTATGTATTGCTTCATATAAAAGACTAAATAATTTATTAAATTTAACATTAGAAGATGAAAAAACAGTAAATAACAATATTGAAATACAAGACACAACAATAACATTTAAAAATGCTAATATCAATATAAATGGAAAAACAATTTTAAAAAATTTGAATTTTACAATTAAACCAAATGAAAAAGTAATGATAGCAGGTAGTACAGGAAGTGGAAAATCTATATTAGTAAAGACATTGGTAGGATTTTATGATTATGAAGGTAGTATAAAAATAGGTGAATATGAAGTTAGAGATTTAAATAAAAAAGCCGTTAGAGAAAATATTTGTTTATTATTGCAAGACTCGTATTTGTTTTCAAGAACAATAGCAGAAAATATAAAAATCTTAGTACCTTATATAACATATCCAGAGATAGTAGAACTTTCAAACTTTTTTTCATTTCATAATGATGTAACAAAATTTGATAAAGGATATGATAGTGAAATTGGAAGAAATGGTATGGTACTATCAAAGGGGCAAAAACAAAGATTAGTACTAGTAAGAGCATATACAAAATCAAAGCCAATAATGATTTTTGATGATTCTTTTAGTGCAATCGACAGAATAAATAAAAAGAAAATTTTAAACAATTTACTAACATTAGAAGATAATTCAAGCAAAATATTTATTACTCATAATATTGAATTAGCACCGAAATTTGAAAAAATAATTTATATAAGTGATGGACAAACAATATGTGGTACACATAGCGAATTATTGAAAAATGAAAATTATAGAGAAATATATAGTTTAGATATAAATAAAATAGGAGAAGAATATGTTTAAAAAAAAAGTACTAAAAGAAATGTTTGATTTTACAACGAATAAAAAGAAAACTATTAAAATTGGAATAACTATAATTTTAGCATCTTTACTGTATCTTATATTTTATCAATATGTATTATCTAAAGTGATTGATAAATATATACCAGATAAAAATATAAATATGGTATGGGTATTATCTTTAATATTAATTGCAATTATAATAATTAGATTTTTGTTTGACAAATATTCAGAAATACAAAGAAAGACATGCTATTATGATAACGACATACAGATAAAAAACAAAATATTTAATAGTATACAGTATGCAAATATAAGTAAATTAGATAAAATACAAGTAGGAAAACTATTCAATTTAACAACAACACAAAGTTTTGAAGCATCGCAAATGTTTGTATGGAATGGTTTAGGAATATTTGCTGTTAGATTAAAAAGTATAATAGTTATATCAATTATAATGTTATTTATAGATTGGAAAATTGCATTAGTTGTAATAGGAATATTTATTTTATCGTATCTTTTATTAATACCTTTTTATAATAAGAATATGAAGACTTATAAAAGATTGCAATTATCTATTATTAATTTGCAAGGAAAAATTAATGAGTATATAGATAGCTTTTCAACTACTAAAACATTAAGATTAGAAGAAATAAATATTGAAGATATAAAGGAAATGCTAAAGATAAGTAAAAAAGAGTTAATTAAATCTAGTAAAATTTTAGGATTACATACAGCACTATTTTCATTATTAACATTTTTATCAATAATAGTTACTTTAGTTATTGGAGGTAATCAAATTCTATTAGGAATTGGGTTAGGTTCTACAATAATGTTAATAGTAGATTATATAAATGATATAAATGGTCATATGCAAAGCCTATTAGATCATGTTCATGGTATAGTAAATAAATATAATTGTTATATCAATATTTTTAATATTATTTGTATTGATAAAGAAGATGATGACGGAACATTAGAGCTAGAAAAGATAAAGTCAATAGAATTTAAAGATGTGAAATTAAGCTATGATGGCGTAAACACGATATTGG
This sequence comes from uncultured Clostridiaceae bacterium, assembly GCA_948356915.1. Lineage (GTDB taxonomy): Bacteria > Bacillota > Clostridia > TANB77 > CAG-508 > UMGS1663. The sequence goes on from CAOJCG010000014.1 coordinate 12,735, forward strand.
ATAATATAAATTTAAAAATAGATAAACCGATAACTGTGGCAATTGTTGGAAAAAGTGGTGCAGGAAAAACATCATTTGTTAATTTAATTCCTAGATTTTACAATTTAACAGAAGGTCAAATTTTAATAAATGGAATTGATTATACAAAATACAAATTAAATGAATTAAGAAAAAACATTTCATATGTATTTCAAGAGCCTGCTATATTAAATATGTCAATAAAAGATAATTTAATGTATGGCAATGATAATATTCAATTAGAAGATGTTATTACTGTTTGTAAAAAACTAGGCATAAATGAAAAAATAGAAAATTTTGATAAAGGATATGACACAATAATATATGCAGAAACAGATATATTATCGTATGGAGAAAAACAGCTACTAAGTTTTGCTAGAGCAATTTTAAAGAATGGAAGTATTGTAATACTAGATGAAGTAACATCTAATTTAGACTTGCAATTTGAAAAAAATGTTATGGAAGCTAATAAAGTAATTTTAGAAAATAAAATATCTTTTGTAATTGCACATAGAATAAATACAATAAAAGATGCAGATTTAATTGTATTTATAGATGACAAACAAATTGTAGAAATGGGTAATCATCAGAAACTTATTGAAAAGCATGGATATTATTATAATTTGTATATGAGTAAGGAAAAAGTCCTAAATAATTAAAGCTCTAAAAGGGCTTTTATAGGATAATATATGTAATTTGAGCAGAGATTCAAGTAATTCTCTGCTCAAATGAATTTAACAATAAATCAATTCTTTAAATATAATTTCTTCAATTGAATGCGTGTAATTATTCATAAGTCCAGTCCATTTTAAAGGGTCAGTATTTTTTAGATTTTCATCAATAGGATTTCTTTCTAGCATTTGTTTCATAAGTAGGTCAAATCTTGTTTTAGACTGTTTGTCAGTTTCTACAATATGTTTTCTTAAAGTCTTGTTCATAAACATTATTATATATTCTGCTTTCTTATGATTTTTTAAATATTCTAATCTTAAATGACCATATTTTCCAATAATATAATCATTTTCGTAATCTTCTTTTTCTAAATATAAGTTAGGAAAGAAAAAATCTCCTTCTTTATGATAAGTTATTTCTATCATAGTTAAAACCTCCATAAATTGATTTTCACTACAAATTTGACTAAATAATTTATATCTTTCTTAGGCTATCTAACACAATAAATTTTTGGAAGAAATTTATAAAAACAATTTTGTCCTTATTAAACTTCTCCCAAAAGGATGGTATTTTTTTGTTATAAAAATTTTATTGCCTCGCAGAGCCCCCATGTTATGATAATATGTCATAACATATAGGGGGTTAGGACTTATGACAAACTCAAAGTCCTGTGCTACGAAGAAAATTTTAAATTGGAGACAATAGAAAATGGGTAGACAAAGTTAGATACTTGTAATTTATGTAAAATTAATGTATAATGTAAAGTAATACTGAAAATGCAGAACTCTAAATAATGAAATAAATATTAAAAAAGGGGTTGATGAAGAATGTTGTACATTGATAGATTAAAACTAATCAAATCTATGATTACGGCTAAAGAAGAAGATGATACTATGTTTTATGTTGGTGGATATAATGTTGGAGGAGTAAAGATTGGAAATATGAACTATGGAGGAATGAACATAGGAGGTATTTCCTTAGATGATGGACATGAACATGAATTTGAACGTGAAGAAGTTAGTGAATTTATACTAGAAGAAATTGAAAATTTAAAAAAAGGACAAGCTATGAGGAGAGAAGAAAAACTAGATAACTTACAAAATGCTAAAAGGAACAAAGAAAAATCAGAGTTGGAGTTAACAGAAACACCTAAATATAGATTTATAAAAAGAAGCAATATAAAGAAGACTTTAAGACATAATAAAATAGAATTTGAAAGAGCTCAACTTTTAGTAGATATGAAAAGCATCAATAATAAACATATTGCTCTTTTAGAACAAATCGCCCAACTACTAACAGAACAGCAGAAAGGTAATAATAAATATAAACGTAAGGAGATTAAAAAATATATAAATTATGCTATTTATCGTATTGAACAGCAAAAGAAAGCAAATGTAAATGAAGATGAATTGGAACAACATAGCTTTTTCAAAAAAATTAGAGTAACTGGTGATAAAATTAATGAAGGACATTATGGAGAAACTGCTAAGAGAGTTATACAAGACTGGTCATTAAGTGATAGATAATAAGAATTAAATTGTAAATGTAAAAATCACATTTGACAAAATAAGAAAAAGTCTATATAATAAATATAGAAAATGAGAGCCACAGAAATGTGTGCTACCTATAAACTAGATAAAACACCACAAAGCTTGGCAGAGCATATGTGGTGCTTTTATTATTTGCTCAAAATTACTACTATTGTAATAATCAAGGCAAATGCTATAATAGTCATTCCTACTAAACTGTAGAAAAGTAAGTATATTATCATTAACATAGCTTGTTCTACCATATAGCACCACCTCCATTCTCACAGTCAAAACTGTGTATGTAAAGTGGTAGCACTCACACTGCTTATTCTCATTTTCTGCTTATAACTATACAACATTATTTGATAAAATACAAGCGAACAAAACAAATTTTTGTAAAATAATATTTTTAATTTTTCTATTGCAATTTACCAAAAGTATTATATACTTTAATAATTTGATTGATATTTGTATCAGTCGTTAAAAGAGAAAAAGTTGTAGATAACTACGACGTCCGCTCCATTAAGTAAAATCGTCGCACCAGACGAAAACATTGATAAATCAACTGTAAAAGGTTGATTTTTTAAATGCCTTTATATTGAAAAAGGAAGGATGGTGTGGTATGATTAACATTGTAAAGAAGAAAAACAAGATTAAAAGAGAATTGCTCTCTAAAATTGAATGGGCTTGCAGTTTGAATACTATAAAACTTGAACACAAAATGATATTTGAAGGTTGTTTAAGAATTGTAGAGCATACAAACTTGGCGTATGTAGAACCACATAGAGTAATTATTAAAGATAAGTTATTTTTATTCTTTAATGAATGTGATTACTTTTATGTGCGAGATTTAAGGTATAAATACCCTTTATCTCAATTAAAAGACTACATAGAAAGGCTACTTTAATTTTAGAGTTTTTTTGTATTCAATTAAGTAGTTCCTTTCCATTCAAGAGTGAAAGGAGAGATTTATAAAATGAACGAAGAAAAGAAAATTGCAGGAATTTATATTAGCGTTAGTACAGAAGATCAAGTCAGAGAACGGATTTAGTTTGGTAGAGCAAAAAGAAAAACTATTACAACTTTGTAAATTCAAAGAATATGAAGTATTTAGAGTATATGAAGACGCTGGAATATCAGCAAAAAATATTAAAGATAGACCAGCGTTTCAAGAAATGTTAGCAGATATGAAACAAGGAAAAATCAATTACATTGTAGCTTATAAATTAGATAGAGTTGCACGTTCAGTTCGTGATTTAGAAGAACTTATTGCACAATTAGAATTATACAATACTTATTTGGTATGTGATAAAGATGATGTAAATACTAGCACAGCTAATCGGTAGATTTTTTGTAAGAATGCTAACAGTATTATCACAATTAGAAATTGAGATAGTAAGTGAAAGAACAAAGTTCGGTTTAAATGGTGCTATTAAATCTGGGCATTTACCCGGAATTGTACCATTAGGATATAAAAAAGATAACAATAAGAAAACTGTAATTGATGAAACTACAAAAGATATTGTAATTAGAATATTTAATATGTATTTAGAGGGAAAAAGCTATCAACAAATAAGTAATACTTTAAATAAAGAAAAAGTATTAGCACCAAAACATTGGAGAGATACAACAATAATGAAAATAATATACAACAAAGTATATATGGGAGATTATGAAAAAGGTAAATCAAATAGTAAAAATACTTTAGTCTATATGAATGTTGTTGAGCCAATTATTAGTCGTGCTATGTGGAACGAGGCACAACATCAAAAAGATAAAAATCAAAGAAGTTACACAAGAGATAGAGTTTATATATTTTTTCAAAAACTAAAATGTCCTAAATGTAGAAGAATTATGAAATGTAAAGGCTCTGGAGGAACAAAAAAGAAATATATGTATTATAATTGTGAGCATTGCAAGACTTATTATAGAGAAGATAAAATTGAAGAATGTTTACAAAGTTTTATTCTTGAGCTAGTAGAATATGATATGGCAGTAAAGAAATATTTTTTACCAATACTAGCTGATAAAAAAGAAACAAAAACGGAGAATTTTACATTGATAAAATAAATTTTAGAAGTAGTTATATTGAACAATTAACAAAATTTTTTGCATTAGGAATAGTAGATGTTTATATACCTGTCGAAGTGAATGAAGAAGAAAAAGAAATAAGGACAAGTGTTAATATAAATCAACAACAATTAGATGATTATATTACAAGACTTAATAAAGAATTTGAAATAGAATTTTATGAATTATTTTCAAAAAGTATTAATAAAAACGAAGAAGAAATTGAAATAAAATTGAACAAAGAAAAGCAAAAATTGATTCGATTAGTTGCTGTAAAAGATAACAAAATTTCCTCAAAATCAAAGAAAGAAAATTATAAAATTGGTGCAGTAATTTGTAAACAAAAATAAAAAATTAGAGGAAAAATTTAAGTTAAATACAATTTTTGTATCCCATGCACTTCCTAACAAGCACTGAATTTTTCCTCCCTAGTCAAAATTCGTATTTTGAGACTAAGTCCCAAGCCTTTTATAAAATAATTTGTAACTATTTTGTAAATTTGATAAAAAAATGGAAAAATTATGATATACTTTAATTCGTTAGACACTGTCTGACGAATTTAGATATATTAAAAAAGATGAGGTTTGGTATAAAAGGAGGTACTTGTATATGTATAGAAATACATATGTAGAAGTTAATTTGAAAAATATTGAGGAAAATGTAAAAAAGTTAATTAGTAAATATGATAATTATCAATATTACTTTGGTGTTGTTAAGGCTGATTGTTATGGACATAACAATATAAAAACAGTACAATCCATAATAAGAGGAGGTTGTAATTATCTTGCTGTTGCAACTTTGGAAGAAGCATTGGAAATAAGAAAAAATATAAATAATATACCTATTTTATGTTTAGGAATTATTCCAACAACTTTTATTGATGAATGTATAAAAAATAATATTACAATAACAATAAGTAATATGGAATATTTAAAAAAACTTATAATGGTAGAGCATAACAATTTAAAGGTACATATTAAAATAAATACTGGAATGAATAGATTAGGTACTGATAATAAAGAAGAGTTTAATATAATGTATGAGATGATTAGAAATAGTAATTTATTTTTAGAAGGTATTTATACTCATATATATTATGCAATGAGTGAAAAAGATACTATTATTCAATTTAAAAAATTCGGAGAAATAACATCTGACATTGACTTGAAAGAAATCCCGATTATTCATATAGGTGCAAGTGATGCAACAATTTCATATACAAAACTACCAATTGCAAATGGATGTAGATTAGGAATAGCTATGTATGGACTTATGGAAAATAAACAAATAGAATTGTTACCTACATTTATGCTATATAGCCAGATAATACAGATAAATGATGTAGAAAATGGAACAGTGGGTTATAATGGAAGATATAAAGTAACTACTCCTGAAAAAATTGCTGTTATTCCTATTGGTTATGCAGATGGAATTATAAGAAAAAATACTGGTAGAAATGTATATATTAATGGAAAATCATATAATATTGTTGGAAATATTTGTATGGATATGTTATTTATTAAAGTTGATGAGTCTGTAAAAGTTGGTGATAAAGTAATTATAATAAAAGACATCCAGCATATACAACAAATATCTAAACATTTAGATACTATTCCATACGAAGTTATTTGTTCTATTAGTAAAAGAGTTCCAAGAATATATATAGAATAAAAGACAATAACATATATAAAGACAAATAAAATGATAGCTATAAATACTAAAAGTATAATCAATAAAATATTGACTTTTAGGTAATTGTATATTATAAAAAATAAAGTGATTCGCAAGTTTTTTTATCAAAAGCCTTGAAATATTGTATATTGAAGAAGGGAGGAAAAAATCATATGGAGAAATCAAACAAAAATGAAGAACCGAAAATACTTGTTTCAAAAGTACAACATATTTTAGAATGGACTAAAACAAAAATATATTTAGATACTAATTCAGATAAAGCTAAGAATAGAATTGTACGAAGAGGCGAAGTTTATAAATGCAACTTTGGTATTGGTATAGGTTCAGAAATGCAAAAGGAAAGACCTTGTGTAATAATTCAAAGTGATGTAGGAAACATAAATTCAAGTAATGTTATAGTAGCACCAATAACACATACAGAAAAGCCAATTCCATCAATGGCACATATTACAACTCAAAAAGATAATAATGGAATAACAATACTAGATGGACAAGTAAATCTTTCAAATATTCAAACTGTTAGTAAAGCCAGATTAGGAAACTACATAACAAAACTTTCAAAAGAAGATATAAGCAATATAGATAACGCATTATATGTAAGTTTAGGCTTAATGAAGAATATTAAAAAATATGAAGAAAAAATTGAAAACTTGAATAAGTACATAGAAAAACTAAAAGAAAATTAACAAATAGAGATATATGATTTGACATTTAACAAGATAAATGATAAAATTAAATTACAAATATGTTGTTTTTATCAAAACAATAGTAACATTTAACAAATACGAAAATCTTTTAAGATTTTTAGTATTATGAATATTTTTAAGCTTTTAGCATAGACTATTAGCACAAATATGTTATAGGTTTTCACCTATAATAGTATTACAGGAAAATTGAGCAACATCAATTTTCCTTTTTATTTTGCAAAGAACACTATTCATTATATGTGTTTTATGCTATACTAAATTTAACAGTTGATGAGTCAATTATTTTTTTTGAGCAAATTGTGGGAGGAACACTATTAAAAATAAGCGATTTTTTTGCAAATAACCTCCTAAAACGCTCCAACGACGTTTCTGTTCGAACTTTATAGAATACGTTGATACAAAAATATCATTCGATAAAGTATGGTGTTACACTTCCATTCCTGAAGAAAACTGCAAATGGTGGGAAGAATTACCGACAAGATAATGTTGGTAAAAGGAGGATTTCCTAAACAGGAAATCCTCTTTTTTGTTTCTTATTGTTGGTATTTGCTCTTTTGGCTGCCCACATATTTGCAACTGAAGCAAAATCTGGCTTAAGTAATTCAAAGTCTTCTTTTATATATTCTTTGCATTCGAATTCTGGAAGAACATACAGTGTTCCTGTGCCTGCTACTTCTTCTGTAACGTAACCTACATATACATCTTCTCCTTCTTTTTCGATTTCAGAATATACTTTTCCTGTTGTTTGCCCATTTTCTAAGTCATACTTAACTCTTATGTTTATTCTTGATGTGTTTAAAACTTCCATACTCTTTTCCTCTTGCTTTCTCTCTACTAATTTTAGTAGGCAAAAATATTTTTACTTATTTCGTATTCATATTTTATCACAAGTTACATATCTTTTCAATAAATTTTGTATATTTTGCCTCTTTTAGTAAAAAATAATAAAGTAATTTTTAAAATGCGAAAGGATTATATTTATGAATGATTCAAAAATTGGAACTAAAGAAGCTATTGCACTTATTCTTACAGTAGCCATTTCTCATACAATTTTATCTATGCCTAGAAATTTACTTTCTAATATAAAGTCTTCTATTTTACTTAATTTGGTATTTGTTTCTTTTATATTAGTTTGTATTTGCTATGTTGTAGTTAAACTTTTTAAAAATTTCCCTCGGTTCAGATATTTTAGATATTTCAGAATACCTTGGTGGAAAGACTTTTAAAAATATATTGGGTATAGTATTTATTTCGTATTTTATTATTAGCTCTAGTATTTTACTTAGAGAGTTTTGTGAAGCTATTAAAATAGTATACTACCCCATGACTAATACTTTTTTTGTTATATTGCTTTTTATTATAGCTATTGCTATTACAGATAAATTAGAATTTACTGCTACTTTAAAAACAAATTTAATTATTGTTCCCATTGCTATGCTTAGTATGGTCTTCTTGTTCGGCTCTAATTTGAAAAACTTTTCTTTTAACAGGGTTTTTCCTATTATGGGTACAGGATTTGTTAATACTTTTATTTTAGGGCTTGGTAATATTTACGCTTTTTCTGGAATAGCCTTTTTATATTTTTTACCACCTTTATTAAAAAAACCAGAAAATTTTAAAAAAGTTTCTATAGGTGCTTGCATTTTATTTGCTATTTATTTAATTTTAACAGTTAGTATAATACTTTTTATGTTTTCTTATTTTATTAATACAGATGAAATACTTCCTCTTTATGTTGTTGCTAGATATATTGAAATTGGTACTTTCTTTGTTAGGTTAGAATCTATTTTCTTACTTATATGGATGATAGTTTTTGCTTGCTATTTAAGTATTGTGGTAAGATTTTGTATGCTTATTTTTAAAAAGATTACTAATATTAAACAGATTAAGGCACTTTCCTACCCTTTTGCTATTTTAGTACTTTCTATTTCACTTATTCCTAGCACATATGCTAGTGCTAAACAATATGAAGCTACTGTGTATCCATATATTATACTTGGACTTGATTATGTTTTTTGCATTTTACTACTCATATTTGCAAACTTAAAAAGAAGAAAAGAAAGAAAGGTGACGTAAATTGAAAAAATTATTAAGAAACATTTTTATTTCTCTACTTACTATTGTTTTGGTTATGGCTTTTTCTTCATCTTATACATCTTTTAGTATAGATAATTTGGCATTTGTTATTGCTATTGGTATTGATACTGGTGATAATGATAGCAATTTAAAAGTAAGTTTTCAAATTGCAAAGCCTTCTTCTGTTTCTGAAGGTGCTTCTACTCAAGATGAAACTTCTATTATAAATACTGTTGAAACAAGTTCTATATACACTGCTATTAACCTTATGAATAGTTATATAGGTAAAGAGCTTAACCTTTCTCATTGCAAATTGGTGGTATTTTCTGAAGAAGTTGCTACTAAAGGTATTTCAAATGAAATTTATACTTTAATAAATGATGTTCAAATTAGACCTTCTACTAATATTATTGTTAGCAAAACTGATGCAAAATACTATATTGAAGCTTCAAAACCTAGTTTAGAAACATTACCAACTAAGTATTATGAAATATTCCCTAACTCTAGTAAGTATACTGGTTATACATCAAATGCTACTATAGGAGACTTTTTTAATGGTCTAACTTGTAATACTTGTCAGCCTTTTGCAATACTTGGTGGTACTATTGATAGTAATATAGATAATTTAAAAGATTACTCTTCTTCTGACCCTTTAAATGCTGGTAATGCAAAGTCTAATGAAACAAGTATAGCTGGTAAAAGAGGGGCCGAGAATATTGGTTTAGCTGTATTTAAAGGTGATAAATTAGTTGGTGAACTTACTGCTATGGAAACTGTTTGTTTTTCTTTAATGCGTAATCATGTTGATGGTTTTTTAATTACTATTCCAGATCCTAGAGAGGATGAAAGTTATATAGATTTATATTTATTTCCTGCTAAAGATACAAAAGGAAATGTTGACATTATTAATGGCACACCCTATATCACTGTAAATTGTAAGTTTAATGGAAGAATTTATTCTATGAAAAAAGATGCAAAATATTTAGATAATGCTGTTTTAGATGAAATTTCCAAAACTGCCTCTAAATATATTGAATTGCAAATATCTAATTATTTATATAAAACTTCTAAAGATTTGAAAGCTGATATTAATGGTTTTGCAAAACATGTTTTACGTAAATTTAGTACTCTTGAGGAATTTGAAAGATATAATTGGCTTGAAAATTATGAAAATTCATTTTTCACAGTAAATAGTGACGTTTGCGTAAAATCTGGTTTCTTGCTTACTGAGACTTAGATTCAAGAAAGAGGCTTTGCCTCTCGGACGGCTACTAGCCTCCCCTACATTTTAAATTGATTAAGGAGATTTTTATGTTAAACTTTATGTCTCATTCTTTATTTTTATTGTTTACTATATATGTCTTAATAGAAAGTATTTCATATGGGATATTTGAAATAAAAAAAGAAGAAAACAAATTTGGCGGTTCATGTGTAATTGCGTTTAGTATTTTTTGTGTTGTTTTGGGGAATTTTATTGTTTGGAGAAATTAATATGGAAGTTGGAAGTTAGAAGTAAAGGTTTTGGAAAGATTTGGGAAAGATTTGGGACGCGTCAAAAACTTTACAAATATAGATAACTTTAACAATATAAGTGTTATTTAAAATTTGTAAAGTTTTTGACGCGTCCCAAATCTTTCCCAAATCTTTCCAAAACCTTTACTATTTAACACTTCCCACTTGAACCAAATACATCTTTAATTTTATGCTTAACTGTATTTTTTACTTCTTCTCTTGCAGGGGTTAAATATTTTCTTGGGTCAAAGCTTGAAGGGTCTTCTGCAAATACTTTTCTTATTTGTGCTGTCATTGCTAATCGTAAGTCTGTATCTACATTTATTTTTGATACTCCTTTTTTACTTGCTTCATTTAATATTTCGTCTGGTACTCCTTTTGCTCCTGGTATATTTCCTCCATATTTATTACACATTTCTACTAGTTCTGGTATTACTGTTGATGCTCCATGCAATACTATTGGTGTGTTTGGTATTAATTCTTTTATTTTTGCTAATATATCAAATCTTAATTTTGCTTCTCCTTTAAATTTATATGCTCCATGACTTGTTCCTATTGCTATTGCTAAAGAGTCGCAACCTGTTCTTTCTACAAATTCTTTTGCTTGCGCCGGATCTGTATACATTGCGTCGCTTGCTTCTACATTTACGTCATCTTCTATTCCTGCTAGTTTTCCTAGTTCTGCTTCTACTACTACTCCATGAGCGTGCGCGTAGTCTACTACTTCTTTTGTTAATCTTACGTTTTCTTCAAAATCATATTTTGAGCCATCAAACATAACTGATGTAAAACCGGTTGTCTACACACATTTTGCAAGTTTCAAAGTCTGGCCCATGGTCTAAGTGAAGTGCTACCGAAACTTCTGGGTGTTCCTCCACTGCTGCTTCTACCATTTTCATTAGGTAATTTATTCTTGCATATTTTATTGCACTTGAAGATGCTTGAAGTATTACTGGTGATTTTTCCTCAGCTGCTGCATCTACAATCCCTTGTATTATTTCCATATTATTTACATTAAAAGCTCCTATTGCAAAATGTTCTTTCATTGATTTTTCAAACATTTCTTTTGTTGTTACTAACATATTCTTTCCTCCCTTGTTTTTGTAATAGTTTTATTACTATTATTTAGCATATTATATATTTATATTCATTTTAAGTCAAGTATTTCATTTGGTATCATTTGGACTTCCTTTTGGGAACATGGAAAGAGGATACACTATTAACTGTATCCTCTTTTAAGAAAAATTATTCATTAGTTCCTTCAATTGCTTTTACCTTCTTGCTTTCTTCGTACTCTTTACAGATCTGTTCTAGTTCTTCTCCAGTAAGTATTTCATCGACCATGAGCCGTTCTGCAATAACTTTAAGAAGTCCTTCGTTTTCATTAATAATTTCTTCTGCCCTTTTCATTCCAGCATCAATCAACTCCTGAATTTCTTTGTCAATTAGTTCTTTTTTACTTTCTGGCATAAGGAAATAATCTTCATAGTCATAACTTCTATTTCTGTTATTGTCTTTATCAGAAAATCCCCATTTCATTACTATTGCTTTTGCATACATATTAGCTTTTTCAAGATCATTTGCAGCACCTATTGAATCTAAATTAGTAAATTTCTTTTCTGCTACTCTTCCTGCTAGGCACATTGCTATTTGATCTATAAAGTATTCTTTTGAATTTATTGCATACTCTTTTGGTTCTAAATATGACATTGTTACTCCTGCCCACCACATCATTGGTAAGATAGAAACACAAGATATTTTCATATCAGTTTGATATTTGCTTTTAATTCTAAGTATATAATGTCCTGTTTCATGATAAGCTGTTTGTCTTTTTTCAATTTCAGTTGTATTTTCATAGTCTTTAAGATACGTATTGTAGCAACTTAAAATACATTTTCTATCAACATACTTCTTTTTCTTTCTCTTAGCTTCAAGAAACGCCTTTTCAAAAATGCTTATTACCCTTCCTGGTTCTGATGAGGGTGACTCTGAAAGTGATTCTGTATATATTCCAAACTTAATGACTTCTTCAGTAATTTTAACTTTGTATCTATTTTCAAAAAGTTTTAAATGGGCATCTATTATCGGTCTTAATTCATCCTTCTCAGGTGCCATTATATATACTTCATTTAAATACTTAGCTATTGTTGGGTCTTCTATAAAATACCTATCATAGTTTTCATTACTTACTGTTACAATCATAGGAATGTTATATTTTTTTATACATGCATATAACATCATTATTAAAGATTCATCAGTCTTCATATAAATTCCATTATCAATGTATAACACAATATCTTTTCTATTTTCTACTAAAAAATTCATTACTTTATTTACAGTCTTTTCATATGCACGATCACTTTTTATTTTTAAAAGCATTTCCGGTTTTAATAAAATTACTCTTTTTTCACTAAGCTCTTTTGGGCATTCATTTGTAGATATTTGTCTTGCTACTTCTTGTGCAATAGCTGTTTTTCCAACATCCATTTCTCCTGTAATAAATACATTGTTTCTCCTCTTTTGAGAAATGTAAAACCATATTTTCTCAAGTTCGTGTTCTCTTTTTGCAATAGGCATAATTGGTTTTTTAACCAGCTTTTCAGTTAGATCTTCAATATAATATGTTAAAGAATTTGGTACTAATTTAGTTGCTATTAATTTTGCTTGTTTAAGTGCCTTGTTGAGTTCAGCTATTTTATAATTCTTTTCTACAATGTTATTATTTACATTAAACCTAAACATTATATGTTCTTCATCTACTTTTGCATCATCATTTCTCATATAATCCCGAAGTTCTTCTTCTGGAATCATCATTTGATAAACGGTTCCTTCTACTTCAAAGTACAAACATATTCCTACATTCTTTTTCTTCATAACTATTTTCCTCCTTTTGCTTAAATCAATATTTATGATTACTTTTTACTTGTTGTTTATTAGTTACAAATTTATAATTTTTCTTTTCTCCTTTCTATAATTCAAAGCTTTATTTAATTTAATAACGCATATTCAATTTTTATGTTGACATTTTATCATATTCAAATACTTTTTTCAACACTTTTCAACTTTTTTCTTCTTTTTTCTATTTTTTGTTGCTTTTATGTTATTTTAATGGTAAAATATTTGCAAGAAACAAGTAAATTATATCTCTTTTATTAAATAAGAAAGGATGATTTTATGAATAAACGGCTATTTCTTGAACTGTGTGATGAAAAAGATGGTGTAACTGGTACAAATCAATTATTTGAGGCTTTCTTTTCTACTACTGTTTCAGGTGCACATGGACCTACCAACAATATTCCTTTTTTGGTGGATTGTGGAACATTCCAAGGGCTTGACAATGATGCTCAGTTTAACTCCTCATTTTTCTATGATGTAACTAGACCTGAATTTGCTATATTAACACATGGTCACCTCGACCATTATGGTAGATTTCCAGTTGCTATCAATCAAGGGTTTGTAGCTCCAATTTTTACAACACATACAACTGCTAATTTTCTAACAAGAGTTTTCTTAGACGATTGTTTAAAAATTGAAAAAAGGCGTAATAAAAAGACTGACGAAGATGTAGTTCCACTCTATTCTGAAGAAGATATTGCTTTACTGAAATCAATGTTAGTACCTTGTAAATATTATGAAAAGGTACAATATAATGACAATATATGTATTTACTTTTTTGATAATGGACATTTGCCTGGTGCAGCGGTTACATTAGTCCAAATTACAGATGGTGAAGATTGTATTAATGTTGTTTTATCTGGAGATTATAACGATCACAATATGTTCTTTCCAGTAAACCCTTTACCTGATTGGGTTTACAAGTTACCAAATGTACTCATTCTGTTAGAATCAACATATGGAGGCACAAAAACAGATAGTTCTTGTGAACCTTGCCTTGTAGAAAACGTTGTTTATGCTACCAAGAAAAATATGTCTGTTCTTATTCCAACATTCGCTTTTGGTAGGCACCAAGAAGTACTTTATACATTAAAGCAAGCTCAAGATATGGGAACTTTAGATCGTAGAATTCCAATTTATGCTGATGGTAAATCGGCAATTGCTACAACCCAAATCTTCTTAGAGGGTAAATTTAATATGTTCCATTCAGCCAAAAATTTTCTACCAGACAATTTGATTATTGTTGAAGATAAAGCTATGCGGAGACAAATAATATCTGACTCTATTACTCCTAAGATTGTAGCTGCTTCTTCTGGAAGTGCAAGTTATGGAGCTTCACAAGCATACTTAAATGCTCATTATACTAATCCGAAATATATGGTTCACTCTGCTGGTCATTTATTCCCAGAGTCAAAACTTGGAAGAATGCGTGATGACCCTAATGCTAAGGCTCTTTTCCGTGGTACTGGGGAATTTTCAGCACATGCTAGACAAGAAAAGCTTGTAAACTTTGTAAAGCCTTTTGACCCTAAAAATGTTTTAGGAGTTGGTATTCACCATGGCGAGGAAGTTTCTAAGGATTTACTTGCCAATGAATTAATAAATGAAGGTTATAAAACATTCATTTTGAACTCAAACTTTAAATTTCGGTTTAACTCCAGCGGTCTTGTTGGGTGTTTCCCTAGATATGATCGAAAAGATAAGCATATACGTTAAAAACTAAGGTGCCAATGGCACCTTAGTTTTTTATATGGTTTTGACATATTTAATCTTAACTTAAAATAGAATACTTTCCTAGTATAGAATAAAAGAACCTATGAAAATATTCATAAGTTCTTTTTAGTATTTAGTTATTTAAATAAACTCTAAATTTAACTGGGTAGACTTTAACACCATATTCTTGTAACTGCTTTAATTCTTGCACTTTCAATAGCTTACCTATTGTTTTCTTTCCTGATTTATTAGCATAATATATTTCTCTTATTATAGAATTTGGTATATTGTGCATATTTTTACATTGATTAGTTTTTATTTCATAAATATGTGGAACTATTTGGTAACCTTGGCTTTCAATATATTCTCTTTCTTTATTAGTTAGCCTCCATTCTACCATTTTTACATTCCGATTTTTTAGTTTTTCTATCTTGTTGTCAATTTGCTTAAGTTTACTATCTTCATTATTATTCATGTTGAATACCTCCTAAGCATTTTATAAATACTATTTTTAAAAGTTACATTTTATACATTATACTTCATATTTTTACATTTGTCTACATTTATTTACATAAATTTTATTTATTTCTATAACTACTACACATAGACTCATCTGGTTGTTTAGTATCACAATTTTCTATTGGTGTTATTATTATTTGTTTTAATGAACATTCCTGCTCTTGTAACTTGTTATATTTACAGCTACTTACTGTACAGTTTATTTTTTGATTAGTTTCCATACTATATCATTCCTTTCTTTTTGGAAGTCGGATTTTTAGGTAATTTCTCCGAAGCCTAGGTCGCCGATGGTGGCGACCCCTACAATCTTATTTTCTGACATCTGACTTCTGGCTTCTATATTCTGTCTTCTATCATCTGTCTTCCGTCTTCCGACCTCTGACTTCTAACCTCCGACTTCCGTCTTCCGTTTGTTTATAGTATGCTCATTTTTTTAATTATTATTAGCTTCTTTTCTAATTTTTTCGTCGAATTCTTCCCAAGATTTACTAAATACATGATTTGCAAACATTTCTTTTAAACCTGTTATTTGTTTTAGTCTTATTATTTCATCTAATTCCATTCCCAAATGTTTTGAAATTTGCTGTTCATTCCATCCCATATCTGTTAAGCTTAAAACTATATGTGACATATCTATAATTTGATGTGTTCCTCTTGCCCTATTATGCCTTATTGTACTTGCCATACGGTTTTCTAAGTCTTTTTCTATTGTCACAACTGGAATTTGTTTTAAATGAAAAAACTCTTTTGCACAACGATATCTGTGGAAACCGTCTATTACTATGTATTTGTCATTTTCTTTATCATAGTAGGTTACTATTGGCTGTGTATATCCATCTTCCTCTATTGAATGCTTTAATAGTTGCATTTCTGGAGGTGCTACTTTATTTGGGTTATAGTCATTTGCTACTACTTTTTCTATATCGACCATTTTTACATTTAATACTGGAAATTGTATTTCTTTTTCGTTCATTTTTTGTCCTTTCTTTGTTTGAATTCAGGAGTCGGAAGTCAGAGGTCGGATTTTAGTTTTTTCTTCGAAGTGTGAACAACTACACTAACACATAACATGTCTCTAACTAGCTACATCTCAAAGATCTAAGAAATAATCTCCCTACACTAACCCTTAAAGTTTATACTTTTAACTATTCATATTTTCTGCTATTTTCTAGGTTGCTCAAAGAACGAGCCCTACACTCTTTATTTTTCTATATGTTCACTTAATTAGATACAATATTGTAATTATGATATTACAACAAAATTTTTGAATCCCTCTGTTTTATTAACTTTAAAGCCTGCTGCACTATATAATTCCTCATATATATTGGTAACTGTACTAAAAGTAATTTTATTTTCCTTTCTTACTTCCTCTAGCACTTCTTTTAAACATTTTTCTTTTATTCCATAAATATTTTTTATTATATTATTACTAATAGAAACAAATGCTAGCACTTTTTCATCTTCTAAATATATATACCATATTTTATTGTCATCATCATATATTCTGTCATTAGTTTGATTTTGTATTAATCGTGATCCAAATATTTTTCCCATATATTCATAAAATTTTTCAGTTTTATTATTCATTTTTACTATCATATTTTTACCTCATTTTCCTACTATATTTGATTTTCAATAATTTTAATTAAACCTTTATCATCTGTTTTTGTGTTTCTATTTAATAAATTATCCCATTTATGTATTAACCTTTGCAATTCTTTATCATCTGACTTCGTTTGGCCAAAAGATAATCTTCTTAAATAAAAATCATTCTTTTCAACTGCTCTTGCTATCCTTCTCCAAGATATAGCTTTTTTCTGATTTTCTAATCTACATTCTGCTGTTTCTGGTATTTCTTTAATTTGTACTCCATATTTATTTTTATACCATATCATAAATTTTTTTATTTTTCTATAATAGTGAAGCATTAAATCTCTATTATATATTCCTATACTTTCTAGTAAGAATACTGCATATTCTTCCCATTTCATAAAGCCTGGTTTACTAGATTTTATATTTCCTAATGCTGTTGTTTTACAATATATGTTGCCAAAATTAACTCCATTTACTCTGTTTAGTACTTTTCCCCAAGTTTCATATTCTAAAGCTTTATATTGATTTAAACCATTTCTTTGGTCATCTCCATATGGCTGGCACAACCTTTGTTCAAATATGCTTAGTCCATTTTTGTACATTAACTCATATATGTAGTTAAACTTTAGATCAAGTTTACTTACAGCTCCCCATATATCTTCTACTTTCCAGTCATATATTGGGTAAAAATTATATACATCTATATGTTTTTCATTTACTTTTATTTTTGTTGTCCAATTATGCTCTTTATATTTTATCTTATGGTCTTGAAAAGCTATTGTTCTAAACCTATTTATGCTCTCATCTGTTCTAATACCTATTCCACATGCTACTTTACTATTGTACTTTTTTTGATACCATTGTGCAAATTTTACTATGAAATCTTCAAATTCCTCTCCTTTTTTAAACCATTCAAATGGATTATTGTGTATGTTTATTGAATCTTCTGGTAGAGGCCTTACCCATAAGTCCTTACTTTCTTCTTCCCAACATATCCATTTAGGCTGAAGTACTGATACTGCATTTCGAAGAGCCATTGGAAGAGCTATATGGTAAAAATCCCTTACCTGAGAAAGGTTTTTCATTTCCTCTATATGCTCTACTGTGTACTTATATTGTGCTTCTAAATCTATAAATAAGATATCAAACTTTTTATTTAATTTTTGTGCAACTATATTAGCCAGCTGAACCATAACTGAACTATCTTTTCCACCACTAACACTAAAATATACATTATCGAATTCAGTTAAAATTATTTCTAGCCTTTCTAAACTTGCTTGTAAAACATCTTTTTCTAAATATTTTTTTGCCATTTCTTTCTTCCTATTTTTTTTATATATTTAGAATTATATCATTAATTTTGCTCAAGTCAAGACGTACAATTTTAGAAAGGGTCTGGAAGAAAAGTGGCTTCGCCACACGAGTCGCTTGATAAGGCGGAGACCCGTACAACGTAAAATTTGATTTTTCCTATACTAGAAAAAAACGGGCAACTGTTAGTCGTCCGTTACAATTTTAAATAATGTTTTTATATTTTTTCATAATGTGACCATATACTAATTATCTTTACAACCTTCTCTTTTTCATATACTTGATATACTAACCTATGCACTATATTTATTCTTCTTGAATATGTTCCTTGTAAATCTCCAACTAATTTCTCATATGGTGGTGGATTTTTATATGGATTTTCTTTTATTACTTCAATTAATCTTTGAACTTTTTCACTTAATCCAATTGATTTTATTTTTGGTATATCTTTTATCGCTTGCTTTCTATATACTATTTTGTACACTACCATTCCACCTCTTCTTCGCTTACACATTCTTCTATATCTTCTTGTAATCCTTTAATTATATCTTCTTTTAATTTTGGTATAGATGAAATATATAATGTTTCCATCAAATTATTATAGTCTTCTTCTGATAGAACAACTGCATTTCCATTTTTTGTTGATATATTTATAGGTTCATTATATTTTATTGTTTGCTCTAATAATTCATATATATCTTTTCTAAAGTTTGTTATGTTTGTATTAGTCATAATAACACCTCCTAATATTATTTTAGCATACGTTTTTACGTACGTCAATATTTAATAATATTATTTTATTCTTTTTTTCTGTTATTATTCTAAATCATGTCTTGATAATATTGTTGCTGGTGTTTTTCTTAGTACTCCAAATAGTGGAAGCAAACCTACTATTATATTGAAGGCATATACTAGTATTATGCTTAATAATATTACCCAGAAGTTTATTACAAACATACCTTCTAAGTATTTTATTTGTGTTATACAGCTTAATATGTAGCTCATAAATAGTATTCCTAGCAAGCTTGCTGTACTAGTTATTGCTAATATTTCTCCTACAAACATTTTATAAATATCTGTTTTCTTTACTCCTATTGCTCTTAATATTCCTACTTCTTTTATTCTTGAAAGGAATGATGACCTCATCATTAAAAATATTTCTACAAGTGATATTGCTAGTATTATACTTGCAAATATTATACTGCTTTTTCTTGAAGAACTTTGCTGTTTTAAGTAATTTTCTCTATCATTTTCATAGGTATTTTCTACATATAAATTGTAATCTTTGTCGAATTTTTTAGCTACTTTTGTAGCATCTTTTGCATATATTACTAAATTTTGACTTTGGCTTATTAGTTTATATTTTGCTGTGTTTTCATTTACTAAATATGCATTTAAGTCTTTGCTACTATCATAATAACCTACTACTGTAAGTTCTACTTCATTTACTTTTGTTTTTATTTTTTTATTTAGTTTCATATTATATTGGTTACTTATATTTACTATTGTTTCATAATCATTTTCTGGAAGTCTTCCTTTTTTTAATGTTATTTCATCTTTTTTTAATTTGTAATTTATTATATTTGCTTCTGGCTCATTTTCGTTAGTTTGAGTCTCGACCATTATTCCCATACTGTTTCCTGAACCTTTAGAGTTTGAAAGTATGTTTATAAAATTACTTTCAAATGCATATATACAAGGGCTATTTTTACTTGTAACACCTACAATTTTAAATGGTTTCATGTTCTTAATTGATACTTCTTGTTCTAAAAGTTCTGCTCCACTTTTTATTCCTGCATGTGCTACCAGAGTACCTGAATTTGAAATTTTATCTATTATCATATTATCTATTACTATTTCGTATTCATTTTCTGGCATTCTTCCTTGTATTATGTCTTCGTTACTAATCATATTAATACTTGAAAGTGAACCTGAAAGTTCTGCATTCATTTTACTTGTTTGGTAATAGTCTTCATTTTTTATTTCAAATGATACATTGCTATCTCCTGGCATTATATAATTTATATTTTCGTCTTGTTCATATTTTAAGTATTCTTCTACTTTTAAATTTGGAAGTTTTACTTCTAAATAATTTTTGTTTCTGCTTATAAAATCTTTATCTTCTACTTTTAATGTTCCAGCCATATTACTAATTGCATATACAATAAACATTGCTGATACAAAGAAACCTATTAATAAAAGTTTTTTTAGTATTGAATAGTTCAGTATTTTTTTGAAGCCATTTATTGTAGATTTTAGAAGACTATATACCCCACTGTATTTAGAATTAATATCTTTTTTTATTACTTTGCTTATATCATAATTATATTCTTGATATATAGTTTTATCTATTTTTTTATAATGGTCGTCTACAAGTTCTAAACTTGAAGTTTCATCTATTACTTCTACTTTTTTATCTTCTGATTTTATATATATGTTTCCATTTTTTATTACTATTTGTAAATTTAAGTTATCTTCTTGCTCTCCATATATTTTTAGGTTTATATTGTCTTTATTTATATTCTCAGTTTTTCCAAAATCTTTTAAATAAATTTTGTTGTCTATTCTATAATCTAAATCTTTAACGTCAGTATTTTCATAATCCTTTATAACTTTTCCATCTGTTATTTCTATAATTCTTGAAGCATAGAATTTTGCTAAATCTACTTCATGTGTAACAAGTATTACTAGCCTATCTTTTGATATTGCTTTTATAATATTCATTATTTCTAATGAATTTTGACTATCTAAGTTTCCTGTTGGTTCATCTGCTATTACAATATTAGGATTTTTTACAATTGCTCTTGCTATGCCTACTCTTTGCCTTTCTCCTCCTGATAACATGCTTGCTAATCTGTTTCTATATCGATACATATTAACGCAATTTAATACGTATTC
The DNA here is from genome assembly GCA_948356915.1 of uncultured Clostridiaceae bacterium. Lineage (GTDB taxonomy): Bacteria > Bacillota > Clostridia > TANB77 > CAG-508 > UMGS1663. The sequence continues at coordinate 33,940 of CAOJCG010000014.1, forward strand.
TACTCTTGATTTTATTTCTTTTTTATCTTTTATTCCTAGCATTCTTAATACCATTGCAACATTTTCAAATACTGTCATATTGTCTATTAATTTGTAATCTTGGAATATATAGCCTATATTTAAGTTTCTTATTTTGTCTATTTTTTTGCTAGTTCTTTTTGTTATTTTTTCTCCATTTATATATATTTTACCTTTATTAACTTTATCTAGTCCACCTATAGCATTTAATAGTGTCGTTTTACCGCTTCCTGAATGCCCTAATAATGCTACTAATCCATTTTCGCCAAATTCAAGTGAGGTATTATTTATGACATGTATTTGGTTTTTCTTGTGCTTATTAAAATATTTATTTACTTTTTCTATTTTTATCATATTTATCTCCTTTTTTATTGGAAGTCAGAGGTCAGATGTCGGAATTTTGAGTAATTTCTCCGAAGTACAGGTTGCAGAAGATGGCTACTTTTAAACCTCTATTATTCTAAATTTCATAAGGGCGTAATTCGGTAAATTCTCTTTGGTATTCCTAACCGATTAAGCCCCTACAATCCTTTTTAATTACTATCTTAAACCTCTTCATTGTACGTTTTTATTGCTGATTTTTTAAATATTCGTTTTGAAAATCTTCTTGATATTAGCCATGACATTATAATTAGAATTATATACATAAGGATATATTCTCTTAAACTTAAGAATTTTAATAATGTTTTTATAAATTCTATATTTAAAATTTCTAGTTTGTTTAAAAGTATAAATATTATAAAACTGAAGTATGCTATACTTGAATTTATAAATAACTCTATGTCCAATATTCTTTTTACATTTTTATTTGTAGCTCCTAGCATTCTTAAGGTTGTAAAATATACATTTCTTGATTTTAATATTATTCTTATAATGAAATATGATATGAAGAATAATGCTAATATTAATACAACTGTTACTACTAACTTAAATATTTTTATTATTTGAAGTATTTCTTTTCCTTCATTTACTTTAAATTCTCTTACTGGTCTTGCTGATATTCCTAGTTCTTCTAATTTTAGTACAGTTTCTTCTAAGTCTTTTTCATCTTTTACAAATACTGATGATTGATATGAAGGTTTGTTAAATAAACTTGTATAGTCTTCTTTATTTACAAATACTCCTCCTTTATTCTCATCATATTTTTTATATCCTGTTAACCTTGTAAATGAATTTTTTGTATATGTATTCGCTACTTTTAAATTTAATTCTTCTTTATAATAAATGTTTTCTATTTCTATTTTTAATTCTTTATTTCTTGCCCTATTATCTTTAAATAAATAATTTGCATCATCACTAACAACTGCTGTTCCAGATGCTACCTTATCACTTGGCATTATTCTAAAATATGGGTTTCCCGGATTTGATTCATAATATTTGCCTGCAAATAAGCTTTTTATTTTACTATAATTTTGATTAAGTTCTTTTCTATATTCATCTAAATATTCATTAGTTACATAAAATTTAGTGTTTCTACCATAGTTAAATATTTCACTTTCTTCGTAAAGTTCTATTCCTACTATTGTAATTTCTCTTTCTTCTCCATTATAAGTAGCATTTTGGTTTTGAATTTTAAACTTTTTATCTAATACTTCTTCTGCTCCATTTCTTACATAATAGTAATCTTCTGGAATTTTAGCTACTACTTCGTTTTCATTTTCTGGCATTCTACCTGCTGTTAAATTTCCATTATAAGATGTAGCTTCTTTTACATCTCCATATAAATAAATTCCCATTTCATCATTAAAAATACTAATACCACTATCTAATGTTATATCATCTTTTACTACATAATTAACTGTTTCTAACTTTTTAATTTTTTCATAATCATCATTAGTAAATGCTGTTTTATCTTTCTTTTTAATTATAATTCTTTCTTCTGATAAATCTCTAAAATATACATTATATCCTGCTTTATTTGCTTCATACTCTGTTTGCCTAAAACTTGCATATTCGCTAAGTAGTGCTACTGTTATAAATAAAAATACTGCAAATAGTAGTAAGAACTTAGGCACTATATTAAATGTATTTCTTATTCCTAACCTATATTTGTTTGCAATAGTTATTTTTGTATACTTGCTTTCTTCTACTTTTTCTGGAATATCTACTTTTTTAATTTCCTTATTTTCTATTATTCTTCCATCATGCATTTTTATAATTCTTGTTGCATATTCTTCTACTTGTTCTATATTATGAGTTACTACTATTACTAGCCTATCTTTTGCAACTTTTTTAAGGAGCTCTATTACATCTTTACTAGAAGCTGAGTCTAGGTTTCCTGTTGGCTCGTCTGCTACTATTATTGGTGTTTCTTTTATCATTGCTCTTGCAATTGCTACCCTTTGTTTTTGACCACCAGAAAGTTTTGATACTTTCGTATTTTTAAATTCTGTAAGTCCTACCTTTTCAATCATATCTAATACTTTTTGTTTTACTTGCTTTTTCTTATATCCATTTAGTAACATTACAAGTTCAACATTTTGATATACTGTATAACTATTTACTAGGTTAAAACTTTGAAATATATTCGCTATATATTTTCTTCTATAATCCTCAAAATCTTTTTCGGTATAATGGCTAGTCTCTTCACCATTTATATACATTTCTCCTTCTTCGTAACTATCTAAGCCAGAAAGAACATTTAAAAGCGTGCTTTTTCCACTACCTGATTCACCAGTAATTACAACAAATTCACCCATTTTTAGTTCTAGGTTTATTTTTGTAAAACCTGTTGCTATAAGGCCTTTGTTATAATAAAACTTTGATACATCTTTTAATTTTAACATTTGCTTATCCCCTTTAACTTTTTTTAAATTATATCATAAGTGTTTTATTTGTAGTATAGTATTTAGAAAATATTAATAATTTGTTTATAGCTACTTTACATTTTGCAATACTATATAGTTTGTAACAATAAAGAAATCTTTTCATATTATATATTAAAAAATGAAGGGAGTTTATTTTTTATGGATTATGAAATTATGATGAATGGAACAGTTAGAATTGGGCAACATGCACCTGATTTTGAGGCTACTTCTACTATGGGGAATATATGTTTAAATGATTATAAAGGTAAATGGGTTGTTTTATTTTCTCACCCTGGTGACTTTACCCCAATATCTATATTTTTCAAACTTTTTATAGGAAGAATAAAAAACTTTGTTTCTATCCTTCCAATTTTATTGAAATTGTATTTTCGACAAGTTTTGATTCTTTATATTTTAATTCATTGTTATCTTTAATTACAATCTTTTCTTTCATATAATCATTTAATTGCAATCTAAAATCTATCTCATATCTATCATTAAATATTCTAACTTCTTTAATTATTTCGGAAAGTAGCATCTTTTTTACATCTAAGTCAGCCCTTTCAAACTCTTTTCTCCATACTGGAATCCTATCTTTAATTTGTAGTAGTTCTTCATCTTCTAGTTTCTTTTGATTTATCTTATTTGCAATTTCACTTTTTAAGGTAATTAGTTGTATTTTTTTCTCTTCCTTTTCTTCTATTAGTTCATTTAATAATTCTGCTGTAAAACTACTTTCTCCTGTCAATGTCTTAACCACTTCATCTTTTAATACATTTATATTAGCTTCTGTTTCTTCAAGTTCTCTTTCACATTTTTTTAATTCTTTTTCTTCGTTTTCACAACTATTTAATACGACTTTTTTTATTGCTTTAGATAAATCTATTTCTCGTAAACTATCTAAAAAGTCATAAACACATTTTAGTATTATCTCTTCAACAACTTCTTTTTTTATATTCTTTTTTTCTAATCCACAAGTATTAGTAAATCTCGTACTACTACATCTATAATATGAATGTTTTATCATCTCTCCATCTTTATTTTTCTTTTTTGAACCTGCTGTCATAAAAGCATATCCACACTCACCACATTTTGTCATTCCTATAAATAATAACTCTGATTTTGTTTGTCTAGGTTTTATATCTTCTTTTTCATTATTGTCAGATTTATCGTTTCTAGAATCTCTTATCTTTTTAGCTTCATACCATATTTTTTCATCTACTATTGCTAAGTCATTTACTCTTTTTTCTGGCAATATCCATGTATCAAATGGCTGTTTCTTAGATGTTGCAGCATTTACTGTTGTTTTTTTCCTATATGCTGGATAACCCATATATATAGGATTGCCTATCATACTTCCTACTGAAGACACACTCCATAATTCAGATCTTCTAGGTTTAATCTTTTTATCATTTAGATATTTGGCTATTCTTCCAATTCCATATCCTTTCTTTACATATAAACTAAATATTTCTTTTACTATTTTTGCTTCTGTTTTATTGATTATAAGTTTCTGTCTTTCAACTCCCTTTTTTGTATATGTTCCACTTTTGATAAAATCATATCCAAAAGGTGCATTTCTTTTTCCTCCATAAGTGAGTATTCCTTTTTCTGCCATTTGAACTTGTACTTCTCTTACTCTTATTGAGGTTTTTTCACTTTCTCCTCCTGCTTGCCAATATGTAAGATAATTAATTAATTTATCAGCTCTATTTTCTATTTTTCTTTGTCCTTCTTTTACAGACCAAACTTCAATTCCTTCATTAATTAACCATTCTACAACAAAAGGTGTTTCTTCTTCTCTTCTTCCAATTCTATCAAACATAAAAACAAGTAATATATCTATTTCTTTATTTAATACATCTCTTTTTATGTCTTGCAGAACATCTCTTTTAGATTCACTAAGTTTATATCCAGATACTCCTAATTCTATGTATTCTTTTGTTAATTTCCAATTGTCGTGTGATTTTATAAAATTTCCGCATGATATTCTCTGCATTGGAATATCATTTTTTTCAACTTGTTTTAAGGTAGAAACCCTATACAAGCATCCAACTCTTTTTATATCCATAAATGTTAAATATTTTCCTTTACAAGCATCGTAGATATTGGATATTTAACTTTTATTTCTACTTTATCATTGTATAAATATACCTTTTCTATTAGTCTATCTAAAATTTCTCTTTTTATTTCTAAAGGTGCTTTGTCAAATTCTTTACTCCAGGTAGGGATATATTCTTTTAGGCTATTAATTTCTTGATTATTAAGATTTATTTCTTCTTTTATCTTTGTTAGTTGTTCATTTAATTGCTTTAAATTGTCCTTTTCATCATTAAATTCCTGACTTATTGATTTATTTTGTTCTTCATCTCCTGACATAAGAGATGCAACAATATCTGTTTTCAACTCTATAAGTCTATTTTTTGAATAACTAATTTTTTGATTTAATAATCTAATTTTTTCCTCTCTTCTTTTAATCCTTTTTACCCTTTTTACTATTGCATTTCTAAAATCAATTTTTTTATATGTGTCTAAATATTTTTTTACTTCATTACTTATTATTGTTTCTAAAATATCAACTCTATAATTTCTATGATATTCACAATCACCAGTTTTTTGCTTACCCTTACACAGCATATAACAATATTTTGTCCTTCCTTTAGGTACAATATGGTTGTTGCAATAACCACATCTAGTATATCCTGATAATAATCTTAGAAGTCTACTTCCTTTCCTACTTCTGCTATCTATTAATTCATTTGCAGTTTGCCATAATTCTTCTGAAACAATTGTAATATCTGGATTTTGTTTGTCAGCAATAATCCAAGTGTCTTTGCTTTTTCTAATATTTCCATCTCTATTTCGCCTTCTTTTTCCAAATGATACATAGCCTTTGTAAATAGGATTTCTAACAATTTCTAAAATTATATGTGAATCCCATAAGCAATTTTCTTTTCTTCTTTTAATTTCTTTTTTATTTAGGTAAACAGCCACTTTATCAGTTCCATATTTTTTTATAGCAATAAGTTCATAAATCTTCCTTATAATTTTTGCTTCTTCTTCATATATAACAGGTATTCTTCTTTGTTTTCCTATTTTGCTATATAAATCACTATTAACCATTTCATATCCATAAGGAGCATAATTACCAAAATAAATTCCTTCTTTTGTTAATCGTATTCTTTCCTCTTTAGATCTAATTGATATTTTTTCGCTTTCACCTTCAGCTTGCCAATATGTAATATAGTTTATTAATTTATCATAATTATCTTTTATTTCCCTTTGTCCTTCATTAACAGACCATACTTCAATTCCCTGATCAATTAGCCATTTAACAACGAATGGCGTTTCATCTTCTCTACGCCCTATTCTGTCGAATAAGAAAACTAATAATATGTCAATTTCCTTATTACATACATCTTTTTTTATTGTTTGAAGAACATCTCTTTCTTTTTCACCTAGTTTGTATCCAGATACACCAAGCTCCATATATTCTTTTTTAAGTACCCAATCATCATGTAATTTGATAAATTTTTTACAAGCTTTTTTCTGAACAGGAATATCGTTGTTATATGTTTGCTTTTTAGTAGAAACTCTGTATAAGCATCCAACTCTCTTCATTTTAACCCTCCTTTCGCCTTAAAATTTTATTTTAAGAAAAAAGGATAATCAATTTGAGAAAAAATTTCATATTAACTTTTTTACATTTCTTTGGATATATAAATCACTCAACACATCTATAATATAGTTTTCAACTTCTTTTGAATTACCTTGTGATACATTTTTCAATATAACATTTATCTTTTGCTTCCCTACATTTTCTACTTTAGTTAGCTGTTCCTCCCCATCTTTAGTTTTAATATACTCGTAATCTTCATTACCCAATAATACATTTTTTCTTTCTATAACGCCATCCATTAAATCACCTCAACTAATTGTATGAACTTTAGCTCCAATTTATTAACACATAAAAAATAGCCTAGTATCAATGTACTAAACCTTACAAATAACATACTTGAGAAAAAATTAGAGTTTATTTGCTATATCAATTGCTTTGTATTTTGGATAAATTTTTGGTAGTATATCTATTTGTGCTAATATGTCTTTTAGTGTTATTTCTATATTTCCACTATTTTTCATATTGCGTACTGCAATTTTGGAATATGCTATATATTCCTTCATTTGTTCTTCTAAAACATTTTTCATTTCTTGTTCAATATTTTCTTCATCTAATGATTTATTAACTTCTATTAGCCTTTTATAAGCTCTTCTTACATATTTTTTACATTCTTTCTTATTCATTTTTTCCTCCATAATAAAAAAGCCAGATTAATCTGACTCTTCTATCTCATTTCTCATTTTACTATTTTGACTTTTTTATTGTTATTATCTAATTGTTCTTTTCTTTCAACTCTGCAATATGTTGCAACTTTAAGCTTTTCTTCTAGTTTCCTTTTGTTTTCCATGACTTTTCCCTCCTAATATAATAATATATCTTTATATTTTATTTTAGAAGTTGAGAAAAAATTTATTGTATTTTTTCATCTGCTTCTTTTGCAACAATTAGCATACAATGTAATCCTATTCCTAATATTGCACCTAACATCATTCCACCAATAAATAGTAACACTTTTATCACCTCTTAAATTTCTACAAATATTATATGATTCTCTCTACATAAATGAATTACCATATTAAGTTCTCTTTCGCTCATTCCAAGTATTGTAAAAATACTCATAATTAAAATATCCATATTTTTATTCCTAATATCTTTTATTAATTGATAATACGCATCTAAATTTTCTCCTGGTGGTGTAATATACATTTTGCCTATTTCAATTTTATTACTACAAAACCTTCTTATCATGCTAATTTGTTTTTTGCTTGAATCGTAAGAATTTATAATATAGCAATTAGCTCTTCCACTTATGTTTTTTAGTAATATTCTATTATTTTGTAACATATTAACATAGATTTCTTCTACTTCTTTTGGTTCGTATAAGTCATATATCAGTTCCATTTGTTGTGATAAAATTTCTGGATCTATTTTAGTTTTCATTTTATATAGTAAATCTAATGTTATCGCTGCATAGGCTTTTCCCTGTTTTTTTGTAATCATTGTTTTCTCCTATTTCTAAGCTTTTATATACAATGGAAAATCAGCTGGCTTTAATAAATTTTCTGTATCGAACTCATAACGATTCTTTTTATCATTATATTTATAAGCACCACTACACCATTTTCTTAAAGCTTCATTACCTATTGTTGAATGTTTTGATAATTCCATTGCTACTTCTTCATGTTTGTTTTTTAAGTTTATATAGTCTATGTCTATTTTAGTTTTTCTCCCTTTGTAAATTAATTCTTTTTGCACTTTCCTTCTCTGTTCTAAATTTTCTTTTTTTCGTTTTTCTTTTTCAATTTTATACATCTCATTTTTTCTTAATATCTTTGAAATGTAACTTATAGATGTATTTATTATTTCTGCTATTTCTGTTAAAGTTTTTCTTTGTTCAAAGTAAAGATTATTTATAATAGCTACTTTTTCCATAATAAAATTCTCCCTTCATCTTAGTTCAAAAAGTGTTTACACATTTTTTGACATAGTTTTTCTATATAGACTTGTCTAGAATTCGCCTATATTGATTTTTTTATAAACATATAGTATAATTACAATGATTTTAAAAGGGGAAAATTCGCTTATACTATATGTTTTATGTGTGTTAGGAACACAATTTGTTGTGAAATTGTTTCTAACTATTCGCATTATAATTTTCTATTCCCTGAAAGTCAATAAGTATTGGTAAAAAGCGATTGTAACACAAAAAGGGTTTTTCTCTAATTGATGTTCATAACAAAAAGGAGATTAAAATGGAAGAAAATACTTATATCTTAGACATTTTATCTGGTCTAGGATTAGCAATAAATGAAAAAAATAATAGTGAAATTGTTATAAATTATCCTATAAATTTTGATAAAAAAACTATGAAATTTGTTATTGACTCTAATTACAAGATAACATTTCAGCAATTAGGATGCTTTTTATCAGACTTTTTAAATGCTGATTTTAACGAATATGCTGATTTTCTAAATTTTTTTACAAAATATTCTTTATCTTTATTAAATTATAATAAACTGAAAAAAGTATTTAAAAATGGATATTGTACTGAAGAAACTTTTAAAGATTTCGTTTTAGATTTACAAACTAAAAATAAGAATTTATTAAATAAATTGCAAGAACAAATAGATATGATATTAGATTATTGTTTATTGAATCCAACTAAAAAAGCTGAAGGATATAAGCCAATAGAAAGACTATATGTATTAAGAAGAATCTCACCTAATCTTACAATACTAAATGAAAATAAATCTGCATATTATTCTACTAATCTGTTTTCTTCATATCCAGGATCAACTGAAAAAGATATTTATGAATTTTTATCTAAAAAGAAAAATGAAGTAATCGAATACGATTTAATACTTCCTTATGATCTTTCTAGCATAATATACAAATCTATTTGTAGCATACTTAAAGAATTTCTTTATTTAAAATCTTGTAAAAATTGCAATAAATATTTCATTGCTACAAATAAGGCATATAACTATTGCCAAAATATTGCACCAGGTGAAACAATAAAAACTTGTAGGGATATTGGAAGAAAAGCCACATTTGAAAATACTAAAGCAAGTAATCCTGTATTAGATTTATACTATAAAACTTATAATAGAAAATCTATGATGAAATCACGATACCCTGATATTCCCAAGTATGTTAATGATTTTAACAAATTTAAAGAAACTGGAAAAAAGAAAATTAAACAATATAAGACTAATAAACTATCTGCTGAAGAATTTAAAAATTGGATTGAAAAGAATAGCTAGATTTAGCTATTCTTTAAATTTTCATATAAAGTCTTAACTTATTATATACAATCTTTTAAGTTTGCTTTTTATTCTAAGGTAGTTCACTTATTTGAGTAGATTTTACTTTATCTGTTTCGTCAAAATCTATGTAAAATACATAATTGTGCTTCATTGTCCCAAAATTACGATGTCCAAAAATTAGACCTTCATATATATGTCCTGCATTATACATATAAACTTTATCATCATATGTATATATTTCTATTGGTTTTCCTAACAATTCAATAATTTGTTCACTTGATAATCCAATAAGATTATTACTGCGTTCAATTTCTTTCATTTTTATGTATTGTTCATCTTGCTGTTCTTTTCCAGAAGTTATTTCATTAGCTATTATACATATACTAAAACCAAATATAATTACTAAAGCAATACCTATCCATTTTATTTTTTCTTCATAAATCTCCCCTACAATTTACTATCTTTTGTTTTGATTATAACACAAAGGACAGATAATTTTCAACTTAATTACCTGCCCTACTTAATGTAAGTTATCGATTACATTAGGTTCAAGAAATTCCCTATAACTCCAATAATACTTCCTAAAACGATAGACATAATTGTCATTGCTATTGGACTTTTTTTATCTTCTTTCGCTACTAGAATAATTACTGGAATAGCCATAAGTATAGAAACTACTCCACCTCTTAACCACCACAAATTTCCAAACCAATTAATCCCAAAGATAACAAAAGGAACTATTAAATAATATACAAATGCTGATAGTGTTGAGTATTTATCAACTTTCATTTTTATCATTGGTAATACATCTATTACTCCTGCAACAATTCCAATCAATAATGTTAATAAGAAATTCATTTATTTCACCTCCCTTTTATATGTGTGATTACAAGATTTACAAGTAATTTTCATTTCATAACTATCCACTTTTTTATCTAGTATTGTAATTAAAGGCTCATTATCTTTAGAACAACAAAATCTATTTTTTACGACGATTAATTCATCATTACACTCTTTTCCTATCTTGCTATCTTCAAAATCTATTATTGCACTTCCTTGACTTCCACAGTTACATTTATATTTTAATTCTAATTTATCATAAGTTGAATAACATAAATAACCTATATTTTCATTACATTTATCACAATACATCCAACCTCCATAATTAGTTGCTAGTCTTGTATTTTATCTTTCTTCATCTTTAATTGTAGTGTAGTTCTTCTTAAAATGCTATCAGCTTCCAGTTGCATTTTTTCTTTATATCATTTTTATTCTTCCAAAGGAACTATTTTTACATAATTATATCTATCATCAGTATCTCCTATTATTTTTATTCCTACTGTTTTAGACTTTAATTCATTATCTCTATATTCCCAATCATCAGATATACTATATAATTCTAAGTACTGAGCATATTCCAATAATACTTTTTGTGTTATTTCAGAATATTCTGTTTTTACTGTATATGCTATAATTTTATTTGTTTCATTTTCTATTTCCATACTTGCAATAGCTTCATCTAAAGAATCTTGTGTGAATATTTTTACCTGCTTATACTGTATCTTTCCATTATCATAATCCCAAATTCTATATGTAATAAACTTTGATGAAAACTGATTAAAAAAATCTTTCTCTATAATGTTTTGTCTTATTAGTTCCCCAAATTTATTTAATGTGTAATCTATATTTTCATCATTAATTTGAATATTCACATCTCCTTCTGTTTCTTTTACTATTGTTGTTTCTGCTGCATTTACAATATCTGAAACTTGAACATTATATTTATCCATATTATACTTGCTATACATTTTTTCTATTAGCTCTACACTTTTTGCATTTTCATTTAAAGTGTGTATTTTTTTGCTTATCGTATATTTATCTGACAATATTTTTTTATCTTGTATATTTGTTATTATTTTAGGGATGGCAAATGAAAGTATAGTAATTAATATAAGTGATATATATATCAAAATTGTTTTATTTTTCAATATCTGCCACCTCCAGGTATAATGATACACAAGTTCCTTTATTTAATTCGCTTTCAATAATAAGTTTCGTATTATGAATTTTTGCGATTTTTTCACATATTGAAAGCCCAATACCATTTCTTCCATTTTCTCTTGCTCTTGCTTTATCTACCATATAAAAACTTTCTACTATTCTAGGTATTTCTTCTTTTGGTATTCCACAGCCTTTATCTTCTACTGAAATTTTATATTTATCTTGCTCATTTTTTCCTATTACTTTTATAATTTTATCCTTTGGGTTTGCTTTTTTACTGTTATCTATTAGATTTCTTAAACAATCTTCTAATAATATTGTATCTGCCATTATATATCCATCTTCTATATCTAATTTTAGCTCTATCTCTCCTAAACTTTCATGTATGTCTTTATATAGATTATTCATAAACCATACTACATTTATGCTTTCTAATTTAACAGTTTCATTTGAAAGTTCCATTAAGTCCATTAATTTATGTGCTAAAGTTTCTAATCTTTTTGCCTCATTAAATATATAATTTGCAGATTTTATATTTGTTTCTTTATCGTATTTTCCACTTTTTAAAATATCTGCATAACCTATAATAGATGTCATTGGATTTTTTAATTCATGTGTGAAGTTTGTAATAAAATCTTCTTTTTGCTCTACTGAAAGTTCTAATTCATTTATTTTATTTTCTATTGTTTCTATCATTTTATTAAAACTTTTGGCAAGTTCTCCAATTTCATCATTCGATTTTATATTTACCCTCTCGTCATACGATCCTTTTGTTATTTTTTTACTCATTTCATTTAATTTTCTAATTGGTCTAGTTAAAAATATTGCTAACATACATATAACAATAGATGAAATTACAATAACTACAGTATCTACTTTATAAAAAAACTGAACCTGCCTATCTCTTTCTGTAAAAACATCTGTTATATCGTACCTACTAATAAGCATTACCCTTTGGCTATTTACCTCTACACTTGAAGATACTAATATATATTTTTGCTTTTCTATATCTTTTATAATGTATTTTACATCATTTGCTTTACTTAAAAAAGTTAAACTTTCTTCATCTATGTCAATGTTAGAATATATCTTTTCATTTTCTATATAAATTGATATTTTTTTATCATTTCCTAAATATGAAACAAGGCTGATTGCATAGCTGCTTAATTTTTCTCTTGATATATTTCCATTTTTCTCAATATTAGTGGATATATTGTTTTCTATCCCATATCTTTCTAAGGTATGAGAATCTATACTTTGATTAATTGCTTTTTCAAATGAATATTTAAAATTACTTTTTATGATTACTATACCTGCAATAGAGAAAATAACTGAAATAATTGCTATAACAGATATAACTATTTTTACACCAAATTTCATTTATTCCCTCCTAAAAATATAGCCTACTCCATGAATTGTTTTAAGTCTATCATTTAAGTCTAGCTTTTTCCTTATTCTTTGTATATGAAGTGTTAATGTTTGAGAATCCAATTCTTCATCACTCCATACTTTCTCTAGTATATCTTCTCTTTTTAGTGCTTTATCTTGATTTTCATATAAATATATAAACAGATCAAATTCCTTTGGTGTTAGTTTTATTTCATTTCCTTGTTTTTTTATGATTCTACTTTCTAAATTAATTTGTATATCTCCTAATTCTATTTTTTTATGGCATCTTCTAATAACTGCATTTACTCTTGAAATTAGTTCTTCTACTTCAAATGGCTTAACAATATAGTCATCTGCTCCCATATCTAATCCTTTTGTTCTATCTTTAAGCCTACCTTTAGCTGTTATAAAAATAACAGGAAGTTCCATAGTTTTTGCATAATCTAGTAACTCATATCCATTAAATTTTGGTAGCATAATGTCAAGCAAAGCTAAATCATACTTGCCTGTTTCTATCAAATTTGCTCCTTTTTCTCCATCTAAAGCATAGTCTACTTCATAGCCTACATTTTTTAGTGCAATACTTATTAAGTCTACTATTGGGAACTCATCTTCTACTACCAAAATTCTATTCATAATTATAACTTACTCCTTCCTTAATAAATTTTTACAACTATATATTCCAATGGCACTTGGAATGGCTATATATAACCATTTTAAGTTTCCATCCATAAGTATTATTTTACTTAAATTTAGCATTTTATCTACACTTATTATATTTAAAAATTCAATGCCTAACTTTGCTATTATTATAGGTATTAGCATTATTGTACTTGCGACCAATATAGTATAAGTTGTATTTTTTAATTTTAATGAGATCCATAATATAAATAATACTATACTAATAAACATTATAAATCTTACCAAATAGCATATAATTGTAAACCCTAATATACTAATTCCAGAAGGTAAATTGTCAAAATATCTTAAACTTGTTATACTTGCTGTAATATTGTCAAATCCATATATTTGACCTACTTTAATTATCTCTGGTATTATGCTAATTATAAAAATAATTAACCCTGTAATTAAACAAACTACTATTTTTGCTTTTGCCGTTACTTTTTTTCCTTTAGGTGTTGTATTTAATATCTTATTCATTCCAGTTTTATATTCCATTACAACAATGACTGAAAAAGCTATTTCTGCCATAACAATTAAATAAACATCACTTTCTATAAAAGCATTTTTATTTACTCTTAATAGTTCCTTATATCCTGTATCATAAACAAATTCTGCTTTTGGATTTTCTTTTATATGTTCATATTGTTCTATTATCCTCAAAAATATTTCTTCGCTACTTAAAATTTCATTATATGGTTCTTTGTATCTTATTGCTTCTTCTTTGCTTATTTCTCCATTTTGTACTTTTTCTTCTATATTCTCTATTGCAAGTTTTGCTTTTTCAAATTTCTCTTGTTCTTTGAGTATAATGCTTTCTTTTTCTTCTGTTAGTTTTCCACTAAATGTTTTCATATAATTTTTGTATATATTCTCACTAAAAGAAATATTTTTGTTTGCATTATTCATACTATATATTTGAAATGCTGTAAAAAGTAGAAGAATAATAAGTACCTTATTTATTATCATCATTTTATAAAGCTCACACCAAAAAATTTTTGTAAATATTTTAGGCTTAATTATTGTAATGCTTTTTAGTCTTTTTAATAAACGATTTTCTGTAAGTCCTAAATCTTTTCTTTTTGTAAAAATCAAACTATTTGCAAATCCAAATATGAACAATAATATTATAGCAAAAAATAGACTTAAATGTAATACATTTTGCATATTTCCCATAATATTTAGATTCATATATGTTTTATAGATACTATTTACTTCTATTAAATTTATAATATTAATTACTCTAAATACATTATATTTTGAAATGGGATCTATTGTTTTGTATAACAAAAAGCTAATACTAAAAATTAAAATTAAAGCAATGTAATTTGAAGCATTATTTTTGGCTAGATTAGAAACAAGTAATATCATGAGTGATACTATAAAAAATACAGCTATTTTTGTAGTTAAGAATAAAGCAATATACCCACCTATACTTATTTGCAATGTGGAATAAATAAATGTATTTATGGATTGTAAGTTTGCACTTAAATCTCCATATCCTATTGTCATTCCATAATAAATAAAATTTATAGCATATAAAATTAGCGAAATAGCCAAAATTACAATAAACATTACAAATATTTTTGACAAGATTGTTTTGCATCTTCCGTTCTTTGTACTTTTAATAAGCGGAAATAAGTTCTTTTCTCTTTCTTCATATATGATGATAGTCGATATTACAAATATCATAAGAACTATGAAAATATCTGTTATTCCCATTTTTGTAAAACTCTCAATTCCTTTTGATGGAATATAATGTACTTCTACATCAAGCATTTTCTCATAGTTTTTTGCTGTATCTTTTATGTTTTTATTTGAAAAGTCATCTTCTGATTCTTGGAAAACCCAAATTGTTTCTAGGTTATCTGCTTTTTCTAAAATTCCAGTAATAGTATTTTTATAGTTTTTACATTCATCATATTCTTTTTTGATTTCTTCAAAAAATTGGGATTCTTTTGTTTCATCTCCAGTATATTTATAAGTTCTGTTCTCGTATTCATTTATGTATTTATCATAAAGTTCGTTATTCTCACTTTTTAAATTTTCTGCAAATTCTCTTATATATTCACTCTCACTATTTTTATTATTTATTATATTCGTTATGATGCTAAAAGCATTGTTTCTTTCATATTCTCTACCTATTAGTTCTTCTTTTTCTGATTCTGGCAAGTCCTTTAGTTCTTCATTTAAGATTTTATATGCTGAATATGGAATTTCATCTTTTTTTACAATATTTCCAGTATAAATTAGTATTACAATATCTGCTAATATAAATGCTATTAATGTATATAAAAATAGTTTGCTTGTAAATATTTTTAAGAATTCATATTTAATAGTTCTATTCAAATTCTATTTTCCTCCTTATTCTCCAAAGATATTCATATATACATCTTCTAAATTTCCATTTTTCGCATATTTCTTTATTAATTTCTCTGGTGTATCTTTTTCTTTTAATACTCCATTTTTTAGAATCATAATTTCGTTTGCAATGTTTTCTATATCTGGGACTATATGTGTTGCAATTATAACTATTTTATCCTTTGCAAGTTCACTCATTAATTTTTTCACTCTAATTCTTTCTTTCGGATCTAGTCCTGCTGTTGGTTCATCAAAGATGAGTAGTTTTGGATTTCCTATAATGGCTGCTGCGATTAATAATCTTTGTTTCATTCCTCCAGAATACATTTCAATTTTTTTACTCAGTTCATCTTGTAAATTGACACTTTTACTTACTTTTTCAATTTGGTTTTCTATATCTTCTTTTGGAATATCCTTTAATACTGCAATGTAATTTAAAAATCTCTTTGCTGTAAATCCATTGTATAAACCTTGCCCCTGTGGCATATATCCTAATATTTCTCTATATTTTGCACCTAATACATTACTTTCTTGTCCGTTCCAGAGTATTTTTCCTATATCTGCATTTAAGTTATCTGTTATAATATTCATTAATGTACTTTTTCCTGCTCCATTTGGTCCGAAGTAATCCTACTAATCCATTTTCTAGTTTAAAATTTATATTATCAAGTGCCTTTTTTTCATTATAGCTTTTGCTTAAATTAATCACTTCTAACATACTTCTCTCCTTATATTTTTAAGTATTTTTCATACTTATATATTCTGGTTTTGAGTTCCAATAATCTTCTTTCTTTATTAATCCATAGTTTTCTTTTTCTATGTCTTGTTGCTTTGTACCTGCCCAAGTTGAATATTCTGCACCTAGTTCATATCCTGTTCTTACGAAGTAGAAATCTTTATTTTCAGCTAATATTTCTACCAAATATCTATTTTTATCAAATAGTTTAAATTCTTTGCTTTCTTTTGTTTCTAAGTCTATATAATACGCTTTATCTATTTTTGCTTCACTTCCTGTGTAATAGCAATATTGTAATTTGTTATCATATATTCCATTTAGACTTACTCCTCCTTTTGGTAAATCGCATAATGTTTGTTTTTGTTTTGTTTCTAAATCGATATACTCTATTTTTTGTCCTTTATCTGCTACAAAATAAACTTTACCATTTGCATATTGTATGCCATTTATATTTTTATTAACATCTTGATAAATCTCTGTTTCTGTCTTGTTAGATAAATCAAAAAGTTTTATTTTTTTAGTAGAATTTCTTAAGTTTTCTAAGTCTTTATTAGCATTGTTTAAAAATTTTTCTGGATCTTCTTTATATACAATTTCTTCCCAGACTATCTTTCCATTATATATTCCGAATAATACTTCTGTTTTTGCTATTAAATATTTCTTCATATTTTTTTGTTTCTAAGTTTATCTTTACTAAATCTCGGTTTGTTTCCATTGATGTATGAGAAGATTTTCCAGTTTCTATTAATTTGCTTTTCAAAAAGAATGTATATAAATTATTTCCTTCAAATATGAAACTTGAAGTAAGTCCTACTCCAGATGGACATTCAAACAGTTTTGTTTTATTTGTGCCATCTAAATTCATTCTATATATGATAGGTGCCTGCCCTCCTGTTTGAGCCAAAGATGTGCTATCTTCTCCGAAATTTAGATTTACTGTTACTACACTTCCAGTACCTGATATTAAATATAAATAGTTATTATATACAAATAAATCATTTGATTCTGACATATCTAAATATGAGCTACAATCTTCTGTATCGTGTTTACAATTTGGCTTGTTACACAAGTAAATTTCTTTTTTTGCAGAATAATCAAAATATTTTATATTTTCTTTGTTATCATCATGTTTAATATAATAATAGCCTTTGTCAAAATTGCTTATTTTTCCTAGTTCAACATATACCATTTTTTCATTTGTATTGTTTGTATTAGAAGATATTATTTTGTTATCCTTTAATTCTCCAATAACTTGGTTACCTACTTTTGTTTTTTCTTCCTTGGGAATCAAAAGAAAGCCTATTCCTCCTAATAGAATGATTACAATAATTACTAAAATCACCTTTTTTGACATATTTTTTCCTCCTAAAATTTATAAATTTGCATAAAAAAATTTCAATGCTAAATTTATTCTAGCATTGAAATATATCTAAAATATATCTATTATCTTTATTACTAATAAATAGGTAATATTTTATATTGCTTCTGGACTACCAACCAGAATGTGTTTTTTATCTTTCCTTTATAGTGATAACTCCCTAATTGATGTTTTGATTATATCATAAAAGACAGATAATTTTCAACTTAATTACCTGCCCTATGAATTGTAATTTCTCGAGATGATTATAACACTAAAAACAAATACTTTTCAATTACATATTTATATTATAATAAGTTCATAATTCCATAAGTTATAAATGGACTAGTATATATTGTTATATATATTAGAGTTATCCAAGGCTGATAATCAATATAAAATTCTTTAAATGATAAAGACCAAGGATGTTTGATTAGCACCCATCCCACTAAATCAAATATTACTGTTATTGTTCCCCAAATAATTGATGTAGCAATGACATTTGATAAAGTTACTACTTCTAATCCATTAAAATATAGATATGCAAAGATAGGAAATATGATTATATTATAGAGAGTATGCCAAGGCTTTGTTTTTTCGTATCCTTCTCCCATACCACTACTTTCTTTCATTGATTTCATTTTTAAAACCTTAATATTAAAAATAGTATGCAATACCCCTATGTCTGTAACTATAAAATATGCTACCCAATACCATAACATTGAAAATCCAAAATTCTCCATATTTTTCTCCTTTCACTTCTACAAATTTAATAATATTTATGATATTTCTCTTAAAATATCTAATATCCAACTAACTTCTGGTAGAGGAATTTTTGGAAAGTTTACTTTTCGTTCCATAATTCCTTGTACACTACACCAAAAGGCATTTGATAAAGCTAAAGTATCTCCTTTTTTTATAGTTCTATTTCTCTGTCCTTCTTCAATTATTTTTGATGATAATTCAATTTGATTTACAGACAATGCTAATTCTCTAATATTCTCTGGAATACCTTGTTTTTGTGCTTGTGCCATCAATAAAAACATTTGGCAGATCCATGGCTCTTTATCTATTGCTTCAAATAAATTTTTTAAAAACTTCTCAAAATATTCTATTGGCTCTTTATATTTTATTTTTTGTGGAGATTTCATTCCCTCTAATCCTAGTTTTACAAGTTCTAAATATAATTGCTCTTTAGATTCATAGTAATGAAATAATAATCCTACACTAATATTTAAGCTATTTGCTATATCAGTAATTTTTGTTTCCATATATCCTTTTATAACAAATAATTCTAGTGCCTTAAATAGTATTTGTTTTTGGCGATTTTCTTTTTGTTCTTTTCTAGTCATTTTTCTATTTCCTTTTTATTAAATTGTTTTTCATTGAATATATGTTCAATATATCACAATACTTTATTTTTTGCAATATAAATCAAAAAAAATTAGTCTGTTTGTGATTCAGACTAATCCTAAATTATAATTTTACTTTGTCATAAATATTTCTTGATTACCATCATCTATAATAAATTTATTGTTCTTTGTTTTTATAAGATGAGTTCCAACTGGCATATCTAAATATGGAATAATAGATTCATCATAATTACAAATAGTATTCAATTTATAGATTTTATAATTGCTTGAATTGTTACTATAGTTTTCATCTTCATCACCTTTGAAAAATCTCCACCCACTGTCTGGAAAAACTGCACTAGGTTCATCTCTATACATATATCCTACTTTCCATCCCTCTACTGTAATCATATTTGTTGCCATACAACCATCATTACCTTCATAATCAATTAGTTTATTTATTTCTTCTTTTTTCTTTTTAAAAATATTCACTTTACCATCTCCCATACAATATTTCATTTATCTTTATCATTATATACTAAAAAACAGACTATTTCTAGTCTGTCCTTTAATTTTAACAAGAGATTGTTAATACATTTCCATTGTTATCAAATGTAGCAAATTCATCTTTACCATAAAAAGTTTTATGAAGTTCTTTAGCAATTTCTACTTTATCTTTTAATTCGTTATATATTGCTAAAACATCATTAACAGTTATAAATAGTGTAAATGTTGGTACTATTTCATTAGTTTTTAAAGTTGGATATTCACTAATTAAGTTTTCTTGTTCTTGTAACATTATAGAAATTTTATCTTTATTTAAAATAGCAAAATTTAATATTTCTCCTTGTTCTGGAACACTTAATATTTTTTTGAATCCTAATTTTTCTTCATAAAATTTTATTGTTTCCTTTACATTTTTAACCATAATATTGGTTGTTATTGTTTCATACATATATTTTTACCTCCAGTATGATTATAGGAAAACAATTCAAAATAATATTGTAAAAAACGGACAATTATTTATAATCATCTATTATTTTCAATGGAGAAATACCTGTATATCTTTTTATTTCTTTTATAAAGTGCGATTGATCATAAAAACCACAAGATAAAGCAATGTCTATTAAATTCATCTTATTCTCTAATATTAAAGTCAAACATAGATGTAATCTTAATATATTTAGTAATACTTTTGGCGACACTCCAAAGTTTCTTTTGAAAACTCTATATAAATTTCTTTCGTTATATCCAAATTTCTTTGCAATATTCGTTACACTTTGCTCGTTAGGACTCTCATATATTTTTTCTACTATTTTCATAAATGGTATTTCTTTTTGCTCTTTTGTTTTTTGTAATAAATAATGCTTTAAATATTCTATTCTTTCATTTGTATTTTTTAAATCTAATATTTTATTTATGCTAATTTCTTTTTCTATATCGCTAAATTGTATTTGATTATCCATTATTTTATCTGATTCTATATTAAAAAGTAAATAGAATATACTTGGTTTTAATCTAACTCCCATATAATCTATGTTTTTATTTAACTGAAAGTCCTCTGTTTCTTTACTAAATCCTGCAAAACAAATTGTATTATTAATAAAATCTATTACAATATCGATACAAGCATCTGGCAAAATGTTGTTAGATATTGTCTTGTCTAATATTTTCTTTGATTTCATTGTCCAAATACACATACAATAATTTTCAAGTTCTTTTATGTTATATTCTACATATTCTATATTTTCCTTAAATTCTTTATCTAATAAATATGGTATCTGTTTTGGATAATACATATTTTGCTTCCTTTCAAAATTGTAATTTGGCGTTGTGAACTATACAATAAAATATTTTTTATAAATTGACTTTAATTAAATTCCAATGGTGTTGCATTATAAACCAATATCATACCATCATATAATTTTATTGGAGTCACTTTTCTTTTTGTCATTTGTGGTAGTAATTTCATAAGAAAGTTATAATTTTCACCTAGATTTGCCTGAAATGTTGGAGAATTAATAATAGAATAAATATCACTATTTTCATCCACACTATTAAAATCTATAAAAAATTTTTCATTTTCTATATACTTGGCTTGATAAGCTAAAATATCAGACGAATTTGTTTTTAAATTAATTCGTGAATTTCCATACGAAATATTGCAATTTGTATTAAAATAGTCTGTACCAACCACATAGTATTCATTATCATATTCATTTTTTAGCAGACTTCCCATATTAGTATAATTTATTTCATATTTTGATATATGACCATTATGTCCTGAAATCATTATCTTATTATTTCCTTTATTATTTTCATAATTATAAATCCAAGTGACGTTCTCTTTCATTAATGCATCTCTATTATTGTTTAAGGATACATAATCATTAAAATCAGTTTTATCAAAATATTCATAAGAATTTAATGCATTTTGAATAGCATAATTTACTAATTCATCATCAGAGCTTAATGTCTTTAAATATTCTATGGCTGCTTTTACATTATCATCACTTAATTTTATATTTCCCGTCAACACATTAAGTTTCTCTGTATCTACTCCTTTTAGGTTATTTATAATATATTCAACACCCTTTTCTGGATTTTGTAAATCAAAGCCATAAAATGAGATTTTATCATTTTCTGATAAACTATCATTATATGATTTCATCCATTCTATCAAGTCTTTCATTTGGTTTGTATGATATATATTAAAAGAAAATTTATTAAGAACTTCATCTAATGATAATTTTGAATTACTGCGAATATAATCATTTATATATAAACATTCTCCAAAGTCTGCTTCAAGAACAAATACTTTGTAATTATTATTTTTTACTAAGACTTTAAACAATTCTAATTTCAATTCTTGAAACTCTTTATTACCGTGCGTGGCTTCTCCAAGTGCTACTATTTTAACATTATCATCAATTGATATATTCTCTATTTGTATAGCATAATTATTAATATCATTTATTTTTCTTGAAGCCTTCCATTTATCATAATTTATAAAAATAAAGAAAGCTAAAAAAATAAGAATACATAAAATTACAATAATACTTAATATAATTTTACAATATTTTTTCATCTTATACATCTCCTCATATAAAATTTTTTTGAATAATTATATAATAATTTTTTAATAATTACAATTGATTTTCCTTACATCAATCTTACATTTTTGTAATATTTAAAAATACAAACTCTTCGATAAATTACTATAATTTATTATGATTATATTATAAATGACAGATAATTTCAACTTTATTATCTGCCACACTTATTGTAATTTTTTAGTTATATCTTTTTGAACATTACTGTCTTTTCTTTCATTGATATTTTACCTACTTCATATCCATATTCTTTAGATTCCTTTTTGTAAGTCAAAAAGGAATGGTCTATGTCAAATCCTAAAATATTTTTAATTTCTTCATAAGATAATTTATAACTGTCTTTCTTGTTTTCTTTTAAATATCTCCATAATGGCTCATATTTGCTCATTCCTAACACCTCTTGAAATTGTAATTTTTTAGTTAATATACTCTAATAGTGGTTTTAAGTATTCTTTATCAGTCCAATCGCATTTTTCTCCTACTGCACTCATTAGTGCTTTCATCCAAGGTTCATAAGTGTTAGGATCTTTCTTGGCTATTGCCTTTTGTAACATCTTGCATAAAGTTCTATCTTTAAATGTCATATTTTCTTCATCCCAAGCACCTCTACCATAAAATGTAGGAACACTCTTCAAATCTTCTTTTAAATTATGTATTTTTACTTCATTAAATGTTTTTTCTTCAAATGGAGATGCACCCACACAAAATATAGCTATTTTTTTGTTTTTTAGTACATCATAGTTTTTTCTTAAAAATGATAAACCTGCTATTCCAGAAGCATAAATACCACCACATAAAATTATCGTATTATATTTTTCAATATCTTTTATCTTTGCATTTGGTGTTTCTATGCAATCAAATTTAGTTTCTTCAATTAACCAATTTACATATTTTTTTGTTGTACCATACTTTGATTGATAAATTATTATACCTTTTTCCATCTTTTTTCCCTCTTTCTAATCTCTATTAAACACTTATATTACATCTGATTTTCTTGGCATAACTATTGCAGCAATTATATATGCTATTATTCCACTACCTGCACAAGCTGTAAACAAAATCCAAGCAAGTCTTACAAGTGTAGGATCAATATCAAAATACTCTGCTATTCCCCCACATACTCCATCTAATTTTTTTCCTTGTTCTATTTTATATAATCTCTTTTTCATAAACATTACCTCCTATTTTTATTATTTTTTGCCTTTAGAACTAATTATTTTTTTCCATTCATCAGTTTTCTTAAATTCCTCTAATTTCATTAGTGCAACAAATTCTTCTGTTAAAAACATATCTATTTCTTCATCTGTAAAACTACAAGTTTTATCTGCTATTAGACTTGCTATACCGTGAGTCAATAACCACATTTTTTTATGAAATGATAAAATCTCATCTTTGCCCATTTTAGTTTGTTTTGAAATTACCTTTTCTATTTTCTCATAAAATCTATCTTCTAACATAAAGTTTTCAACTGTTAAATTTGTTTTTGTAGAAAATACTAATTTGTATATATTAGGTTCTTCTTTGGCTAATCTTATATAGTTATATCCCATTGATTTATATGCAAATTCTTCATTGATTCCTTTTGACATATAACTTTTATATGTTTCTACTGCTTTTTTTAATACCTCTTTTTTTATTTCTTCCATACTTGAAAATTGATACATAATAGGCTGTGTTGAACATTTTAATTCTTTTGCTAAAGCTCTTGCATTTAAACTGTCTATGCCTTTTTTTCTTACAATTTCATAAGCTGCCTCTAGTATATCTTCTTTTGTTGTTTTTGCTATTCCTGCCATAATTAATTACCCTCCTAAAATTGCTTTTTATAACATTAGTTATAATATAACATAAGTTATTATTTTTGTATATAATTTTTAACAAAAAAATAAAAACATTTATATCTCTTTTTTATTTTTTGTAAATGTTTCTATATTATTATATTTAATTCTAACATCAACATGTAATTTCTCGAGATGATTATAACATTAAAATCATATACTTTTCAAATTACTTATAATTAATGTTTAATAGAAAATAGGAAT
Organism: uncultured Clostridiaceae bacterium; assembly: GCA_948356915.1. Taxonomy (GTDB): domain Bacteria; phylum Bacillota; class Clostridia; order TANB77; family CAG-508; genus UMGS1663. The sequence goes on from CAOJCG010000014.1 coordinate 58,682, forward strand.
TATATTTCAAATTCCTACTTAATAAACTAATTTTGACTTTTAAATGGATGTTTTAGCTTATTCTTTATTTCTCCAGTAATTATTTTCACCCCAATATCATATACATTCTCTGCATCATCTTCGTTTAAACTAGCTTTAACTTGCAAATCTCGAATTATTTTATCTTTATTCTTTCTCCCAAATATAAAATAATTTTCTATAATATCATTTATCAAAATACATTTTTGTTCATCATATCCTGTTTGTTTAGATAGTTCTTTTATAAATCCCATTTTATTCATTATCAGATACCTCCCCATACATTTTAGCTTTAGTATCTTGTTGTAGTTCATATCCATATTCAAATATATATGATATACCAAATAAGAATAATATTTGTATTACATCAAATAATTCAAAATCTACACCTAAATCAGCACCTAGTATTTTTTCAAATATAACTCCTCCACCACTTGGTAGTATAAGTGCTATAATCATAAGTTTTGCCATTTCTTTAATGTATTTAACATTTTCTAATGTAAATGGTGTATCTCCTTGATTAATGTTCATAAATAGTTTTTCTAATCTATTTAATGTCATTCTATACAATATTAAACAAATTACTAAACATCCAAAACCTAATTCTAGGAAAGCTATTATTTGTACTTTAGAATTATTTTCTAATATATTTTTCATTTGTAAGACTGCATCTTGACTTTTTTCATTAGCAATTAAAACACCATTAACTTTTAATTGTAAAGTTACACCATCATTTGCTTTTTCTTCTGTTATAGTTATTTTGTCATCAATTCTTGATCCTTTAAATACAATAGTGTTATCCTTTAATTCTATATGGCTTATGAATATAGGTGTAACTATTAGCAAAAATACTATTATTGGAATTGCTATTGTAACAGCTATTTTTCCAATTCTTGCAAGTACATATATTGCCTTGCTTATTCCTTTGATTTTTTTCTGTTTTTCTTCTTTAAATTTAACTACACTCATTTTTATTTCTTCATCTAATGAATCTATATCTGTCATGTCCTCGTGTACCAAATCGTTTATTTTACAATGAAAAACATCACATAATTTCATTATCTTTTCCATTTCAGGATAGCTTTCTCCATTCTCCCATTTTGATACACTTTGTCTAGTAACATCCATTTTTTCTGCCAACTTTTCTTGGCTCATTTTAGCTGTTTTTCTTAAATTATATAAATTTTCTCCAAATTTCATTAGATTACTCCTCCTTCATCTTTAATTTTAGTGTAGTTTTTCTTAGAATTCTATCAACTTTGAGTTGCACTTTATTAAAAAAAGCAAAATGCAACTCAAACTTTACATTTTGCATAAGACATTTTTTTAGTTACTTTTGATATTTTTCTGGCATTAATTTTATATCTCGAATCATATCTCCATTAATCATTCTGTTTCCATTTTTTTCTTCAACTTTTATCCAGTTATCTTCTATCATAACTATTTTACCTGTTATTCCAAAAGATTCATTAAACAAACTAATGGTACAAACTTTATTCATAAATTCTTTTATCATTTCTTGTGGCATTTTCCCTTTCCTACCTTTCTTTTTTCTTTTCATTATTCCTAAATATAATTTATTACTTCTTGGTATTATTATACAACAAAAGATTATAATAAACCAAAACCACCAATAATTTATTTTTATCACCTCCACAATTATCTGCTCTATAATTTGTAATTTATTTTTCTAATCTCATATATAAAATTGGATACGGGTTTCCTTGTTCATCTAATTCTGTTCTTTTATAAGTTTTAAATCCCATATATTCATAAAATCCTTTTGCATTAGGATTTTGTTCATTTACTGCTAGTTCATTAACATTATAATTTTTTATACCATAGTTTAACAGCTGTTTTCCTAATCCTTTTCCTCTTTCACTATTTTTAATAAATAACATTTCTAGTTTTCTATCTTCTATTCCCATAAAGGCAATAGGTTGATGGCTTTCATTTTCTATAATCACTAAATGTGATACTCCATAAATAGCTTGTGGTACATATTCTTTTATATTTTTAATTTCTTCACTAGACAGAAATAAATGTGTTGCTTTTACCGAATCTTCCCATACTTCTAATAATTGACTTATTAGTGATGAATTTCTATCTTTAATCTCTTTTATATTCAATTTCTTTCATCTCCAATCTTCGCGACAACTTACTATCTTGTGTTTCAATTATACCATAAAGGACAAGTAATTTTCAACTTAATTACTTGCCCTACTTATTGTAATTTAGCAATTACTTTATATTTTCTTCTATGGCTTTCTTACTATTTCTATATAAGGCAAATGTTACAAAAAACACTAATGCTGGTTGTACTACTAATTTTATTGGACTTTCATTTACTATAAATTTAACTGGACTATCTTCACCCATTATGGTACACATTACTCCTGCAATAAATATAAATGCAGATATAATAGATAAAGTTAAAAATATATTCTTCTTCACTTTTTCTCTTTTTAAATTAAACATATATATCACGCTCCTAATTAACATTATTATAAATCTCAAAACCTAATATTTTTACAATAATTCCCTCATTATATTGTTTTCCATTTTCCATTTCTTCTACTGAAGCTAATGAGTGAACTTTTGAAATCTTATATAATAATGCTTTATATTCAACAGTTCCACCATCTTTCAAGTGTATTGGGATTGGTACTAATAAAATCAATAAAACAACAATTACCATTACTATTATTACTTTCTTTTTCATAAACACATCTCCTATTACAAATTTTAACCCTAACGACAACTTACTA
>CAOJCG010000015.1 GCA_948356915.1 uncultured Clostridiaceae bacterium
ATAAATCTGTGGATAACTATTTCTATTTTTTCAAAAAATATAGAAACTTAAATAAATTCTAATTTGTATTTTTTTTATATTTGTGCTATAATGTAGTTAGTTACTTGTTGGAATTTGTTTCATAAGGAGGTTTCTTATGATTAATGCAGTATTTTATGATTGTGCTAGCACATATTTAGGTAGAGTTCCTTCGAGTGTTACGGTTAATACTTGCCGAAAAGAAAGAAAAGTGGAAGATTCAAAACCTGCCCACACAGGCAAAAGATTTAACCACAACTCAGGTAATAAAGCCAATTTTGCTAGTCATATCGATATTTCAATTTAAAAGAAGAAACCCTTGGGCTATATTTAGTCTAGGGTTTCTTCTTTTAATTTTATATCGTTTTCTTTTATTTCTATTTTGTATAATGTATTTTCTTTTAGCTTACTTTCTTCTGTTTTATCCATTATTTTTATAGCTTTATTAATCTCTTCATTAGGTGTTACAATGTATATATATTGTATATTTTCATTTATAATTCTTTCTTTTATTTTACTTACCGCTTCTTCTTTGAGATTATTATATATTATTACTTCATGATTTGGATATAAATAATATTTTATCATCCAGTTAAATATATTTGTTTTTTCATTTTGAGAAATACTTATTATTTTTGCATTTTCTTCTATCTTTTTATCTATTTTATTTGCTGGTATTCTACCATTATTGCAATATTCTATAGATTGTATATTATCTATTCCTGAAGTTATAGTTACATTTGCTATTGATTGTAAATTTGTAAAAGCTATTATTATACTAAGTAGTATTAAGTAATTTACTTTTCTTGTTTTACTTTCTTCCATATTTTTTATTGCTATTGCTACTATAAAGTATATCATTCCTAGTAAATATGTTGGTAAATATCTATTTAATCCATTATGGCCTAACATCTCTTCTGTTGAAAATTTTAATATATATGATAGTTGTAAAAATACTATATATATTGCTAACCCTACTGTTAAAGCTATTACTGCATTTGCATATTTCTTTTTATTTTCTTCTTTTATAACATATTTATATATTACTATTGAACTTATAGCTATTATTGCTATAACACCATACATTGTTATTCTTGTTGGTGCCATAGTTGCATATGACGCATATATATTAGGTATTAAGCTATTATTTGAATCTGCCGAATCGTGGTTTTCTTCATAATATCCAAATGTTGTAGTTAAAATACTTTTTAGTGTATAGTTTATACTACTTTCTCCTACTCTTTCTGCATCTGTTCCTCTTACTCCTTTGTTATATTTGCTATTTATTTTTACAAATATTTTCCATGATAAGAATGTAAAGACTACTACTAATATTAATATAACTATTGTTTTTAATTCCTTTGACTTGAAGAATCTTTTCATATTCTCTTTTTTATTACATTTGTTATTTAGTAATTGTATTAATAAGTACATTCCTATTATAATTGCTGTAATATAGAAGCCTGCTGGTTTAGTTATTGTTGTAACTGCTAATATTAAAGCTACCAAAAATGTTTTAAATTTATTGTTTTCTTCTGTTACCAATATATACATACTATATCCTATTATTAAACCTAATAATGCGTCTGGATAAGCACTTTCATAGAATATTAAATTTGCTAAAATTGCTGGAATGCAAATTACTAATATTGTTATAACCCAATTTATAAATTTTGTATTTTCTTTTGTATCAAATATTGGTATTAATAGTGAAAAACCTAACATTTGTACTGCAAAAGCTTCTATTCCTTGTACATACATTCCTAATATTTTCATAAAGAAATATTCTAATAAATTTACTCCTGGTGGATATAATGCTTGGAACCCTCTGCTTATGCAATCAGTATAGTACATTACTTTTGTGTTAAAACTTCTATAGAAATAATGGTCATAATCTACTAAATTTTTGCTGTATGTGGTTATCATTAATATAAAAAATGTTATACTAAAAAATATGAAACCAGATGTTAATATTTTTTCTTTAAAAACGTCTTTATCCTTCCATCTTTTTATTATTGTATATATTCCTAAGAAAATATTAATGACTGAAATTATCCATACTCCATATTTTAACATTTCAAACATTCCAAATATATATAATACTAAAATTATTATAGCTATATTAGGTGCTATACATTTTTCTATTTTTTTATTTGCTTTATCTGCTATAAATATACTTCCTGATATTATTATAAAGTATAGTAGTAGATATCTTGATATTGTTATTAATAATGACATTTTTATTCCTTTCATATCATTTTTTATGATATTATCATTTCTTTTATAGTTTTTAATATTCTTTTAGTATTTACGATATATGGATATTTTATATTGTTGTTTTTTAGAACTTCGTTTGCTTCTTTTAAATTTTTTATATATCCTTTTATTCCAGCTGTACTTGCTCCTCCTGTTCTCATATATATAATATAATCATCTATGTAATTTAACTTTATAGTATTGTCTTTCATTACTCTTATCATAAAATCATAGTCTGCTGCTATTTTATATTTTAAATTAAATATCCCTATTTTATCATATACTTCTTTTTTCAAATATAGTGTAGGATGTGCAGGGTGCCAACCATTTTCTAGTTTTCCTTTTGGCGAATTCCATATTCTTTGTGGATTTTTCATTGTTTCTTCATCCATAAATATTAGGTTTGCATATGTTCCATCGCAATTTGTTTCTTTAAATTTTTCTACTATTTTTTGTAATACATTTTCATGAGCATATATATCATCTGAATTTAATATTCCAATTATATCTCCAGTCGCCATTTTTATTCCTTTATTCATTGCATCATATAAACCTGAATCCTTTTCACTAATATATCTTAACTTTCCATTATATTTAGTTTCATATTCTTTTACTATTTGCATTGTGTTATCTTTTGATAATCCATCTACTATTATGTGTTCATAATTTTTGTATGTTTGTTTTAACACTGATTCCAAAGTGTCTTTTAATGTTTTTGATGAATTATATGTTACTGTTATTATTGATATTTTCATTTTCTTTCCCTTTTCTTTTTTTACATTTTTCCTATTATAAATAGAATTCTTAATAAAATTTCATCTGATAACTTCTTTCTAAATTTTTTTGGATAAAAAGCTTTTTTTATAGATAAAATGAAACTATATTTTTCTTCCATAAATAAAGATAATACTTTTTTATCTTCCTCTTTTAGTTCTTCTCTATATAAATTTCCAAATTCTATTATTTGCTTTCTTATAAGGTCTAAAGAATCACTTAAAAGAAATTTTTTTATTCTCCATATTTGTAATTCTATAAAATTCTTTCCTTCTGCTGTTACACTTTTAGTATGCCTTCTATATTTTACTAATGCTTCATCGTCATATACCATTTGTCCTAATCCTGCACATAACATATATATGTAGCAATCGTGTGATATACAGTTTTGCGGTTTGTTCTTAACTAACATATCTCTTGTTACTTTATTAATACACATTGTCATTCCTTGTGATACACACTCGACTAATGAATTTCTAAAATTATATACTTTATATTTCTCCCCATGTGCTACAAAGTTTAAGTCTATATCATAATAATCAGAGTTTGAAAAAAATAGGTTCGGTTTGCTTTCATCTAATTTCGAAAGCATTTCTACACTTCTTTCTACCTTATCTTCTCTCCATACATCATCTTGATCACAAAAAGAGTAATAGTCTACATTATCTACTTTTTCTAATAATTCAAAAAAACTTTTTATAAAGCCTTTGTTTTCTCCTTCTATTATTGTAATGTTTTTATATTCTTTTATTATAGACAGTGTTTTATCTGTTGAACCATCATCTCTGACATAAATATGAACATTCTTATAAGTTTGGTTAATCAAACTATCTATTTGCTCTTTTATATATTTTTCTCCATTATATGTAGATAGCAAAATAGCTACACTTTTTTCTTCTTTCATATATTTCTTTCCTCTTTTTAGATTAATTTCTATTTACTTTTATTTTTCTTACTTATATTGAATAATACGCATAAAATAAATGTAATAGTTAGTATTAACATAGTAACGAAATAGGTAATGCTTGCTCCTTTTATTCCAATCCTTTTAACTAGATTATATGATAATACTGTTGCTATAACAGATACAATAAAATATAGTAATGCTTGTATTTTTGTACTTCTCATAGCAATTAGTACTGTAGATAAAATTGTAGACATACTATATAAAATAGAGCCTGCAATAATAATCATCATACTAACAAAATATGGTTTTAAGTCAATTCCATATACATATCCTAGTATTGGTGCTTCTAAAAAATAGGCTACTATAAATATTAGTATACCTATTACTAATATAAAACCTAATAGAAAAATCGTTATTTTTTTTATTCCTTTATAGTCTTCTTTTTCTAAGTAACTAGTTATTTTGCTTAAAGCGGGTTGTATTATATATTGTCCTAATAATCCCATAAAAGTTGCTGGCATAATAATAACACCAAATACTGTTTGCAGGCTTTCTTCTAATAGGTCGTCTATTGCATATCTTGCTGCATTTATGACATACAAGCTTAGGAAAGTTAGTACAAATGTAAAAAATCCCTCTATTAATAATTGTTTATTTGCTTTCCATGAATATTTTGTTTTTGTTATTTCTATTTTACCAATATTCTTTTTATCGTATAAAATAGCAATTACAATATTTACAATTGCTAAACTAATACATGCTAAAATCAAATTTTTAGTTATTAAATTAACAATGAAAAATACAATTAACCCTACTATCGATTTTAGTGTCATTGACTTCCCAACTTTATATAATTGATCATTTTTTTGTATAATTCCATATAATCCCTCTGAAAAGGCTTCTATTACTTTAAACAAACATACTAATACAAATATAACTGATTTATATATATCATATTGTTTTAAAATAACAAAACCAATTGAAACAGTTATCATAATTATGCAAGTTATTACTTTATTATATAGATAATCAGTGTCAGAATATTTTTTTGATATATCAGTTACTTGAAATGTTCTTCCTGCATAAATTCCAATTACATATAATAGGCAAGCAGTCGCAAATGAATAAATAAAAATTCCTGCATCATTTACTCCATTTATTCTTGTTACAATAATACTAAAAAATAGGGAATTAAAAGCATTTGTAGTTGCTCCTATTATATTCCATAATATATTTTTTTTATTCACCTTTATTTGTTTCACTTCTTTCTTCTAATTCTTTTAAAGCTATATAATGGTCTAATTCTTTTATTTTTTCATTTAATGTAGATGTTCTAATATTATCTATAAAAGTTTGCATTAATAAAAATGCTATCATTACTAAAAAAACAAAGTTAACAGGTGCAATGAATCCTAACTTTATTGCTATCCATTCTACTGCATTAGAAAATATTGCCATTAGTACTAATGCCACACTACCTAGCATCCAGACTACCGAATTTGTTATTTTTAATTTTGCTTGTTTTATTCTTTTCAAACATAATATTAAAGAAAAAATAGATGCAATAATTAATAATACTCGTAATGTTATTGACATTTTATTTACCTCCCTTTTTCTTTTTAGTAGTAGAACGAATAAATAAAATAGAAAATACCATATTAAACATATATTCTATTGCTTTTATTGGTTTTAAATAGCTTTCTCCAAACTCTCTATCACTCATTTCTACTTGTACTTCTTTTACATTCATTCCTCTTTTTATCATATATACAATAGTATCTGGTTCTGGTGTTAAACTTGGATTTTTAACAAATTCTTCTATAGCTTCCTTATTGTATGCTCTCATTCCTGAAGTTGTATCTTTTATCTTCTTTCCTGTAGTTAGTTTTATGCAAAAGGAAATTAAGTTACTTCCAAACATTCTTAATGAAAATGGCTTTTTCTTACTTGCAAATCTTGAGCCTATTGCAATTTCACAATTTCCTGTTTCTATTTCTTTTACTAAGTCTTTTAAATATTTAGCCTTATGTTGACCATCTCCATCAAATTGAATTGCTATATCATAATTATTTTGATATGCATATTTCATTCCTACTTGTATTGCTGAAGTTAAACCATAATTTATAGGCAGTGAAAGCATGTGAAAGTTATTTCTTTCACATACTTCTTTTGTATTATCTTTTGAGCAGTCGTTTATAACTATATAATCATAGTTTGTATTTGTTAATACATCTTTTACTGTTTTTTCTATATTTAATGCTTCATTGTATGCTGGTATTATTATTAGTGTTTTCATTTAACACATTTCCTTTCTATATATTTGTTTTCTCTAATATAATTGCATCTTCTTTTTCATATATTACTTTATACTTTTCACTATCTCTTTCAATTTCTTTATTCATATCAAAGAATATTAAATATTTTTTATCATTATTTTGGATCCATTTATTTATATCTAACTCTTCTGGCACCTGAAGTTCTCTTACATCTTCAGTATCTGTAATTTTCCATACAGAATTAGCCCAAAGCATTTGTAAGCCATCTCCATTTATTAATATGTTAGATTTATTTTTTGAAATATTTAGTACATATTTTATAGCTTCTAGTTGTGTTTGCGAATATATTGTAGCTTCTTGTTTTAGTTTGTTTGCATTAAATGTGTATATTCCCATATATGCATTTATACTATTACTTGGATTAAATAATATATTAATGTTTGTAACTTTGTAATCTACTCCTGTACAGAATATTCCTACTATTGCTAATATCACAATTGTATATGAATATACAAGTATACTATTTTTATTTTCAATTAGTATAAACATAGCTTTTATATTCATATAAACTACTAATATCCATAATAGGAAATACATTTTGTAATAATAATAAGATGAGGCTTCTCCTCGAAGTCCTTTTCTTAATAAGTAAATTGTAAATAAACTAGCTATTACCATTAATATTGTCCCAAAACTATTCTTTTTATTTTTTATATTATACAAAATATAGTATAAAGCTAATGGCGCTAAAAGTACAAAATTAGAATATAAATCTCTATAAATATATCCTTCTGTTGTAATATGGTTTAATACTGTTTTTCCTGATTCTAATAATCCTGGTAACACAAAATATATAAATCCTAATATTGTTGGTAATATTAAAACAACTAAAACCTTTATTATATTTTGTTTTGTAAATATAGAAAATATATTTTTTGTTTTTCTATTTTTCATCATATCAAATAACATATATAGCCCCAAAGCTGCATATATTACTGGAACAAAGAAATAGTATGAAAAGAATATTCCAAATAATATTAAAAACATTTCTATACACATATATGAAAATCTAAGTTCTTCGTTTTTTATATTTATTGCAGTTACTATTAAAGCTGTCATATATAATATTCCAACACTTAAATAAGCAAATCCAAATATTGTACTATTTAATGGGTATGAACATAAGAATAATATTGAAAATATCATTGCTATTATTGATTTTATTATGCTTTTACTTTTATTTGTTATTCCTAAATAGAATACTGCTCCAATTAAATATAAAATTATTAAATCAAATATTACATATATATAATAAAAGTCTTGTTCTGCCACAATATTGTCAAATATATCAAACAATAATGCTGTGTTTATAAATGCTGCTGGCATGTTTGAGCCCCAAGTTAGAGTTTTGTTATTATAAAACTCTTTTGCCCACATGAAGTGGATTGCTGGATCAGTTGTTTCATATTTTATTGAAAATGGTATTCCATAATGTATGGCTGCAAAACCTATTACTAATACAAGTAAAATTATCATAAATATGATATCTTTTATTCTTACAAAATATTTTTGTACTTCTTTTTTCTTATAAATAATAATACCTATAATTGCACTTAGCACAATGTTTACAATTGATAAGGCCAAAAGTGTATATGGTACTTTTATTATTAAAAAGATTAATCCTATTAAAATATTATATATTGTAAATAATATAATATTTAATACTCCTCTAAATAAAATATTTTGCTTTTCGTCACTTTTTTTCACAGTCATTGTTAATACAAATAACAATAAAGCAGTTATTATATATATAATTTCCATAGTATTCTCCTATTATTTTTACATATTTTTTATTTCTTCTATCAAGTCTTTAGGTTCTATCATTATAATGTTACTAAATATCTTTTCTTGTGCTTTTTTGTAGTAACTATCTATTTCTTCTTGTCTTTCTTGATAAGCATTTACTTTTGCTGGAACTCTATATATTGATGTAGTTTTTGGTACATATAAGTATTTATTTTGCATAGCATATCTTGTCCACATTTCCCAGTCTTCTAAATTGTCTAATTCTTCATCTAATCCGCCATATTTTAAATATATATTTCTTTCGAACATAACAGCTTGAATTGGAAATGCATTCATTGTAAGCATTCGTACTCTGCTAAATGGTCTATTATGTACTAAGTTTTTTTCATATTCTATATATTTATATTCTGGCTCTTTTGATATAACTTCTATTTTAGATTCAAAAGCTGTTGTATATGCTAACTTATATTCTTTATTTTGTTCTAATGCTCTTACTAGTGTTTCTACATGGTCTGCAAAAAATAAATCATCATCATCTAAGAAGTTTAAATACTTTCCTTCAGAAAGTTCCATTGCTCTGTTTCCTACAAAACATCTACCTTTCTTTTCTCCTGTTGCTTCATATTTAATATTTAAATCTGAAAATTCTTCTTTTATAATTTTTTCTGATATATTTTTTCCATCTTCAACTATAACAATTTCTAAATTTTTATAGGTTTGATTTCTTATAGATATAAGTGTTTGCCTTAATACATTTGGTCTTCCGCAAGTTCTTACAAGTATTGAAACTAGTGGTTGCTCTTTTAATGGTGTATCATTTTTTATAAAAGCTCCTTCTCTTGCAACTTCATAGTCAAATCTATAAAAAGTAGTTTTAAAGTTTTTTAGTTTTTTTCTTCTTCCTTCAAAGTTTCTCCATAAAATATAATATGGCATTTTTGTTATGTTTTTTATTCCAGCTAATATTAAGCCCCTTTTTGCTCCTTTAAATGGAGTTTCTCTTAATAGTACTCCTCCTGTATATTTTATCCATCTTAAGAAGTCTTTGAAATTTCCATATTTAAGCCTTAAATTCAAATTATTTATAATGCTGTTAAAATATTGTGTAGGTTTAATTTCTCCCGCTTCTTTATAGCAATAATGCGTTAATGCGGCACTTTGCATATATTTTATTTTATAACCTGCTAACCTTACTTTCCAACTCAAATCTACATCTTCTGCATACATAAATATTTTTTTATCAAAACCTTCTACTTTTTCAAATACTTTTCTTTTAATTACAAAACATGCTCCTGACGCCCATGAAGTTTCACCGTTTATTGGATTATAATATTTAGGGTGTTCATATGGTTTTTGCCTAAATTCCCACATTACAAACTCTTCTGATGAATTCATTATTTCTTTTTGCATATTTTGTAAGGAATCTTCTTCTAATTTAGTATCATGATTTAAGAAAAATACATATTCAGAATTTCCGTTTTTAAGTCCTAAATTATTAGCTTGTCCAAATCCACTATTTTTAGAATTTTCTATTATGTTAAAAGAACCTAATTTACTTTTTCTTTTATATTCTTCTAGTTTCTTTACAGTATTATCTTTTGATTTGTTATCTATAAAATATATGTTTACTTTACTTAAATCAAAGTTCTTTTGATTTTCTATACTCTTAATGCATTCTTTCAGCCATTTTTCTGAATTGTATGTTACTATAATAATATCTAAATTCATTATTTTACTCCTTTTTTACTTGTATCTATTTGCCTAACATCTTTTGTTTTATTTTGGTAAAAGTACTTTCTTTCTCTGGGGCTTTATCTTCTTTGTTTTCATTTCTAATTCTTTCTATTTCTTTTATTAATTCAACATTATCTCTATCCAGTCTTTTTAGGTCTTCAATTATTTTTAATATTTCTTCTGATGAAATTTTATACTTATATTGCTCTCCATAAAATTTTCTTTTTTCTTCATCTATTATTTCTGTTTGAAAGTTCATTTCCTTTTCATTATATTCTTCTTGCTTTTCTATTAAATTATATTTTTGCATTATATCTTCTTTGCTTACCAATTGTTCTATTTTACTATGGTGAGCAAATAGGTTGTTTATCGACCTATATAATATAAAGTCTATATTTATATTCTTTTCTAGCCATTCTTGGTCAAATACTATAAATTTATTATTCAGTTCATCATAAAAAACATTTTCAAAAACTAAATCTACAAAACCATATTCTATGTTTCCATTCTCATTTGGTTTTAGTTTTTCTTGTATATACATATACCAATTATCTATTAACATATAAGCTTCATCTATTTGGTTATTTTCAATTTGTTTTACTATATATTGGTCTAATTGCTTAAAATGTATATATTGGCTTTTTATGCACATGTCATTTATTTTATCTTCTTCTGCTATTTCAAAACCTAGTTCTTTTAAAATTTTAACATTCTCTTTAATTTGCAATATATGCTCTTTTGCTACTTCTTCTTTTGGTGTTTTCATTATCATATCATCAAGCATTTTTAATATTAAAGAATATTTATCTTTCCTCATATTATTATAGCTTATATACTTTATATTCTTATTTATTTCTTCATTCGAAAGTTCTATCAAATACGAATTTGTATATTCTTCAAATTCATTATTATTAATAAATTGCTTTAATAATTTAATTTCATCTTGAACTACTAAACTTCCCTCTTCATATACACTGTTATAATTTAGTTTACTGTCTGTTGATTTAACTAATGTTTCTTCTGAAATAATTAAGTTTGGCATTTCATAATTTGGAAGTGGGTAATAATACCTTTTATTTTTTATTCCTACTTTTTCTATTAATTCATCAAGCTCTCGTTTTGAAAAAAGTTTTCCATTGCTAAATCTATTTTTTATAGAGTCATAAACTTTTTCACAATGTTTGCTCTTTCCTCCTGCTAAATATTTAACTCCCATTTTATTATCTACTGCAATTAATATTGTTCCATCAAAATTTAGTCTGTTCTTACAATAATTTATTAGTTCATATTCAGCTTGTTTTTTATTTCTCATTATAATATTTGCATATTCTAATGTTCCTATCATTATAATATAGTCAAACTTTTCTTCTAATTTTATATCTTCTAAGTTTCCTACAATAATTTCTAAGTTTTTTTGTTCTTCTTCCTTATTCAAAATAGCATTTGCCTTTTCTTTTGAAAATTCAATTATAGTAACTTTTTTGCAAATATTACACAAATAATTTGTTAGTTCTTCATTACTTCCACCTATTTGCAATATTGTAGCATTTTCCTTAAATGGATACCAATTTAATAAGTTCTCTTTTATATTTTTCATACTTATTGGATATTCATATTTTTCTTGATATAAGTCTTCTTTATAATATTTCATATTTATTCCCATTTTTTCTCCTTTGCTACATATATATTTTATTATTTTTCTGCTTTTATACTACAATCTGCTCTATCTTTTGAAAAATTTACATTATAATATGAGTCTTGGGCTTGTAATATTTTTTGCCATTTATTCTTAAAATTATTGCTTTCTTTTTCAAATCTCTTTTTTTTCTCTGGCGTATTTTCATATCCTCTTGTTTTAGATTCATAATGTATAAACTCTATGTATGGATTATATACAACAAGGTAACCTTGACTTCTTATCTTTAAGCAAAAGTCTACATCATTATATGATACCGCAAAGTTTTCTTCATCCATATACCCTACTTCTTCATAAATGCTTCTTTTTGAAAACAAGCATGCTCCTGTAACTGCTGAAACATTTCTTGTTGTGCATTCTCTTCCAAAATATGCATGTACTCCTTTTGGTGTGTTTAAAAATAAATTAGCTGCTAAACCACATATCCCAATAGCTATGCCTGCATGCTGTATTGATTTATCTTTATAGTATAGCCTTGCTCCTACTGCTCCTATGTCTTCTCTTGAAGCAAAACCTATGAATTTTTCTAACCAATTTGGTGTTAGCAGCTTTGTGTCACTATTTAATTGAACTACATATTCTCCGTCACAATTTTTCACACCATAGTTAATTATTTTTGAATAGTTAAAGCCTTTTTCTGGATAGTTAATTATTTTTACTTTTTCTATTTTTTCAAGTTCTTTATAATATGCAAAAGTTTCCTCTTTTTCACTATTATTTTCTATAATTATAATTTCATAATTTTTATAAGTAGTTAAGTTCAAAATTGAATTTATACAGTTTTTTAGAAGTTTCACACTATCTTTATTTGGTATTAATATAGATACTTTTGGGTTTCCTTCTACTTCGTATTCAACTTGATATACACCATGCATATCACCGCCATGTGTTACTTTTGCTTTCAAATTTTGTCTTTTTAAATGGTCTTCAATTGCTCTTATTCCTGCTTCATAAGCATATGGTTTTGCATCTGAAAGCATTGCTGTAGAATTTTGGTGTACTCTCCAATGATATAAAACTTTTGGTATATGTAATATTTTATTTGTGTTTTCTGTTGCTCGTAGTATAATGTCATAATCTTGTGCTCCATCGTATTTGTCTCTAAAACCTTCTATTTTACCCATCAGTTCCTTTTTGAATACTGATAAATGTGTTATATAATTATTTGACCTTAGTGTGTCTATACTAAAATCTGGCTTAAAGTGCGGATCATATCTTTTATTATTATCTCCACTAATTTTATCTTCGTCTGTATATATAAACTCTACTTCTGGATTTTCATTAATTGCTTTTGTAAGTTCATATAAACAAAATGGTGGCACTAAATCATCATGGTCTACTAAAGCTATATAATCTCCAGTTGCCATTTCTAATGCTGCATTTGTATTTCCTGCTATTCCTTTATTTTCATTTAGAAATTTGTATTTTATTCTATCATCTTTATTTATAAATTCTTCTAGTTCTTTGTTTTGGTTACTGCTTCCATCTGCTAAACATAGTTCCCAATTTGTATAAGTTTGAGCTATGAAACTTTCTATTAATTCTTTAAAATATATTACTGGTGTATTATACATTGGTATTACTATACTAAATTTAGGATTAATTTTAAATGTTTCTTCTTTCTGCTTTTCTATTTTCTCTAATGTTGGCTCATTATTTTGAATCCACATTTTATATCTTTCATTTTGAGAATTATGCATGTTTCTTCCTAAAACTCTATTGTATAATACTTTAAATATTTTTTTTACAGTTTTTATAAATCCATATTGTTTTAAATATATTTTTATAATATTTATCATATTTTTAAGTTTCATATTCGCTCCTTGTAGTTTTATTAACAGTTTCTATTTTATTTTTATTGTGCAATCTCCATCTTTTGCAATATAATTTTTCTTCACACCTATTTCATTCATCCATTTCCTTGTTTCCATTGTTTTCCATGGTCCTGTATTTGTGCCATTTCCTGCATCATTATTCCATAACCATTCTGGTGTTGGCCATAAACATGTTGTTGGATTTACCTTTTCATATAATTGTTTTGTAGCTCCTGCTTGTCCATGATGTGCCATTTGAACTATATCACTTTTCAATTTTTCTTTTTGACTTTCTAATAATTTTTCGCTTGATTTTTCTCCAGTATCACCTAGTATAAGAATGGTTGTTTTTCCAGTATCAAATTTAATTACCATACTTTGTTCATTTCCTGGGTTTTCTACTATTTCTGGGTTTCGTATTCCTAATATTTCAACTTGTATTTCATCTATTTGAAATTTTTCATTTACATTTGGACTTTTTACTTTTCCTGCTATTTTTTCGTTATTTAGTGTTTCTATTAAATAGTGAGAAAATTCTGCTCTTCCAATTTCATTTTCTTCATACCATTCTTTGTTATTTAATGATACATATACATTTTCTACATCAACATTTTTATTATTTACAATTTCAGTAAATGCTCCTGTATGATCATTATGATTATGTGTTAAAAACCAATAGTCTACTTTATTGTTATTTTTTTCTATATATTTCATTAAGTTTTCAGCATCGTCGATTAGTCCACCATCAATTACTATTAGTTTATTATTTTTTGTTTTTATTACATATCCCATCATTTGAGTTCCTGTTTGTGGTGATAATTGTGTTAATGTTATTTCTTTTTTATTTATTAATATGTTTACAAATAGGCAAATTAATAATATTACAATTACTAATAATGCTATTTTCATAGTTTTCTTTATATTTTTCATGTATTTTTTGTTCCCTTCTAGTTTCAATAAAATCACCTGTCTTCATTAGGTTGCTCCTTAGTAATGTTCCCTACATTATTGATTTGTAAGTTCTTTTGTAAGCATTACTTTTTCCCCCCTTGGCGTATTACCGCTCTTATTGCTATTGTTCTTTTGATATAGTTATTTTGGTATCTAAACTAACTAGCCCTACACAATCTTTGCTAGAAACAACTTCCACTAATAGTGCTTCATATTTTCTGTTTAATACTTCTAATTCCCCTTTTGCATTTATATGTGTACAACTAAATGATAAAGTATATTGACCTGGCGCTATTGGCAAAGTTTGTTTGAACTCTGTTACTACTGTATCGCCTTCATTAAATTTACCTGGATAAATTTTTTCTATCATACTATTTGTTCCTGCAATTTCTATGCCATTAAAACTTTTTATAGTCATTGTAAATATTGGGTTATCTATTTCTTTATTAAATTTTACTTTTGATTTTAGTATTATCTCTTTTTCATTATCAATTGAACTTAAGTAGTTACCATTTTCATCAAATATTCCATAATCTATTACTTCTGCATTCATATTTCCATATTCTATTAAATTAGGATTTTGATTAAAGTTTACTTTCCAAGTATTTTTATCATCGTCTTTTATTTCTTTTTTTAATTCTTTTTGTGTATCCTTTTTTGTATTTTTATCATCATTTCCTGTTATTATCTTTTTATATAGTTCTACACCTTCTTTAACATCCCCATCAAAAGTTTTCTTTCCGTGATTGCAATATTATTGCTCGTGTGCAGTTTTTTAGTATATCTGATACATTGTGTGTTACGAAAAGTATTGTTTTTCCTCTTTTTTTAAATTCTTCAAACTTTTTAAAACATTTTAATTGAAATGCCATATCTCCAACAGATAAAACTTCGTCTACTATTAAAATGTCTGGGTCTACATTTATTGCACATGCAAATGCTAAACGTGCAAACATTCCTGATGAATATGTTTTTACTGGTTGGCTTAGGTGGTCTCCTATATCTGCAAAGTCTATTATTTCTTGTTTTTTACTTTCTATTTCTTCTTTCGAAAGTCCCATTACTTGTGCATGTTGATATATATTTTCTTCGCCTGTAAGTTCCATATTAAATGCTGTACCTAGTTCTAATAGTGAGCTTATTTTTCCATTTATTTTTAGTTTTCCGCTCAGTAGGTGCTGTAACACCCGTTATTATTTTTAAAAGTGTTGATTTACCCGCTCCATTTTTTCCTAGTATTCCTAATATTTCACCTTTTTTTACTTCTAAATTTAAACCTTCTAATGCATTAAAGTTTGTGTGATTATTATATTTTGGAATTATCATTTCCAAAAGCCTTGCTCTTTTTCCTTTATACATTTTGTAACTTTTAGTTAAGTTTTCAATTTTTATAATATCTTCCATTTTTCCCCCTATAATACATCTGCAAAATCTTTCTTATTTCTTTTAAATATGTTATTTCCCCATACAAACAGAATAATTGTTATTACCCAGAATATTATTGTATATATTCCATTGCTACCTGTTATTATATTACTTTCATTTATAAATACTTGCCTCATCCCTGTTACTAAATAAGTAAATGGCATACATTGTATTAATTTTAATATTGTATTATGCTCTGCAAGCATGCTTAAATTCCATATAATTGGTGTGAACCAGAAAAATAGTTGCATTGCTATTCCTAGTAAGTTGCTAAAATCTGGAAGTATTGTTGTTATTGCTGATGTGAACCTTGTAAATGCTGTAACAAAGCAAAACATTGCAAATATTATATATATTAGTGTTAATATGTTTGGTGGGCATTTAAATATTAAACATACTCCTACTGAAACTAGAAATAAGAATATTCCTACAAAACTTGAGGCTACTATTGATATGTTTGGTATTATATCTACTGGGAATACTACTTTTTTTACTAAATAGCTATATTGTCTTATTGAGCCACTTGCACTCATTATCATGTCATTTAAAGTTTGCCACATTGCCATTCCTGGTATAAACCATACTGCATATGGGTATTCTCCACTGCTTCTTGTTTTTAATATATATTCAAATACAATTACATAGGTTATCATAAATACAAATGGTTGTAAAAATCCCCATATTGTACCTAAGCTTGTGCTTGCAAATCTGTTTTTAAAATCACTTTTTCCTAATTGCCATACCATCTTTTTATTTTTCCATAAAGTTTTTATATATTCCATTAAAATTCTTCTCCTATATATATTTTTATTCTTTTTAAACTAGGCTTATTGTATATTTATTTACTGTATTTGTCAAGGTTTTGGAGCATAATTAAGGAGGCTAAAATGCTTATATTGTTACAATTTATACTGTATAGGTCGCCGCCTTCGGCGACCCGCCCTTCTAAGAAATCACCCTAAATTTATTATTAGGGCAATTTCGTTGGAGAACGGGTCGCCGAAGGCGGCGACCCATACAATATTATATATTTTTATTTTAATATTTCTTCTTTAAAACTTTCACCATTTTCTAGTTTTTCTAACTCTAATATATCTAATACTGTTGCTGATATATCTGCATAAGTTGCTCTTATTCCTATATTTACATTTTCTTTTATTTCTTTCCCATATATAAGTACAGGGATATATTCTCTTGAATGGTCTGTACTTGGAGTTGTTGGGTCATTTCCGTGGTCTGCAGTTATTATTAGCATGTCTGTACTCTTCATATTTTTCATTATTTCTGGCAATTTGCTATCAAAGTATTCTAATGCTTTTGAGTAGCCTTCCACATCATTTCTATGTCCATATAACATATCTGTATCTACTAAATTTGTAAATATTAGCCCTTCGCTATCTTTCTTTATTTCTTGTATTGTTTTTTCTATTCCATCTACGTTTCCTTCTGTATGATAATTATTAGTTATTCCTCTTAAGCTGAATAAATCTTCTATTTTTCCTATTGAAATTACTTTTTTACCATTTTCACTAATTACATCTAGCATTGTTTTTCCAAATGTATCGCTTTCAAAGTCTTTTCTGTTATATGTTCTAGTAAAATTCTCACTTGTAGTTCCTATGAATGGTCTTGCTATAACTGTTCCCACATTGTATGCTGGCTTATTTAGCATTTGCCTTGCTATTTTGCACATTTTATATAACTCTTCTACTGGAATTACATCTTCATGTGCTGCTATTTGAAATACACTATCTGCTGATGTGTATATTATTGGGTAACCTGCTTTTATATGCTCTTCTCCAAATCGTTTTAGTATTTCTGTGCCTGAACCTACTTCATTGCAAAGAACGCCTTTAACACCTGTTTTTTCTATAAATTCTTGTATCATTTCTTGTGGGAATGCATTTGAATATGTTGTAAAACCTGGATTTGTTATATGCCCTGCTATTTCCCAATGTCCTACTGGACTATTTTTCCCTACTGATTTTTCTGCAAGTTTTCCAAATGCTCCAATAGGACTTTCTTCTTTTTCATCAATACCGATTTCATCTATATTGTAAAGCCCCATATTTTTCATGTTTGGAATGTTTGGTTTGCATCTTTTGTATATTCCTTTTAAGGTATTACTTCCTTCGTCTCCATATATGTTTGCATCTGGAAGTTCGCCTACTCCGAATCCGTCTAGTACTATTATTATTGCTCTTTTTATCATTGATTGCCTCCTTTTTTTTGGTTACTGCTTTTTTCCGCTATTAGGACAATTCCTAATCTAGCCAGATTATTTTTGTTTTTTTGCTAGTGGTTCTTCTCTATCTTGTTTCCGATTGCGGACCGTCCCCAATGCTACCTTAAATTTTTATTTTAGAATAATAAAATAGTAGTATTTTTTTACATATAGAGTAGCGCGAGGGATTTTATATATTTATATTTTTGCAGCGACTCCGGGGTAACCGCCTTAGAATATGTTATGAACGATAGTGAATTACATATTCTTAGGATGGGGCAGCGAAAAAAATATAAATATATAATGTCCTGGGAGCGGATAATTTAACATGGCTATTTTTTTATGTCTATATCATATTCATATACTTGTACTAATTTAATTTCATTTGTAAATTCATTTTTTAATACATTTATGTAAAAATCTTTTCTAGATACTAAGTTCATATTAAATTTAGATAAATCTATTAATACTTTACTTCCTATATCCATTCCTGCTGGAAGCGTTTTATTTATATTGTCATAGAAAATGATATTTGTATAAAACATTATAGGCATTTTTTCTTTTACGTTTAGCTTAAGTAAATAAACTTTTTCCTTATTGTCATAACAACTTTCTATTTCTTCTTTCGGATTTATATTTAATATTTCAAAAGTTTTTTCATTTAAACTTTCTTCATCACTTACTTTATAAATTGATATATCATTTATGTTTTGCATTTTTCCGCATACTTTCATTTAAAAGTTTTCTATAATTATCTAAGTTTTCTTTATACTCCTCTACTGTTGTATCATTATTTACAGCTAAAATATTAAATTTATCTTTTTCGACTTCTCTGTGTTTTACATTGTTTAAAATTTTTATTTTTGTTTTGTCTTGTGCTATATTTCCAAATATGTCAAAATCTTTCCCTGCAATTTCTTCTACATTTTCATTATATTCTTGTTTTAGTATTTTTAATCTTTTTTCTATTTGGTTAATATCCTTTTTTAGTATTTTTTCTTTATTTAATATATTAAAAGTTGGTAAGTCATTAAGTAGGGCAAACATTGCATCACATTCATTTTTAGTAAATATTTCTCTTTGTTTCAAATCTACTTTTTTCCCAAATTCTTCTAAGTCTTCTTCATAGTCAAACTTTCTTTTCAAAATATTTTTCTTTTCATTTTCTTTTTGTTCTCCTTCATTAAGAAGTGTTACTTCGTCTTTGTTTGTGAACTTCCAAAAGTCAAATATACTCTTTTTATGGCTTTCTATTTCATTTATGTATAAAGTTGCATTTTGTATTTTTCTTTCTAAATTTTCTTTTTTATTTTCTAATGCTTTTATATCCATTTTCATATTTTTTAGCTTTGTTTCTTCTTTACTTAGTGTTTCACATATTTTTAGCAGGTCTTCTATTGTGTATAAGTCTTTCGTTTCTATTTGCTCTATCGAACCTATTTCTATACTTTTTTCTTCATTTTCTGGCATTTGTTTTATTTCTTTTAATTTATTTGTTTTATTATCTTTTTTAAAGAAATATTTAACTCTTCCAAAAAAACTTTTTTTACATTCTAAAAAATTTGTTATTTGTTTTTCCTTTAGTAAATATTCTTCTTTTTGCTTTTTTAGTGTTTCTTTTAGTAGTTCTAACCTTTCCGCATTTAATATATTTTCACTAAATGTTTCATTCATTTTTTCTTGTTTAACTTGCACTTCTTGTCTTATAAATTCTGGCAAATTTTCGTATGCTATTTTCTTTAAATTATAACAAAAGTCTAAACTTCCTTTTTCATTTATTATTATTTTAAAGTTATATTCCATCCCATCTGTTGATTGTAAAATAAAAAGCGCTTTTAATAACTTAAATTGCTCACTTGCTTTTTCTTTATTTTCTAATGTTATTTTATACATACTTTTTACTTTTTCATATACTACTGTTTTTCCTAATATTTCTATACTTTGCTCACCATTTTGATTATATACTTCATATATACTTGGCCATTCTTTTGTGAAAAACCATAAGTAATTTTCTAAATCTGTTATTTCACTTTTCTTTAATAGCTTGTTTGAGTATTCCATATGTGTTATTGGAACATATATTTTTTCGTTCTTTTTTGATTTTTGCATTGCTATTTTTTTCTTTATTAAATAGAATAAAGCTTCTGCATTATTTTCGTTACTAGAGAATAGCATGAAATATTTATTTTCTATTTCAGAGTAATATATTTGCCATATGTAATTATTTTTATATTTTATTTCATATGGTATTTCTTTACTTAGCATTTTTTGCTCTTGCTCTATACTTTTTAGTTTTTCTAAGTCTAATTTTCTTATCATATTTAGGAAAGTAGTATATTGTTCTATTGTTTCTTCATTTTCTGATTTTAAATAAAATGCAAGTGGCAAAGCTCTTTTTAGTTTTTGATTTAAATCATCTAACCTATCTGAAGGTGTTATTAATATTTCTATATCTTTTATATTTACATATTTATATACTTTATAATTATTGTCTTCATATGTTTTTAGTGGTTTATATTTTATTTTTTCTATATTTAGTAAGCTATTTGGTATATTTTCTAAATCTAACCCTATGCTTTTTAGTTTTTTTTCTATTGTTTTGCTATCTTCTTTTGTATCTTTTAGCACTTTTGTTTCCCTCCTAATGTTTTTTATTTAGTATATCACATATGTTTTTTATGGGCAATAAAAATTTTAAAGGAGCTAATTTTTTTATTGCTCCTTTAAAATTTAATTATTTTTTATTTTCGCTACAACTATTCTATCATTTCCAGCTAAATCTTTTTTCGAATATATTTCTTTGTACTTCCCAGTGTTATTTAGTAAATTTATTACCTTTTCTTTTTGATCATAACCTATTTCCATACATAAATATCCTTCATTATTTAAAAATTTGTAAGCTTCATTTGCTAATATTTTATAAAAGCTTAATCCGTCTTTTCCTCCATCTAATGCTATTAGAGGTTCTTTTTGTACATTTTTAGATAAAGTTTCTATTACGCTTCTTTGTATGTATGGTGGGTTTGAAACTATAATATCATATTTGTTAGTTATATTTTCAAACATATTTGATTCTATAAATTCTACTTTACTTAGGCTTATATGTTTTTCACTATTTTTTTTCGCTATCTGAAGTGCTTCTATACTTATATCTGACATTGTTATATGTGCATTTTCCAAGTTTTTTCCAAGCGATATTCCTATCACTCCACTTCCTGTGCATATGTCTAGTATTTGCATATTTTCTTTTTCTTGTTTTGCAATATTTATTACTTCTTCTACTAATATTTCTGTATCGGGCTGTGGTATTAGTACATTTTCATCTATGTAAAATTCTAAGTTCATAAATTCTTGCTTATTTGTTATGTACTGAATTGGCATTCCTTGTATAATTTCTATTAGTGCTAAATAATACCTTGTCTTTTCTTGTTCTTCTACTTCTTTTTCTTCATTTATTACAATTTTCACTCTATCCATTTGTAGAATGTATTGTGCTAATGTTTTTGCTATTATGCTACTATCTTGTATTTTATTTTCTTTTAACAATTTTTTTCCATAATTTATTAATTCTTTTATTCTCAATTTTTCACCTCTTTTTCAAATTTTACTATATTTTATTATAATATTTCTTCTTAGAGTAAAAAGGCACAGTGGTGTCATTGCCATAAGGTATTCCCATAAACGGTGCACCTACAGCGTAAAATTTGATTTTTCCTATAGTATCAAAAAAGAACACTTATAATGCTCTTTGATATAAGACTATGTCCGCAACTTAAATTTCAAAATGGCGTCTAACAGGCATAAAAATTCCCCACCATAAGCCGCAAGATGATTGGATTTTTAATACCTGTTTTCACAGGTGGGTGCTTTGTTGAAAGTTTATGGGTTTCTTACTATATTTGCATATGTAAGCATACACGCAGTTTTCAAAGCCAAGCTCCCTTTTATTATTTGTTGGTAATAAAATTCCAGTCTACACGCACCGAGCAGGGATTTTTTATATTTATTTGTTTTATACTTATATATTAACATATAAAATTGTAAGTTTCAATATATTTTATATTACATTTTCGTTACATTTTTTTATTACAGAACTCACATTTCACAAGTAATATCGAATACAGATGTAAGGGAGATTACTAATCTCCCATGCTCCTACGACTTTGCTATATTTATATTCTATATCTAGCAATTTCCCCGAAGCGCCATAGAAGTTTATTCTCTGAAGTCTATGGACGATTGATAATCGCCCCTGCAATGTAAAAAATTTTCTGCAAATTATAACATTATAGTTACATTTTATAGTATTGATATAATTTATTTTCATTCTAGTTTATTATATCTCTTTTTAACATATTGTCATTTATGGTTCCTATTCCTATATATGTTTCTCTATTATATATATTATATACTCCATCTTCCTTTTTAGTGTATATTTTTACTCCATTTAAGAATTTTTCTTGTGTTTCATTGTTTAATTCTATTTTTTCATTATTTTCAAATAGTCTCTTCATTGTTATTATATTCTTTTTAGCAAATTCTATTCCATTTTTTTCTATTTGCTCTATTGTTATAGCTTGATTTATATCAAATCTTCCTACTTTTATTCTGTTTAAGTCTTTCATATAGCCTATTGTTCCTAGTTTTTCGGCTATGTCTTCGCACAAGCTTCTTATATATGTACCTTTTGAGCATGATACTTTGAAGTATATTTCTTTTTGTTCTTTATCTATTTTTATTAATTCTATGTTATATATTGTTATTTTCCTTGGCTTTATTTCTATACTTTCCCCGTTTTCGTGCATATTCATATAGCTTTTTTCCATTTATTTTTATTGCTGAATACATTGGTGGTATTTGTTCTTGCTCTCCTATAAATAGTTTTAATATATTTTCTATATTTGCTAATTCTCCTACTTGCTTTTCTTCTATTATTTTTCCTTCTGCATCTGCTGTGTCTGTTTTTATTCCTAGTTTTAATGTTACTTCGTATTCTTTGTCATGTTCTATTAAATATTTTGATAGTTTTGTTCCTTCGTTTAAAAGAAGTGGTAATACTCCTGTTGCATTGGGGTCTAATGTTCCTGTATGTCCCACTTTTTTTATATTTAATATTTTTTTTATTTTTGATACTACATCATGCGAGGTGTAGCCTTTTGGTTTGTTTATTATTAGTATTCCGTTCATGAAAGTTCCTTTCAGAAGTCAGATGTCAGAGGTCGGATGTCAGAATTTAATGTCAGAGGTCAGAAATTTCAGTAATTTTTTTGAAGAAACTACTAATCTTCCGTCTTCTGTCTTCCGTCTTCTGGCTTCTATTTAAGTTGCATTTTTATTTGATTTATTATTTTTTCTTTTGCTTGTTCTATTGGTATTGTTATTGTACATCCAGCTGCGTGCTTGTGTCCGCCTCCGCCAAATATTAAACATACATCTGATACATTTACATATTCGTTTGAACGTAATGATGCTCTATAGCCTTTTTCAGTTTCTCTTATAAATATTGATACTTCTACTCCTTCTATGCTTCTTCCTTCATCTACTATTCCTTCATGATCGTCTAAACTTGCTTTTGTTTCTTCTATATCTTGCTTTGTTATATATGTAAATGAGATTTGTCCGTTTTCTAAAAATTCCATTCTGTCTATTGCTCTTTTTCTTAGCTCAAAGTTTGCTCTTGTTTTTGTGTTCATTGCTTTTTTATATATTTCTGAAACGTTTATTCCTGATTTTAGAAGTCTTGCTGCAAATTCAAATGTTTCTGGTCTTGTTGACTGATATTGGAAACCTCCTGTGTCTGTTATTATTCCTGTTAATATACATTTTCCAATTTCATTTGTTATTTCTATTTCAAAATATTCGAATATTGTTAGTAATATTTGTGTACATGCTGGTGAGTCTGGGTTTACGTAGTTTAAGTCTCCATACATTGTATTTGTACTATGGTGATCTATTACTATTCTTGTTTTTGCTTCTTCAAAATATTTTGACCAACCATTTAACATTTTTATTGTGGCACTGTCTAATGCTATTGCTAAATCATAATTTTCTTCTTTTCCCTCTTTTTTTACTTTGTCTACATTTGGTAAAAATGAATATGTTCGTGGATATTCTGGTATTATAACATCTACTTCTTCTTTTCCCATTTGTTTTAGTGCTGAGTACATTGCTAATGCACTTCCTACTGCATCTCCATCTGGGTTTTCGTGGGTTAGAAGTACTATTGATTTAGCTTTTTTTATTTCTTGTAATATGTTGTCTAGCGTCATTTTTTTATCCTCCTAGCATAAATCAGAAGTCAGAGGTCAGATTTTAAGGTAATTTCTTCGAAGTTCTGGCGATTACTAATCGCCCCTACATATTAAAGCATAATATGGACTATCTCAAATCTATATCTGATTTCTTATTTTCTTTATTTGTTTAAATCTTTTAATATTGATTCTATTTTCATTCCGTATTCCATTGAGTCGTCTTGTTCAAATACTAGTTCTGGTGTTATTCGTAAGTTTATTTTTTTTGCGATGCTACTTCTTATATAGCCTGATGATTTTTTTAGTGCTTCTAAAGTTTTTTCGTTGTTTTTTGAGTTTAACATGCTTACATATACTTTTGCGTATTTTAAGTCTGGTGTTATTTTTACTTTTGTTACACTTATTAATCCTGTTGCATCTGGATTTTTTAATTCAAAAGAAATAATGTTACTTATTTCTTTTTTTAACTCTTCGTTTATTCTGTTTAGTCTGTTTTCGTTTGTTGGCATTTTTTTCTCCTTTCAAAGGTTGTATGTTTTAAGCTTTTTATCTTTCCTCTTGTTCTTCTTGTATTTTGTTTACTGCTTTTATATATTGTTCTTTTCTTTTGTCTTCGGCAAATCTATTATCTTTTCTTCTTGCCATATCTTGTATTTTTTTATTAAATTGTTTTCTTGCTTGTTTTGATTTTTCTTGTTTTTCTTGTTTTTTTCTATCCATTTTTGCTATTACTTCTTCCATTGTTATTGTTTCTTCGTCTATTTTTTGTTGTTTTTGGCCTAGCATTTCGTTTATAGATCTATTTTTTGGAATTTTATTCTTTTTTGCCATTTTTTTCACTTCCTTTTTAAAGTTTTTATAGTGCTTCGTGTTAGTATTCTATATGTTTTATTTTCTACTTCTTTCCCAATTAGGGGCAGTCCCTCTTGGAACATCTTCGATTACCCAAGGGGGCTTTTTGTTTTTGCTTCTTTTAGTTCTCTACTCTTATTATTCTTTCTTCTTGGCTTCCGCATTGGGGACAGTTCCTAATCTAGCCAGATTATTTTTGCATTTTCTCTTAAAGTTCTTCTCTATCTTGTTTCCGATTACGAACCGTCCCCAATGCTAGCCGCTAATTGTGATTATCTTTTTATTTCTTCCATTATATATACTTCTATGATGTCTCCTTCTTTTAGGTCGTTGTAGTTTTCTATTTGCATTCCACATTCGTAGCCTTTTGCTACTTCTTTTACGTCGTCTTTGAATCGTTTTAGTGATATTAGCTTGCCTTCATGTATTACTACATTTTCACGTAGTACTCTTACTCCTGCATTTCTTTCTATTTTTCCTTCTAGTACATATGCTCCTGCTATTGTTCCTACATTTGATACTTTGAATGTTTGTCTTACTTCTACATTTCCTATTACTTTTTCTTCGTATATAGGGTCTAGCATTCCTTTCATTGCTGCTTTTACGTCGTCTATTGCTTGATATATTACTGAGTATTGTTTTATTTCTATTTCTTCTCTTTCTGCTAGTGCTTTTGCTGTTGGTACTGGGCGTACATTGAAGGCTATTATTATTGCATTTGCTACTTTTGCTAGGTTTACATCACTTTCGTTTACTGCTCCTGCTGCACTATGAATTACTCTTACATTTACTTCTCCATCTGATAATTTTTCTAATGATTGGCGAATAGCTTCTGCGCTTCCTTGTACATCTGCTTTTACTATTATGTTTAAGTGTTTTAGGTTTCCTTGTTCCATTTGTGTAAATAAATTGTCTAGTGTTACTTTTTGCATGTTATTTATTGATTTTTCTCTTGCTTGACGTTTTCTTCTTTCTATTAGGTGTTTTGCCATTTTTTCGTCTTTTACTTCATAGAATATGTCTCCTGATTCTGGTACTTCTGTTAGTCCCATTATTTCTACTGGGGTTGAGGCTGTTGCTGATTTTACTTTTTGTCCTTTATCATTCTTCATTGCTCTTATTCTTCCTATGCTTGAACCTACTACTATTGTATCTCCAACGTCTAGGCTTCCTCTTTGTACTAACATTGATGCTATTGGTCCTTTTGTTTTGTCAAGCCTTGCTTCTATTACTACACCTTTTGCTTGTTTTTTAGGATTTGTTTTTAGTTCTAATACATCTGCTTGTAATAGTACCATATCTAAAAGGTCATTTATATTCATACGTTTTTTTGCTGATATTGGCACATATATTGTGTCTCCACCCCATTCTTCTGGTACTAGTTCATATTTCATTAATTCTTGTTTTACTTTATCTACATTTGCTTCTGGTAAGTCTATTTTGTTTACTGCTACTATTATTGGTATTTCTGCTGCTTTTGCATGGTTTATTGCTTCTACTGTTTGAGGCATTACTCCATCATTTGCTGCTACTACTAGTATTGCTATATCTGTTATTTGTGCTCCTCTTGCTCTCATACTTGTAAATGCTTCATGACCTGGTGTGTCTAAGAATGTTATTTCTCTACCATTTACTGTTACTTGGTATGCTCCTATTGCTTGTGTTATTCCTCCTGCTTCTCCTTCTATTACATTCGTTTCTCTAATTGCATCTAATAATGATGTTTTTCCATGGTCTACGTGTCCCATTACTACTACTACTGGTGGTCTTTCTTGTAATTCTTCTTTTAAGTCTTCTGATTCGTCAAATAGTATGTCTTCTTCTTTTACTTCTTGCTTTTTGATTGCTGTTACTCCAAATTCTTCTGCTACTAAGAATGCTGTGTCAAAGTCTACATCGTTATTTATTGTTGCCATTATTCCAAAACCGAATAACTTTTTAATAACTTCTGCTGATGTTTTCTTAAGTTCTAGCGCTAAGTCTTTTACTGTTATTGTTTCTGGTATTTCAATTTGCGTTAGTTTGAATATTTTTTGTTTTCTTTCTTCTTCATTTTTATTTGCTTTTTTCTTGTTTCTTTTTCCTCTTGCTGTTGTTAAGTCATAATAATCTAACATTCCACCTTCTTGATCATGGAACATATTTGATAGGCTATCTACTTGTTTTAGGTCTTTTAGTTTTCCTCCATCAAATTCTTCTCCTGCAAACCTTGAACCTTTTTTATTTTTGTTTTGTTTCTTATTTGTTCTTTCTTCTTGTCTTTCATTTTTTGCTTTGTCGATTGCTTTTGAACTAAAGTCTCTTACATTTTCTTTTTCTACAATATCTGCTTGCATTATGTCTTTTATGTTTTTATCTATTCCTCTTTCGTCTAATGGTCTTCTTTCTCTTCCAAAATTACCTTTTTGTCCATTATTTTTGTAATTCCCATTGTTTCTATCTTGGAAACCATTTCCATTATTTCTATTTTTAAAATTAGGTCTATCATTTCTATTTTGGAAACCAGATTTATCGTTTCTGTTTTGAAAATTTGACCTTTCATTTCTATTTTGGAAATTTGGCCTTTCGTTTCTATTTTGAAAGTCTTGCCTTTCATTTCTGTTTTGGAAATTTTGTCTTTCATTTTTGCTTTGAAAATTTTGTCTATCATTTCTATTTTGGAAATTATTATTATTCTCTCTAGTTTGACCATTATTATTCGCATTTTGCATATTTGTATTATTGCTTTTTGTATTATTTGCAATTTTTTTATCTACTTTTTCTTCTTTTACTGGTTCTTTATTTGCTTGCATATTTTCTTCTTTCTTTTCTACCTTTTCTATTTTCTCTTCTTTTTCTATTTTTTCTTCTTTTTTTCCTATACCAAATAGTTCACTTACAGTCATTGGCTTTGTTGGTTTGTTTCTATATACTATATTATAGTCTGCGTTTTTATTTCTCTCTACAAACCCTACTTGCTTGTTTCTTTGTTCTGCTTGTTTATTGTTGTTTTCTTTTTTTTCTTCATCTGTTATTATAATTTCCCTTCTTATAATAACTGGTGAATTTTGTTTTTTGTCTTCTTTCTTTGTTTTGTCTTCTTCTTTTTTTATGATTTTTCCTATTTT
The DNA here is from genome assembly GCA_948356915.1 of uncultured Clostridiaceae bacterium. Lineage (GTDB taxonomy): Bacteria > Bacillota > Clostridia > TANB77 > CAG-508 > UMGS1663. The sequence continues at coordinate 28,092 of CAOJCG010000015.1, forward strand.
ACTTTTTATTTTATTTACTTCGTTTTCTTCTATTGAGCTCATATGTGTTTTTACTTCTATACCTAGCTCTTTTGCTTTTGCCATTATTTCTTTACTGGTTAAGTTTAATTCTTTAGCTAATTCATATATTTTCATCTTACCCAATAACTTCACCCCCATCAATTATCTTTAATATCTCATTTGCAAAATTTATATCATTTATAGATATAACTGCTTTGTTTTCTTTACCAATACTTTTACTTAAAGTTTCTATTGTTTCATATATTCTCATTTTTACATTATATTCATTTGCTGTTTTTTCTATATTTCTTTTTGTTCTTTCTGATGCATCAAACGCAACTATTACTAGTTTTGATTTCTTTTTAGTTATAGTGTCTATTACACTTTCTGTTCCGAATGATATTTTTCCAGCTCTCGTAGCTAGACCTAGCATTCGCAAGGCTTTATTTTTTTCCATTTTAACTCCTTTTTTAGAGATCAGAGGTCAGAAATCGGAGGTCGGATTTTAGGGTAATTTCTCTGGAGAGCAGGTCGATTGACAATGCAGCGCCCCTACACATTCTTACTTTCCGATTTCTGGCTTCTGATTTCTGTCTTCTGCCTTCTAGCTTCTGACTTCCGACTTTTGACTTCTAGCTTCCGTCTTCTGACTTCTATTGTATCCTTTTTCTCAATTCTTCATATATTTCTTCACTTATTTTTGTTTCAAAGTTTCTTTCTAGTCGTTTTGTTTTTATAGCTTTTTCTAAGCATTCTATGTTATCACATATATATGCTCCTCGTCCATTTGCTTTTCCTGTTTTATCTAGTGAAATTTGACCTTCTTTATTTTTTACTATTCTAATTAGTTCTTTTTTTAGTTTTATTTCGTTGCATCCTATGCATGTACGTTTTGGTAAATTCTTCAAAGCTTTCAACTCCTTATTCTATTGTATTCTAGTTTATTTTAATTCATGTCCTTTTATTCTTCTGGTGTTTCTTCTTTCTTTTTTCTAGTTCTTTTTGGTTTTTCTTCTACTACTTCTTCAACCTTTTCTTCTTTACTATCTGTCTCTTCTTTTTTCTTTCTAGTCTTTTTAGGCTTTTCTTCTACTTGTTCTATCGTATTTTCTTTAACATCTGTTTCTTCTTTTTTCTTTCTAGTTCTTTTTGGTTTTTCTTCTTTTATTTCTTCTATTGTTTCTTCTACTATATTTTCTGTTATTTCTTGTTCTTTTTCTGCTTGTTTTATCAATTCTTCTGCTTCTTCTATTTGTTCTGAAGCTATTTCAGTATTTTCTTCTTTTTGTTCTTCATTTTGCATATTTATTAACATTTGTCTAAATTGTGTTTCACTTTTTATGTCTATTTTCCAGCCAGTTAGCCTTGCTGCTAGTCTTGCATTTTGTCCTGCCTTTCCTATTGCTAGAGATAATTGGTCATCTGGAACTATTACTTGTGCAAAGTGTTCTTCTTCTTTTATATCTACTGCCATTACCTGTGCTGGTAATAGTGCTGATGAAATGTATATACTTGGGTCTGCATTCCATTCTATTACATCTATTTTTTCTCCATTTAATTCATTTATAATATTTTGTATACGTATACCTTTTTGTCCTACACATGAGCCTACTGGGTCTATATTTTCATTTTGTGAATATACTGCTACTTTACATCTATTTCCTGCATCTCTTGATACACTTTTTATTTCTATTAATCCTTCATATATTTCTGGAATTTCAAGTTCAAATAGTTTTCTTACAAAATCGTTATGACTTCTTGAAATTATTACTTGTGTACTTCCTTTTTGTCCTTTTTCTACTTCTACTATACATGCTCTTATTTTATCATTTACATGGTATCTTTCTGAAGGTATTTGTTCTTTTAAAGGCATAACTCCTTCTAGTCTTCCTAAGTCTACTATAACTACTCCACCATCTGCTTTTTGTATTAAACCTGATACTATTTCACCTTTTCTATCATTATATTCATTATATAAGAATTCACGTGATGCTTCTCTTATCTTTTGTATTATTACTTGTTTTGCTGTTCCTGCTGCTATTCTACCAAAGTTTTTTGGTACTAGTTCATTGTCTAAAATATCTCCTTCTTGTATTTTGTTGTCTATTTTTTTTGCCTCTTCAATAGATATTTGTGTTTTTTCGTTTTCTACTTCTTTTACTACTTCTTTTTGCATATATACATGAATTTCTCCAGTTTCTCTGTCCATTGTTATTTTTACATTTTCATCTTCACAGTCATAGTTTCTTTTATATGCTGCTACAAGCGCTGTTTCTATTGTTGTAAGCATTTCCTCTTTCTTTAGTCCGTTTTCTTTTTCTAGATCCTCCATTGCTAGTATTAACTCTGTGCTATCAATCGCTGGTCCATTTGATTTTGTTTGTTTCTTCTTCATTTTTTTATTTCTCCTTCCTTATTATCTATATTTCATAGTTATTTATATTTCCTAATAAGATATATTTTTAAGTACCTCATCATTTAATTTTGGAGGTCGGAAGTTGGTGGTTGGAGGTTGGAGGTTGGAAACTTTGGTAATTACTTCGAAGACTTACCTTATTTTCCAACTTCTAACTTCTAGCTTCAATTTGCAACTTCCAACTTCTATTTACCAATTGTATTTCAATTTTAAATTTGAGATATTTTTTCTTAATATTTTTATTTCTTCTTTTTCTGTTTCTTCTATATATATTGCTTCATTATCAAATGATTTTAAGGTTCCTACATATTCTTTTTTTCCATTTTCTATTTCTAATTTACTAAATAGTTTTACTTCTACTTGCTTACCTTTTGCCATTTCTAAATGTTTATCTTTCTTAAGTATTCTTTCTATTCCTGGTGAAGATATTTCTAAAAAGTATTGTTCTTTTATATAGTCTGCTTCATCTAGTATATCATTTATTTCATTGTTTACTTTTTCACAGTCATTTAGGTCTATTCCATTTTCCTTATCTATAAATATTCGTAAAAAATAGTCCTTACCTTCTTTGGCATATTGAACATCATATACATTGTAGCCTAAGCTTTCTATTTTAGGTGTTACTAATTCTTCTACTCTTTCTTCAATACTTGCCACAAAATCACTCCTTTACTATTGTTTTTTCCTTTTGTTTTCTTTAAAACTTAATCAAAGAGCGGAATTTGTTTCCGCTCTTTGCTAAGTTCATTTTGTATTCTTATATTATTATATACTGTTTTGGTAAAAATTACAAGTGTTTTTGGATTTTTATATCAATTTATATTTTCATTTTTCTAATATAATCCATATTTTACTATATTGAAAATCGTGGCGCGACTTCATACTTTTCTGTAGCATTTGCTTGTACAATATTTCGGTTTGTGTTATGAGCGGCACAAAAGCCATTACTGTATGGGATATTAAGAGTTCTTAACCACCAATATGAATAATTACTCGTTGTTTTTTGTATGCACTCGACACTATTATTTTTATAATATTTATATTGCCTTCCTTCATTTCCATAAATAGTAGAATTGTATATTTCTTTACAAGATAACAACCATAAATATTCGTCTGTGTAAGATATTTTTGTATCGTTATATTCTATTTGATTTTCTTTTGTTACTTTTTTATGATATTTTTCATATTTTCTGGAAAAGTTGTAAATATTTGAGGTAAAGTTACTTTTCTCATATTGCAATCAGCCCATCCTCCTAAATTTGTAGTCGAAGAATTCATTGTTTATTTATTAGCCAAGAAGTCAACAAACTCAAATACTTGGCGATTCTATTTTTGGTGGGACATAATCTTCTTTTGTACTTTTAAATACCTTGCTTATTATTTTTCCATCTTTTGTAACTACTGTTATTACATAGTTTTTGTCTAATTGTAGTTCTAATTCTTTTGTGTATGTTAGTTCTGTAACATTTTCTTTACTATATGTTCCATTTTCATTTTCTAGTATTATATTTTCTATTGGCGTATTACTTGATACTGTTATTTGTATCTTTCCTCTTTCTTTTCCTTGTTCGTTCTCCCCTAATAGTTTTAATACTTTTGTTTCAATACTTACAGTTGTTTTTCCTAATGCTTGTATTATATTCAAGTTTTCTCTATCTATTTCAAAGCTGTATTCATTTACATATGCTATATTTTCATGTATTGATATATTTTGTTCTTTTAATAGATTATTTAAATACTCTTCATTATTGTAATTTTCTATATCATTTTCTTTCTTTGTTTTTGCTATTTCTAATGCTTGCTCTAATTTTGAGGTTGCTTCTGCTTCTAGTATTTTTTCTTTATTTTTTTCTATTTTCTCTAAAATACCAGTATTATTTATAAGTACTGCTCCTACTATTAATATTAGAATTATTATCACTGTTATAGCTATTATAATATTTTTTTGATTTCTTTTCATTTGTTTTCTCCTTTTCTATTTTTTACTCTTCGTTTAGCTAAGTAGTAATATTCATTATTTAAATTCATTTCTATTATTAAACTTATAATAACAATATTACTTTTTAATGTCAATAAATTTTTGCTCAAATTTATGTTTTACCTTGACTTTTGTACTACATCTACTATGTCAGCAAGATACTTTCCTATTACTGGTATATTTAGGGTTACTAACTTTCTTAACAATAGTATCAATATCGCTGTTATTATACTAACACCTATTCCTATTCCTATTCCTCTTGATATTCCCGCTAAAAAATTCCTTAGTAATAGTTCTTTTCGATCTCCCATTAATGTTGTTATTTCTAATATATTGCTTTTTAGTAAGCTTGTATTTAGTTCATCTATTTTTTTTAATAATATATTTTCTTTTTTTCTTTTTCCAAACATATTGAATTCTCCTATCGATATTCCAAAGTACTCTCTATTGATTCGAATTTGTTTCGCCATGTAGTCGTTTGATACGGCGTCTATCCTTACAACGTGCGCTGTCAACTTAAGAAATCATTTTTTCTGTAGTGGCAGTTTTAACTTAAAATATCATACTCTCCTAGTATATAATCAAAGATAAAACACCATTTCTATTATGGTGCTTTATTTTCTTATTTATATACCATTTATTAACTCATTTGCTAAGTTTCCTTCTACTGTTCCTATTTCATTTACTTGTTCATTTACTTTTTTAGCATTTTCCTCTTCTACTAAAGTTTCTAATTTATTTATTAATTCTTGCAATTTTTTTATATCTTTTCCTACCATTTCCCAGTCGTTACTTTCGTTTGAGGCACTTAAATTTTTGTTTGCTTTTATTATTGCTTCTGTTAGCTCTTCTATTGTATCTGTATTTTCTATTTGTATATCTACTGCATATTTTGATACTAGGTTTGTTAACGCTTCTTTTATATTATTTCCTATTGCTACTTTCGTTCCTGATGATACTATTACTTTTTTTAGTGTTGGAAGTGAATTTTTTTCATTAGTATACCTTATATATATTGGTTCTACATATAAGAGTGTATTATCTATTGGTACTACTATCATATTTCTTGTAATCTTTGTTCCTGTTACATTTAAAGTTTCTATTTCTTTTTGTATTGTTTCGTCTTCTTCTATTTTTGTGTCTAGCTGCATTGGACCTAATACATTACTGTTTGCTTGATATTTATATATTTTTAAGTCTAGATTTCCTTCTTCTGTGCAAGTTCCTACTATATAAGATATTAAGTTTTGTTTACCATATAGTGTATATGGTAATATTAAACCTAAGTTTTCTTTTTCACTATTTACTGTTTTTACCATTGTGTAATATGCAGGCATTTTAGTTCCTGATTTTGACAATGTTTTTCCTGTATTATGTGTTGCTATATTCCATATGTCATCACCTCTATATAATACGTCTGGTTGCACATTGTGATATCTTGTTATTATGTCTGATTGAATGTTATATAAATACTCTGGATATACAAAGTGATTTGATATATCTTGTGGTATCTTCTCTTCTAAGTTTACAAATAAACTTGGATAAATATTGTAGTATGCCATTACTATTGGGTCTGTTCTATCTGTTATATAAAATTTTATTGTTCCATCATAAGCATCTATTATCACTTTTACTGAATTTCTTATATAATTTAATTCTAATTTTGTTGTTTGCGTTTCTTGAAGTATTGTTTTTTGTGAATATGGATAATTGTTTGATATTGTGTATGCATCTAATACCCATATTAATCTTCCTTCATCTGTTATTACCATATATGGTTTTTCATCATATTTTAAATATGGCATTATTGTTTGCGCTCTTTTTATTATGTTTCTGTTTATTAGTATTTTACTTTGACCTGTAACATTTCCGTGAAAAAGCTAGCTTTATATCTTTTTCTTTTATTGCAAGTATTATTCTATCTACTAAATTTAAATTTAAACCTGATTTTCCATCATATTCATTTTCTTTATTTTCTGCACTGCTAGAATTTAATATAGGATAATCAAATTCTTTATTTGAACCGCTATTTGTTACAACTGTATCATTTGTTTCTAATCCATAATATATTCTAGGTTCTGATATTTGTATTACTTCTGATGATATATTATTTTCAAAGTCTTTTTGTATATTATTTAAATTTCCATTTTCGTTAGTTTCTGTAGCTGATGTTACTATTGCTCCATATCCATGTGTGTGTTCATACGTTTTACTGTTATATGTCCCTGTACTGTTTACTATTTCCCTTGGTGATATATACACTAGGCTTTCTTTTCCAGTTATATCATACTTTCCTATTTGAGAGGTTCTATATGAATAATAACCTTTAGCAGTTTGTCCATTGTTTAAATCTTTTAATACTATGTTTGCATCTGTTATACATATATTATTTAAAACGTTTTTATATTCTGTAACATGTTTTGATGTTATTGCTTCTGATTCATTTAGGGCAATCTCTTCTATATTTATGCCATAAGCCTCTTTTGTTGCTTTAATATTTGCTGATATATATTCTTTTTCTTTGTCATATTCATTAGCGTTTACATATATTTCTTGTGTTCCTGCCATTATAATAAATAGAACTACCAAATATGCTGGAACTGCGGTTATCCACATTATTATTTTTTTTGTTTTATCTTGCTTAAATGCTTTTATTCCCATATATACAGATATTACTATTACTGCTGATAATATTCTATACCCCCATACCTTTATATTCACATCTACAAAACCTGCTCCAAATAGTGAATATGACATACTATCATCTCTTAATGTCATAAATTTACTTGTTCCTATATTTTGTACTTCTAGTAATATTAGTCCTGCTAATAATATTGCAAGTACTAATACCCCATTTGTTATTTGCTTTATTAATTTACTATTTTTTACTGTTTTTTTGTCTACTCCATCAAAAAATAAATTAAATGTTGTTATATAATACACTGCTTTGTATATTAATAGTGCTATTGATAATATTATAAAATACCAAAATACTAATTCTATAAATGGCTTTTGGAATATATAATAACCTATATCTATATTAAATATTGGGTCATTTGTTCCAAATTGAGCACTTCCAAAACATAGCATTGCTTTTTTTAATATTAAACTTGAAGTACATGCACTTATCACTATTGCTGATATAAAAGCTATTGATTTATTTAAAAACTTTGGTATTTTTTTATTTTCTTGTTCAAAAAATTCTTTTAACCCTTTTTTTATGTTTTTATTTGTAGTATATATCATTATATATATTAATGAAAAATTAGTTATAAAAGTAAGTGCCATATATTTAATATTTTGCCAATATACTTCTATATAATTTTCACCTACTTCTAACATTTCTAGGTAGCTTCCTCTAAATAGAATATATGCTACTATAATTGCTAACAATAAAACGCTTAATACAGCAAATAATCTTTTTTTGTTTTTTATTTTTGCTGTTATTTTAGTTTTGTTTTTTTGTTTTTCCATATTTTAATCCTTTCTTAAGTTCCAATTTTTCATCTATATAGTTCCTAAAAGGGACATATACCCCATTTGTACCAGATACCCCAAAGGGAAGCGTCCCCAATTGGAACTAGTCTAGCAATGCATTTACAAAATCCCCCGAATCAAATTTTTCCATATCGTCTATTTTTTCGCCTACTCCTATATATTTTACAGGCATATTGTTTTCGTTTGATATTCCTATTACTACTCCACCCTTTGCTGTTCCATCTAATTTTGTTAATATTATTCCTGTTATATCTACTGTTTGTTTAAATGCTTTTACTTGTTCTATAGCATTTTGTCCTGTTGTTGCATCTAATACCATTAGTATTTCTTTTGATGCTTCTGGTAAACCGCTATCTATTACTTTTTTTATTTTTTCTAATTCATCCATTAAATATTTTTTATTATGAAGTCTTCCTGCTGTATCACATATTAGTACATCTGCATTTTTTTCTTTTGCTATTTGTATTGCATCATATACTACTGAGGCTGGGTCTACTCCTTCTTCCTTTTTTACTATTTCACAATTTGCTCTGTTTGCCCATATTTCTAATTGTTCTACTGCTGCTGCTCTAAATGTATCTGCTGCTGCTATCACTACTTTTTTGCCGTTTTTTCTTAAATTGTTTGCAATTTTTCCTATTGATGTGGTTTTCCCTACTCCATTTACTCCTACTACTAGTATAACTGATGGCACAGTTTCTAATTTTAAGCTAGTATCTGTTTTATCAAATATTTCTTTTATTACCTCTTTTAATGCTCTTTTTACTTCATGTTCATCTTTTATATTTTCTTTTTTTATTTTATTTCTTAATTCCTCTATAATTTTCAAAGTAGTGTTACTTCCTACATCTGACATTATTAATACATCTTCTAGTTCTTCTAAAAGTTCTTCATCTACTTTTCTAAAACCACTAAATACATTGTTTATTTTTTCATCAAATGATGTTTTTGTTTTGCTTAATCCACCTTTTAATTTTTCAAAAAATCCCATTGACATTTCTCCTTTGCCTTATATTGTTATATATATTATCATAAGCTTACATTTTTTGCAATATTTTTCTGTCTGTTGTTTTTAACATAATATATTAATAAAATGGCAAAAAAGTAATTGTTTTTTTTTACATAAAGTATGTTATAATATAAATAGAAAGTTTATTTTAAGATACCTTTCGAATATTTCGGAAGGTAGAATCCTCCGAAATATTGAATATGTATTATTTTATATTATAGGAGGAAAGAAAAAATGACTAAGCAAGTAAAAAATAGCAAACAAATACTCTGTACATTGCCAGAGAACATTCAGAAACACTTCCAAGAGTGTTTTGAACCTATCACATCAGCTATTTACTACAAAATTCTTGCCACAGAAGATGGTGGAAAAATAGTCTACGTTCCCACATTTATAGTAAATAACATATACTATATGTATGTGCACGATGCTATTAAAGGCCTATATACTTATGAACCCATTATCGATCGGCAGGAGCGCCAAAGAAAATTCGACAAAAGTGTTAATCGTTTGATGAATGAGTATGGTTTTTCATGGGGGCTCGGCAAAGTGATTATCAGTGCATATTCTATTGGAAGTAGGAAGTGTATGGATCTTTGTCAAAAAATCCAAGAAGTTAAAGAAGACATATCATTTGACATTGATTGGAAAGAACAGTTTGTAAATGATCCTAAACAGACTATGCTGAGAGTACTTAATTGGTATTCTTTTGACTATTGGCTCAATATCCGTAGTCCTCAAGTTTTTAATGCTCTTACAAATTATTTGTTTGCTATCAACTGAATCTAGCAAAATGTCAATAGTTTAGGGTGTAAAACTTTCAAAGTTTTACACCCTAAACTATTGACGTTTTGCTACTTTTATAAATAGAAACTACTCTAAAAAATATAAGAAAATTATTACCTAAGAAAGTTTTCTCTTAATTCTTACATTCCACCATCTACTTTTATAACTGTACCATTTATATATTCTGCATCATCTGATGCTAAAAATAGTATTACTTTTGCTATTTCTTCTGGTTCTGCAAATCTTCTATATATTTTACAGGCATATTGTTTTCGTTCGATATTCCTATTACTACTCCACCCTTTGCTGTTCCATCTAGTTTTGTTAATATTATTCCTGTTATATCTACTGTTTGTTTAAATGCTTTTACTTGTTCTATAGCATTTTGTCCTGTTGTTGCATCTAATACCATTAGTATTTCTTTTGATGCTTCTGGCAAACCACTATCTATTACTTTTTTTATTTTTTCTAATTCATCCATTAAATATTTCTTATTATGAAGTCTGCCTGCTGTATCACATATTAGTACATCTGCATTTTTTCTTTTGCTATTTGTATTGCATCATATACTACTGAGGCTGGGTCTGCTCCTTCTTCTTTTTTTACTATTTCACAATTTGCTCTATTTGCCCATATTTCCAGTTGTTCTACTGCTGCTATTACTACTTTTTTGCCGTTTTTTCTTAAATTGTTTGCAATTTTTCCTATAGATGTAGTTTTTCCTATTCAAGAACAAAAGTGGCTCCGCCACGCGGGTCGTCAAAGGCGGCGGCCCCTACAATGTAAAATGTATTTTTTAAAGTCAAGTCGATTTTTCCTATGCAACAAAAAAATCGCTTTTAGCGACTTTTCTTATTTTAGTTCTCTTCTATTATTTTGTATTGTTTCTAATGCTTTTTCTAGTGATTCTTCTATATTTTGTAATATACTATCTGCATAATCTTTTGTTCCTTTTGATATTTCTCTTGACATTTCATTTGCTGTTTCTATTATTTCTGCTTTTTGCTCATATGCCTTTCTTGTTATTTCATGTTCATCTATCATAGATATTATTCTGTTTTCTGCTTCTTTTACTATGTCATCTGCTTCTTTTTGTGCTTCTACTAATATACGTTGTCTTTCTTCTTTTACCCATTTTGCTTGTTTTAATTCTTCTGGTAACTTTAAACGTATTTCTTTAATTATTTCAAGCATTTCTTCTTTATCTACTATACCTTTTGTAGAAAATGGTATTGACTTACTTGTTTCTAGCATTTCTTCTATAGTTTCTAATAATGTGAATATTTCCATGGTATTTTTAGCCCCTTTCACGTAAGAAAATTAAGCTCACTCTTCCATATTTTCTTACATCATACACTTCTAAATTAATATTTTCTAATTCCTTTATTTCTCTTTCTTCTTCATCTGTTTCTAGTATTATTATTCCATCTTTTGCAAATATATTATTTTCTAATATTAGCTTTATAGAGTCTACCGCTATATTTTGTTTGTATGGTGGATCGATAAAAATAATATTAAATTTATTTTTTTCTAATATTTTTATACTTTTTTTATAATCTTTTACTAATACAGTTGCCTTATTTTCAAACTTTGTTCTTTGTAAGTTTTGTTTTAACATTTTGACTGTTTCATAAGATTTATCGCAAAATGTACAATGATTAGCCCCTCTACTTAAAGCTTCTATTCCTAATGCTCCACTTCCTGCGAATAAGTCTAATACGTTAGAATCTTGAAGATGAGTTTGAATTATATTGAATAAGGCTTCTTTTACTCTGTCTAAAGTTGGTCTAGTTAACAAACTTTCTATTGAATTCAGTTTTATACCTTTTGCTGTTCCACTTATAACTCTCATAAATAGCCCTTCCATTATATTTTAACTATATTTTATACTTTTCTATTTATATGTCAATAAGGTTAATAGAATTGTAATATACATTTAACAGTTTCGTAACACATTAACATTATTGTAATATAGTATATTTATTATATAACATTATTCTATATTTTGCAATATGTTAACCTTATTTTTTTATAAGCTATGAAAATGCCATTCCATTCTATAAAGTAACATTTTATGAGTTATTAAAGGATAAGTATCCATTTTCTTCTAACATTGAGGCTAATAGCTTTAGTTTAGAAAAATCTGAATTTTTTGCTTAATATCGTAGTATAACCTTTTTATAATATAATAGGGGCTGTAAAAAAAGAAAGATTTGGGACGCGTCCCAAATCTTTCCTTTTTTACAGCCCCTATTACTTTTTTATTCATCTAAATGATAGAACTTGATTACTTTACTGCCATCTTTTTGTATTGTTTCTTTACTTTTCCATTTTGGCATCCAAGGGTATATACTCTTTATTATTCCTAATAATATTAATAGTGCAATTATTAGTATTATCCAAAATGGCTCTATGCCTAGCAAGTATCCGAAATATTTTATACTCTCTAGCATATTTTTTCTCCTAATAAATATTTTAATATATTATATACTACTTTTATAGTTATGTCAATCTATTTTTTCTTTTAAGTTTCGATTTTTTGTAAAAATAATTTTTATAATTTAATTAAATTGG
>CAOJCG010000016.1 GCA_948356915.1 uncultured Clostridiaceae bacterium
TTTAATTAATTTTTTTTAATTAATTTTTTTTAATTAATTTTTTTTAATTAATTTTAATACTTTGAAAAAACACTTTTGAATGAATTTATTTTGTATCTTATGTAAAATATAATAACATAGGTTTCACATTATGTCAAGAAAAAGTTTACGACAAAAATCCCCATATTATAACAGATGTTAACATTCCTATAATATCTGCAATTAGTGCAGCCGCTAATACAAAACGTATTTTTTTTATTCCTACACATGCTGTATATATCGCAATTGTATAAAAAGTAGTTTCTGTAGAACCCATTATTGTAGATGCTATTAACCCTATTTTACTATCTACTCCAAACGTTGTCATAATATTTGTCGCAACAGCTGTTGATGCACTTCCTGATATTGGCCTAATAAGGGCTAGTGGCATAATTTCACTAGGAATTTTAAAAATATTAGTAATAGGAGAAATAAATTTAATAATTAAATCTAATATACCAGAACTTCTTAAAGCTCCAACTGCAATAAATACTCCTATTAGTGTAGGAAAAATATTTACTACAACATCAATTCCTTCTTTTGCTCCTTCAACAAATGTATCATATACTTTATTTCTTTCTAATAAACCATACACAATAATTAATAACATTATTACTGGTACTGCTGCAGAGGATATATAATTTATAATATTCATCTTTTTTCTCGTATAATCAATTATATAAGAATATTAATTTATCTAATTGATTAATTCCTTTCTTATTTTATAATATTTTACAACTGTATATACAATTTTATATTATTACTTTACACAATAGTAATTTAAAATAATTATTTTATCTAATTTTTTCTTATCTTTATAATTTTATTCTAATAAAATCAATTCTTAATCATTTTATATATTAATATTTATTTGATATATTTATTAATTAAACTTTCTATATTTCGTAAAAAACTAATATTAAATTTTATAATAAAATCTATTTTATATATTAATATTGTTTTATTACTTATTACATCTAATACATAATTTTGTTACTAATATGCCTGTTATTGCAGCAGCTATTGTTGCTCCCCATACAGGAATTATTATGCTAGTTGGATTAGTAGAATTTAATGATGCTCTTATCGCAATTACTGTTGTTGGTATTAATTGTAAGGATGCAGTATTTAAAACTATAAACATTGCCATAGAATTGGATACTGTATCTTTTTTTTCATTTTCTTCTTGCATACTTTTCATTGCCTTCAATCCTAATGGTGTTGCTGCATTTCCTAAACCTAAAATGTTTGCTATTATATTCATAGATATTTGTTCTTTTACAACTTTATTTTTTCTCATTTCTGGAAATAAAAAATCTATTATTGGTCTTAGTAAGATTGTAAGCTTTGAAACAAAACTAGTTTTTTGAGCAATTTTCATTATTCCTGTCCATAAACACATTGTCCCTAATAATGTTATACTAAGTTTAACTGCTTCAGATGTAGACTCAAAAATAGCGTTATTCACATTTTGTACATTACCTGTTAATATTGCATATATAAAGGATATTATTATAAATATTGGCCATAATATATTAAGCATCTAATCACTTCCAATCATTCTTTAAAAGAATATTCTTGCTTAATAATTTTATGACATATTATCTAATAAAAATAATTATTATATTAAGAATGTATAAAAAATTAGGTTTATTTATATGTTTTTGTTTATATAATTTAAATTTTGAAGTAAAAATTTAATAATTGGATTATAATATAAATTAAAATTTACAAAAATTGGAATATTTTTTTGTTTTTATTGTAATTCTTATTGCCTTTTTTGACAAATTGTGCTATTATATTTATAGATTTTTTGTCGAAAATTGGCGAATAAAGGAGGAAATTGTATGAAGTCAACAGGGATCATTAGAAAAGTAGACGAACTAGGAAGAGTTGTAATACCTATAGAGTTAAGAAATCAATTTAATATTGCAGAAAAAGACCCTATTGAAATATTTGTAGAAGGTAATTATATTGTATTACAAAAATATGAAAAATCATGTCTTTTTTGTGGAAATACAAAAAAACTTTCTGAATATAAAGAAAAACTTATTTGCAATAAGTGTTTAAAACAAATTAAAGAAATAGGTAATGAATAATATTAAATTATATAATAAAAATTAATTTATTGTTTTTCATTATACTAGAATTATTAAATAAAAATTGAAAAATGGAACTTTAAAGAAATATGACATTAACTATATGATTTATGACACATTTTTTTACAGTTCTACTTTTTCTTATTTTTTAATAATTTTTATTTAATATTTTAATTTCGAAAGTATAAGAAAGTTGTGTAAAAAAGTCCTTCCACGATAAAATATCAAGGAGGAATTTTTTTCTATAAGATATTAGATTTATTTAATTTATTTATCATATTTAATATTTGTGAATCATTGTTATTATTATACATCTTATAAATTATATAAATAATTTGTATATTTCATTTTTAGTTACATTTCTATCTTTTGCTATTTTTTTTATTATTTCATTTTTTTGTAGGCCTTTTTCTTCATAATATTTATAATGTTCTTCTATTGGCATACATTTTAAAATATTATTCTTTATATCTTCTTTTTTAAATTTATTACCTTCTATTATAATAATATGCTCGCCTTTAGGTTCTTTATATTTCTCTAAAATTTCATTTATACTTCCTCTTATAAATTCCTCATGTATTTTTGTTAGCTCTCTTGCTATTACCACTTGTCTTTCTTTCAATATATCTTGTAAATCTTTTAATGTATTTAATATTTTATGAGGTGCTTCATATAATATAACTGTTCTATTTTCATTTTCTATTTCTTCTAATTTTTCTTTTCTTATTTTTTTATTTAAAGATAAAAAACCTAAAAAGCAAAATTCTTTAGCCTCTATTCCTGATGCAATTAATCCATTTATTAATGCACATGCTCCTGGAATAGGAATAATTTCTATGTTATTTTTTAATGCCTCTCTTACTATTATTTCTCCTGGATCAGAAATAACAGGAGTTCCTGCATCTGATACTAATGCCATATTACTTCCTAGTTTTAATTTTTCTATCAGTCCATCTACTTTTATTTCTTCATTATGCCTATGGTAACTAATTAGAGTTTTTGATATTTGTAAATGATTTAATAATTTCAAAGTTTGTCTTGTATCTTCTGCAATTATAATATCTACCTCTTTTAAAGTTCTAATTGCTCGCAATGTAATATCTTCTAAATTTCCTATTGGTGTTGCTACCAAGTATAGTTTTCCAATCATATTATAATCACTCTCCGTTTTATAATTTTCTATTTTCTTTATAATAATTCAATATTCTTCTTATATATCAATAAATAATTAACTTACAATTTATATTAATTTTTTGTATTATAATTTCTGACTTTCATTTTTATATTATATTTTATTGTATATTTTTAATATATCTTCAGTATAACTTCCATTTTCATCATATACAAATAATGGTTTTTCTACTTTTAAAAATTTATTTGCATTTTTGACGGCTTTTATTAATACTAATTTTGGTTCTTTATATTTATTTGAATATACAAATTTAATATTTTTAGGTTCTAAATTGTAGTTTCTCAATTCATATATAATATCTATTAATCTTTCTGGTCTATGAACCATATATAAACTACCCTTATCCTTCAACATTTTAAAACTTATTTTTATAAAATCAGATAAATTGGCTGTTGTTTCATGCCTTGATATATATTTATATTCATTTTCATTTATTTTTCCTGTATTTTGATTTTTATATGGTGGATTTGTCACTATGCTATCAAATGAATTTATTTTAAATATATCTCCTAAATTATTTATATCTAAATTAATTATTTCTATCTTATCCTGTAAACTATTTAATAAAACACTTCTTTTAGCCATGTCAGCAATATCTTTTTGTAATTCTACTCCATATATTTTTTTTAATTTTGTCTTTTCACTTAACAAAATACTTAATATCCCTGTTCCTGTTCCTAAATCTAAAACTTTACTATCATTCCTTATATCCTTTGCAAAGTCGGAAAGAAGTACACTATCTATTCCAAAACAAAATCCATTCTCTTTTTGAATTATTTTTAAGTTTTTAAATTCTAAATCATCTATTCTTTCATTCTTCTCTAATATATCTTCCATTTTTTCTCCTTTTTTATATTATTATTATACTATATTTTTTAATATTTTTCATCTATTTTTTATATTTACTTTCTATTTCTATTTTTAATTTTACTTTTATATCTTTAATACAAATACTTCAGTTTATTATACAATATTGTTGTTTGTCTTTCTTTAAATACTATATTTTTTATTAATTTTTCTTATTACTTTTTTACATTTATGTCAGTTTTTTTTAATATATGTTTTTATGTCTATTATTTTTATTTCTTCTTGCAATTTTCCTTTTTTATTTGTTCCGTTAGTATTTTCTTACAGCTTTATCTCTTATTCTATTGCTTTTTACTAAATTCTATATTATTCTAGTCATTTTTTACTCATTTTATTAAGTTTCTATCTATGTCTTTTTTGTCTTTTTGATATATTATCAATTTTATACTTTATACATATACTATAATAAAGGAGTGATATTGTGGAAACAGATAAATTTAAAAAAAATTACTCACCTTGTAATAACAATTATTCAATAAGTAAAAATAATATTAATAACAAATTTAATTTAAATTCATTATATGAAATTGAACATTTTTTATGTACTTTAAAAAATACATGTAAATGTATAAATTTTTATAAATTTTTAAAATAAAAATATTCAAAATTACTTTAATTTAATTTTGAATATTTTAAATTTTATTTTTCTATATTTTTATTTATTCTATTTTCTATTCTCTATAAAAAACCTTATTAAATCTAATTTTTTCATCATTAAAAGATTTATTTTCTTCTCCATTTATCGTTATTTTTACTCCATTTATCTCTGTTAATTCAGTTATCGTATTTACTATAGAATTAACAGTTATCTTCTCTTGTATTTCTCCATTTTTATGATTTTTTATAAATTCTTCTGAAAAATCTATTATTAATATATCTGCTTGTTTTTGTATCTTATTTATTTTAGTGCCTTCTGGTATTGTTTTTTCTAGACTACTATTTTTGGGTCCTTCTATTAACATTTCTAATATTTCTTTATATGGATTTTCTAACAATTCCTTTACATCAATTAATCTAGCTTCTGGTACAATTTCCTCTCCTGACTTAAAATATAAGGAAACCATCGTCTGTCTCATTTGCTCCTCTGATATTTCTTCTTGTGGCGTATACTCTATTATTTCTTCATCTTTTTCTTTAGTAAAAAAATAATATACTCCAAAAATACTCCCAATTATTAAACAAATAATTATACTAATAGTAATAATTCTTCTCATTTTAATATTTTCCCTCCTATATTTTTTTCTTTTGTTTAATAATATTTAAGACAAGTTTATTTTAGAACATTTATATAAAAAAAGCATATTCTTAGTTTAATTAAAAAATATTTTTTTATTGGTTTATTATATCTTTTATTTGTTTTATTTCTTTCTTTGCAGTTATATATCCTAATTGATATAAATAATCTACTTTATCTTTATCTAATAAATGTATATCTTTTGTTCTAATTTTTATTAGATAGTCTGCCCCATCTAATTCATAATTAGAAAGTTCATGGTTTAATATATCTATTGATTTTGCTGCTACATCAATTATATTTAACTCTTTTTTTCTTTTTATTTCATTTTCAAAAACAATTGATATTACCTTTTCTGCTCCACTATTTTTTAATTCTCTCCAAGGTACATTTTCACGTATTCCTCCATCTATTAGAAAAGTATTATCATATTCGACTGGACAAAATATTCCTGGATAACTACAACTCGCATGAACTGCTTTCCCTATATTAATGTCGTTAATATATACAATTTTGTCCGAATATGTTCCTCTATTTTTTATAGAACTAAATATATATATTTTTCCATTGCGTAAGTCTACACTAGGTATTAATATTTTTTTATTTATTTGTTCTATATTATTTATATTCTTTTTTATACATTCTTTGTTAATTAATTTTCCTATTATCTTTCCACTATTTAATCCAGTAATAGTTATCTTTCTTTGTATAAGTAAGCCTATTATTAATTTAAAAATATTATTAACCTCTATATAATTTATTTTATTTATGTATTTTTTAAATATCCTATATATATCATTTGAATTATATCCTACACTATATAATGTAGCTATAATACTTCCTGAAGAAGTTCCTGCAATATATTCAAATTTTATATTTTCTTCTTCAAATGCTCTTAATACCCCTATGTGTGCTGCACCCTTTATTCCTCCACCTGCAAAACAAATTCCTACTCTCATTATTTATCACCTATTACACATATATGCTAATATAGAAAAAATACACCTAATTTTATAAAATTAGGTGTATTTTTTTATAGATTTATATTTCTATATTTTACAAATGCTACTATTGCAATTACTGTTATTATTGAAACTCCTGCTATATATGTTGCTATATTTTCTCCTGTTTGTGGTAATCTCCCTGTGGCTCCTCCATTGTTTGTATTAGTTGTAACTTTATTAGTTGTTGTATTAGTTGTAGTGTTTGTTGTAGTATTAGTTGTAGTGTTTGTTGTAGTGTTTGTTATTGTATTGGCTACTTCATTTGATATTGGTGGATTTTCATTATTTGTATTTTCTTTTACTATCGCTATGTTTACTTCTGCTACTTCTATATCTCCAGTTCCTCCAAATTCTACTGCTCCTCCTGATACACGTATATTTTTAACTGTTATGTTTGTTTTATCTGAATTAACATTTTCTTTTACTCTTAATGATATTTTTATCATATCAGTTGATGTATTAACTTTGTCATTTCTAAGTGCTGTAAACATTCCATTTTCTTCATTATATCCTTGCACTTTCCATTTATTCATACCTTCAAAGTTGTCCTCTGTTAGTTCATCGAATATATTTTTATCATATTCTAGTACAGCTTCAATTGAATTTATTCCTTCTCCAGCATCTATATTTGATATATTCAAAACTATTTCTACTATTTCTGCCGGTTTCAATTTAGATGTAGTGGATAAATTTACTTTTGCTGAAAACGCATTTACTATTGAATCAAAATTTAAAATACCTATGATTACTATTATAATCAAAACTAATTTATTTTTTAATATTTTTTTCATATTATTTATTTTTCTCCCTTCTTTTCTTATGTATTATATTGCATATTATTAATTTTAATATTTCATAACTTACTTATACTATAACTTTAAATTTATATTTTGTCAATATTTATTGTATTTTTATATAAAATGTAAAATTATTGTAATATTTTTTATATAATTTTATCTATTTATATCATTCCAATTATTTGTATTTTTACTCATATTTTTATATATACATTCACATAAAAATATGGCTAAAAAATAAAATTTTTACAAATAATAAATTATATTATTTTATTTTTTATTTGCTTTTATTAAATTTCTTTTGATATATAATACAATTGTACTCCCCAAATTATATATTAACATTAAATCGAGTAGAGTAAAAAATTTTATTTATTAAAATTTTTTACTCTACTCGATTTTATCCTTATTTTAAAAAAAAACGAACTTTCCTATTATATAAAAAACATCTAATTTCTTAGATGTCTCTTGGCGGAAGCTGAGGGATTTGAACCCTCGCGGCCCTTGCGAACCCTAACAGTTTAGCAAACTGTCCCCTTCAACCACTTGGGTAAGCCTCCAAATATTTAATATGTAGCTGTATATGTCAAGCATATCAAGCATTTATAGAAAATATGGAAGTCAGATCTTTTCTAACTTCCTATTATTCTATTGGCGCAGAGGGTGGGATTCGAACCCACGGTAGGCTATTAACCTACGCCAATTTTCAAGACTGGTGCCATAAACCAACTCGACCACCTCTGCATATGTTACTAACTTTCGCCAGTAACAGTATATATATTAACACATTTAGACTAATGTTGTCAATAGCAATTTTTGGATTTTTAAATATTTGCTAACTATTTGCTAACCATTTAATTTACTTTTATTAATTCATTAAATAAATTATCTACTTCTCTGTCTGTTTCTTCATATAAATGTGAATATAAATTCATTGTTATTCCTATGTTGCTATGTCCTAACCTTTGTGATATTTCTTTTGGTTGTACTCCTAATTTCACTAATAACGAAGCGTGTGAATGTCTTAAATCGTGTAAACGTCTAATTGACAATTTATTAATTCCTATCTTTTTAATAATAAATTTTATAATTACTTATACTATAATCTATTTTTATTTGTTTCATTTTACAGTTTTTAATTATCTTTTTTTATAAAAATTTCTTTAAATTCATTTACATAATCTTTAAAATATAATATACTAGGCATATCCTTTATTTAGGATATGTTTAGTAACCATTAAAATAATAATTTATTTTAGTTTAGGAGGTAATATCTATGATTAGTGTATTTATTTTTCCATTAATTTTAATTTTTGAGTTTTCGCTTTTTATATTAATACCTTTTATTTTATCACTAATTAATGAACCTTATATGTTGGAAAAAAAAGAAGTATTACGAAATATTAAAATATTTGTCTTTAGCTTTATAACTTTAATTCTTATTTTATGGGGATTGGCTCAATTTATATTTTTTGGAGCAACTTTGAAATTTAGCTTTTTGCCACTCCTTCCTATATTGGGTATATTGTTTATTGTTTATGGATCTAAACTAGATGTTTTTTGTCCTTCTTATATCTTGCTTATTCAAATATTACTATGTTTCTTTTTCTTTACGATTGGAAACTGCGGAGTAGTTAGAGAAGAGGAATTTTTAGGTAGATCCGATATTATATATTATGGAAAACAATCGATGTCAGAAGTTACTGGTAATGCTTCAAATATAACAACAAATATTTTAGATATTTATAAGTTTTCTGATTCTAAGACTTATTTAGAAAAATCGTTTAATTCAAACGATTATAGTATAGAAATTTACTATGATGTATACGATAATAATGAATATTATGAGGTCTATAATCAAAAACTATGGCAACAATTATATGGTTTAGGTTGCCAATATGATATTTCTTATGGGAAACGATTAATAAAATTTCACGTGAAAGATTAAATATCATACTATATAGAGAATATTTTGCCATAACTAAGGTAAAATATTCTCTATTTTTTTATATTATATGAATTTCTATAAAGTAACTATCACAGTTTTACTTTTATATGGCTTACTATTTATTAATAGCTTTTTCTATTGCTTCTTTTTCTTCTTCTGACAACGTATATGTTGATTTTCCATCTTTTACTGGTTTTGCATATATATTTGACATTTCTCTTGAGTATATTCCATTTAATACTATTCCATCATTATATTTATCTAAAATAGCTAATGCAAAACTTAAGTCACTTCCTGTATCTTTAAATGCACTATATCTTACAAGTCCTATCTTTTGTATACAAGTATTCATATTTTCGTCTAATTTATTGCAATAATTTTCTATTTCTTCTTGGTTTTCTTCTACTTTTTCTACAGTATCAATATATTTTTTTAGTATTTCATCTATTTGTTCTCCTCTCCCCAGTTTTTTCATAAATTGTTTATAACTTTTTCTTAATTTAAATAATTTTATACTGTTTGTAATATATAATAATAACAATAATATTATGCCCAATAATATTATTATTAAAAATAAATCTGTTCTCATAAAATTTAATATACTTTCCATTTGTTTTTTCTCCTTTTCTATTCTATAAGTTATTTTTTATGTTTTTCGGTTCAGTTTAGTAAATTATTGTTGGTATTTCTAATTAATTAAGACCCTTTAAATTCTTTTAATTTGTACTTTTAATGGCTTTCTTATATTTAATATTTCCCTATTTTATCTTTTAAAGAGCATATATTTTTTATACATATATGCTCCGTTTAATTTCTACTTTTTTATTTATTTATTAACTCTAAAAGCCTCTCTAATTCATCATTTGTAGAGTATTTTATAATTATTTTACCACTTCTAGCTCCTGCATCTAATTTTACTTTTGTTCCAAAAAAACCTTGGAACCTGTCTTCTATATCTTTATATATTGCTGAATATTTCTTTTTTTCTTCTTTTGTTTTCTTGTCAGCTACTTTTCTATTTTTTATGGTTTGTTCTATATCTCTTATAGATCTTCCAGTTTCTATTACTTTTAAAGCTATTTCATATTGTTCTTCTGGATCAAATGCTAAAAGTGATCTACAATGCCCTTCTGAAAGTTTTCCCTCTAAAGCTAGTTCTATAACTCTTTGATCTAAATTTAATATACGTAAACAGTTTGTTAATGTACTTCTATTTATTCCCATTATATCTGCTAAAGCTTGTTGCGTTATTCCATATTCGTCTATTAATTGCCTAAAACCTCTTGCTTTTTCAATTGGATTTAAATCTTCCCTTTGTATATTTTCTATTAATGCTATCTCTTTATTTTTTCTTTCGTCATTTTCTCTTACTATACATGGAACTTCTGAAAGTCCAGCTTTTTTAGCTGCTCTCCATCTTCTTTCACCTGCAACTATTTCATAAAAACCATCTTTTTTAGTTACTATTATTGGCTGAATTATTCCATATATTTTTATTGATTCTGCAAGTTCTTCTATCGCTTCACTATCAAATTTTCTTCTTGGCTGATTTTTATTTGGTTCTATATCTATTATTTTTATCTTTTCTACTAATTCGCCTTCTATTTTTTGCTCTTTTTTATCTTCTTTTACATCTTCAATAACTAGTTTATCAGTAAATAATGCATCTAAACCTTTCCCTAGTCCTGTATTTTTAGCCATTTAACCATCTCTCCTTAATATTAATTTTGTTCATTTTTCTTTATAAATTCTTTAACAAATTTATCATAAGATTTTGCACCTTTTGATTTTGGGTCATATACTGATATTGGCATTCCATAACTTGGTGCTTCACTTAATTTTACATTTCTTGGTATTACTGTTTTATAAACTTTATTTTCAAAGTATTTATTTACTTCCTTTACAACTTGATTTGATAAGTTTGTCCTAATGTCAAACATCGTTAATAAAGCTCCTTCTATCGTTAAATCTTTATTTAAGTGTTTTTTTACAAGGTTTATTGTATTTATAAGTTGCCCTAGTCCTTCAAGTGCATAGTATTCACATTGTACAGGTATTAATACACTATCTGAAGCTGTAAAAGCATTTAACGTAATTAGTCCTAGAGATGGTGGGCAATCTATTATAATATAATCATAATTGTCTTTTTGACTATTTGTTTTTTCTTTTAATCTATGCTCCCTAGACATCATAGAAACAAGTTCTACTTCTGCTCCAGCTAAATTTATATTAGAAGGACATACATCTAAGTTTTTAACTTTTGTTTGTATTAATGTATTCTCTATTTCTACATCATTAACAAGAACATCATAAATAGAAAAATTAACATCTTTATCAATTCCTAAACCACTAGTTGCATTTCCTTGTGGGTCAGCATCCATTAATAAAACTTTTTTACCTTTTTTAGCAAGTATTGTGCTTAAATTGACTGCTGTTGTAGTTTTCCCTACTCCACCTTTTTGATTTGCTACCGATACTATTTTACCCACTTTTAATTACCTCCATCATTTTTTATTGATATAATTATTTTATAGAAATATACAAAAAAAGTCAATAAATTTTATAACATTTACTGACTTTTTTTGATATTTTAATTATATTATTCTTACTTATAGAAAAAGTAATGTATTATAATATAAATTAATTTAATATCAATATTTAATATATTAATAATCCACTTTTTTCTCATATCATTATTTATTTTTACTATTTTATACTTTTATACTTAACCATTTGATAATGAAAATTAGTTTCACCAGATTTCTCAAATCCTAATCTTTCATATAATATCCCAACTGGATTTTGTTTAAAGTATTGTATTTCTATATTTGTATTAGAGTATTTTTCTAATATACCTTTTAATATTTTAGTTCCAATTCCTTTATTTTGATATTCACTAATAATACAAATATTTCCTATTTCATAATTACCGTTTTTTAGTATTTCCCCATTATAAAATCCTATATCTTTATTATCATACTGTATTATATAAGCATTTTCTTTTACTTGATTTATAAAATTTTCAAAGTATTTTTGTTGATCTTTTTCTACCCATGAACCCCAACATTCTTCTACATATTTTTTATATGCATTCTTTTTTATTTCATAAACAAACATATAATCATTATTTGTATACTTTCTTAATTTTATATATTCAGTCATTATTTTTTCTCCTTTCATTATAATATAAATAATTATAATATTGGCTCTTTCGTAGCCATACCAGCTTTTCTAGGGTATTTACTAGGTGCATTCTTTACTTTTTTTACTATCACAATATTTCTTTCTATATCACTATCAGGTAATATAATTTTTTCTACTTTCTCTATTTTACCACCTAATATTTCTAAAGCCTTACTTGCATTTTCTATTTCTTCTTTTACATTAGAACCCTTCATACAAATACATATTCCACCTATTTTTACTAATGGTAATAAATATTCTAATAAAATATTTAAACTAGCTACTGCTCTTGATGTAGCTATATCAAATCGTTCTTTATTATTTCTTCCGAAATCTTCTATTCTTGAATGAATAGTATTGATATTGTTCAATTGCAAACTATTTATTACTTCATTTAGAAAATTTATTCTTTTATTTAATGAATCTACTAATGTATAACTTGCTTTACTATTTATAATGTTTAATGGTATCCCTGGGAAACCTGCTCCTGTACCTACATCTACTATTTTCTTGTTATCTTCTATATATTTTATAATAGTAGCAGAATCAACAAAATGCTTTAATATTACTTCTATTGGCTCTGTAATAGCTGTTAAATTAATTCTTTCATTCCATTCTAATAATAAATTCATATAATTGTAGAATTCTTCTATTTGTTTATCTTCTAATTTTATATTAATTAATTTTAGTTTTTCTTTCAATTCATTTGAAAATTCCTGTATTTTCATTCTTTCTCCTTCTTTTTTATAGTTATTTCTTCGAAGAGCGGGAGATTAAGCTAACGCATAACTTATCTGTAACTCGTTTCACTCGAACAGCTAAGAAATAATCTCCCCTACATCAATTTCTAATTTCACAATTCTCTTTATTATTTATATAACTATTTTTTTAATGTCTCTAAATATATTAATAATACTGATATATCTGCTGGTGAAACTCCTGATATTCTGGATGCTTGTCCTACATTGTTTGGTCTTATTTTATTTAATTTTTGTCTTGCTTCTAATCTTAACCCTTTTATATCTTCATAATTAATTTCTTTTGGTAATAATTTTGCTTCTAATTTTTTAAATTTCTCTACTTGTTCTGCTTGAAGTTTTATATATCCTTCATATTTAAGTTCTATTCCTACTTCCTTTTGCACTTGTTCTTCTAAATTTGGTCTTTCTTCATCTATTTCTATCAGTTCTTCATATGTTAGTTCACTTCTTTTTACTAAATCTGCTAGCTTAACTCCTGTTGTAATTTCAGAAGAATTAAATTTTCTTAAAAATTCATTTACTTTTTCAGTAGGTTTTATTGTTTTATTTCTTACTCTTTCAATTTCTTCTTCTATTTTTTTCCTTTTATTTAAAAATTTCTCATATCTTTCATCACTTACTAATCCTACACTATGGCCTATTTCTAAAAGCCTTATATCAGCATTATCTTGTCTTAATAAAAGCCTATATTCTGCTCTTGATGTCATCATTCTATATGGTTCATTAGTTCCTTTTGTAACAATATCATCTATTAAAACGCCTATATATGCTTGTGACCTATCTAATATAACTGGTTCTTTGCCTTGTAGCTTTAAACTTGCATTTATCCCTGCAATTAACCCTTGACAAGCTGCTTCTTCATAACCAGAAGTTCCATTTGTTTGACCTGCAAAAAATAGTCCATCAACTTTCTTATATTCTAATGAAAGTTTTAAATCTGAAGGGTTAATACAATCGTATTCAATAGCATATGCTGGCCTTGTAAACTCTGCATTTTCTAGTCCTGGTATAGTCCTGTACATAGCTATTTGTACATCTTCTGGAAGTGATGAACTCATACCTTGAATATACATTTCATCTGTATTTCTTCCTATGGGTTCTACAAAAATTTGGTGTCTTTCTTTATCTGCAAATCTAACAACTTTATCTTCAATAGATGGGCAATATCTAGGCCCAGTTCCTGTTATTTCACCACCATATAATGGTGACCTATGTAAGTTTTTTCTAATTATATCATGTGTTCTTTCGTTTGTATATGTTAAATAACATGGTAGTTGCTCAATATTAGAGTCAATTTCATCTTCAAAAGAAAACGCTTCTGGTCTTTCATCTCCTTCTTGTATTTCCATTTTTGAAAAATCTATACTATTTTTATTAATTCTAGCAGGAGTTCCTGTTTTAAATCTAACAAGTTCTACTCCCTCTCTTTTTAAAGCTTCTGATAGTTTATTTGCTGGGAATACTCCATCAGGTCCACTTTCAAAAGATGTTTCTCCAATATATATCTTGCCTTTTAAATAAGTCCCTGTGGCAACTATAATACTATCAACTTCATATATGGCTCCAATATTAGTTTCTAAACTCTTTACTTTTCCTTGTTCAATAGTTAGATCTACTATCTCTGCTTGTTTCAAATATAAATTTTCCTGTTTTTCTAAAGTATGCTTCATTTCAGCTTGATACTGTTTTCTATCAGCTTGTGCTCTTAAAGAATAAACAGCTGGTCCTTTTGAAGTATTAAGCATTCTAAGTTGAGTAAAAGTTTTATCAATATTTTTACCCATTTCACCACCAAGGCAATCTATTTCTCTTACTAAATGTCCTTTTGAACTTCCTCCTATATGTGGATTACATGGCATATTTGCAACTGCTTCTAGTGATATTGAAAACAATAATGTTTTCATTCCCATTCTAGCTGCTGCTAGTGCTGCTTCACATCCTGCATGTCCTGCTCCAATAACTGCTATATCATATTTCCCTGCATTATATTTCATCTATTTTTCCTCCTCTTCCCATTGGGGACGTTTCCTTTTGGGGTATCTGTCCCTTTTGGGGTATCTGTCCCTTTTGGGAATCTATTTATTTGATATTTCATTTTCGTATTCGTTAAATATATAATTTTTCATTATTTATATTTCTTATTATTACATTTTAATTTATTGTTTAACTATGATATTTCTGTTCGATGTTTCACGCAAACTTTTCTAGTTTTGTGTGAAACTAACAATAGGTGTTCGCTAAACTTTTTTGACAATTTTGTATCTGAACATATACTAAAATAAACATTTTAAAATTTTTGTCATATTTTGTCGAATGTATTTCTTAGCAATCAATTTTCGAAACATTTATTGTATTTCTAATATTTAATATTCTTAATTTTAGAGCTTTATATTGCACATTGTATATACAAAAATTAAAAATATACATTTATTCTTGTATATATTTTTATATAATTTCCGTAATCGTAAAATATAGAGTAGCGTGAAGGAGGTTTAATTTATTTTTTTTAAATTGAATATTCCATTAAGGCGGTGGGGGCCGCTTACTCTAAGTTAAATATGTAGTAAAATAAAATGTAACGGAATATTTTACTTAGAGTTGAGTTAAGAGGCTAGGAATTAAATTTTAAAAAAATAAATTAAACCTCCTGGGAGCGACTC
The DNA here is from genome assembly GCA_948356915.1 of uncultured Clostridiaceae bacterium. Lineage (GTDB taxonomy): Bacteria > Bacillota > Clostridia > TANB77 > CAG-508 > UMGS1663. Next base: position 15,764 of record CAOJCG010000016.1, read on the forward strand.
CTTTTACACCATTTATCATAAATTTATATGAACTTAATTCGATAAACGTTATTAGATTTTCATTACCTATTAAACACCTACACAAATTATTATTTTCTATATAATTAATTATTATAAAAATTATATATTATTACAAATATTGTTCAAAATAAAAATTAAACCATTTTTAGTTTTGTAATATAAAATTAATTATTTATATTATAAAAACCTTTTATTTTTAATTCTCACGCTTTCATTTTTATCTACTTTCCTAAACAAAACTTAGAAAAAATTTCATTAATTATATCTTCTCCAACATTATCTCCTGTAATTTTTCCTAAATCCTCTAAAGTTTCTTTAATAGAAATTGAAATTATATCAATAGGTAAATTTAAATTTATTGCATTTATTGCTTCATTTATATTTTTTATAGAATTTGTAATTTGATTTTTATGTCTTATATTTGTTATTAAATTTCCACTATCTATATCTATTTCTTTAATATTAAACATTTTTTCAATTTCTTTGTATAATTCTTCTATACCATCTCTATTTTTTGTAGATATTTTTATTACTTTTTTATTTGCATTTATTATATTTTCATTTTTTTCTAAATTATTTACTTGTAAATCTATTTTATTTAATAATATAATTGCATTTTTATTTTTTACTAAATTTAATATTTTTAAATCTTCCTCATTTAACTCTTTAGTATTATCTATTATTGCTAATATTAAATCTGCATCTTCTGCAACTTTTAATGCCTTTTCTACACCTATTTCTTCTATTTTATCAGAAGTTTTTCTTATTCCTGCTGTATCTATTATTTTTAAAGGGATTCCTTTAATTGTTACTAATTCTTCTATCGTATCTCTTGTAGTCCCTTCTATATCACTAACTATAGCTCTCTCTTCTTTTAATATAGTATTTAATAGAGAAGATTTCCCTGCATTTGGTCTTCCTATTATTGCTGTTTTTATTCCTTCTTTTAATACTTTTCCACTATTAAAACTTTCTTCTAATATTTTTAATTTACTTTTTACATTTTCCAATAATTTGATAGCCTTACTGTTTGTAACTTCTTCTATATCATATTCTGGGTAATCAATTGAAGCTTCAATATCTGCCATTATATCTAATAGTTCATGTCTTATTTTTCCTATATTTTCAGATAAGTAACCTTGTAGCTGATTTATAGAAGCCTTTGCTTCTTTTTCTGTTTTACTATTAATTATATCTATAATAGATTCCGCCTGTGATAGGTCTATTCTTCCATTCAAAAATGCTCTTTTAGTAAACTCCCCTGGCTCTGCTAGTATTGCTCCATTTTTTAAACATTCCTCTAATATCCTCTTTTCTACAACCATTCCCCCATGCGAATTTATTTCACACATATTTTCTCTTGTATAACTTTTAGGATTTTTAAAAAATGATACTAATACTTCATCTATTATCTCATTTGTTTTATTATCTATAATATATCCATACTGAATTGTATAACCTTTTATTTTTTCTATATTTATTTTATTATTTTTACTTGTTCTAAATATTTTTTCCAAAATATTAAAACAATTTTCTCCACTCATTCTAATTATTCCAATTCCGCCATTGCCTGTAGCCGTAGAAATTGCTGCGATTGTTTCCATTTTTTATTCCCTTCTTTTTGGAAGTTGGAGGTTAGAAGTTGGAGGTTGGATTCTAGTAATTTCTTCGTAGTATTTTTCAACTTCTTATCTCTAACTTTATTTATTTTTTATTTTCTTCTATATTATAATATATTTATTATATATTATCAATATTTATGTTTACTATATTTGTATTTTTTCACAGTTAATATGTAGGGGCGATTATTTTCTTAGCTCTTCGAACGTTAGTGAGTTAGAGATAAGTTATGCTTTAGTGCAATCGCCTGTGCTCGAACGACTTTGCTATATTTCTAATTTATATCTAGCAATTTCTTTAAAGAGCCACAGAAGTTATTCTCTGTGGTCTGTGGGCGATTAATAATCGCCCCTACATCATTTTTCATTTATTTAAATTATATATATTTTTTCAATTTATTTTTATATAAAAAATCAAAGCAAAAATCAGTATTAAAGCATTATAAAATGCTTTTCCTACTTAAATCTTCACTTTGACTTCCGATTTTTTCTATATTCTTAGGAAAGTCATCCACGTTAGTGGTGAGTTTCGTTAGAAGATAGCTATGCAAGAATTAGATTTTCTTATGTGGCTTTGCCACTTAGAAAATTTTATTTTTGTTTTTTATTTAATTATTTTTTAGCAATTACAACTCTCCTACTATCCCCTTCCCCTATACTATATGTTTCTATTCTTGGGTTTTCTTGTAATTTGCTATGAATTATTTTTCTTTCAAAAGCAGTCATTGGTTCTAATGTTATATTTTTTCCATTTCTTAACACTGTTTTTGAAACTTTTTCTGCTAACTCTTCTAAGCTTTTTTCTCTTTTTCCTCTATAATTCCCTATATCTAATATAAGTTTTATTCTGTCTTTTACCTTTTTATTAGCTATTGAAGATAAAATAGTTTGCATTGCATTTAATGTTTCTCCCCTATATCCTATTAAATTCCCATAAGAGTTACCATCAATATTTACTAATATTGTATTATCTTCTATTTTTATATTGTATGTTATTTCACTATTTACTTTGCTAATAAATTGTTTTAAAAACTCATCAACATCTTTTTTAGCTACTTCTATTTCATCTATATTTGAATTATATTCTTTATTAACTGGTTCTACTCTTTTTTCTTCTTTTTTAGAATTTTCTTTTACTGTAAGTTCTACTTTTACTACTCTAGGTGTTAATATACTAAAAAAACTTTTTTTATTTTCATTTTCTAATACTTTTATTTCTACTTTATCTTTAGATACTTTTAATATTTTTAAACCATTTTCAACTGCTTCAGTTGTTGTTTTACCTTCTGAAATAATACTATTAGGCATTTTCTTTTTCCTCCTTAGAGCTCATAAATTTATTTATTACTAATCTTTCAACAATCATTAATATATTACTTACTAACCAATATAACGCTAACCCTAATGGAGCAATTACTGCTATTGATATTGACATTATTGGCATCATATATGACATTGATTTATTCATTTGTTCCATACTTTCTAATTCTGGTGTTTTTTCTTCTTCTCCATTTTTAGACTTAGACATTTGTGTTTTTGTTGTTATTCTAATTGATATGAATGATGTTATTACATATAATGCTGGAATTATATATACTTTCCAATCATTTAAACTTTGCGTAGGAACTTTGCTTAAATCAAGTCCTAAAAATTCCATATTTATTCTTAATTCTTCTAATTGTGCTTTTCTATTCTCTAATTCTTCCCTATTTTCTACATTTTCATTTTTTAGTTCATTTATTATATTTTGATAGTCTTCGCTTGCTTTATTTATTATTGCTATTTCTTTATATGAAGATTTAGAAGAATCCCCTTCTACTGCTGTTTTATATTCTTTATATATTTCCGAATTTTGTACTCTTTTCATATATGTAAGAGGTTGACTTACAAGCCAAAATACAGAGAGTATTATAAGTAATTGCAAAATAGCTGTAAAACATCCACTAAAAGGACTTAACCCTTCCCTTTTATATAACTCCATAGTTTCTTGATTTAATTTTTCTGGATTGTTTTTATATTTTGCTTGAATATTTTTCATTTCTTGTTGCATTTCGTTAGACTTTTTCATTGTTTTTTGTTGTTTTATTGTTATTGGTATTAATATTAACCTTAATAAAACTGAAAAAATTATAATTGCAATACCATAATTACTAATTAAATTATATAAAGCATTTAATACGTAACCAAATAATTCAGATATAAATCCCATTTATTCCATTCCTTTCAAACTTATTTTAAAGGATCATATCCACCCTTGCTGAATGGATTGCACTTTAAAATCCTTTTTATTCCTAGCAAACATCCCTTTATTACTCCATATTTTTCTATTGCTTGCATAGTATACTCTGAGCATGTTGGATAATATTTGCATTTTATTCCTAAAAAATCTAAAATTGGAGATAACGTTTTTTTATATATTTTAATTAAAAAAATTAGTATTTTCTTCATTTATTATTCCTGCTTTATTAAATAATTTTATTATATCTTCACTTATATTTTTATAAGTATTATTTAATATATTTGCTTGCTTGTTCCATATAAAAACAATATTATAACCTTTTTTTAAATTATCTTTTTGCAAGCGATAACTTTCTCTTATTAGTCTTTTTAATCTATTTCTTTTGTTAGCTTTTCCTATTTTTTTACTAATTGCTATTCCTATTTTATTTTTTTCTTCTTTGTTTTTATTTATATAGACAGTAACATATTTACCTCTATAAAACTTACCCTTGTTTAAAACATTTTTAAATTCATAATTTTTCTTTAATGTATCTAACTTTTTCATTAAAATCCTCCTATTTACAAAAGGATAATTTAATTACTAAAATTACAAAAAGACCACATATTTTTACTTATACGTGGCCTAATTTTTATGCACTAATTTTTTTTCTTCCTTTTGCACGTCTTGCTTTTAATACCATTCTTCCTGCTCTAGTTTTCATTCTTTTCATAAAACCATGTTCTTTTTGAGTTTGTCTCTTTTTTGGTTGATAAGTTCTTTTCATTTATAGCACCTCCCCATGTCTATTTATTATACCGTAATCGGATTGTTCTTTTAATAAGCTTTCTTATTATATATCAAGCAGTCCCTTATGTCAATAGAAAGACTTAAATTTAATATTTTTTTTTATTTATCTTGACTATTTTAATTAATTTTTATATTATAATAGAAAATAGGGAAAAAAGACGTTTTTTGCTATTAATATTTATAAAGTTATTGTTTGCGTAAGTTTTCCACCGTTGTGGATATTTCTGTGGATAACTTTATAATATAAAATAAATTTGGAAGGATTGAGCTTAAGATGCAGCAAGAATTAAATGAACTTCTTACAAAAGCTAAAGAGTTATTGAAAGAAGAAATTAGTAGTATTTCTTTTGATACTTGGATTAAAAATTTAGAAATTGAAAGTATGGATGGGCGGAAATGTTGTACTTACTACTCCAACAACTTTTACAAAAGATATATTGGATGCTAAGTACCATGACCTATTAGTTAATACTTTCAAATTTTTGACTAATAAAGAATGTAGTGTAATTATTATTTCTTTAGAAGCTAGGGCAAAAGAACAAAATAGTGTATCAGCTGTTAACAATTATTCTAGTAGAGCTGTTATGCCTACTAATGAATCTTTAAATCCTAAATATACATTTGAATCATTTGTTGTAGGAAACAATAACCGTTTTGCTCATGCCGCATCACTAGCAGTTGCAGAAGCGCCAGCTACAGCATATAATCCACTTTTTATATATGGTGGAGTTGGGCTTGGTAAAACTCACTTAATGCATTCTATTGGTAATGAAATTTTAAGAAATAACAGAAACTCAAATATTCTATATGTTACTTCTGAAAAATTTACTAACCAATTAGTTAATGCCATTAGAGATAATAAAACTGAACAATTTAGAAATAAATATAGAAACATTGACGTTCTTTTAATTGACGATATTCAATTTATTGCTGGAAAAGAAAGTAGCCAAGAAGAGTTTTTTCATACCTTTAATACTCTTCATGAAAATGGAAAACAAATAATTATTTCTAGTGATAGGCCACCTAAAGACATTAACTTACTAGAGGAAAGGTTAAAATCAAGGTTTGAATGGGGGCTAATAGCAGATATCTCAAGTGCTGATTATGAAACACGTCTAGCAATACTTAGAAAAAAGGCTCAATTAGATAATATTTTAATAGATGATAATATTTTAGCTACAATAGCAACCAGAATTGACAGTAACATTAGGGAATTAGAAGGAGCTTTAAATAAATTAATTGCCAGAGCCTCTTTAATTAATAGTCCTATAACTATGGAAATGGCAGAATGGGCTATAAACGAAATAGTAACATCAAAAGAAAAAATTATATCTTCTGCATATATACAAGAAACAGTTGCTAAATATTTTAATATAGATGCTAAAGATTTAATAGGGAATAAAAGGTCAGCAGATGTAGTGTTCCCTAGGCAAATAGCCATGTATTTATGTAGAAATATTCCTCAGCTTTCACTTCCTCAAATAGGGAAGGACTTTGGAAATAGAGACCATACAACAGTACTTCATGCTTGTAATAAAATAGAGAAAGAATTACAAGAAAATAAGAACACAAAGTTAATTGTGGATAGTGTTAAAAACGTCATCTTAGCAGACAAATAGTTTTAATATAAACAAAAAACTTAGTTTTTTAAAAATATTGTTTGGAAAAATGACTGTTTGGAAAATTAAACCTAAGTTCTTACTACGGAAGAGCCACGTTAGATATCCACAGGGGAATGTGTATTTTGTGTATATAACATGTTAATAAATAAGTTATTCACAATTTTAATTTTTAGATGTTTATAACTTTGTAATTTATCCACTATGTTATCAACATGAAAAAATGTGGGGAAATAAAGTATTAACATACTTATCCACAGAATCCACAACACCTACTACTACTACTACTATAATTATTTAAATATATATAAAGGAGTTTGATTGAAAATGAAAATAGTTTGTGAAAAGGAAAAAATACTTAAAGCCATTAATTCCGTAACAAAAGCGGTAGCTTCAAAAACAACAATGCCTATATTAGAAGGTATATTAATTCAAACAAATGATAAAGAAGTAAAATTAACAACCTATGATTTAGAAATAGGTATTGAATATATAATAGATGCAGATATAAAAGAACAAGGAGCAACAGTTGTAAATGCTATAATGTTTAGTGAAATAATTAGAAAATTACCTGATACAGATATTAATATTTCATTAAATGAAAAAAACTTATTAGTAATTGAATGTGAAGGTTCATTATATAAATTAGCAACAATGAATCCAGATGAATTTCCAGAACTTCCACAAATAAATGTTGAAAATTCTATTTCTATAGAACAAAATTCATTAAAAGAAATGATAAGAAAAACAATATTTGCTGTAAGTACAGAAGAAAATAGACCAATATTTACAGGATGTTTGTTTGAAATTAAAAATAACAAATTAAATGTAGTAGCAGTTGATGGATTTAGACTAGCATGGAAATCTAAATTTTTACAAAATAATAGTAATGATTTCACAGCAGTTATTCCAGGAAGAACATTAAATGAAGTTAATAAAATAATATTAGATTCATTTGACACTATAAAAATAGGAGTTGCTAAAAACCAAGCATTATTTGAAATGGAAAATTGTAAAATAGTTACAAGATTATTAGATGGTGAATTTTTAAATTACTCAAGTGTAATACCAGAAAATTGGGAAACAAGAGTAAGAGTTAATAGAAATAATATTCAAAATTGTTTTGAAAGAATTAGTTTAATATCATCATCAAGTATAGAAAAAGAAAAGAAATATCCTGTAAAAGTTTTAGTAGATATAGGAAAAGTAACAATTTCTTGTACAAACCAAACAGGAGACGCGAAAGAAGAAATGTATGTATCAACAGAAGGACAAAACTTAGAAGCAGGTTTCAACCCCAAATATTTCTTAGATGCACTACGTGCAATAGATGATGAAGAAATATTTATAGATTTTGGGACAAGCATTTCACCTTGTATAATAAGACCAGTTGAAGATGGAGATTACAGATATATGATTTTACCAATTAGATTAAAAGATTAATAAAAAAGAGGGGAGGAAGAGAAGACAGAAGTCGGAAGTCAGAGGTCAGAAGTCAGAAAATAAGAAATAAATATTTTATAAATTATAATTAATAAAATTTGTAGAGGTCGCTACTCAAGGGCGACCCATGGCTCCAACGAAATTGCTTAAATAAAACATTATTAGGGTAAATTCTTCGAAGAGCGGGTCGCCGAAGGCGGCGACCCCTACAAAATAGAATATTAATTATAAGGTAATTTTTTCAAAGGGCGGTCGATTGAAGTCGCCGTTACAATATAAAATAAAAATATAAAAAGATAATTATCCACATTTAATTAATAATATGTGAATAAAAAATTATAAATTTAATTATACGACTTCCAACCTCCAACTTCCAACCTCCAACCTCTAGTAAAATGTACATTAATAAAATAAAATTAACTAATTTCAGAAATTACGATGAACAAGAAATAAATTTAGGAAAAAATATAAATATTTTTTATGGAGATAATGCACAGGGAAAAACAAATATAATTGAGGCTATATTTTTATGTTCTATTGGAAAATCTTTTAGAACTAATAAAGAAAGTGAACTTATAAAATTTAATAAAGATATCTCTTCAATATATATAGAATACGAAAAAAGTGATAGAGATGGCAGAATAAAAATTGATTTAAATAATAAAAAATCAATTTATACAAATGGAATAAAAATAAAAAAATTGAGTGAATTATTAGGGAATATAAATACTGTTATTTTTACTCCAGATGATATAAATATATTAAGAGATGGACCTCAAAAAAGAAGACGTTTTTTAGATATAATGATAGGTCAATTAAGACCAAATTATATTCATTTATTAAATATGTATAATAAAACATTAGAACAAAGAAATAATTATTTAAAGCAAATAAAAGAAAATAATAAGCAAGAAGAAATGCTAGATATATGGGATGAAAAACTAGCAGAGTATGGGGAGAAAATATACATTTATAGAAATGAATTTATAGAAAAAATAAAAAACAAAATAAATAAAATACATAAAAATATAACTAATGAAAAAGAAGAAATAAAAGTTGAATATATTTCTAATTGCGCTAATAAAGAAGAATATATAGAATTATTAAAATCAAGAAGAAAGTTAGATATAATAAAAGGTTTTACAACAAAGGGAATACATAGAGATGACTTTTTTGTTTATATAAATAATCAATTAGTAAATGTATATGGTTCACAAGGTCAAAACAGAACAGTAGTATTATCATTAAAAATATCGGAACTTCAAGTCATATATGATGAAATAGGGGAGTATCCAATTTTATTATTAGATGATTTTATGTCTGAACTTGATGAAAAAAGAAGAAGGAACTTTTTAGAAAATATTGAAAATACGCAGGTTATTATAACTTGTACAGATAAGATAGATATAGATAATTTAGATTATAAAGAATTTAATGTTATAAACGGAAGTATAGAATAAATAAAAAAATTGTAGGGGTCGCCGCCTTCGGCGACCCGTAGCTCCAACGGAATTGCTTAAGTAAAATAATTTTAAATAAATTTCGTAGAAAGAGCGGGTCGCCGAAGGCGGCGACCCCTACAATTCACATTTTGATATTGATTATTAATTGTAAAAAATAAATAAAAAATACTTGCAAAACAAAATAAAAAGATATAATATAGTTATGCACATATTATTCATAAATTGTGGATAACACATAAAAAGGATGGTAAAAAAATGGAAAAATTTGAACACGAATATAATGCAGAGCAAATACAAGTTTTAGATGGTTTAGAGCATGTTAGAAAAAGACCAGGTATGTATATAGGAAGCGTTTCAATAAGAGGATTACACCACTTAGTATATGAAATAGTAGATAACTGTATAGATGAAGCATTAGCTGGATATTGTACAGAAATTAATATAAATATAGAACAAGGAAATATTATATGTGTAGAGGATAATGGTAGAGGTATACCAATAGATATTCATAAGAAAACAAAAATATCAGCAGCAGAAACTGTATATACTCAATTAAATGCAGGTGGAAAATTTGGTGGAGATAGTGGATATAAAGTATCTGGTGGTCTTCATGGAGTTGGTGCATCTGTTGTTAATGCGTTATCTACTTGGTGCGAAGTAACTATTCAAAGAGATGGCGGAATTTATCAAATGAAATTTGAAAAAGGTAAAACAGTTCAGCCACTAACAAAAATAGGAGATTCTAAAAAAACAGGAACAAAAGTTAGATTTTTAGCAGATGACTCTATTTTTGAAACATTAAATTATGATTATGAAACATTAGAAAATAGATTTCGTGAAATGGCATTTTTAACAAAAGGCTTAAAAATTACAGTAGAAGATACAAGGGAAGAAACACCAAAAAAAGCAGAATTTTTATTTGAAGGTGGATTAATATCATTTGTTGAATATTTAGGAAGAAATAAAGAAAAATTACACAAAGAGCCAATTTATATAGAAAAAACAGATGGAGAAGTTCCAGTAGAAATTTCTTTCCAATATACAACAGCATATTCAGAAAATATTTATACATTTGTTAATAATATTAATACAATAGAAGGTGGAACACACTTAGAAGGATTTAAAAGAGCATTAACAAAAACTTTTAACGATTATGCAAGAAGTCATAATTTATTAAAAGAAAAAGATGCTAATTTACAAGGTGAAGATATAAGAGAAGGAATAACAGCAGTAGTTTCAGTAAAAGTAAAAGAACCACAATTTGAAGGACAAACTAAAACAAAATTAGGAAATAGTAATGTAACAGGTGTTGTACAAAGTATGGTAAATGAAGCATTAGGAAATTTCTTAGAAGAAAACCCTTCAGTTGCAAAAGCAATACTTGAAAAATGTATTAGTGCATCACGTGCAAGAGAAGCTGCAAGAAAAGCAAGAGAATTAGTAAGAAGAAAAAATGCATTAGAAACAACAACACTTCCTGGAAAACTAGCAGATTGTAGTAGCAAAAATCCAGCAGAATGCGAAGTATACATAGTCGAAGGAGATTCAGCCGGCGGAAGTGCAAAACAAGGAAGAGATAGACGTTTCCAAGCAATTCTACCACTATGGGGAAAAATGCTTAACGTAGAAAAAGCAAGAGCAGATAAAATATATGGAAATGACAAACTAAACCCAGTAATATTAGCAGTAGGAGCAGGAATAGGAGCAGACTTTGACGTTTCAAAAATACGTTATGGAAAAGTAATAATAATGGCCGATGCCGACGTTGACGGTGCACATATTAGAACATTATTATTAACATTCTTCTTCAGATATATGAGACCACTAATAGAAAATGGAAATGTATATTTAGCACAACCACCACTATATAAACTATCTAAAAAAGGAATGCAAGACGTATATGTATATACAGACGAAGACCTACCAAAAGCATATAAAGAACTAGAAGAAAAAGGAATAGCAAGAGAACAACTAGGACTTCAAAGATACAAAGGTCTAGGAGAAATGAACCCAGAACAATTATGGGAAACAACAATGGACCCAGCAAACAGAATATTAGTAAAAGTAACAATGGAAGATGCAATAAAAGCAGACGAAATATTTACAATACTAATGGGTGACGAAATAGAACCACGTAGAGAATTTATAGAAAAAAATGCTAAATATGTTAAAAATCTTGATATATAAATAAGACCTTTATATTGAAATGTTATGTATATTATGATAAAATATACATAACATTTTTTATTCTATATAATAATGAATAGATGTAACTTGAAAATTTTTTTAAACAATAAGGAGGAAGCAAAATGAGTATTATTAAAAAATTGGAAGGTTTAGAAAACATTAAAGAGAGCATTATAAAAGTATGTATTCAAAATGAAAAAAGAGCTATTATTTTTGACAGGGAGACTTATCAAAAAATAAAAGCAATGCGCCCAGAAATACGGTCTGAAAAAATAATTCCTATAAGAGGAACTAATATAATAGAATATACAAATAAAGAGGGAATGAGTGTATATGGGTATGATTCTTTAAATGAAAGCATGATACTAGTATGGAAAAATATTAATAATTTATATTTATTAGATCAAATGAGATATAAAAATAAGATAGAAGATATAGATATAAATTATGATATAAAGATATTGCCAAAATACATTTTTATTACATTATTAAAATTAAAAAAGAGGGTATAGGAATAATTTTCTATGATTAAATGCATGTAAGAGATTTTACTCTTACATGCATTTATCAGATAAAGCTAATATTAACTTTCAGCTAAAACTAATATTCATAATTTTTTCACCTAATATACATTACTGTATAAATAAGCAATAAACCACAAATATTAATCAGTTGCTCGACTATAAATACATACGTAATAGCCATATTCATCCTTATAGGACTAATAACAACCATGTATTATATAAATATAATCTTAACTTCGAATATATTATATATTATTTAACCATACATATAAATACAAAATATAGTAAAGAATAAAATATAATGTAAAAAGTATAGCTTACAAACACATAATATACTCTTCATCGCCGACATAATATAACCTAAGGTTTACTTAAGCCACATTACATCTTTGCTCGAATAATATAAAGCTCTATAAAAAACCTTATATCACTCTTAGTTAGGCTAATATTAACCTTATGATAGTATTATGTGTAAAAAAATTTTTTTTATTCAAAAAATTTTTTATATTTATATTTTTATAAATTATATCATTTTATAACAATATAATATAAAAAATAAGCAATAATATTTACAATTATACATAAAGCATGCTATAATAATTAAAATTATTATATAATAACCAAACACAAAGTTGTGAAGGAGGAAAATATTATGGCACAAATAATAAATTTTGATGAAGCAAAAAATAAAAAAAATAATGAAAAAGTAAATAAAACAGAAAAAGAACGGTGCAATGATATTTTAAAAAATTTAAAAGAAAAAAGAGAAGATTTTAATACGTCAGTAATACTATAACAGCAGAAGATATTTTAAAAGCATTAGGTTTTTATAATAAGAAAATGGCAACGCCAATTGTAAAAATAGCTAAAACTTTTGAAGTGACGTCATATAGAGTAGAACCAAATAATAATAATATAGAAGGACAATTATTTATAAATGGAACAACCAAAGATTTATATGGGCAAGATAAAGTGATAGTAGTTAATAAAAAGAATGATTTATATTTTAACCGTTTTATTATAGCTAGACAATTAGCAGTTTTTCTTTTAAATTTTAAAGAAAAAAATGGATATAAAGATAAAAAAAGCGTATTTATTGATACATATTATAGTAAGCAATATTGTAAAGATTATGAAAGATTTGCAACAGAAATTTTAATGCCAATAAGGATGTTTATAAAACAATATAATGTGGGAGTAGAAAAGTTTCATAATCATATGCTTATAGTTATGGATTTATCACGTTATTTTGAAGTACCAGAATATTTAGTTGAAAGAAGAATAAATGAATTAACAAATTAATAATAAAAAGTAAAAATTCAAATTTGAAAGTTGCTAGAAATTAATAAAAAAATAGTAAATTGGAAAAAATTTTTCTAATTTACTATTTTTTCTAAATATATGGATAGCTGATAATCTATTGAACTAATTAGAAAATTTTTTTGTGCAATTTTATTACTTTAAATATTTCTTGATTTCAAATTTTTTAAAAACTGAAAATTAAAATTATTATGTATTGTAATATATATATAAGTATGGTATTTTTAATACATAAAATTTAAAAACGGAGGAAATAAAAAATGTTTAATAATTTAAGTAAAGAAGAAAAAGAAAATAAATTTCGAGAATTAATTAATTTTGCAGAGAAAATACAAAATAGTTCTTTAAGGAATGCTTGTATAAATATTCTAAGAGATTATAAGAAAAAACTTTTTGTTAAAGCAGCAGGTCATGATGCAATTGAAAATATTAAGTGCAATAGAACTCACCAATGTTTTGACGGGGGACTTTTAGATCATATGCTTAATGTTACTAAAAATGCATATAATATAGGTTTGACATATAATAAAAATGTAGATATAGATTTAATATTGTTTGGAGCCATTTTACATGATATAGGAAAAACTAAAATATTTGATGAATGGAATGAAAATAGTGATATAAAATCAAATCTTAATTATTCATATTTATTAGTTGATCATGTTTATCTTGGTGAAAGTATAGTAGAAGAATATTTGAATAAAGAAGAAATCTCAGAAAAATTGAAATATCAAGCACTTCATATTATTGCAACACATATGGATACAATGGATAAACATATGGCAGAAGCTTATATTGTTAGTTATGCTGATTCGGTAGATGCAGATGTAGAAAATATAATAAGTTATCCAAGAAATGCTATAAATCCTATTTTGAAAAGTTATATGTATGAAAGTGTAAATGACATAAAATAATAAATAAAATATTGAAAAAACTAGAAATTAACAAGACTAATTTCTAGTTTTTTTATATAATAGAAAAGTATATTATTTTAAATTAAAAATTAAAAAAATTATTTTTTTAGCTCTTAGAGCATTACTTAAGTTAGCTGTTCGAACAAAGTATTTTACAAATGATTTATGCTTTAGTAAATCGCTCAAATATTAAAATATTTAATTTACGACAATAAAATATTTTTTAATAAAAATAAGAAATATTTATATTAAAAAATAATTCCATAATTATTTTTTACAGGGTCTTTAAAATAATTTATTTTTGGTGGGAAATAAGTAAAAAATATAAAACTAAATAATAAAAGTAATAAAATAAATATGCAAATGTATTTAATTATATTATTTATTTTATTATTTTTTATTAATAATTTATAACAAATAAATTCACCAAAAATAATAGCAAATAAAAACGAAAAAATATCAAGTATAAAATAATTATTTCCAATTATTCCAGTATAAGTAAAAAAGAAAATAGTAATAAAAAGACAAGGAAAAATAATTCCTACAGTTTTTGAAAATATATAATTATTTTTATTATTATAATTTTTTAATAAAAAATATTCAATAATAGCAAAAATAAACATTGGGAAAAATACTAATTTTAAATGTTCCCAAACACTTTCATTTACAGCACTAAAAGATGCAACAAATAAATTATTAGAAGATAACTCAAAAGTAAAATGTAATAAAGTACCTAAAATAATACTAAAAATAACACAAATAATTTGTAATTTTTTAATTAATTTTAAATCCAAATAAATCACCCATTAAATAATATTATAAAAAAGTAAAAATATTCTAAATATGTAATAAATAGAATAGTAAAAAATAAAATAATTATAAAGGGGGATTTATTATTGAATAGTATAATAAAAACAGATAAAAATTATACATATGATATATTAAAAAATGATTTACAATTTTTAAATTATGAATATTCACTATTTAAAATAAATAGTATAGGAAAAAGTACATTAAATGAAAATATTATATATATAAAATTAGGCGAAGGAAATAGAAAATTATTTATAAATGCTTCACATCATGCAAATGAATGGATGACATCTTTAATAACAATGATGTTTATTGAAAAATATTTATATTTATATAAAAATAAAAAAAATTATAAAGGAAGAAATATTGAAGAATTATGGAATAGAACAAGTATATATATAGTACCAATGGTAAACCCAGATGGAGTTCGTTTATGCTTAAAAGATAAAAAAATACTAACAAATGAGCTATATAAAAATATATGGGAAAAATATATAAATAATTTAGAAGATTGGAAAGCAAATATAAGGGGAGTAGACTTAAATCTAAATTATCCTGCAGGTTGGGATGAAGCAGTAAAAAATAAGGCAAAAAAAGGAGTAATATCTCCAGGGCTAAGAGATTAC
Organism: uncultured Clostridiaceae bacterium; assembly: GCA_948356915.1. GTDB lineage: Bacteria > Bacillota > Clostridia > TANB77 > CAG-508 > UMGS1663. Next base: position 31,341 of record CAOJCG010000016.1, read on the forward strand.
CCTGGTCCAAATGCAATATCAGAAATAGAAACAAAAAATATAATTAATTTTACAAATATATTTAATTTTGATATGACAATATCTTTACACTCACAAGGACAAGAAATATATTGGAGTTATTTAAATAAAAAAGTGGAAAAAGCATATGAAATAGGCCAAAAAATGGAAAAAGTAAGTGGTTATTTCCTTACAGAGCCAAACTATTACTCATCATTTGCAGGATATAAAGATTGGTTTATAGATAAATATGGAAAGCCAGGTTATACAATAGAAATAGGAAAAGGAGAAGAAGGAAAGTCATTACCATTAGAAAAAGCAGAAGAAATATATAATGAGTTAGAAGAAATATTTTTTGTGGCTATTGAAGAATGTTAAAAGAAAAAATAAATAGCAAGAGTTTATTAAAGACTTTTTTGCTATTTATTATTTTACTCATATTTGATTATATATTTTAATTAAAATTTCTTTAACTTTTTCAATAGAAAATTTATATTTACCATTTAATACATATTTATTTTGCATATTTTCAAATTCTTTTATTAATGCATCACTAAACTCTAATTTAAAATAACTAAAATCTTTAATTGGTATTTTTTCATCTATACCACCAATTCGTACTTTCTCTTCTTGCCTTTTGTAATTTACCAATTTATTTAATTCATCTTTATTATTTAATAACTTTTGAATTTTATCGTTGTTAAATAATACTGATATATCATATAAATGTTTTGCTGTATCCATATACATATTTCGTATATAATAAAATTCTGCTGCAAATATTTTATCTATAAACATTCTTTCTAATTTTATTATTTCAATTTCTATTTTTGAAATATCAAATTGTTCTTCTAAAATTTTCTTTTCTTTATTATTTGCTAATTTATATATTAACGATTCTATACAATATTTTTCGGTTGGCTCGCTTACAGTAAAAGATGTTGATTCTACTTGTATTTTTCCCGTTCTTTGCAGTGGTATTTCACTATCTTCATATACTGATGTATATTTGTAAGCTCCTGTAATACTACCTTTGTTATCTATACACTCATTTTTTATTAGTTTTAAACCTTCTATTTTGTACCCTAAAGCAGATTCTTTTAACCTTTTTTTGTTTCGTGTATTAGATTCTTCTGATAAAACTTTTACAGTTAAATCAATATCTTCTGAAAAACGATTCATTGTATTTAAAATTTTATATACTGCTGTACCACCTTTAAAATAGGCCTTTAAATAATCTTGTTTTTTAGATAATTCTTTAAGAATTAAACATACATAATAGTCTTTTTCTATCACATCTACATCTATATTCGATCTAATACTTATATCTTCAATAAACTTTTTAAAATCTTTTTCTTTTAAATGAAATAGCACTTTTATTTTCCTCCTATCTTGCAAGTACGAATAATTTATCTAATACTTTTCTATTATTTGTTTCTCTAGCATATTTTATAATTTTTTCAAAATCTAATTTGCATTCTTCTATAATTTGATATAAAATTTCATTTTCATTTGGAACTTCAATATGAATATTATCTTTGTTATCTAAAATATCTATAAACTGCAAATACCTATAATTCTCATTTGTTATTTTTATTTTTGGTTTTGTTATATATGCTCTTAATTTTTTATCATATTGTTTATGATATTTACATTCATTTGTTACTATATCAGTTACATTTGGAACTAATGTTGATAGACCTAATTTATTAAATAATTTTGCTCCTACAATATATCCCTTTATATTTCCTTCTCTATCTCTCAAATATTTGAGCTGCATTAATTTTCTTTGGTCTAATCCCATTTCGCCAAACATAGTAATAATTGGTTTATAATATACTCCTTTATATTCTGCCTTTATAATACCTTCATTTTTTAATCTATTTAAAATGACATTTATATTTTTTAATATGCTTTCTTTTTTATCATCATCTTTGTACTGCTCAATAACATATTTTTTTATATCTTCAATAAATATTGGCTCATCTTCTGGATATTGATCAATATATTCAAAAACTAATTTACAAATAGTCATGAGTTTTACCTCCCTTTGTTATTATTTTGTAATAATTACTATATATATTATACTATATAATAATATTATATTCGTTTTTTTATAATTTGTCAAATTTAAATTTTTTAATAGATACTTTAATATTATTTTTATAGAGACAAATATAAAGTTACATGTTATAATAAACATAAATTAATAAATTTTAAAAGAAAGGAAATAAAAATATGAATTTATTATTTAAATTAACAGATAAAGATTTTGGGATAGAACCACAAGAAATGAATAATTTTAAATTAAGAATGGCTGCTAGAGGAATAGTTATAAGAGAAGATGGAAAAATAGCAATTCAAAATAAAGCTAATAAAAATGAATTTAAACTTGTAGGTGGAGGAATGGAAGAAAATGAAGATCCAATTATAGCTTTTAAAAGAGAGGTATTAGAGGAAGCTGGTTGTGAAGTAGAAGTTATTAAACAACTAGGAATTACAGAAGAATATAAAAGTTTACAAAATTTAAAACAGATATCTCATATATTTATTGCAAATGTTATTAATGATACGCATAAACTGGATCTAACTGAAAAAGAAAAAAGTGAAGGAGCAAAATTATTATGGGTAAATCCTAAAGAGGCACTACAATTAATAACAGATTGTTATGATAAGCTACTTCCATCTGATTATGATGATGTATATGATACGAGATTTGTTGTATTAAGAGATAGAAAGATTTTAGAATATTATTTACAAAGCTGATGAAATATTAGATACCTGTAATATATAAAAATCAATTATAAACTATACTAGTTTTATAATTGATTTTTATATTACTTTCATTTATAGGTATCATATTTTATTGAATAAAAATTATAATATTATTATTTAGTATTAATTTGATTATCCATTTGAAATTTCTATATTTTCAAAGTCAATAACTATAATAGAATTTACTTTTAATTCAGGTGGTAAATTATTAGTTTCTTCATATTCTTTTATATATTCATATAATTTACCAGAATCATAAATTTTAGCAATACCATCGATTTTAATTTGCATGTCATCGTTTTCTTTTAAAAATATATTAATAAAGCATTTATTATTTTCTTTTAGATTATCAATAGAAGTTTTCATTTGAATATTTGATAATATTATTTTATCACTTTCTATTCTACTTGGTTGAACAATAATAGAGTGAGGTTTTCCATCTTTATTAGCTGTTGATAAAATTACCCATTCTTGTTCTTTTACCAATTCTATTTGTTTATCTGTTAATTTAGTAATCATAAGTATAAACTCCTTTCATTATATAATGAATATATTATTTTAATATATCATAATATAACATAATTAATAAAATTTGTCATTAAATTATTAAAATAATTTTTATTAAGAAATAAAAAATTATGAGGAAGATATTAAGAATAAATGGGAAAATAAAAATACTGTCGTAATTTGACGAACGATTTTTATTGACATTTACATAAATACAAGTTAAAATATAATTATAAAATAAAAATGAAGAAAGGAATAAAAAATGAAACAAGAACAATTATATTCAGTACAAGATTGGCTTCCGTTTCAGAAAATTTTGGATAATGGAATTATTAAAATAGAAGAAAATTTATATGTAAAAATAATTCAAATAAATCCAATTAATTTTAATCTAAAATCTGAATTAGAAAAAGAAGCAATTTTAAATTCTTATAAATTATTTTTAAAAACATGTAATTTTGATCTCCAGATTTTAATCCAAAGTAATAAAGAAGATTTATCAAAACATATTTCAAAAATAAATTCACAAAAAAATATTGAAAAAGAAAATATTAAAAAAATATCTGATAATTACATTGGGTATATAAAAAATTTAAATCAAAATAAAAAATCCTCAAATAAAAGATTTTATATAATAATAAAAAATTCAAAAACACACGAAAATATAAAAACAGAAGAAATGATAATAGAAGAATTAAACGATAATTTTTATAAAATAAAAGAGTGTTTAGCAAGATGTGGAAACGTTGTTAAAGATATTTCTAAAAAACAAGAAATTATTTCATTACTATATTCATTAATAAATACAAGAATGTATAATAATGATAATACAATTATGTAAAACAAAAATTGAAAAATTTTATAAAAGACAAAAAAACTCAAAATCCAGTAATCCGATAGCAAAATTAGTACAAATACCTAGTAAAAATAAAGAAAAAGAGAAAAGACAAAAAGAAATTTTAGAATCTATGAATTGACATATCTAAAAATAGATATGTCAAAAAGACAACAATTGGATAAAAAATAAAGGATATATGAATTAGATTTAGAAATAAATAAGAATAATAAAAAACAAATTATAAAACAAAAAAATAAAATAATAAGGAACAATAAAAAGATTTAAAATTGAAAATATAAGACTAAGAAGTTAGAAAAAAAATTTAAAATATTTAATTAGAAATGAAAATTGAAAATAAAAATGAAAAAATAAAAATTAAAAAATAAAAATTAAAAAATAAAAATTAAAAAATAGAAATTAAAAAATAGAAATTAAAAAATGAAAATTAGAAAATAAAAATAAAAATTAGAAAATAAAAATAAAAATTAGAAAATAAAAATAAAAATTAGAAAATAA
>CAOJCG010000017.1 GCA_948356915.1 uncultured Clostridiaceae bacterium
TACCGAGCTGGATTTTTTGTTTTTTGGATTCCTATTTTAGGACACCCTCTTTTACATTTTTTATTTAAACTCTTTTTTAGCAATTTCCTTTAAATATTTTACATCAATATCTAATTCTTTTGCTCTTTTTTTGTATTCTCTTATTTGGTCTTGGAACTCTTTTATGAATTTTTCTCTTTCGATATACTCTTTAGGCTTTTTGTCTTCCATAATATCTTTATAGTTTATAGCATCTTGTTCATTTCCTGCTTTTCGTACTTCTATATAACTTTCTAAATACTGTACTCGACCTATTTCAAAGCAAAAATCTTCATAATATACTCTATATATCAAAGTTCCATCAGTATCAACAAAAGTTGGATAAATATAATTTCTTTGATAGTATTCTTGTATTATTGAATGTAAAATATGCAAATTACAAATATTTTCGTATTCCTTTTCTTCCATATTTTCTTTTTGATAAACAATATCATAATCAATAAAAACTAGATTTTTTTCTAAAAATTCTTTAAGCCACAGTATATATTCCTTACTTGATCGAATTTCATCTTCTAATTTCTTTGATGCTTCCATTCTTTCATTTAATTCTTTCATCACTTCATCTTCGTTTACTTTTGGTCTCTTTCTTATCATTTTTTACCCTCCTAATTATAGTTAGATTTTCATTACTTAGTTTCTTGCATATTTTATCATATATTACATAATTTTCAAGTATTAACATAAATATTCGTGTATCATGTTTGTTTTTATATTATACTACCATTACTTTAAATATTTTAATAAAAAGGTAATTTAAACTATCAATTTATATTAACCTAAGTAACTCAAAGAAGGAAGGCCCATAGATTTAACTATTTTTATTGTTCTAACTACTATCTTGTTTGTGTTCCTTTAGCTTTTATTGGAGTTATACGATACTCTCGTAGTTTTAATAAATACTCTGATACCTTTCACAATATTGATAATTCAGGCAGTCAAAAGACCTAAATTTAAAAATTATTTGTAAGTAACTATAAAAAGAACATATATTTTTTTAATATATATGTTCTTTTTTATTCTAAATCTTCATACTTAATTTAACTTTTTGCCTTTCCATATCTATTGCTATAACTTTTACCTTAACAATATCTCCTACTGAAACTATTTCTGAAGGACTTTTTACGTATTTTTCGCTCATTTCAGAAATATGTACTAAGCCATCATGTTTTACACCTACATCAATAAACGCTCCAAAGTCTATTACATTTCTTACTGTTCCTGTTAGTATTTGACCTTCTCTTAAGTCTTCAAATTTTAGTACGTCACTGCGTAATACTGGTTTTGGCATTTCTTCACGTGGGTCTCTTCCTGGTTTTGAAAGTTCTTCTACTATATCTTTTAATGTCATTTCTCCTACTTCTAGTTCTTTTGCTGTTTTATCTATTTTTATATATGCTAATTTTTCTTTTATTTCTTTTAGTTTTTCTTTGTCATTTAAATCTTTTTTATTATATCCTATTAATTCTAATAGCTTTTCTGCTATTTCGTAACTCTCTGGGTGAACTCCAGTTACTTCTAATGGATTTTTTCCTTCTGGTACTCTTATGAAACCTGCGCATTGTTCAAATGCTACCTTCCCTAGCTTTGGAACTTTTAATAGTTCTTTTCTTTCTTTTATTTTTCCGTTTTCGTCTCTATATTTTACTATATTGTTTGCTATTGTTTTATTAACACCAGCAACATATGAAAGTAGTGATGGTGTTGCTGTGTTTACATCTACACCTACTTTATTTACGGCGTCTTCTACTACACCTGTTAAACTCTCTCCTAATTTCTTTTGGTCTACATCATGTTGATATTGCCCTACTCCTATTGCTTTTGGTTCTATTTTTACAAGCTCTGCAAGTGGGTCTTGCAATCTTCTTGCTATTGATATTGCTCCCCTTAATGAAACATTTATATCTGGATATTCTTCTGTTGCAAGTTTTGATGCAGAATATACAGATGCTCCCGCTTCTGATACTATTGCATAATGAACTTCTTTATTATATTTTTCTTTTACTTCTTTTATAACATCTGCTACAAATATTTCAGATTCACGTGATGCTGTTCCATTTCCTATTGCAAACATATCTACATTGTGTTTTGCAATTAGACCTATTAAAACTTTTTTTGCTCCTTCCACATCATTTTGTGGTTCTGTTGGATATATTGTAGTAGTATCTAAAAGTTTTCCTGTTTCATCTATTACTGCTATTTTACAACCTGTTCTATATGCAGGGTCAAAACCTATTACTGTTAAGCCTTTAAGTGGTGCACCTAATAATAATTGTTTAGCATTTTGTCCAAAAACTTTTATAGCTTGTTCTTCTGCTTTCTCTGTTAAATCACTTCTAATTTCTCTATCTATTGAAGGCTCAATTAAACGCTTCCAGCTATCTAAAATTGTATCTTTTAATACTTCTTCATATTGTTTATTTTTTATAATATCTTTTTCAATTATTTCAAGAATTTTTTCTTCTTGTTTTTCTATTTTTACTTTTAGAAATTCTTCTTTTTCTCCCCTATTTATAGCCAAGATTCTATGGCTTGGAATTCTATTTATTTTTTCGCTAAACTCGTAATACATTTCATAGTTAGATTTCTCATCTTCTTTAGAAGCTTTTGTTTCAATTAATCCTTCTCTATAAATTAATCTTTTTATTTTTTTTCTGTATTCTGCATTATCTGAAATATTTTCAGCAATAATATCTTTTGCTCCTGCTATTGCATCATCATCTGTTTCCACACCTTTTTCACTACTTAAGAATTCGTTTGCTATTTCTTCTAAATTTCTTTTATCTTCCTGTTTAATTATAATTTCAGCTAAAGGCTCCAATCCTTTTTCTTTAGCTATAGTTGCTCTTGTTCTTTTCTTTTGTTTATATGGTCTATATATATCTTCAACTTCTGCTAAAGTTTTTGCAAGTTCTAAAGCTACAACTATTTCATCTGTAAGCTTTCCTTGTCCTTCTATAGAATTTACAACTTCTTGTTTCCTAGTTTCTAAATTTCTCAAATAATTTAATCTATCTCCTAAATCACGAAGTTGCTCGTCAGAAAGTCCACCAGTTGCTTCTTTTCTATAACGTGCAATAAATGGAATTGTATTTCCATCATCAATAAGCTTAACCGTAGCCTCAACTTGACTTACTTTAACTTGTAATTCATCTGCTATTATTTTTATAATATTCATTTTATTATTATCTCCTTTGTCTACCCCAAAAGGACCAGGTTATTTTGGGGTAATTTTATTTATTTTTAATTATATCAAATGATTTTTATTTTAACAAGTATATTTTTCTACTAACCTTTTTATTTTCTTTTTATCTATATTAAAAATTTTTTCTATTTTTCTCATAGATACTTTCTTATCTAATAATATTTTTATAATTTTTGCTAATTCTTTTTCATTTCCTTTATAATCTTTTATTGTTTCTTCTATTTCTTGTTCTTTTTCTTCTTTTGTACATATAAATGAAGTTATTTCATCATTATCTTCTTTGTAATAATAATTTTCTTTCCATTTCTTGTTTATTTTTTCGTTTTCTTTAATTTTTGGATTATAACTAGAATACAAATATTTTGATTTTTCTTTACAAATATGTGCTTTTATTGGATTATTGTGAATGTAATGAATACAATTAATTAAATATTTTTCTGTATTTATTGGTTCAGATTTATATCTACTTCTAAATACATAACCTACTCGATTTCTATTTTTATTATAATATATGGCATATTCCATATTTATTTGGTGCATAAAATTAGACATATTTTCTATTTTGTTGCTTTCTATTAATAAATGTACATGATTTCCCATTATACAATATGCTATTATTTCTACTTCAAAGTTTCTGTTATGTAAAAACAATAGCTTTCTGTATTTTCTTTTATCTTGTTCTTTATCAAATATATATTCTTGATTAATACCTTGTGACATTATATGAAAAATATTTGTTTCAAAACTATTCCTATTTATTTTTGGCATACTATATTCTCCTTATAAAAAAATGGGAACCAAAAATATTTATTTTATATAAATATTTTTAGCCCCTTATTTGTTTAGAGTATATATTCATTTTTATTATTTGTCAACATTTTCATTAATTTTTTATTTTCTATTTTATAGATTTTACCCCAAAATAACCTGGTCCTTTTGGGGTAAATCCCAAAAGTCTGGAATTTTATTATAATATTCTTCTTTTTCGTTATTTCCTTCTATGTTTTTAACTTCTACTGCTGAACCTATTCTCATTGGTGATGCTATTCTTGCTTCTTTACTAAACGTTATATTTGTCATTTTATCGAAATCTAAATACATATTATATATTCTTATTATTTCTTTATTATCTTTAGTTTTTATAGTAACTGTTACTTGGTTTCCTTCTATTTTTGTTATTTTTCTATCTTGTACTTCGCCTATTAGTTCTTCTGTTTTACTACTCGTTTCTATCATAGTATCTGCTATTTGTAATAAATCTTCTTTTGTGTAATTGCTCATTAGTTTATTTGTTTCTTGTATATCTCTTATTCTTTTTTGTCCTTCTTCTTTTTCCATCCAATAGTCAGTTACACCTTGATAGTATTCTTCCTTTTCTTTAGTAGTAGCTTTTTCTTTAAGTTCTAGAGCTTTTCCAACTCTTTGTACTGATTTTATTTTTGCCTCTCTTGTTAGTTCTTCGTTTTCCATTTTATCAAATTGTAAACTTACTCTATATATGTGTATATCATTACTATTTTTTGTTTTAGCTTCTACTGTAATAACGTCTCCGTCAATTCCGCGTTATTTTAGTATTTTCTAAATTTCCTTCTATTTCTCCTGTTCTTTCAATTCTATTTAGTATAAAAGTAAAAGTTCTTAATATTTCTTCTCTTGAATAATCTTTCATAAAATAGTCCTTTATTTTAATATCATCTTTAAATCCCATTGTTACTCCCTCCTCTTTTATTATTACCATATTATCATAATTAAATAAAAAAAGTCAACGCTGGAAAATGTAAAAAACGACATTTTATGTATTTTTTTAAACACTTAAAATATCGTTTTCGTTTTTTCTATTTTGTTATTAAATATTTATTACAGGATTTAATTATTTATAATTACCCCAAAATAACCTGGTCCTTTTGGGGTAAAATTTTTTATTCTATTCCTAAATATTCATTATAGCTTACTTCTCTATCTACTACTTTATCTAATTTAATATCTATTATTCTATTTGCTACTGTTTGTGTTAATTGATGGTCGTGTGATGTAAATAAAATATTTCCAATAAATTTTTTCATGCCTTCATTTAATGCTGTTATACTTTCCATATCTAGGTGGTTTGTTGGTTCATCCATTATTAGTAAGTTTGCACCTGATAACATCATTTTTGAAAGTACACATCTTACTTTTTCTCCTCCTGATAACACTTTTACATATTTTAATGCTTCTTCTCCTGAAAATAGCATTCTTCCTAAAAAGCTTCTTACATATGTTTCGTCTGGGTCTTTTGAATATTGACGTAGCCAGTCTGTTATTGTCATATCTTCTTCAAATAAATAGTTGTTATCTTTAGGAAAATACGTATTTGTTATTGTTGTTCCCCATTCTATTTGTCCCTCATCTGGTTCTAACTCTCCTGCTATTATTTGAAATAATACTGTTTTTGCATTTTCGTTATCTGCCATAAATGCTATTTTGTCGCCTTCTTTTACTACAAATGATACATTATCTAGTAATTTTTCTCCATTTATTGTTTTTGATATGTTTTTTACTTTTAATATTTCTTTTCCTGGTTCTCTATCTGGCTTGAAGTCTATGTATGGATATCTTCTATTTGATGGTTTTATTTCATCTAGTTCTATTTTCTCTAATGATTTTTTTCTTGATGTTGCTTGTTTTGATTTTGATGCATTTGCACTAAACCTTGCTATGAAAGCTTGTAATTCTTTTATTTTTTCTTCTTTCTTCTTGTTTTGTTCTTTCATTTGCTTTAATAAAAGTTGGCTCGATTCATACCAGAAGTCGTAGTTTCCTGGGAATACTTTTATTTGCCCGAAGTCTACATCTGCTATATGTGTACATACTTTGTTTAGGAAATATCTGTCGTGTGATACTACTATTACTGTGTTTTCAAAGTTTATTAAAAATTCTTCTAGCCAGTTAATGCTTTTTAAATCTAAGTCGTTTGTAGGCTCATCTAGTAGTAAGATATCTGGATTTCCAAATAATGCTTGTGCTAAAAGTACTTTAACTTTTTCTTTTGCTTCCATTTCACTCATTAATTTATAATGATTCTCTGTTTCTATTCCTAAATCATTTAAAAGTTGTGCGCTATCTGATTCCGCATTCCATCCATCTAGTTCGGCAAAGCGTTCTTCTAATTTTGCTGCTTTCATTCCATCTTCTTCATTAAAGTCTGGTTTTGCATATATGGCGTCTTTTTCTTTCATTATTTTATATAGTTCTTCATTTCCCATTATAACAGTATCCATTACTGTATATTCTTCAAAAGCAAAGTGGTCTTGTTTTAGAACAGAAAGTCTTTCTCCTTTTTCTTTTGTTACTTCACCTTTACTTGGCTCTAATTCACCTGATAATATTTTTAAAAAAGTTGACTTTCCAGCTCCATTTGCTCCAATTATTCCATAGCAACAACCTTTATTAAATTTTATATTTACATCTTCAAATAATGTTCTTTTACCAAAACGCACTGTTACTCCAACTGCATTTAACATGTTTTTCCTCCTTATTTTTGATGCGTTAGGGACTTTTCTTTTTGCGTTATTTATCCCTTTCGCTTTTTTTGTATGGTTAGTGACGCAAAAAGAAACGTCCCCTAACAGCATTACCATTATATATGATATTATATTTTTTTTCAAGTGTTTTATTGCTTTATGTTTATTTATGTGATATACTCTTTATGTTACCATAAATTGGTATTTTTGAAAGAGAGGTAACTATATGTTTAAAACTGAAAGCCTAATTTGTCGCTCTGTTTATGAAACTCCCGAATTAGTGTGTATGGATGTACGTACTAAATTTGATAATGTGTTCATAGTTTCTCTATCAGATTTCAAGCCACACTTTGATGAGAATTGGATAAACGAAATTACTGAAACATCTGTTATTCATCTTTCTCATGAAGATGTAAAAAAAGAAATAGTTGAGGGACTACTTCAATATCGTAATGTAAGAATGTAAATGTAGGAATTGAGATGTATTAGTAAAAAAATGTCAAGAAAAATTTTTCTTGGCATTTTTTTACTTTTTTTAATCTCTACTAAATATTAATTTTATTCCCCATAGTCCTGAAATACCTACTAGAATATAAATAATTCTGCTTATAACTGATAATCCTCCAAAGATCGCCTCTACTAAGTTAAAATTAAATATTCCTATTAGTCCCCAATTTATAGCACCTATTATTATTAATACAAGAGCTATTGTATCTATAATTTTCATGATAGACTCTCCTTCCATCTTTATATTAATTTTATCCTTAGTATATGTATATTAATTTTTTTTATTCAAAAAAAGTGTAAAATAATATTAACTCTACTAAATTATTATTATTTTACATCATCTTCTATGTTTACTATTTTCTAATTTAACATATTTCTCTTTTTAAACATTAAATACGTTATTATTGCAATTAGTAATGAAACTCCAATTACAATATAAAATCCATATGGATTGCTTGAAAATGGTACTGGTACATTCATTCCCCAATAACTTCCTATTATTGTTGGTATTGAAAGTATTATTGTTATTGTTGTTAATACTTTCATTACTATATTTAAATTATTCGATATTATTGATGCATATGTGTCCATTGTTCCACTTAGTATGTCACTATATATTTTTGCCATTTCCATAGCTTGCTTATTTTCTATTATTGCATCTTCTAATATATCTTCATCTTCTTCATATAATTTTATTACTTTTCCTTTTAATGTTTTTTCCATTACAACTTCATTTGATTTTAATGAAGTTGTGAAGTATACTAAACTCTTTTCTAATGCTAACATTTTTAATAGTTCTTTATTTTTCATTGAGTTATTTAATTCTTTTTCTGTTTTTTCTTTTTCTCTATTTATTTTTTTCAATTCTGATAAATATATTTGTGCATTTTTATAAAATATTTGCAAAAGTATTCTACTTTTTTTGTATGTTATTATCATATTCTTTGTTTTATTTTTTTCTAATTCGCTTATTATTTTATTTTGCTTTAGTGACACTGTTATAAAGTAATCATCTCTTACTACTATCATTCCTAATGGCATTGTCGAGTGTATTTCTTCGTTGTTTTCCTTTTCCATTATTGGTACATCTACTATAAATAATGTTGTATCATCATCTTCTTCATAATCTATTCTGGCCTTTTCTTCATAATCTAGTGAATCTCTTATGAAATGCTCTTCTATTCTTAATTTTTTACATACTAGTTTTATTTCTTCTTCCGTAGGCGCAACCATATTTATCCAATTACCTTTTTCAAATTCTTTTGTTTCTATTGTATTATTTGTTTCTATTTGAGTTTTGTACATTTTTATCATATGAAATTCACCCCTTTTTATTTATCTATATTATTTTAACATAATTTTTTCATCTTGTATATATTTTTACCATTTAAAAATCACCTTATGTAAATAAGATGATTTTTTATTTTATATTTTTTTAACATTATTTATAAATATAATATTTTCTATAATATCTATAATTGCATATATTATCATAATTATTCCTATAGTTTGAACTAACATTCCTACATCAAATATTACGTATAAACCTCCTATAAACATTATAGTTGCTAATACCAAACTATATATCCATACGTTTCCACCTACTGCTTTTAATTTTAATGCTGATGTAGCTCTTATTATACTACTATATACAATCCACATTCCTATAATAATTCCTAATATTGTGCTTAATATATCTGCATGTACTATCATAACTATTCCTATTATTACTGACATTATTCCATATAATAGTTCATAATGAAACAAATTATTTTTTCCATTTGCTTGAAAATAATTTAATATTTTAACAGCACCAACTATTATAAATATTGCTCCTATTATATAGGAAATTATATTCATAATTCCATTTGGTTTGCATACTAAAATTATTCCAAATACCGCAAATATTAATGATTCTACAATTGAAACCCAACCAGATTTTTTAAGTAAGTTCTTTAAATACTCCATCTTAATTTCCTCCTTTGTATTATTATTTACCATTTATAGTTTATTACTAATTTTTTTTAATGTCAATATGTGAATTAATTTTAAGAAATCATTAATATTATGAAATTATTATAATTAATTTTTATTTAGAATATTCTTAGATTTTAAATTTATGATGTCAAATTTTATTATTCCTAATAAAAAAACTGATATGGAAATATTACACTTTAATTTTTGATTTTAAGCTTTAATTAATACTGAATAATAAAAAATTAATAGTGAATAATTCCAAATGTGCTTCTCTATAGAGTAGCTATTTTTCATTATTCACTATTCACTGCGACACGTTAGTGACGCACATTTGGTGCACCACCGGGGGGTCGAACCCCGGACCTTCTGATTAAGAGTCAGCTGCTCTACCAACTGAGCTAGTGGTGCTTATCTGTTTGTTATTATAATACCTATTGCATTCTTTTGTCAATACTATTTAAAAAATCTCTAGGGTTTCTTAGCCTCTCTAGAGATTTTTTATTTACAAATATTCTATTTTTAGCGTTATTTATATAACATTCAATATATAATTATTTTTTATTAAATACTATTTTTTATCTTTTTAGTCCCTCTTCTTACTATTTGCTCTAAGCTACTATATGTATCTGTTGATAATAATGATTTTGAAACTACTATTCCATTTTGTTTTAATATCTTATATGTTTGACTTCTTATTCCATCTGCTCCATATTGTTTTATTTCTTCTTTTCCTTCTTCTAATGTATTATCATTTATATAATTTATTTTAAAAGGTATAGTTTCTAATATAGTGGTTTGAAGTTCTACTTCATATTCATTTTCTTCTTCTATTCCATATATTCCTATTCTTACTATTCCATTATTAACTGTACTTACTATTTTTATAGGATAATTTCTTGTATTTTTAAAGCAGAAATCTATTGTTCCCCATGATACTGTCGCATCTCTTCCTTCTTTTACGTATGAAGTTGTAAACCTATGATTACTTCTACTTGTTATTTCTAGGTTAGAATATAATACTGCATTATATAATGTAGATGATAGCTGGCAAATTCCGCCTCCTATTCCTGGCACTACTTTTCCTCCTGAATATATAGTTGCTTCTTTGTATCCTTTTGCTATCGTTCTTTCTCCTACTATTTTATTATAAGAGAATATTTCGCCCGGAAGAACTATAGTTCCATTTACTTTTTCTGATGCTAATTCTAAATTTGTACTTCTATTTTCATTACTTGCATTATATCTAGTTGTGAATTCTGATAATTTATTAGGAAAAGCCTCTTCACCTAATTTATCTAATGTCTTTTCTGGAATTGTTATTTTTAAAGGTATTATATATTCTTCTTTTTCCTCTTGTATTATTTTATTTGCTTCTTCTATGCTTATGTTAAAATCAACTCCATTTATATGTGCATATACTTTAGTTGGATTTTTTGTTATATATGCATCTTGAGGTTCTTTATATATTTCGTTATGTATTTTTTCTATATCAATTTTCTCTATTTTTTCATTTTTTACTGGAATTTTTATTGTTTTGTTTTCAGTACTTTTTATAGCTTCTTTTATACTATTCTTTACTTTTTCTTTTTCTATTATTAGTCCATCATTTCCTTTTTTTATAATTAATTCTTCATTTTCTATATAATAACTATTTTTTACTTTAGAACCCGGCAACTTGTTACTTATTTCTTCTATTTTTTTATCTATTTTTTCTTCATCATATTCTATTTCTATATTTAATTTTCTCTGGAATAACATTGTAAATAATATATCATAATTGTCTTTTATTATGTTGCTACTTCTACCTATTTTTAATGCTTCTTGTATAGAATTCATAATATTTATTTTTATGTTTAAATCTTCTATATTTATGGTTTCTTCTAAATCTTCGTAATAAATAACAATATCTTTTTTTACAATCTCTTCTACTTTTTTATTTGCTTCTTGTTGGCTTAAATTAGATACATCTATTCCTTCTATTTTTATTCCATTTATAATTTTTCTATTTCCCATATTTATTAATGAAAATATAACTGAAAAAAATAATAAACCTATAATTATACACAAGGTAGTAATAATTGTAACTTTTCTATTTACTTTTTGTATTTTTCTTTTATTTCTCCTATTTCTCATTAAAAAGTACCTCCTTTATAAGGCTTAAAATCCTTTCTTTTTAATATTAACATATACTCTTTTTTTTTACAATATTACTGTTTTTTATTTTCTAGCATTTATTTTATAGTAACAAATGAATTTACACATAAGTATTATTTTTACAAGTATTATAATAAATACTCCCTCTAAAGGTAGATTTCTGAATTTGAATTTTGATATTTAACAAAATTTAATTTACTTATAGACATTTTTTGTTTTTTTTTGTATAATTTTCTTGTAAATAATAGAAAAAGAGGTAATTTTATGTTAGGAAGTATGATTGCTAAAATACGTAAAGATAAAAATATTACAAAAGTTGAACTCGCAAAAAGAACTAAAATTAATATTGGTCATTTAACACATATAGAAAAAGGTGAAAGAAACCCTAGTCATAAAGCTTTAAGAAATATATGTAAGGCTTTAACTGTTCCTTATCAAACTTTAGCTTATATGTATGATAAAGAAATTTCACCAGATGATAAAAGATATAAATTAACTAATCATATTTCTTATAATAGAGTAGTTGCAGTAAATGATATAAGTAGCTTTATAGAATGTCCACCTACTATTCCAAATGCTTCTATGGCTTTTAGAATTAAAGATAATTCAATGGAGCCAAAGCTTAAAGAAAACTCTTATGCTTTTTTAGAGTTAAATGTTCCTTTGGAAAATAGAAACTTTGGACTTTTCGAATTTAATGGTGAACTATTAGTAAGAAGATTTATTATTAGACAAGATGCATTAGTTTTAAGAGCAGAAAACAAGGATTACCCAGAAATTCTTCTTTCTGAGAATGATGATTTTACTATTATTGGTAAAGTTATACCAAATTCTGACTAAATAATTACATTTATTTACTTTTTTTGATAAAAAGTACTTGAATATTATTTTTTTTAATAATATAATTGTAATGCAAAAGATAAACCTTAAGGAGAGATTATAAAAATGGAATTAGTTAAAAATATATTTTTTAATACAGATAAAATTATAGAGAATTCAAAATTAAAAATATCATATGTAGGTTCATTATATCAAAATGCTTCTGAAGAAGTATTCTTACATTACGGCTTTGGAATTAATTGGGATAATGTTTCTGATATTAAAATGAAAAAAA
The DNA here is from genome assembly GCA_948356915.1 of uncultured Clostridiaceae bacterium. Lineage (GTDB taxonomy): Bacteria > Bacillota > Clostridia > TANB77 > CAG-508 > UMGS1663. The sequence goes on from CAOJCG010000017.1 coordinate 12,494, forward strand.
CTGAACTTGGTTTTCAATGTGAAATAGAAATTATAGAAAGTGATTTATTAAACCTTTGCTTTAGAAATGCAAATAATGAATGGGATAATAATAATGGTGAAAATTATTCATTTACTATTGAAAAACTAGAAAATACTGAAGTAGAAGAAGAAAATACTTCTTTAGTCGTTACAAAAAATTCTGGCATGCAAATTCGTAAAGGTTTAAGTAAGACTTATATATGGAGCAAAAAAGTAAGAATTGCTGTTTATAAAATAATAAAATTCTTCCCTAAAATCATTTCTGGAAATTATAAGAGGAAAATAACAGAATAAAATAAGAAGCAAGAATAAAATTTTCTAAGTAGAAAAATTCCACTAAGAAATTTATTCTTGCTTTTTATTTTATTGTCTAATTTGCCATTTTAATATAGGATAACCATTATTAATATATATTATATTTCCTTTATCATCCTTGCTATCTACTATATTTCCATCTTTATCTATTTTCTTTCCATCTTTTATATATTCTTCTCCTAATGTAGAAACTAATGCTTTTATCTCACTTTCACTTTTAGGTTCCGCGTTTGTATTTCCTCTTGAACTTCCAGAACTTACTCCGCAACTCTCTAGCCAATAATTATTATCTAAACTAAATGAACCAGTTCCTGCTATGGCATATTTATTTCCACCTGTAATATTTCCTACTGAATAACAATTATTTATTATGTGATTATTCCCTTGATATGCAAAACCTGCTATTCCACCTGTATGAGTCTTTCCATAAATTTCGCCTATATTATAACAATTTAATATAGTAGTATTACCTGATTTTTTTGAAATTTGTCCTACTATTCCTCCTGCAACATATTGAGAATATCCTCCTCCACTATCTCTTGTAATTATATTTCCAATATTATATGAATTTATTACAGTTGAATCTATTAAAAAACCTGACATTCCTCCTATTGAATGTGTCCCAGTTATAGGTTTTAAATTTGAACATTGTTCTATTGTTGAACTATTTGCTTCTGCTGTTATCCCACCTGCCATTCTAGTAGTCCCATTTATTTCTACATTATTTATGCAATTAAATATTGTTGAATTACTAGCATATCCACATATTCCTCCTGTATTTGTTCCATTATTTATATTTCCTTCATCTAGTACTAAATTCCTTATTTCACTACTATCTATAAATCCAAATAATCCATTATAATTTGCCAATTCATTTATAAATATATTTTTTATCGAATGGTTATTTCCTTCAAATATTCCCATAAACCATTCACCATTTCCTATCGGTTCAAAGCTTCCTTTCTCTTTTCCACATATACTTGATAAGTCTAAATCTGTTACTAACTGTAATGTTTTCCCTTCATATGTTAAACCACTATTTACTTTATCTCTAAATTCTAGAAATTCTTCTAAGTTTCTTATTTTTTCTTCTGACTTTTCAATAAAAAACCTTGTGTGCGTTTTTCCATTTTTAGTTTTGACCTCTATTTTATATTTTTGGTCTAATTCTATGGTTATATCCTTTAATATTTCTTTATTATTTACTGCTAATTCTATAATCGTTTCATCTGGATTTATAATTTTTATACTTTCTATTTCTATATTACTTTGAATTGTCATTAGTGCATTTACCCTATATTTATTATTTCCGTCTTTTCCTAAATATTCTTTTATTTCACTTTCTATTTTTATATTTGATTCTCCTAAATTTTCTAGTACTATTAATTTTTCTCTATCTATTAAAAAATTATAATTATTTACTGTTACTGTACTTAAATTTACTGACATATCTTCACTTGTTAATAGATTATCTAAAAAGTATTCACTATTATAGCTTGTATTCGTTTCTTTTTCTACTAATGCTTCTGCTAGTACTACTTCTAACTTTTCTTTTGCTTTAGTTTCATTATATTTTTCTTTTGCTTGCTTTGCTTTATTAAATAACCCATTTTCTCCTATGCTTAAATTTATTCCTATTCCTGCAAGTATAATTAATAATATTATAGTTATAACAAGTGAAATTAGCGTTATTCCATTTATTTTATTTTGTTTAATTTTATCTTTTGATATCATTTTTTATCCTCCTTATTTTATTATTATATATTAATTATATTCATTTCTGCAATATATTTTATATTATATTTTTACTTATTTATTTTGTTTGTTTTCTTATTTAAAATAATATTATAATAAATAAGAAGGAGACATATTATGGCTGAATTTAATATAAAAAAGCGAATTGAATCTTTTAACAAAACAATTCGTCTACCTGAAAACATTATAGAGCAAGTTGAAAAAATTGCTGATGAAAATAATATTAGTTTTAATAGGGTTATTTTAGAAATGATAGAATTTTCTTTAGATAATATGAAAAAATAGAAAGTATTTTATTTTACTTTCTATTTTTATTTAATAATTTTCACTATTCACTATTTTTTAAATGTTCCATCCACCATTTATAGATATTACTTGCCCTGTTGTATATTCATCTTCTGTAATCCATTTTACACATTTCGCAATATCTTGCACTTTTCCTATTTTACAAAGTGGTATTTCTTCTTCTATTTCCACTATTTCTTTTTCACTTAAATATTTGTTCATATCTGTATCTATTATTCCTGGCGCTATACTGTTTACTCGTATTCCTGATGGTCCTAGTTCTTTTGCTAAAGCTTTACTTAAGGCATCTACACCTGCTTTTGCTACACTATAATGTACTTCACAAGAAGCTCCAGTTATTCCCCATATAGATGATATATTTATAATACATCCTTTTTTATTATGTATCATATTATGCACTACCTCCTGACACATATAAAAAGCTGAGTTTAAATTTGTACCAATCATTTTTTGCCAATCTTCATCTGTTATATCTGTAAACAGCTTTGTTTGAGATATTCCGGCATTATTTATTAATACATCTATATTTTTAAATTTTTCTATTGTAAATTCTACTAATTTCTTTACTTCTTCTCTTTTTGAAACATCTGCCTTAAAAGTTTCCACACAATATCCTTTACTTGTGAATTCTTCTTTCATTTTTTTTGCCACTTCTTCAGATCTATTATAGTTTATAACTACATTATATCCTTCCATTACTAACATTTTAGCTATTGCAGCCCCAATTCCTCTTGAACCTCCTGTTACTATTGCTGTTTTATTCATATTTTACACCACCTCATTTGTTTCTAAGTACTTTTGTGTTTTCCCTAAGTAAATTGTTGATATTATTAAGAAAAACATTAATATTGAAACTGAAATTGACAATATATTTACATCATAAAAATAATTATATAGTATATATACTATGCTATAGCTTATAATTTGTCCTATTGTCATATAAATATTATATGCTAATATATGTTCTTTTTTATGTTCTGACAAATTATCTGTTTTTATTGCAGCATATACTTTACTACATGCTTCTGATTCTATAACTGTACCAAAAGAATTCATTAAAATATAGTATATTAGTAATGTTGCAAAACTTGTATTATATACTACTAACAATGAAGATATAAATATTATTATTGCTAAATATGGATATATACATTTATCAAATTTTCTATTATTCACTATTTTTAATACTTGTAATGATATTATTGAAATTACTGCAAATAATGAATTATATGTACCTAAATCCATCTCTGTTCCTAATCTTAAAAATAATATTATAGGTAGTAATTCTGTAACAGCTCCTTGTGAAGATATTCGCCTATAAAACATACATTTATAAATATCTTGTATATGTTGTTTATGTTTTACTTTTTTAAAGAATTCTTTTAATTGTAACTTTTTATCATTAACAGTAAAGTCTTTTATTTTAAATGATATAGCTATAATAACTAGTGCTTCTATTATTAATATAATAAATAATATATAATAAGAAAATTTTTGTATAATAAATCCTGAAAAAATAGGTGTTAATATAGTTGCAATCCCTGAAAGTATATTTACATTTGCAATAAAACTACTCATAGTTTTATTATTATTTGAGCCTATTACGATTAATTCATATGGCATTGAATAACATACTTCTGCTAATCTTTCTAATATTTTAAAAATAAAAATATATTTTACTATATTCTCTTTAAATACTAGTAATGCTAATATATTTAATATTAATAATGGAAAACTTGCTTTATAAATAAGTTTTGCATTTTTAGAATTTATGAATTTTAATATAGTATAACAAATTACTAGTTCAACAACTACACCAAATAAATTATATTTTATTATAAAACTTAAATCATTATTAACTATTTTTAATATATATATATTAAAAAATAATGTAAAGAAAACTCTTATAAATTTTCTTAAAAAAGATATTATTGCTATATATTTCCTATTTTCTTGCTCCATTTATTATTCCTCTTTCATTTATTTTAGAAATTCTTCATATGTAAGTTTATTATCTTTTTCTATCCAATCTATTAACTTAGATATTTTTGATAAATAATTTTCCTGCTCTATTCTATTAATTAAAGCTTGCTTTTTATCTTTATATTTATCTGCAAAATATAAGTATTCTAAAGAATTATATATTCTCCTATAGCTATATTCATTCCTTTATTTCTAGTTCCTCCTTCACCTAATCTATTTGATTTTAACAGTTTTACATTATACCTTTCGATTATATCTGTACTATCATCATCAATTACTATAAATTTATATTTTAAACTATCTAGTGTTTTTTCAAATATACTTTTCAAACATCTTTCTATATATTTTTCTTCATTATAATTTGGAATTATTATTGAAAATTTGCACATTTTTTCTTCCTCTTTTTTAATTTACTTTGTATATTTTATCATAATAATATACAAAGTAAAATTATATAATTTAAAATTTATATAATTTTGCTAAATTTCATCAAATTATTTATAACTACACTTCTAATAATAAAGCCTAAACTAAATATAATAAATAAATATTTTAAATAACTATACCAATAAATTGAAATTATTAAAACTAGAGAATAGCCTACTATTCTTCCTATATCAAATGCAACTTGTATATTCCACAAATATACATTTTGGTACTTTTCCTCTGTTATTTCATTTCTTAATTCGTATGTTAGTGAATTACCATTAATATCTGTTATTATTACCCCTATTTGATTTAAAATAATATACACACAAACTAATATTACACTAAATTTTATACTAATTGGTATTGTTAATAAAAATATAATAATAGTAGTTGGTATTACTAATTTTCCGAAGTTCTTTTTATTAATTATTTTTATACATAATATAGAAAATAATGCTCCTATAATATTACTAATACTATTAATTCCACCAACAATTCCTTCATTTGATATTTGAGAATATATAACGACAGTGGTTAATACTCCTACTGGTCCCCAAGTATTAAATCCATCAAAGAAATTTTGTATTAATGTTTTTGTAAATATTTCTTTATTTTTTATTGATTTAAAATACTCTAAAACTTGTATTTTTTCACATTCTACTTTTTCGTTATTAAGAAATAGTGAATATATAAAACATATTATTGTAATTATAAATAATACTACAAAAGCAACTATATATGAATATGTTTCAATTAAAATTCCAAGGCATAGTGGTGCTATAATTGATATTAAGTTTGCTAGTAAACTATCTATTGAAAAATATTTTTTATAATTATTGTTCTTATTAATATTACAAGTTATATTCTCATAAGTAGCATAATAAAGGCTTATAGCAAATGATTGTAATAGTGCAAACACATAAATATAATTTACTATATTTTCTCTTAAAACTAGCAATATACTTACTGTTATTAAATTTACAAGTAAAGACAATCTATATAATTTTATTACATTATTAGTATTTAAAAATTTACATATTGCATATCTATAAATAAGGTTACTTGATGAATATATTAACCAATATTTTAATACTTCTGCTAAATTTCCTTCTGTAGCATTAAAAAAATAAATACTTAGAAATATGTTTCCAAATACTCTTATTATATCTTTTAAATTATTTAGTATAACTAACTTTACCCAATTTTGCTTCATTTTGTTCTCCTATTATTTGTTATATTTATTTCTACTTTTTCTACCTTTATTTAAATTTGCTCCTTTATATGTACTAGTTAACGAATGACAATTTGGACATAGTAATATTAAATTTTCTTCAATATTATTTTTATAATTTCCATCAATGTGTTCAATTTCTAATGGTATTTTATTTGTATATTTATTAAATTCTCCCCAACCACATCTAGCACATTTATTATTATATTTATTAAATAAATATGTTTTTATATAAGAAGAAATTTGATACTCGTCTCTCATTCCATTATTTTCATTATTTTTCCATTTATTAATATATATTTTATATTGATATTCTTTTTGGCATTTATTAGAACAGTATTTAGAACGTTTCTTTATTTCTTTGTTGCAGTTTATGCAATTCATAATAATCACCTTCTAATTTTATTTAGTAATAGCTTTTTATAATTTATTAGAAACAAAAAACCAAGCAAGTTTTATAACAAGCCTGGTTTTAAGTATGGAGCCACTTGCCCGAATCGAACGGGCGACCTACTGATTCATACTACTATAATTTTCATTACCATATTTTTATGTTTGTAGTCTGGACTTTCTCTTTACCATAGCTTTTTAGCTTTAGGTACACCGTATAAAGTCTCTACACTTAGGAATTTTTTCCCTAGCTCGGGATTAACATATATATTAAGTATACTTAGTCTTCCCCGAATTAGCGGTGTCCACTTTATCCGTTTCCAAATAAAGGTGCAAAATAGTTCAAAATAGAAATTTCTTTCTATCTATTCCACAAGTCAGTTGCTCTACCATCTGAGCTAAAGTGGCATATAAGGTTTTGGTGACCCCTACGGGAATCGAACCCATGTCTCCGCCGTGAAAGGGCGATGTCTTAACCGCTTGACCAAGGGGCCTTATATGTAGGATTTAGCCCTTATTAACTAAATCCATTGGTGAGCCATCGCGGATTCGAACCGCGGACAACTTGATTAAAAGTCAAGTGCTCTACCACCTGAGCTAATGACCCATGTGAGTTGCATTGATGTGCAACTGCTTATATATATTACTATATTTTTTATGATTTGTCAACGCATTTTTTGAAATTTGTCAAATTTTCTTTTATTTTTTTGTTTTTTTATATTATACCTGTACTTTTTACTGATGTTCTTGCTAATTTATGTTCCTTATTATAATCTATTTTTTATTATTTATTCCTTTACAGGAATAAAATTTTGGGCGAACTTATATTTTTCTCTATTTTTAATATATGCATATCCTATAAAACTATATGCTATAGCACCTATAAAGTTTACAAATAAATCTTTCATTGTATCTATAATTCCAATATCTAAATATCCATTTTCTATTGTTGTAATTGTTCCATCTTTTGAATAAATTTCAGTTTTTTCAATATTATTTATCTTTACAGGTGTATTTTCTCCACTTTCATTTAGTTCAACAGATGAAATTCTTTGTACTATTCTATCTTTTTGCATATCTAATTTTAATATATTGTCTGCTCCAAATTCATAAAACTCCCATAATACTCCTATTGTCATCGAAAAACAAAATGCTACTATTGCAACATATAATGGCGATAAATTAATTTTCTGTCCACTTTGATTTAATAAATCTACTAAAGAAAAACCTATTCCTGCACATATAAAACCATTTAATGTATGTAACATTGTATCCCAAAATGGTATAAGCCCATAAAAATTATTTATTTCTCCTAATATTGCACTTGAAAAAATAAATAAATATATTATTGTTTCTAATAAACTTGGTATTCCTATTTTAAATTTTTCTGATATTATTGTTGGTATTGTAAAAAGGAATAATGCTAAAACACACATTAAAGCATTACTAATATTTCCTAATACTATTTGAAATATCATACTAATAATAACTAATATTCTTAATGTTAAATAAACTATAATTGATTTTTTATTTGTTTCATTATATTTCTTCTTCATTTTTTTCGAAAATTTCCCCATATATTTTTCCTCCATATTATTATTTATATTTATAATATCATATAGAAGAACACATTCGCAACCAAAATTTTTATCTAATAGAAGAAAAGTAGCTTCTCCATGCGGGCAATTAATAATTGCCCCTACATTTTAAATTAATTTTTTCTATTCAATAAGAAAGGGCATAATTCGGTAAATGCTCTTATGCATTCCTAACCGATTAAGCCCCTTGTATAATATAGTCAATGTAAAATTTACAATTATAATTTTAAATAGCACAAAGTAATTATTGCTTTCTATTAATTATTATTTAGTTTCTCTAATAATTCTTCTACATCTACTCCATGCACATCACATGCTTCTTCTATTGTTTCTGCTTGTGAAGCTGGGCAGCCTAAACAATGCATTCCTATTTCTAATAATATATCTGCCTTTTCAGGTGCTACTTCTAATATTTCACCTATTGTTGTTGTTCTTTCAAATTTCATTTTTGATTTCCTCCTTTTTTTATTTTGGATATCGGAAGTAAGAAGTAAGAAGTCAAAATTTGAGCAATTTCTTCGAAGAATAAATATAATATTTTTTCTCACTTTTTTATAATTACCTTCTTTTGATTTATTCCATGCAATTTTGATTTTAAGTATACTTCTATCAATTTTTGCCTTTTTTCTTCTGACTTCCGACTTCTGTTTTCTGACTTCTTATTATCACTTTTTGTCATATTTTTAGAACCTTTGTCATTTTAACATAAATTTCAAAAAAAGTATAGACATTTTTAAAAATATATTGTATTATGTTTCCTACAAAGGAGTGTGATACTTATAAATGTACTTTTAAATACTTTTTTAATTATTTTTATTATTAATTTTTTTATTACTTTTTATTCAATATATACTTTTTTTGAAATTTATATTTTCCATAATTTACAAGGTTCCAAATTAAATATTAAAAAGAACGATATTTCTAATTAATAAAAGGATTATAAAATTTTGCACAAATTAAAAAATTATATATTCTCCTTATTTTTTACTATTGTATCATTTGTAATAGTATTTGGCATTTTCAAACCTATTTTCTATTGTGATACAATAATATTTACATTTGCAATTCATCCTTTTAATATTTGTGAAGAACAACCCCTTATTTGGAATATAATAAAATTTCTATTCATTTTTGATTATTTGTTTTCTAATTTTATTATTTTTAACTCCGTTTTTTCAAAAATATTTTTTAAAAAATCAAAATCAAAAACAAATATTACCAAAAATAATAGTAATGAATTAAATATAAAAATTGGGTTTAATTCTTCCAAAAACCTTATAAACATACCGGAAAAAAGTTTATACCAAAATATTTTAGTAACTGGAACTATCGGCACTGGTAAAACCTCCTCTGCTATGTATCCATTTACTGAACAATTAATTGAATATAAAAGTAATACACCAGATGAAAAGTTAGGAATGCTTATTTTAGATGTAAAAGGAAACTATTATTCTAAAGTAAATGAGTTATGCTTAAAACACAAAAGAGAAGATGATTTAATTATTATAGATTTAAGTGGCAATATAAAATACAATCCATTAGATAAACCTCACCTAAATGCATCTGTTCTAGCTGATAGATTAAAAACTATTTTATTATTGTTTTCACCTAATAATAGTGAAGATTTTTGGTTAGATAAAGTATCTCAAATTCTTACGGAAAGTATAAAGTTATGTAGGCTTTACAACAATAGTTATGTTACTTTTGAAGAATTACATAATTTAATATTTTTCAAAGATTATTACTTAGAAAAAGTAAAATTATTAAAAGAGTTATTTATAAAAAATACTTTTTCTACTGAGCAAGTATATAACTTACTTTCTAGTTTAAACTTTTTTGAAAAAGAATATTATTCTTTAGATGATAGAACTATATCTATTTTAAAATCTGAAGTAAGTAGGATTACAAATTTATTTATTTCTGACTATAAAGTAAAAAATACTTTTTGTCCTAAAAAAGAAGATATTAATTTTTTTGGATTTTCAGAGGTCATAAAGAAAGGAAAAATAGTTGTTTTAAATATGAATATTGCAAATTATAAAAATCTATCTAAATTAATAGCAACATATTTAAAATTAGACTTTCAAACCGAAGTAATTGCTAGATTAAATAATCCTAGTTTTAATAAGAATAGTAATTTTTTAGATATTTTTAATTCTACTTCAAATAGACCAGTTTGTTTTATAAGTGATGAATATCAAGAATATGTAACTTTATCAGACAGCACATTTTTTGCTCAAAGTAGAGAAGCTAAGTGTATTAATATTGTATCTACTCAAAGTTACACTTCACTTTTAAATACCTTGAATAACGAAGCTTCTGTAAAAGTTATAATTCAAAATTTGGTTAATAAATTATGGTTTAGAAATGATGATATTTTTACAATAGAAGAAGCTCAAAAGCAAATTGGTAAAGAAGAGAAAAAGAAAACTTCTAAAACAATTTCTGAAAATGCAAAAGAAACAAATTACAATTATTTTTTTAATAATTTTTTATCTAAAAATTCTAATATATCAGAATCAATTAATTCATATTTTCAAACAGATTATATTTATGATATTAATTTTTTTACAAGAAATTTAGAAACATTCTCGTGCCTTGCATTTTTATCTGATGGCACTAAAATATTAACGCCACAAAAATTAAAATTAATTCCATATTTTAAAGGAGGAAAAACATGAAAAAATCAATTTATTTAGTATTATTATATACTTTAATTTTTATATTTTTTAGTTATACAGTTTCATACTGTTTTGGTGAACCAAAATTAGTTTCAACTTTAAATAATGCTTTTGAAAAAATAGAAGACTGGTTATTGAAATTAGCAACACCAGCAGCAGCCGTTGCAGTAATTACAGGTGCCTTTATGAAAAAGTTTAGTTTTGGAGATGAAGAAAGAATTCGTATAGGAAAGAAACTAATTAAAGGAAGCTTATTTTCTTATGCTTTTGTTTTAGTAATTAATTTGGTATTATCTGCAATTCAAAGTTTATTAACCTAACATTTTATATTATCACACTGTGTTGTAGGGGTCGCTCTTTCTAAGCGACCTAATATCCCATTTATTTATAATAAAACAATATTTAGGGTGTTCTAGGTCGCTTAAAACGGGCGACCTCTACAACATATATATTACATTTATTAAAAGGAGGAATTATTATAAATACTCAATCTAACATAACTGAAACTATTATAAATACTATTAATACTATATTTAGTACTTTATTTTCTTCAATAGATAACAATCTTTATTCTATTTTAGATAAATTAACATTTATAGATACAGATATAATTAATAATTCTATTATGGATAAATTACTAGGCTCTAATTTATCTAATAGTCTGCTTGCAATTACTAATGCTTTATTATTTGGTTTTAGTATTTATTATTGTGTTAAATTATTATACTCACATTTTACTTATACCCAAATAGAAAAACCATATCAATTTGTTTTTAAACTTTTAATTTTTGCAATATGTATAAATTCTTCATACTTTATTTGTGAGCAAATTATAAATATTAATTATTTAATATCTGGCTCAATTAAAGAAATTGGAAAAAATATTTTTCATACAGATATTTGTTTTAATAATTTAATTTTAAATTTAAATTCAATTATTAGTATAGAATCAGATTCTTTTAATATTTTTAGTGTTGATGGAATATTAAAAAGTTTCATTTCATTTGGTTTATTTAATTTAGTATTTTCGTATGCTTTAAGATATATAATGATTAAAGTTTTTATATTAATTTCTCCCTTCGCATTTTTAACTTTAACTAATTATTCTACCTCCTGGTTCTTCAAAAGTTGGCTTAGAAATTTTATAGGTCTATTATTGTTACAATCTCTAATCGCATTTATTTTACTAATAGTTTTTTCAATTGATTATAATTCTACAGATTTATTTTCAAAATTTCTATATATAGGTGGAATTTATGCTTTAAGTAGAGCTAATACGTACATTAGAGAATTAATAGGTGGTATTTCTACTGATATATCAAATGCTTTTGGTAGCATAAAAGGTCTTGTAAAATAATTTACTTATTTTATATGTTTTATAAAAATAACTTTAAAATTTTTAAAAGCGGATTAAAAGTAAATTGTCGTAGAAATTGTAAAAAGATTTTTTGGAAGAATCTTATTTTAAATAGAAATGAATTAAAAAAAGATTTATACAATTTTTAGAAGCTTAGCTTGAACAATCATTTTGGAAAATTTCAAAATGATTTTAAGTAAGAAGTTAATAAATTTATTTTTAAAGAAAGGATATTTTATATGAAATTTATTTTCCCACAAAATTATAATTTTAAAATAAAACTATTAGGCTTTATAGATTATCCCGTTGCTATTTTTAATATTGTTTTATGGCTTATTATCTATTTTTTTATTAATTTAATTTTCAAAGATTTATATCTAAAAATAATTATATTCATTTCAATTGTTTTTCCTATTCTTTTAATAAGCATTATTGGGTTTAACCATGAAAATATTATTTATGTTTTTTATTATATTTTTAAATTTATGAAAAATAGACATGTCTATTTATATATAAAAAAATTAAAAACTTAAAATTTGAAAGGAGTATTAATTTGAAAAATAATTTTATAAATAAAACAGAAGAAGATTTTGAAAGTATTAAACATATTGATGAAAATAGTGTTGAATTTTGGTATGCAAGAGAGTTGATGGTAACATTAGAATATAAGCAATGGAGACGTTTTGAGCAAGTTGTCGAACGAGCAAAAGAAGCCTGCAAAAACAGTAATATCAATATTCTCTCCCATTTTGCCAGCGTTGGCAAAATCGTAAAAGCAGGAGCTACAAATAAAGATATAGGCGATATAAAATTAAGTAGATATGCTTGTTATTTAATTGCTCAAAATGGTGATAGTAGAAAGAAAACTATCGCTCTTGCACAAACATATTTTGCAATTCAGACTAGAAAGCAAGAACTTACAAGACAAGAATATGATAAATTAAGCGAAGATGAAAAAAGACTATACACAAGACAAAATGTAAAAAACAAAAATAAATATTTATTTTATACTGCAAGAATGTCTGGCGTAAAAAATTATGGGAAATTTAATAATTATGGTTATAGAGGCTTATATAATGGTGAAACGTCAAAAGATATAGCAAATAGAAAAGGCATATCTGAAAAAAAGATATTTTAGATTATATGAGTAGTACTGAACTCGCAGCTAATTTATTTAGGATAACGCAAACAGATGAAGTATTGAAAAATAAGAATGTTAATAATGAAGACGATGCTTGTATAACACATCATAAAGTTGGACAAGCAGTTAGGCAGACTATTAAAAGAATCGGTGGAACTATGCCAGAAGACTTACCAACACCAGTTAAAAGTGCTAAGCAAATTGAAAAAGAAAAGCATAAAATCTTAGATTATAATTCACAATTCAGAAATAAAAAGTTAAAATAATAGCCTACATATATAATTAACTATGAATTGTAACAACGCTCTAAATTTTCATTAGATAAAAAAATATTTTTTATTGTAAAATTCGACTAAAGATGATATAATTTTTTTATTATACACCATATTTATGAAAGGAGAATTTATATGAAATTAGAGCAAAATGATTTACCTATGTTATTTTCATCTACAGACCTACCTGATGTATTTTTTACAGAATATTTATCTCAAGCTAGTGGTGATTATATAAAAATCTATTTATATATTGTTTTTCTATCTAAATATGGAAAAGATGTAAAAATAAATGATTTGTCTAAGAAATTAAACATAGATTTTAAAACTATTCAAGAAGGAATTAAATATTGGGAAGATACTGGAGTTATTACAAAGAAAAATACTGGTTATATAATTAATAATTTACAAGAAATTGAACTTCATAAATTATACAAACCAAAAGTTACTTTATCTGCCGAAAATATAAAACAAACTGCTCAAAATCAATATAGAGCAAAAGCTATTGAAAATATAAATACACTATTCTTCCAAGGAATAATGTCTCCTTCTTGGTACAGTGATATTGATTTATGGTTTAAAAAATATTCTTTTGATGAAGAAGTTATGATAGCATTATTTCAATATTGCTATAACAGAAGTGCTCTTCATAGAAATTATATACAAACAGTAGCAGAAGCCTGGTTTAAAAGTAATGTTAAAACATACTCAGATTTAGATAGTCTATTTGAGAAACAAGAAAAATTAAATACATTATATAAATCTATTGGTAAAAAATTAGGTTACACAAGAGCTTTAACAGAATATGAAAAAGGATATATAGAAAAATGGACAATAGAATATGCATTTGGCTTAAATATTATAGAAATTGCCTTAAAGAAAACAACAGCAAAAACTAATCCTAATTTTGACTATTTAGATAAATTACTTTCAGACTGGCACGATAGAGGCTTAAAAACTGTAGAAGAAATTGAAAACTTTTTAAGTGAATTTAAACAAAAGAATAAAGATATTAAAAAATTAGAAAAAAATACTGGATATAATAATTATGAACAAAGAAAATATGATAACTTAAATAGCTTATATGCTAATTTAGGTTAATTTAGGAGGACTAAATTTGAATAATTCTAATTTAAAGAATTTATTAAGTGAATATGAAAAAAAGAGGTTAAATTCTATATATGAAGCTGAAAAAAGAAAAGAACAAATATATAGAGAAAATCCTCGTTTAGAAGAAATAGATGATGCTTTAAGTAAAGAAGCAATTAGAATTTCAAAATTATTAATTGTTTCAAAAGATACTACTCTTTTAGAAGAATTAAATAGAAAAATATCTGAACTAAAAAACGAAAAAATAAAAATATTGAATTCAATTGGAAAAGATATTAATTATTTAAAGCCTATTTATGAATGTGATACTTGCGAAGATACTGGATATATTACAAAAAACTATAATACTACTATGTGTCATTGTTTAAAGCAAAAATTATTTAATATAGAATATAATAAGTCTAATATATACAATTTAGAAAAACAAAATTTTAATAATTTTTCATTAAATTTATATTCTGATGAAGTTGATGAGAAAAAATACAACTCTAAAATTTCTCCAAAAGAGAATATAGAAAAAATTAAAAAATTATGTTTAAATTTTATAGAAAATTTTGATAATGAAGAAGAAAAAAATCTTTTATTTACAGGAAATACTGGTTTAGGGAAATCTTTTTTATCAAGCTGTATAGCAAATGAAATGTTGAAAAAAGGAAAGACTGTACTATACCAAACAGCACCTGTAATGTTAGATACAATTATAGACTACCGCTTTGGCAAAGAAACTTCTTCAAAAGATATTTATGATAATTTATTAAATGTAGATTTATTAATAATAGATGACTTAGGAACTGAATGTATGAACACAATGAAATTTTCCGAATTATTTAATATAATAAATACACGTTTATTAAATTCAAATAATAAAATAACAAAAACAATTATCTCCACAAATTTAAGCTTGCAAAACTTATTTTCCACATATGATGAACGTATTGTGTCTAGAATAGTGGGAAATTATAATATTTGTTACTTTTTTGGAGATGATATACGTTTTAAGAAAAGATAAATGTTAATTTTAAAAATGTGTAGGGATAGGCCTTGTGTCTATCCTTCTTCTATTAAATCTCTATGTCTTTTTTAACTGGCGGACACAAGGCTCGCACCCTACAATTTAAAATATATCTTTTGCATATACAACAATATACATAAAATAATTATGTTATTATTGATTTGCTTTATGTTATGTGTTATAATTACATTATACTAAATTATTTTCTATATAAAAGGAGGATTCTTTCATGAATACATTTTTGGCAATAGTTTCTTTTATTATACGGTTAGTCTTTGGTTTGTTAGGCATACTTGCGTGTATCCATTATTTTTATACTGGTGCACAGTTACTTCTGTGGAAAGACAAATGTAAAATGGATATAGTATATGCTACCTTTGGAGTATTAACAGCTATACTTTTTGCATCTTTTGGTGCAATTCTTATAATATCCTTATTTATCTAACCGTTCTCTATATTAAGACAAGTTAAAATGGAGTTTCATATTTGAAACTCCATTCTTGTTTTTTATTCTTCTGTCTCATTCTCAGAATTTATTAACTCTATACTTACAACTTTTCCACCATCATTTGTTCTCATTAAAGTTACACCTTGTGTTGAACGACCTAGTACACTTATGTCTTCTACTTTTAGTCTTATTATTGTTCCTTTGTCTGTTATAAGCATTACGTCTTCTTCTCCTGTTGCTATTCTTATTCCTACTATATCACCTGTTTTTGGTGTTATTTTGTAAGTTAAAACTCCTCTTCCGCCTCTGTTTTGTACTCTGTATTCGTCTAATTCTGTTCTTTTCCCAAAGCCGTGTTCTGTTATTGAAAGTAGTGTTGCTTTACTTCCTGCTATTATGCTTTCCATTCCTATTACTTCGTCGCCGTCATCTAAACGTATTCCTATAACTCCTTGTGCTGTTCTTCCTACTGAACGTACATCTTTTTCACTATATGTTATAGCTAAACCTTTTTTAGTTACCATTACTATGTTATCTTGTCCGTCTGTAAGTCTTACATCTATTAATTCATCGTCATCTTTTAATGCTATTGCAAGAAGTCCTGTTGTTCTCGAAGAATCGTATTCATTTAGTGGTGTCTTTTTAATTAAACCACTCTTTGTTCCCATAAGTAGGTATTTTCCTTCTGCAAAATTTTGAATTGGTATTATTGTTGATACTTTTTCTCCACTATCTAGTTTTAATAAATTAACTATTGCTGTTCCTTTAGCTGTTCTACCTGATTCTGGTATTTGGTATCCTTTTAATTTATATAATTTACCTTTGTTTGTGAAGAATAATATTGTGTCATGTGTTGACGCTGTAAATATTTGTTTTACAAAGTCATCTTCTTTTGTTGTCATTCCTGTTATGCCTTTTCCACCTCTTTTTTGACTCTTATATGTGTCTATTGGCATTCTTTTTATATATCCAAAGTGACTTAATGTTATTACACATTGTTCTTCTTTTATTAAATCTTCTAATTCGAAATCTCCTTCTGCTGCTACTATTTTTGTTTTTCTTTCATCTCCGAATTTTTCTCTTATTTCTATTAACTCTTCTTTTATTATTTCACAAACTAATCTTTCACTATTTAATATTTCTCTTAAATGAGCTATTAATTCCATTAATTGTTTGTATTCTTCTTCTATTTTTTCACGTTGCAAACCTGATAATGTTTTTAATCTCATATCTAATATGGCTTGTGCTTGTATGTCTGAAAGACCAAATCTATCCATTAATTTTTCTTTTGCATCATCATAAGAATTACGTATAATATTAATTACTTCATCTATATTATCAATAGCTATTCTTAAACCTTCTAAAATGTGTGCTCTAGCTAATGCTTTGTCAAGTTCGAATTTTGTTCTACGAACTACCACATCTTTTCTATGGTCTATATAATGGTCTAGGCATTGTCTTAATGTTAATATTTTAGGCTCTCCATTTACTAATGCAAGCATTATAATACCGAATGTAATTTGCATTTGTGTAAATTTATATAATTGATTTAATATTACATTAGCATTTGCGTCTCTTTTTAGTTCAACAACTACTCTAACTTTGTGCTCTCTGTCAGATTCGTCCCTTATTTCGCCTATTCCTTCAATTCTTTTTTCCCTAACTAAGGCAGCAATATTTTCTATTAATTTTGCTTTATTTACTTGGTATGGAAGTGAATTAACTATTATTCTTTGTTTGTTTCCACTCATTTCTTCTATTTCTGCTTCTGCTCTTAATGTTATTTTACCTCTACCTGTTGTATATGCTTCTTTTATTCCTTCTCTACCTAATATTAAACCTTCTGTTGGGAAGTCTGGACCTTTTATTACTCCCATTAAGTCTTCATCTGTTACATTATCTTCATCTATTATTTTTATAATTCCATTTATAACTTCTGTTAAGTTATGTGGTGGTATATTTGTTGCCATACCTACGGCTATACCTGAAGAACCATTTACTAAAAGTGCTGGTATTTTTGCTGGTAATACTGTTGGCTCTTGAAGTCTATCATCAAAGTTTGGCATGAAATCTACTGTATTTTTTTCAATATCTGTAAGCATAACTTCCGCCATTTTTGACATTCTAGCTTCTGTGTAACGGTAAGCAGCAGCCCCATCACCATCAATAGAACCAAAGTTTCCGTGTCCATCAATTAATGTGTATCTCATAGAAAAATCTTGTGCAAGTCTTACCATTGCATCATAAACTGAACTATCTCCATGTGGATGGTACCTACCTAAAACGTCTCCAACTGTCGTTGCAGATTTTCTATATGGTTTATCTGGTGTTAACCCATCTTCATGCATTGTATATAAAATTCTTCTATGTACTGGTTTTAAACCATCTCTAACATCTGGAAGTGCACGAGATACTATAACGCTCATTGCATAGTCTATATATGCTGTTTTCATCTCTTGCTCAATATCTCTGTTAATAATTTTTCCATCTTTGTCTTGTATTTCTTCCATTTTCTATTTTTCCTTCCTTTCGCTTAGAAACTGCCTAGTTTCATGTATATTTGTATTATATTTTAAATATAAAAAAAAAGCAAGAAAAAACAGCAAAAAAACGTAAATTTCCGTAAGTTTTTTGCTATTTTTTATATACTTTTTACTACTTATATTTCTACACCATTTTCCCATATTTCTTCAGCTGATAAATCAATATCTTCATTCCAACTAATTCCATATCCGCCTACATCTACTTTTACATTATTAAATATATTTTTATCTTTTAATGTATTAAATATTTGTATTCTATCTAATAATTTTTTCATATCATATTGTTTTATTATACCATTTTCAAATTCTGCTATAATTATTAAATTTTCTTTTGGAGTTATATTTTTTATTTTGTGAAACATTATATTTTCCCCCTATTCTAATGGTTCTATTTTTCTAAAATTTTGAGTTTCCCATATATTCATTATATCTTTTTTATTTTTTAATATCCACTCTTTTACTAATTTCAACGCTTTATCTGGTAAATCTCCTTCTATTACTTCTAATGTTTCAATATTTATAGCCGACATATATTCTCCATATATAGCATGTAAATGTGGTGGATTATGCTCTTTTTGCATAAAATATATTTTTATTACTATTCCATAAAATTTCGAAATTACTGGCATTCCTTTTATCTCCTTTATATTATCATTATTTATTATTTAAATCAACTGTTAAGTTAATTTTTATTTTCTTTTATTTGTTGTTTTTTTCTTGCTGTTGCATATTAAAAATAGCTTTCTGACTTTCTATTTCAGCACGTAATTCTTCTTTTGTTGGTAGATATAAACTATATTTACTTGCAAATAATTTTTCACTTCCGTTTAGCATAGAATATTTTGCAATATCTTCATCTGTATCTGAACATAGTATAATTCCTATTGTTGGGTTATCATCTTCTCCTCTTTTTAATTCATCAAACATTCTAATATACATATCCATCTGACCTATATCTTGATGTGTTATTTTACTTGTTTTTAAATCTATTAATACAAAACATTTTAATATGTAGTTATAAAAAACTAAATCAATATAATAATCTTCTTTTTCTGTATGTATATGTAATTGCCTTGCTACAAAAGCATATCCTTTTCCTAGTTCTATTAAAAATTTTTGAATATTAGTTATTATACTTTTTTCTATATCTGATTCTGTAAAAGATTGTTCTGGACTAAAACCTAAAAATTCTGCTATTACTGGATTTTTTATAAATTCTAATTTATTTAATAAATCATCTTTTGTTTTTTCTTTCATTTCTTTTATTACAGGTTCTTTTATTTGAGATTTTAATAGTCTGTAATAATATTGTGATGAAATATTACGTTGTAATGTTTTTACACTCCATGTTTGTTTGGAAGCTTCTTTTTCATACCAATCTCTTGCTTGTTTATCAGAAACTTGTAATAGTGCTTTTTAATGTGTCCATGATAATAAGTTTTTAAATTGTCGCCTCGGCGAGGCGACAATTTGAGGAAAATTTCTATAAAAACTTAAAAATCTGTATAAATTACTTCTATCAAATCCTTTTCCATATTGTTTTGTTAGTTCTTTAGATAACTTTTTTATTATTTCCACTCCATATTCGGCTCTAGAATTTCCTTGTAATTCTTCTTCAGCAATTCTATATCCAATTAGCCAATTTCTCTCAACTAATGCAATATTAACAGATTTATATGCATATTCTTTTGCTGAATCTATAATAGTACATACATCTTCTAGTATATTTTCTGTATTTTGATATTTAATAATATTAAAATTATTATTTACTTTTTCTAACTTCATTTTTTCCTTCTTTCTTATATTTATATAAGCATTTTTGCTAATTCTTGCTGTTCTGAACTTAAATTAAAATCTTTTCCATTATTTTTTATTAAATTATGTAGGTTTTCTATTGTTCTTGCTTCTTTTATTGTGTTTTCCATTGGTACTAGCTCTTTTAATTCTGACCTTATTTTATATATTTGTGTTGTCATTCCTTCAAAATCTTTATTATTAAAGCATTCTTTCCAATTACTAGAATATCTTTGAAGTCTTTCTGCACTTTTTATTTGCTGATTAAATTCATTTTCAATATTATTTGCCACATTATTTAGTAATGTATTTTTTCCTGTGCGTATTGTTCTTGCTATTGTTGTTGGTAAAACTCCTTTTTCTTCTGTTTTTTCTAGTACATAATCTATGGTATCTGACATTCCGTCTATTATTCCACCTTTTTGTACTGCTGCTTGCATTTGTGATATATTTTCAAAGTTTCCTGTAAATATTCCGTATTGCACTTTTTCCTAAATCTATTGCAGATGAAACTACTTTTTTTATTCCTTCTGAAAGTCCTTCTTTTAATAAAGTATCTTTTATTTCTATTACTTGATTTTCTATTAAATCTGGAAGTAACATTCTAAGGCCTATATCCATTCCTGCATTTACTGTTTTTCCTAATGTTGTTTCTAAAAAATTATTTTGTTTCTTTCCTATTTCTATATTATTTGAAATATTATTTTCTTGTAAATTATTTTCCATTAAATTCATATGCTTGTTCTCCTTTTATATATTAAATATTTTTTCATATTCTTTTTTTATTTCTTTTTTTATTAATTTATTTTGTTTATAATTTTTATTAATTAATAAATTATATTTTTCATTAAAATTTATTTTTCCTAATATTTTATATTCATTAAATATATTTTTAATTATTTTGTCTTTTACTGAATGTTTATTATATTTATTAATTAATAAATTAATTTTATTTTTTTCTATATTCCATTCTTTATTATAAATTTCTAATAAATTTTTTGCCTTTTTTATTTCTATTAAATTAGCTTCGAATAAATAAATATTTAAGTCTGGATCTATGTCAAGTTTTTGGACACTTTTTTTGAGAATTTTTTTATATTTTT
>CAOJCG010000018.1 GCA_948356915.1 uncultured Clostridiaceae bacterium
TAGCGAGCATAGGTTTTGTATTGCCACAAAACCGACAGCTTACGCTGAAAGGGGAAAAATCTTCCCCTATAACCCCTACCTTATGAAACGAAAAAAATAGAAAAATAGATTTAAAATTAGATAAGAAATTAAAAATTTTTAAGAATGATTTTATAAAAAATAGAACGAAAATTTATGAAAAAGGAAGTGAAAAATTATGAGAAATAGAACAATAGGAATTAATGTTAGAGTGAGTGAAAGTGAAAAGAAAAAACTACAAAGAAATGCTAAAAAGAGTAACTTAAATTTATCATCTTATTTAAGAAAAGCAGGATTACAAAAGGAGATTTGTTCAATACCAGATGAAGAACTTCGTAAAGTTTACAATGGAATTGTTGAACTAAAAAATGAATTTCCTTATATGAGTGATGAAGAAATAAAAGATAAAATAACAAAAATGCAAAGTGATTTTTTAGATATTTACAATTATAAAAAAGATGGTGATGTGGGTGGCAACAACGAAAATCTGGGCAATTAAAGATAGTATATCACGAGTAATAAGCTATGCAAAAAATCCAGAAAAGACAATGTTTGATGATTTAAAACAAGTGCTAAAATATGCAGAAAATGATGAGAAAACTATTGATAAAAACGAAAAAACTATGTATGTAACAGGTATAAATTGTAAAGCAGAAACAGCTTATGAAGAAATGATGCTAGTTCAAAATAGATTTGATAAATGCACAGGAAATGTTGCATATCACGCATACCAAAGTTTTAAAACAGGAGAAGTATCACCAGAATTAGCACATAAAATTGGAGTAAAACTTGCAGAAAAGATGTGGAGTGAATATCAAGTAGTAGTTGCCACACATTTTAATACAGGAACTTATCATAATCATTTTGTAGTAAATTCAGTTAATATGTTTACAGGGAAGAAATTTAATTGCAATAAAGGTGCATATTATCATTTTAGAGAGTTATCAGATGAACTATGTAGTGAATATGGACTAACAGTAATTGAAAAGCCAACAGGAAAAACACCAAGAAGCATATACTTTGCAGAAAAAAGAGGAGAGCCAACAAAGTATAATGTAATAAAACAAGCTATTGATGAAGCAATGCAAATGTGTATAAACTATGGACAATTTAAAAAGATAATGCTTAAAAAAGGTTATATAATCAATGAAGATTATAACAGAAAATATCCAACAATTCGTTCAATAAACGATAAAAAAGTAGTAAGGATGTATCATTTAGGCGAACAATATTTGCCAAAGAATATTGCAAATAAGGTTGAACACAATCCATATTATTATCAAAATAGATATATGGAATTTATACACACTAAAAAGAAAAAGCAAAAATATAAAGTCTATAAATATAAGGGCAAATTCAAAGATATTAGTAAAATGAGTGGAATTGATGTGCTTTTCCTATTACTGTTTCATTTATTAGGATTACAACCAAAACGAGAAAACTATCAGCCACTATCTCCAGAAATGAAACAAGAAATAAGAAAAATGGAACGATATTCTAATGAAATTAGACTTATTGTAAGTGAAAAACTAAAAACAACAGAAAATGTAAAAGATTATATTTCACAAACTGAAGAAGATATTGAAGATGTTACTGATTTAAGGCAAAAATACAGAAATAAACTGAGAAATTGCAAAGATGATAACTTAATAGAAGAATACAAAGAAAAACGAAATGAATGCACTACAATTCTAAATAAGTACAGAAAAAATCTAAAAACAGCAAACTATATTTTAGAAGACACACTAAAGGTTAAAGAAGTAATTAAAATTGAAATGCAAATGAAAAATGGGCAAGAAGATATTACTAAAACAAAGAAAAAAGACAGATATGCAAGATAAGAATATAAAAGGTTGTTATGTGTGAAAGTAACAGCCTTTTTTATAATTTTTAAAATGAATATATTGGAAACAATTGTATTTATATTAATTTTATGGTATAAATAAGTAAAATATGAAATTTGCAACGCAACGTTGCAAATTTAAAACGGAGGAAGTTGAGTGGAAAATAATCTAATTAATGAAGATTATAAGAATTTTATAGGAGAAATCAAGAATAAAATTAGAAATAGTCAATATGAAGCAATGAGAGCAGTTAATAAGACTTTAATTAATTTATATTGGGGTATTGGACAAGAAATATATAATCAGCAACAAGAAAAGGGTTGGGGAAAATCGATTGTTGAGTTATTAGCAAAAGAGTTAAAAAAGGAATTTCCAGATGTTCAAGGTTTTTCTGCAAGAAATCTATGGAGAATGCGAAATTTATATGTTGAATATAAAGATAATGAATTTCTGCCACCATTAGTGGCAGAAATAAGTTGGAGCAAAAATGTAACAATAATGGAAAAATGCAAAGATCCACTTGAAAGAGAATTTTATATAAAAATGACAAAAAAGTATGGTTGGACTAAAGATGTTTTAATAAACAATATAGAGAATAGGACTTATGAAAAATATCTATTAAATCAAACTAACTTTGATGAAACACTGCCTGATAAGTACATTAATCAAGCAAAATTAGCTGTCAAAGATGAATATATTTTTGACTTTATGGAATTATCTGAACAACATTCAGAAAGAGAGTTAGAAGAAAGTTTAGTAAATAATATGAAAGCATTTCTAGAAGAAATGGGTGGAAATTTTGCTTTTATGGGAAGTCAATATCATTTAAATGTAGGTGGAGATGATTTTTATATAGATTTACTACTATATCATAGAAGTTTAAAAAGTTTAATTGCAATAGAATTAAAAATAGGAGAATTTAAACCTGAATTTGTTGGACAACTTCAATTTTACTTAACTGCACTAGATAAACAAGTAAAAATGGAACATGAAAATCCGTCAATAGGAATTATAATATGCAAAAGCAAAAATAGAACAGTAGTAGAATATGCATTAAGTGATAGTGATAAGCCAATAGGAGTTTCTACATATCAAATAAGAGACACTTTGCCAGAACAAATGAAGAATTTATTACCTTCACCAGAAGAGATAAAGAAAAGATTAGAGGGATTAAAATAGTTTTTAGGTCCTTTTATACTAAAGAAAATAAACTAATAGAGTATAGGAGGATAATTATGTTTGCAGATAAAAGTGAAGAAACAAATAAAAATATTAAATTTCATAGTCTAGCTCCAACAGATAATGCAGAAAATTCTGATATTTATTTATCTGCTTTAGATTGGGCTATAAAAGAACCAAATATTAATAATATTGCCGTAACTGGTAATTATGGTTCTGGTAAAAGTAGTATTTTAAATACATATCAAAAAAAATCAAAAAGAAAAGAAAGATTCCTAAATATCTCTTTAGCAACTTTTGATCAGAAAGATTATAAAAAAGATGATAATATCATAGAAAAAAGTATCTTACAACAATTATTTTATAAAGAAAAAATAAATAAAACACCGTATTCACGTTTTAAAAAAATTAATAATTTAAATAGTAAATTGTGGTTAAAAATTTTAGCTACGGTATTGATTGTATTTTCTATAATTTGGATTATAAATCCTAATATCTTTAGTAATATAGTAAATTTTATTACAGATAAATTTAGTTATAATTTTATATTCTTTAATAATAGGTTAGATAGCATATTAAATTTTATAATTAAATCTACATTTACAGTAGTTAGTATAATTGCAATTATATATATATTAAATATTTTATATAAGATTTTAGTTAATATTTCATGTAGATTAACAATAAAGAAAAATGATATAGAATTGGAAATCACACCTAAAGATAAACAAACAAAAGAATCAATCTTTAATAAATATATTGATGAAATTATATATTTTTTTGAAGTAACTAAATATGATATTGTAATATTTGAAGATTTGGATAGACTTAAAAATTATTCTGGTTTATTTGTAAAATTAAGAGAAATGAATACATTACTAAATAATTCTAAAATAATAAAAAAGGATAAAATTACATTTGTATATGCTGTAAAAGATGATGTGTTTACAGATGATAAAGAAAGGACAAAGTTTTTCGAATTTATTATTCCTGTAATACCAGTTATCAATTCTAATAATTCAAAAGATAAATTAGTTGAAATGATAGAAGACATGCCATATAAAGAAGAATTATCTAATGCAAGGTTTTTAGATAATATAACTCTATATATAGACGATATGAGATTGTTAAATTCTGTTATAAATGAATTTAATATATATTCACAACAAATTAATGTTAAGTACGATGTTAAGAAGTTATTCTCAATAATTTTATATAAAAACTTGTTTCCAGAAGATTTTTCTAAACTTCAGAATAATGATGGTATTTTATATGAAATACTTAATAATAAAGAAGAAAATTTAAAAAATATTTTGTCTGACTTGCAGAATAGATATAATTTATTACAAGCAGAAATTGAAAAATTTAATAATGAATATAATGTAAAGAATATAGATGACTTTAAAAGAATAGTTTGGACATATATAACACAAAGATATTCAGGATATTCTAATTATTACATAAATAATGCAAGACATTCTTCTATTGATTCTTTCCTAGAGGATACTAGCATAAATACTACAGAAAAATTAAAAAATATATCAGTAAGAGTAAATGGTTATAATGAACAAAATATTACAGATATAATACCTAATATAGAGGGAAAAATAGGATATACTAAAAATGAATTAGAAGAAATTATAAATCAAAAGAATGAAGAACTTAATATATTAGGTAATAAAATACTAAAAATTAAGAATAAAAAGATATCAGAAATAATTAATGAATATGGTATTAAAAAATATTATAGTTTACCAGATAATATGACGATATTAACATATTTAATAAAGAATGGCTATATAGATGAGTCTTATAGAGAATATATAAACTACTTTTATCCAACGACTTTAAAGATTGAAGATAAAAATTTTGTATTGAATGTTAACAATCAAACACTAACAAATTATAATTATAGATTACACAATATAAAAAATATAATTGGGTATTTTGCAGACGAGGATTTTTTGAAACAAGAAATATTAAATTTTGATTTACTTGACTATATGTTGCAAAATGCAAGTAAATATGATTTAAAATTAAATAACTTATTTAAACAACTCAATAATAAAGATTATGGTATAGATTTTATAAAAGAATATATTGTAACTAAAAAGATGAGTTTGGCTTTTATTAAATACTTTGTAAAATATTGTAGTGAAATGTTGGATAAACTGAATCAACATTTACCGAATATATATAAGGAAAAATTATTAAATAGGATATTAATATATGCAGACTTAAATGATATAGAAAAATATCTAGGAAGTAATCAAAAATTTATAGATAGAGTTAATAAATGCAAATACTTTTGTAGAATTTTTAAAAATCATAAAATGGAAAAAGCTAGAGAAATATTAGATATACTGAATATTAAATTTGAATATATAGACACTAAAGAGATAAATTCAGAACTATTTGATACTATATATAAACAAAACTGTTATATTATTAATCAAAAGAATACTGAATTAATATTAAATAAAAAATTTAATGAAAAAGTTGAAACTATACACACTCAAAATTATACTATTATTTCTAAGTATGAAGAATTACATAAATATATCAATTCAAATATAAACATATATATTAATGATGTATTTTTCAAATATGAAAGCAATGTAATGGAGGATATAAAATCTATTAATGAAATATTAAGCAACGAAATGCTAGATATTGAAACAAAAAGAAAAATTATTGAAAAAGAACAAATTTTAAATGATATAGAGTTGATTAATGATAAGACAATTAGTGATGAAGAATCCAGCAACGAAGTAACACTATGGGAATTATACTTAGAAAAGAATAAAGTAATTCCAAACTTTTCTAATATTATTAAGTATTATAATAAATATAACTTAGATGACCAATTAGTATCGTTTATTAATGTGAACTCTGAATTTTTAGATTTCAATAATATGTTAGACACAAATTTATATGATAATTTTATTAAAGACATTATAGAAAATGATAAAATTAATGATAAAGGTTTTGAATGTATTGTTAATGCTATTTCATCTAATTATGAATTTAATGAATTTGATTTTTCAATTATTAATAAAGAAAGAAGTTCTAAAATTTTATCAAATTCAAAAATAGATATAAAGTTTAACGAAAATAATTATAATAATCTAAAAAATAATTATAGTGAGTTACTGATTAAATTTATTGAATATGATATTAAAGAATTTTATAAAATTATGGATAATTTAGATTATGACGATGTTCTTATATCTGATATAATCTTATCTAGCAAAATTGAAAGAACAGTAAAGATAGATATTCTATGCAAATGTAATGATGAGGTTCAACTTAAAAACATATCTCAGAAACAAAATATCATAGATTTTATCTTAAGAGGAAGAAAGTGTATTAATATTAACTATAACATATTTAAGCAATTGTTTGATAATACATTAGATAGCACAAAATTAATAGACTTATTAATGTTCCAAGATAATATATTAAGCAATGAACAAATATCAGAGTGTTTATTGGAATTAAAAGAACCATATTCAAATATTCCTAAACAAGAGAAAATACCTAAATTAGAAATCAATAGTCAAAACATTAAGTTTAAAGAGTTTTTAGAAAAACGTCAATTTGATTATCTTGGAAAAATAACTAAAACAAAAGATAATAGATACTATAAGATTAATAAGAAGGTAAAATTATTGTAAAGTGGTATAAAATTTAGTATAATAACTTCGAAATACGATAGAAATATTAAAGCAAAGAGGAGAGTATTAGTATGGATATAGAAATCAAAAAGGCTGATATTACATATTTAAAGGATATTCAAAACTTAAATAATCAACTATTTGAATTAGAATATAATAATTTTGACCCTACTTTAAAAGTAGGTTGGACTTTTGAAGAAAAAGGAACAAATTATTTTAAAAATATGCTAGAGAATGAAATTGTTTATATTGCATTAGACAAAGATAAAGTAGTGGGATATTTAGCAGGAAGTATTAATATTCAAGGCAGTTATGTGACAAAATCATTGGCAGAAGTAGACAATATGTTTGTATTAGAAGAGTATAGAAAATATGGTATAGGTACAAAACTAATTGGCAAATTTAAAGAATACTGCTTACAAAATAAAATTGAAGAACTAAAGGTTACAGCATCTGCAAAGAATATTAATGGCATAAGTTTTTATAAGAAAAATGGATTTAATGAGTTTGAAACAACATTAAAACAAGAAGTAAAATCTAATAATTTTAAAAAAATAACACATAAGACTTTAGATTATAATTTTGCTAGTGATTGGCTTGAAAAATTAAAAAAGTATTGGTGGAGTAAAGATATAGAGAAAGCAACATCCTTATTTACAAAAACAATATTTTATCAAGAAACACCATTTATGAAACCATATACAACATTCGATGAAATAAAACAAGAATGGCAACATATTGAAAATCAAGATATAAAAGATATTGAATTTAAAATATTAGCTATAGACAAAAATGTTTTAATAGTAGAATGGTTATTTGAAAGAGATATAACAACATATAATGGTATTTATGAAATAAAATTTGATGATAATTTAGAATGTATTTATTTTAAGAGTTGGGAAATGGAGAGATAGAATGGAAAAACTAAACATATTAGGAACAGGTCACGCAATGACATTAGATTGTTATAATACTTGCTTTACATTAGAAAATAATGAAGGAGAACATATATTAGTAGATACAGGTGGAGGTCTACAAATAATAAAACAATTAAGGGATGCAAACATAGATTTTAGAAAAATACATAACATTATTTTATCACATAAGCATACAGACCATATACTAGGAATGTTTTGGATTATCAGATATGCACAAAAGTTTTTTGACAATAACAATTATGATGGAAATCTAAATGTTTATATGCATAAAGAATTAGAAAGTACAATCAGAAAAATAATGTTTGAAGTACTACCACCCAAATTTACAAAACTTATTGATAACAGAATTATTTTTAATATAGTAGAGGATAAGGAAGAAATAAAAATACTAAATTATAATATTAAATTTTTAGATGTTCAAGCAAAAAAAGATAGACAATTTGGATTTATGACAATACTAGAAAATGGAAAAGCACTTGTATTTTTGGGCGATGAAACATTTGATGAAAAATTAAGAGATGAAGTAGAAAATGCAGATTGGCTATTACATGAAGCAATGTGTATGGATTCAGAGGCAGATATATTTAAGCCATACGAAAAAATGCATTCTACTGTAAAAACAGCATCAGAAATAGGTGCGAGTTTAAATGTTAAAAATTTAGTATTATATCATGCAAGTGATAATAATTTAGAAAACAGAAAAAGATTATATACAGAAGAGGCAAAACTATACTTTAATGGAAATATATATGTACCAGATGATTTAGAGGTTATTGAATTATAGAAAAGAGGAGAAAATAATGGTAATTATAGCAGGTTGTGTTATAGTAAGAGATAATAAGATATTAATGGTAAAAGAGGCTAAAAAGAAATGTTTTGGACAATGGAATTTTCCAGCAGGTCATGTAGATGAACATGAGCTAATTACAGAAGCAGCAATAAGAGAAGCATATGAAGAAACTGGTTGTAAGGTAAAACTTACAGGAGTATTACCCATAAGTTGTGTTGATTTTAAAAATGGAGAAACACATACAATGGTAAGATTTACAGCAGACATAGTAGAAGAAAACATTAAATTTGATACCGAAGAAATATTAGATGTACAATGGCTAGATATAAAAGATGTGAAGAGTATGACAGAACAAGAACTAAGAGGATATGATACAAGTATTCAATTTATAAAAGATTTTGAAGATGGAAAAGTATATCCATTAGATGTTTTTAACAATACAAAATACATTAGATAAGTATTTATAGAAACTTTTTCAAAAAGTATTGCCAAACTTAAAATTTTATGTTAAATTAAAAACATAGTTAATAGCAAAAAACAATGATTTGTGGGTACATTTCTTGAAATCTATTGCTATAACTACATTTGAAACGGAAATAAGTAACTTTTTTGCGATAGATTTTTCGAATACGTCCTACGCAAAGGAGCCATTATGTTAACAGAATGCTAAAATATTGGCATTCTGTTTTATCATTCTAAAAGCATTGATATTACTGCGATATAGCTACAGTATTAAAGACTACAACAATATAATTAATTGATAAAATTTATAATACATACCTTTCAATATACTTTCACATTTGTTTAAATATGTTTCACACGACCGTACAACGACCGTACGAAAACTATGAAAATATTGGTATAACTGAACTTCAAAAACGAGTCCTACTTGTATAGTTGGACTTATTTTTATGTCAAAAAGCATTCCAAAAAATAAATCTTTATGGTAAAATAAAATAGCAAAAATAATCGAGTAGGGCAGAAAATAATATGAGTTGTTAAAGGTAAGGTGTGTTATGGAAAAAATTATAGTTTTAGGAACAGGAACTGCAAGTGTTATAGAAAATTTTAATACTTGTTTTATATTAGAAGATAGTAATAAAGATTACTTATTAGTAGATACAGGTGGAGGCAATGGAATTTTAAGACAATTTAAAAGAGCTAATATAGATTTATCTAAAATACATAATATCTTTATATCACATAAGCATATTGACCATCTATATGGAATGTTGTGGATATATAGATTTGTAGATCTTGCAATGCAAAAAGGTACATATGAAGGAACTTTAAACATATATTGTCATGATGAAGTTGCTAAAATTATTAGAGAGCAAGTACATACTTTATTAAGAAAAAGCCAACAACAATTTATTAATAAAAGAATTTTTATTAATGTTGTCAATGACCATGAAAAAGTTAAAGTTTTAAATTATAATTTAGAATTTTTAGATATTATATCTAAAAGTGATAAACAATATGGATTTAAAACAGTATTAAATAATGGAAAAACTCTTGCATTTCTTGGAGATGAACCATTAGATGAGAAATTGTATGAAGATGTAAGAAACATAGATTATTTATTACATGAATCGTTTTGTTTAGAAACAGAATCAGATAAATATAAACCAAGATATAAAAATCATGATACTGTAAAATCTGCAAGTATAAAGGCTCAAAATATAGGAGCTAAAAATTTAATATTATGGCATACTCAGGAAAATTTGGGTGACAATAGAAAGATTGAATATACAAAAGAGGCTAAAGAAAATTTTATGGGAAATGTATATGTTCCAAATGATTTAGAGATAATTGAACTTAATTAAAATGGTAAAGGGGGAAAGAGTGATATGAAAATAACAAAATTTAATCAAAGTTGTTTATTGCTTGACACAAAAGGAAAAAGAATATTAATAGATGCAGGAAATATTGGATATATGGATGAAATGTTAGAAAAATATTGGATTAATATAGATGCAATATTAGTAACGCATAAACACAAGGATCATTGCTTAACAGATGCAATAAATAAAATTATAGAAAGAGATAATGCAAAACTTTATACAACATCTGAAGTTATAGCAACTCATAATTTTTCAAGTGTAAACAAAATAGCAGAAGGTGATATTTTCTATATTGATGACATAAAAATAGAAGTTGTAAAAGCAGTACATGGTTTCTTAACAGCTATGAAAGAAACTGGTGCAGAAGTAAAAGAAAATGTAGGTTATATTATTGATGATGGAAATACTAGATTATATTGTACAAGTGATACTATAAATTTCAATAACAATTATAAATGTGATGTTTTAGCAATGTCATTTAATGGTAATGGTCTAACATTAGGACTAGTAGATAGTATTGACTTTATAAAGGATATTAATCCAAAATTAGTATTACCAATTCATTTACAACATCCAAAGCCAATAATGAATCCTAATATTGATACTTTAAAAGAAACTTTAGAAAAAGAAAATATTAGTTATAAAATACTAGATGTATTTGAAAATATAGAAGTTTAGAAAAAAAGGTGATTAAATGAAACTAGTTAAATTAAATGATGCAGAAAAATTTAATAATAGTGATAAATGTGAAGTATTAGAATATCCACTAAGTGATCCTGATATAAATTGTGCTACAGCAGTAATTACAGGCAGATATCCTGCAAAAGGTTATTGTGTAAATGAACAATGTAAAGAACTTATTTATGTAATAGATGGAAGAGGTACTTTAAATAAACAAGATGAAGTAATAAGCTTTGGAAAGGGCGATGTTATTCTAATTGAAAAAGGAGAAGTATATTTTTGGAATGCTAATTGTAAAATTGTTATGCCTTGTACTCCTGCTTGGTATCCTGAACAACATAAGATGATCGAGGAGGAATAATAAAAATATGGGGCTGTAAAAAAAGACGTAGTAAATTGACACATCTTTAAAAGATAAAGTGCGTCAATTTACCACGTCCTTTTTGACACACTTATTTAAATTAAAACTTTCAAAAAATAAAGTAATAATAAGTCCTAAAAGTAAAAAAAGAATATTAGTAATAGAAAAATTATTTGGAAGTAATATAAAAGTTGAGCCAATGGTAAAGCCTATTATTGAATACATAGTTTGGGTAGAAAACTTTTTCATAAAAAAGTTTATTATATTTAGAAATACAATAGAGCCAATAACTAAACCAAGTCCCATAGGAAATAGTAAACTTAAATTAACTGATGAAACAGCTTCTAAATATAAACCATATACCCCTAAGCACATAAGAATAATAGTACTACTAACACCGGGGAATACTACACCTATGGACATTAAAAATCCAGCAAAAAATAAAAACAAAAAGCTTATATTAGAAGCTCCAAAAGAAGCAATATTATTTTCTAAATATATTAAAAATAAGGCAAGTAAAAAAGTTATAATGGTATAAAAAATATAATGAAGCCTAAACTTATTTTTAACATTTGCTTCTTTAAAGAGAGAAGGTATACTACCTAAAATCAAACCAGCAAAAACATATTTAATTGTATTCTCATAATTAGCAAATAAACATTTTAATATATTTCCAAATATCAATACACCAATGCAAATTCCAATAAAAATAGGCAATAAAAATAAAAAGTTATTTTTAAAATCTTTAAAAATATTTAAAATACTATCAACTAATTTTTCATAAATACCAAAAATTACACATAAAACTCCACTACTAATACCAGGCAAAATACAGCCAGCACCTAAGGCAATTCCTTTAAATATATCAAGAATAAAATTCATATGTATCCCTCCAAAATTTATATTTTTAAGTTATATTATAAATTCTTTTAGATATTTTTTTATAGTATGATAATAAATGAATAAGCAGTACATATAATTGTAACTAGAAATATGAATTGTAATAACACAATAATATCTTAAAGAAGAAAAATTATATATAAATATTGTATGAAAAAAGTTATTATGATAGAATAAAATAAAAAAGTAAAAGGGAAAAAAATGGAAGTAGAAAAATTAGGAATAGAACAAAAAATAGGGCAAATGCTTATAATAGCCTTAGAAGAAAAAGAAATAACTGAAAAAACAATAGATATAATACAAAAATATAATATAGGTGGAATTATATTATATAGAAAGAATTATAATACTTATGAAGAAATGCTAGATCTTATAAATAAGTTAAAAGAAATAAATAAAGTAAATGAAATACCTCTTTTTATTAGCATAGACCAAGAAGGGGGAAGAGTAAATAGAATGCCTTCTGAAATTTTAAATTTAGAAAGTGCAAATAAAATATCAAAAAAAGGGGATATTACCCTAGTAAAGGAAAGTGCAAATATAATTGGAGAAATGCTAATAAAAACAGGAATAAATATGAATTACTCTCCTGTATTAGACATAAAGAATTTTAAAGAAAGCCATGCTATAGGTGATAGATGTTATGGTGAAAATAAAGAAGATGTTTCAAAATATGGTATAGAATTTATGAAGGAATTATCAAAAAAAGGAATACTTCCTGTAGAAAAACATTTTCCAGGTCATGGAGCTACAAGACAAGATTCACATGTAATGTTGCCAATTGTTACAAAAAGCAAAAGTGAACTAGAAAATGAGCATATAGAGCCATTTAAATATGCAATACAAAATGGAGCAGAAGCCATAATGGTTGGGCACATTTTAGCAAAGGATATAGACAAAAAACATCCAGCATCATTATCTAAAAAGACAATTCAAGAATACTTAGTAAAAAAGCTTAATTTCCAAGGATTAATAATTACAGATGACCTAAAAATGTTAGCGATAAGGTTACGATATTCATTAAAAAGAGCAGTAATACTTGCAATTAATTCTGGAAATAATATGATTATGATAGGAGCAAAATATAAGAAAGTAGAAAAGATAATAAAAAAAATCTCTAAAAAGGTTCAAAAAGGAAAAATTGATATAGATAAAATAAATCAAAGTGTGCAAAGTATTATATCCGTAAAGAAAAAGTATAATGTTAATGATAATAAAATAGAAGGGTTTGATATAGAGGATATTAACAAAAAAATAAAAGAATTGAATAAAAAAATACTTAGTAATTAACTAAAGATTACTAAGTATTTTTTTAAGAATACTTCCACATAAAGTTACCTCCTTAAATTATTAAGATTTGGTTTATAGTTTCTATTACAACACAATATTACCATAAAACTTCACATAAATCAATTAAAAATACTAAATAGGATAGGCACAATAAAGAAATTTAAGCATATAATTTGGTATGAGAAAATTTGGGAGGTACATATATGATGCTAACTCTTTCTATATCAAGCTTTTTGGCTTTTTTAAGCTCAGCGGTATTTGTTGTAGGTTATATTTCTAGTAACAATTTATTCCCAGAGCCACTATCAGCAGAAGAAGAAAAAATGTATTTAGAAAAAATGCAGGTACAAGGGGATGAAGAGGCACGAAATATATTAATAGAAAAAAACTTAAGATTAGTAGCACATGTTTGTAAAAAATATGCAGCTACAAATGTAGAACAAGATGATTTGATATCAATAGGAACAATTGGGCTAATAAAAGGAATAAACAGTTTTAAATTAGATAAAAACGTAAAATTGTCAACATATGTATCACGTTGCATAGAAAACGAAGTATTAATGTATTTCAGAAGTAGTAAAAAAATAAATTCAGAAGTATCTTTAGAAGACCCAATAGGAAAAGATAAAGATGATAATACAATAACACTTCAAGATATATTAGAAAATAATGAAAGAAATATAGAAGATGAAGTAGACTTAAAAATAAAAGTGAAAAAATTATATGGAAAAATAAAAGAAGTATTAAAAGATAGAGAAAAATTAATAATAGAATTACGTTTTGGATTAGATGGTAATAAACCAAAAACACAAAATCAAATAGCAAAAATGCTAGGGATATCTCGTTCCTATGTATCCAGAATAGAAACAAAAGCAATAGGAAAATTAGCAAAAGAAATAGAGGAATAAAGAGGAAAGATTTGGGACGCGTCCAAATCTTTCCAAAAATTTTTTTCTTGAAAATAAATAAAATATATGATATACTAAAAAAGTAAAATATAAGTAACTATAAACCACTTAATTAGGCGATTGCCAAGGAGGTTAATATGAAAATGAAAGAGAGAGATTCAATTAAACAAGAAACTCAACGTGATAAGAGACAAAAAGAATTACTGGAAATGAAAGATTTTTTGAGTCCAGAACATTATAATAGGGATTTATTAAGCCGTTTAGCAGATATTATAATGATGGTAAATTATATTACTAATTTATCAAAAGAAGAAATATTAGAAAACATGAAAAATACAATTGTATATAAAGAAATTGTATCTGGAAATGAATGCTTTTTATATGACAGTTATCCAGCCAATCTAGAGGAAATGATAAGTGAATGGAAGGAAAAGAACATACCAATATTAGGAGAAATAAAAGTAGGACAAATAAGTGTAGCTAGTATGTGGCTGGCAGGCAAATTAGATTAAAAATATTAGTATTATAGAAAAAATGGATATTTTTCAAAAAATATCCATTTTTTCTTGCTATTTTCTATAATTTATTATATTATTATATATGTAAAAAAATATGAAGAAAATACATAGAAAGGGGCAAACTAATTAATGAAGAAAGTATTAACGATTATAACTTTAGTAATTTGTGTATTTTTAACAAGTATGTTATTTACTACAAATACACAATATGCAACTAATAGAATAGAAAATAAAAATGAAGAAAAAAGTACAGTAAGTAAAATAGTAGATTTTAAAGCAACACAAAAACACACAATAGAAGATTACAAAGAAGCATATGGTTCAGAGTCATATGGTTTAACAGCATATGCATTAAGTAGGATACAAATATATAGTATACCATTTTGCTTTATAGGAATAGCACTAAGTGCTATATACCAATATGTACTAGGAATAAGAAAATTAGACACAAGAGATAAAGGTTTTGCAATTATGATATCAGTGATAACAGTATTTGTTATAGCACAAGTATTACCACTAATATTCGCAATTGTAGTAAAAGGTTGGAGGGGTTAACAAATGAAAGTTTTATTTGCAGTAAGTAATGAAAATATTTCTGAAACAATAATGAGTAAATACAAAAGTATGTACAAGGAAATAATTTCTGGAAAAAATGTTTATTACTTTAATGCAATATTAAAAGAGTTACAAAAAGATAAAAGCTATGATAGAATAGTAATAAGTGAAGATTTAGAGCCATTTGCAAACAAAAATTATGAAACAATAGACAACTTTATATTTGAAAAGTTAGACAAAATTTCTGATGAAGCAACAACTAATTCAGGAGAAGATATACCAATCATAATAATATCAACAGACAGACGTACAAAAGGGGAAGCTATATTAAGTAAAATATTTGGTATAGGAATTTATAGTGCATTACTAGGTCAGGATAGAAGTATAGAAAATGTATGTGAATTAATAAATAAACCACGTACTAAAAAAGAGGCAAAAATATACTATAAAATAGACTCAAGTGATGTAGACTATAAAGCAGAAACAGAGGAAGATGTTAGTGAATTAGAAATTCAAAATATACTAACACATTATAAAAGACTTGGAAAAAATGAAGAAAAATATGTAGAAAGTTTTAATAGTATAGCGGCACAATATACAGATGAACAACTTAAAATAATAATAAAATTTTTACCATTAGGAGTAAAAGCGGTATTAGAAGCCTCTTGCCCTAAATATCAACAAATAGCAACATTTTCAGGGGAAAATAAACAATTAAAGAAACAAAAGCCATATAGTTCAAGTCAAATAAACCCAAAAACAAATAAAGAAAGAAGTACAAGAGAAGCAATAGTTGATAATGGAATAAAAATAGAATCAATAAATAGTAATGAAACAATAAAACCAAC
This sequence comes from uncultured Clostridiaceae bacterium, assembly GCA_948356915.1. Classification (GTDB taxonomy): domain Bacteria; phylum Bacillota; class Clostridia; order TANB77; family CAG-508; genus UMGS1663. Next base: position 16,352 of record CAOJCG010000018.1, read on the forward strand.
AAAACCAGTAGTAATACCAACTGCAGTATCTACAAAAAATGTAAAAAAAGTACAAACTGCAAAAAAAGAGCAAACCGAAATAAAAGTACAAAATAAAGTACAAACAAATAAAGAAAAAAGTAATTCTAATTTAGAAAATGTGGAACCTAAAAAAGGAAGAGGAAGACCTAAGAAAGTAACTATACAAGAAGATAAAGTTGAAGAGCCTAAAAAAAGAAGAGGCAGACCTAAAAAAGTTCAAACAGAAGAAACAGTCAAAGAAGAAGTAACTAAACAAAAAAATAATGATATATTAAGTTTTGAAATTGAAGAAGAAACGCTTCCAAGTGTTAAAAAAGAAAAAAACAATAGTAGCAATAGATATAATGATATATTATCAGGACTTGAAGAAATGGAAGACCAAGAAGATGGTATATTACCAGGCTTTGAAGAAATAGAAGACCAAGAAGACGATATATTACCAGGTTTTGAAGAGATAGAAGACCAAGAAGACGATATATTACCAGGCTTTGAAGAGATAGAAGATCAAGAAGACGATGTATTACCAGGTTTTGAAGAAATGGAAGACCAAGAAGATGATATATTACCAGGCTTTGAAGAAATAGAAGATGTCAAGCCAAACTTTGAAGAAAATCAAGATATAAAAGAAAGTAATGAAGGGGCTATACTACTAGGCTCTAACAATATAAGTAATACTCTTAAACAAATGCAAAATACTATACAAGAAAATGAAAATACAGAAGAAAAGCAGATACTAAATTATAATAATACACAAAATAGCAATATACAGAATTTATTAACATCTGATAAAAAAATAGTTGCATTTGTAGGAACAACTAAAAATGGCACTTCATTTTTAGTAAATAATATAGCAGACATAATGTCAAATCAAGGAATAAAAACAGCGATACTAGATTTAACACAAAACAAAAATTCATACTATATATATACAAAAAATGAAGATAGCTTAAGAAATACAGCAATGGAATGCACAGAAAAATTACTAAATGGAGTAGCTCAAGGAATAGTAGTTAATAAAAACTTAGATGTATATACATCGCTTCCTAGTCAAAATAATGAAACAGAAAATTATGAAACAATTTTATCTACATTATTAGAAAATTACTCATTAATTTTATTAGACTGTGATTTTAAAACCAGGTATGACTATTTAAGAGAATGTCAAGAAATATATTTAGTACAAAGTATGGATGTATTAACTATACAACCGCTTACCGCATACTTAAGAGACCTAAAAGCAAAAGGTGTATTAGACCAAAACAAATTAAGAATTGTAATAAATAAATATACAAAAGTAAGAAGTGTAACGGAAAAGACAATAATAGGAGGAATGTCATTTTATAATGATCCTTCAATGTCATTTATGACAGAACTATTTAACAGAGAAAATATTAGATATGCTATAATACCATTTGAAATGCAAACATATACAAAATATTTAGAAGGTTTAATAAATTGTAATATTACAACATCAGGATATTCTAAAGAATTTGTAAATGCATTAAAAAAATTAGGTAATATGGTTTACCCACTATTAAATAATGAGAAAAGCAAATATAATAATCCTAAATATAATAAATACGCAAGAAAATAGTAAAATATGTAAATATAGATGTAGGAGGTGCAAGTAGTGATAATTGTAGTTATTATATTATTAGTTGCGATAATAATGTTATTAATGATATATAATATGCTTATAAGTAAAAAAATAGATAAATATAACAATTTAAACCAAAAAGTAGTTAGTTTAAATGTATTACAAGAATTTATGGACACTATAAGCGAAGAAAAGACACCAAGTGATAAAATAAGAAAGATAAATGAAATACTGATTGAAAAATATGACATTAAGTATTCAACAATAGTAGTATATAATGGTGCAGAATACATTATAAAAGCAACTAATGTAGATGTAAAACATTGGGACACATTAAAAAACTTACACACAGAAGAAATATTCAAAGAAGCAATAGAAACAGCAACTCCTAAATATATAACTGTTGAAAAGGAGGGGGAAAGACTTCCTTATCAAAAAATGGAATTTGGAAGAGCAAAATCAGCAATGTTTTTTCCATTATATATAGATAATGTATATATAGGTTATTGGATTATAGAAAGTGGAAAAGCACATGATTTTGACAAAATAGATACAACAGTATTAGAAGTAGTTAAAAATAATATAATTTCAGTTATAAAAACAATAGATAGTCAAGAAATAATAGAAAATATAGTTAGAGATGATATGTTTACAGGTTTAAAATCAGCAGAATATCTATATGCAGAAGGTAAAAGAAGATTAGATAGACACACAATATCAAGTATTTGCATGTTTGAAATAACTAATATAATGAATATAAATGAACAATATGGAAGACATACAGGAAATGACGTATTAACAAAAGTAAGTGAGATAGTAAAGCAATCTATTTCGCCAGAATATATATTTATAAGATATATGGGACCAAAATTTATATTGGCATTTACAGGAATACAAACTGAAGATATAGCAAAATTCGCTATAGATATAAAACAGAATTTAGAAGAACTAAATATAAAGCAAAATGAAAGTGACTTATATGAAGATGAAGAACCAGAATATGTAAAACCAGAAATTAATATGGTAATAACAACATATTATAAAGGAACAGCATTAGAAGCTGTAACAAAGAAGCTAGAAGAATATTTAAAATTAGCACCAGAAGGTGAAAATGATATAAATTATATTTAAATTAAAGGAGGTATATATGTTAAATGATGAAACAATGTGCTTTAAAATGCCAAAAGAAGAGAGTGTAGATAGTAAAGAAATATTAAAAAAGGTATATGAAGCACTAAAAGAAAAAGGTTATAACCCAATTAATCAAATAGTAGGTTATATATTATCAGGAGATCCAACATATATAACCAGTCATAATGGTGCCAGAAACTTAATTAGGCAAATAGAAAGGGACGAGCTATTAGAAAAGCTAGTAAAAAATTATATAAACATTTAGAAAAATAGGAGCAAACACAATGCGAAAATTAGGAATAGATTATGGAGATAGCAGAGTAGGAATTGCAATTAGTGATAGCTTAGGAATAACTGCCCAAGGTTTAGAAACAATTCATCATAATGGAAATGATAAAATAGTACTAAAGAGGTTAGAAGAATTATTTAATGAGTATGAAATAGATACAATAGTTATAGGAATGCCAATAAATATGGATGGGACAAAAACAGATAGAGTAGAAGTAACGCAAAGATTCATACACAAATTAAAATGCAAATTTGGAAAAATACAAATAGCCGAAATAGATGAAAGATTAACAACAGTGGCAGCACATAAAACAATGAATTTCTTAGATGTAAATAAGAAAAAGAAGAAAAATATAGTAGATACAATATCAGCAGTATACATACTAGAAATATATATGAACAAAATGAAAAATGAACTAAAAGGTAGTATATGATAAGCAAAATAACTAATACTATAATTAAATTGGTAATATTGTAGAAATACAATTATTATATATAAGCCTAAAAAGGGCAAAACGAAAGGAGAAATAAAAAATGGATGAAAACGAAAACAATATGTTAGAAGATGAGGAACTAAACAACATAGTAATATTAAATGATGAAAATGGAGAAGAAATTCCTTTTGAATTCTTAGACGTAATAGAATATGAAGGAGAAGAATATGTAGTATTACTACCAGTAGAAGAAGAGGAAAGCGAAGACTTAGGAGAAGTAGTAATATTAAAAATTGAAGATACAGAATCAGAAGACGAAGAATCATATGTAAGTGTAGACGATGAAGAAACATTAAATACAGTATTTGAAATGTTTAAAGAAAAATTTAAAGATGAATTTAACTTTGTAGATGACGATGAAGAAGAATAGAAACGGTAGGAGGGGGGAAGAAAATTCCAACCTTCTTTTATTTTTGGGTAATAAGAGGATTTCAATATTTAATTATATTCATTGGAACGGTATGAATGGAATTTTCAGTGAATAGTGAATAATGAATAGTGAATAATTAAAAATGTAGGGGCGATTAGCAATCGCCCGCTCTTCGAAGAAATTACCAAAGTGAATAATTGAATAGTAAATAATTAAAATAAATTGTAGGGGCGAGCAGTGCTCGTCTGCGTGGCGAAGCCACTGGTGTCCTAGCATAGTAAAAACAAATTGTACGTAGTAGGGGCGCCGTTTGTGGGAATACCCTATTAGCAATGACACCACTGTGCCCTTTTGTCCTAGTATAGGAAAAATCGATTTTTAGAATATATTCAAGTATTATATAAATAATAAGAATAAATAAAAAAGGAGAAAAAGCAAATGAAAAATTTAAGTAGTTGGTTGATAGTAATGTTTATATTAATGTTTTGGTTATTTAGAGTAGTTGTTGCAATTACAGGAAGTATGGGGCTAGAATTTGTGACAAAACCAATAAATAATAATGTAGAAGTAATACTATTATTTGTAGTATTAGCTTGTATTCCATTCATATTTAAAAGAAAACTAATAGGGGCAATAATATATTTAGGAGCATATGGTTGGTATTTTGGAAGAGGCTTAATAGAAAATGTAATTAATATAATAAATAACCAAACAACATTAAGTATGGAAGCATATACAGATATGTTCTTTTCATTAATAGCAGTAATATTACCAATAGTAGCAGTATTTGATATACTATTTGATAAAAGTAGAAAAGCAAATCCAAAGGATAAAAAAACAGATTGGTTTTATAAAAATGAACAATATGACAGAAAATTAGATGATAGAGCAGATAAGAATAATTATAGAACTTTATAAGGAAGCGATATAGATGGAAGAAAATAAAACAAATATAAATTGGTACCCAGGCCATATGGCAAAAACAAAAAGGCAAATAATAGAAGACCTAAAACTAATAGATGTAGTTGTACAAGTATTAGATGCAAGAAGTCCGAAAGCTAGTATAAACCCAGATATTGCTGAATACATAAAAAATAAAAAACAAGTAATAGCATTAAATAAATATGATTTAGCAGATGAAGAGCAAAATAAAAAATGGGTAAAATATTTTAAAGGAAAAGGAATAGAAGCCGTACTAGTAGACTCTAACTCTGGAAAAGGAATAGAAGAAGTAATAAGAAAAATAGAAAAAGTATATGAAGAAGATAAAGAAAACTACAATGGTAAAGGAAGAAAAGGAAAATCTATAAGAGTAATGGTAATAGGTATACCAAATGTAGGTAAATCTTCATTCATAAATAGAATTACTAAAAAAACATCTACACAAGTAGGAAATAAGCCTGGCGTAACAAGGCAAAAACAATGGGTACGAGTAAATCAAAATATAGAATTATTGGATACCCCAGGAGTATTATGGCCAAAATTTGAAAATGAACAAACAGCCTTAAAACTAGCATATATAGGAACAATAAAAGATGACATTTTGCAAAAAACAGAAATAGCGTATAATTTATTAAAATATCTACTTGAACAAGAAAAAGAAAAAATAATAACTAGATATAAATTAAATGAAGAGCAAGTAGAAGAAGAACTAAAAAATCAGGATAGAATGGAAAATGAAAATATACTAGAAATAATGTATATGATAGGCAAAAAAAGAGGAGCAATAATGTCAGGAGGGCATATTGACGAAGAAAAAGTAGCAAATATAATATTAGAAGAATTTAGAAGCGGAAAATTAGGAAGAATAACCATTGAAAAATTATAAGGCGGTAGAATAGAAAATGAAAGAAATAGAAAGCATAATAAAAAGAGAAAGAAAAGTAGAAGAAGTAAAGTTAATGAAACCTTTAGTATGGGCATATATAGGAGACTGTGTATATGAACTATTTATAAGAATGAATTTAGTAAGTAAAACAAACTTAGATCCTCATAGGTTACACATAGAAACAATAAAATATGTAAAAGCAAAAGCCCAAGCAGAAACATTACAAAAAATATATGAGAATTTAACTGAAGAAGAAAAAGAAATAGTAAGAAGAGGAAGAAATGCAGAAGCACATCATATACCAAAAAATGCAGAACTTGCAGATTACAAATATGCAACAGCATTTGAAGCATTAATTGGATATTTGTATTTAACTAAACAAGATGAAAGATTAAAGGAAATTTTAGAAATATCTATATATGAAAATTACTAATTAAAATTTATAGATAATATTAAAATATATTTGTAGGTGTCGCACCCATGGGCGACCCGTTCTTCGAAGGAATTACCCTAAAAAATATATATTTATTTAAGCAGTTTGCCGAAGGCAAAGCGCCCCTACAGTGATAAAAATAATCTTTTGAATTATTAATTATAATACCAAAATATAAATATTAAATTTTGTTAAATCAAAACATTGAAACCACAAATAAAATATGATATTATAATTGCACAAACATTTTACAAAGGAGGACAAAAAATGTCAAAAAAGAATAAAATAGATAAAAATAAATTATTTGTAAGAATAATGGCGCTTGTACTAGCAGGGCTTATGATACTTAGTGTGGCAGCAACATTAATATATTATTTAGTATAATATTTGAAAGGAAATAAAGTATGAAAGATAATTTTTATACAGCAATTAGCGATTTTTGGCAAATTAATATAATAAATTATATACAAAATTTAAGTCAAAATCCATTAAGAATAATCTCCTTAATATTAGATTTAACTATTGTAATATTTTTAATATATAAATTACTAAAAACCACTAAAAACTCAAGAGTATGGCAATTAATAAAAGGAATTGCTCTACTTATAATATTAACAGCAGTAAGTGGTTGGATACACCTAGACATATTGCACTACATACTAACATCAGTAATGACATATGGAGTAATAGTAATGATAGTAATATTCCAGCCAGAATTAAGACGAGCATTAGAGCAATTAGGAACAAATAAGTTTACTAAATTTTTTGGCATGGATAAAGATATAATAACAAAAACAAAAGAAGATATATACAAAATAGTAATAGCAGTATTAGAACTTTCAAAAGCAAAAACAGGTGCATTAATAGTGATAGAAAGAGACATAAAAATAGGGGACATAGCAGAAACTGGAATAGAAATAAATGCCGAAATATCTCCACAACTATTAGTAAATATATTTGAACCCAAAACACCACTTCATGATGGAGCAGTAGTAATAAGTAATAATAAGATAAAAGCAGCAGCCTGTATTTTGCCACTAGTAAATGATAAGCAAACAGCCAGAAAATTAGGAACAAGGCATAGAGCAGCTATAGGAATATCAAAAGAAACTGATAGTATAGTAGTTGTTGTATCAGAAGAAACAGGAAAAATATCAATAGCAAAAGATGGAACACTAATAGCTGATGTTACAGAGGAAGTACTTAAAAAGATATTAATAAAAAATATAATAACAAATAGGCTAGTAGATGAAAAGCAAGTAAAACATGAAAGACTTAATAAATTTAAATTAAAGTTTAAAAAGAAATAGAAGTTGGAAGTTGGAAGTTGGAAAAAAATAAGGCAAATTCTTCGAAGAAATTACCCTATTCTTTCTAACCTCCAACTTCTGACCTCTAAAAGAGGTCAAATATGAGAAATATAAAATTAACAATAGAATATGATGGAAAAGATTTTAATCGGTTGGCAAAAGCAACCAACTAAATTAAACATTCAAGGAGAAATTGAAAGAGCAATAGAACTAATTACAGGAGAGCAAGTAGACTTAACAGCATCTGGAAGAACAGACGCTGGAGTGCATGCAATTGCACAAGTTGCTAATTTTAAGACCAATAGTAATTTACCTATAGAGAAATTTGCTATCGCAATAAATTCAAAGCTAAAAAAATCAATAAGAATACAAAAAGCAGAAGAAGTAGAAGAAAAATTTCATAGTAGATATAATTGCAAACAAAAAACATATAGATACATAATAAATAATGGAGAACAAGGCTCGGCTATATACAGAAACTTAGAATATTATGTTCCGGTAAAACTAAATATAGAAGAGATGAAAAAAGCAATAAAATACTTTGAAGGTGAACATGACTTCAAAGGCTTTAAAGCAAGTGGAACAAGTAGTAAAAGTAGTGTAAGGAAAATATATAAAGCAAATATAATAGAAGAAGGCGACAGGATAGGAATAGAACTTACAGGAAATGGTTTTTTATATAATATGGTAAGAATAATAGCTGGAACATTAGTAGATGTAGGTTTGGAAAAAATAAAGCCAGAAGAAATAACATCAATAATAGAATCGAAAGACAGAACTAGGGCGGGAAAGACACTTCCACCATATGCATTGTATTTAGTAAAAGTAGAATATCAATAAAATATAAGGAAAAAGAAAAAGGTAAGAATTTAAGTAGTAAACTAAGATAAATATAAACAATAAACCACGAATATAACAAATATCCGTGGTTTATTGTTTTAAAGCTAAATGCCGCCTCTTGCTGGCAAATGCTTCATTGACCTGCAAACTAATGCGTGGTCAGGAATGGGGTTTCCGCTCTCTTCGCGCTGCTCATTCAATTTTTCAATCATTTTACTAGCCTCTGCGTCTCTTACACGAGATTCTCTTTCCCGAATTTCTCTTATTTTGCTGAAATAACTTCTTTCATGATGTGGAATTAATGCACCTGCGTAATATGCCATATGAAAACCTCCTTTAAACAAAAACAATTGTTATAACATAATTATACAATATTTTACAAAAAAAGACAATAGAATACATAAAATATACAAAAAAATATATAAATAATAGAAGTTATAAAATCACAAAAAAAAACTAAATGCATAAAATAGAGTAGAACATATAATATAAGGAGAGATAAGTATGAATACACTATTAATATTTTTTGCACTTCCTATAGCAACAATAATTTTAAGTATTGTTTTAGAAAAAATACTAAGATGCCCAATACTTACAGCAGCAACTTTTTTTGCTATATACTTAATAATAGCATTTGCAGTATTTAATGCATCAGCATTAGTATTTGTAATAATATATACAATACTTGCATATATAACAGCTTTAATAGCAGAGTTTTTCTTTAGTAGGTGTAGAAGAGAATGCAAAAATAATTGCTGTCAAGAAAATGACACAAATAATAACATTGCTTTATCAAATGAAGATGCACAAAACATAGCATGTAGAGTAGCAAGAATTTTAAGTAGCTCAAACAATAATTGTGGTTGTAATAGTAACAACAATAACGAAATTGCAACAATAAATGTAAGAGATACTAATGGATGTAAAACAACATGGTGTTGCCGTAGAAGATAAAAAAGAAAATAAATTCTATTACTGAAATAGGATTTATTTTTTATATAGAGCAATATTTTGTCGAAAAATGATGGAAAAAAATGTAAAAAATAAACAAAAATATATTTACTTAATAGTTTAAAAATGATATACTTGTTAAAAGAGTATATAGAACATTAAAGTTTCTATATATAAGCCGGCATCTTTAAAAATATAAGGAGGTTTTTATGAAAAGAAAAATAACTGGTATATTATTTATAATGATAATTATATTATCGACATTCTATGCGCCAATATTTGCAAGGGATAATACTGCATTAAGTGTAGCTACGGCTTATGAGGAAAAAACAAATACATTAGATGCATGTAACAATGCAGCTCAATGTTATCATGATTCAGGTTACACATCATATATTGGATGCGACTTAGATGCATCTATGCTATATAGCTATTTGTATGCAGATGTACAGTTTTTTTGCACACACGGAGCATATGATAATATAAAATATGAAACAACAGGAATAGCAAAAGGAGATGGAAGAACTATTGGAAATAGACAATATATAGGGACAAATCAAGTACACTGGTATGCAGATACAATTCTAGTTACATATGTATCTTGTGAAGGTGCAAAAGATAGCTCATTGGATACTATTGCAGGAGCTACTTGGCAAAGAGGAGCAGACACAGTTTTAGGATTTAATAAAGAAATTGATCTTTCAAGTGCAACATCATGGTCTAGTAGATATAATAAAAAATTACAAGAGGGAAGTACGGTTTATGAAGCAGCGTCTTATGCGAACTCATTTATATATTTGTATCCAAGTATAAAATCTTTAACAATATATGGAAATTCAGATTTAACTATAGGAGGAACAAATCCAAGAGCAATGTCAATTGCAAATAAAATTTATGATGACTCAAGAATGCTATATGACATCAAGAATCAAGATAATAATATTACGTTAGACAATGTAATTTCTAATATAAAAAATAAATCTAGAAGTAATGATTTAAATAATTATGAAATAGTAAAAACAGAGGGTATTACTAGAACTAAAAATCCAGGAATATATGAAGATGCACAAGAGGAATATGTAGATGTAATATTAAAAATAGGGGAATTTTATACAGATAGAGGATATACAATATGTTTAAAAGATGGAATTGTACAACAGATTTATGATAATAATACACCAAATTCAGAAGAATTAAGTATATTACAAAATAGTGAAATTACTAGTACGACTATTGATGATAAAGAAGTAAAAGCACTAAAAGTTAAAGCAATAAGAGAAACACAATTTAAATATAAAGAAAATAGTTTGAAAATAGACTATGCTCAAACAAATACAAAATTGTTTTATGATATAGAAAAAAATAAAAAATATATAGCAGTAGAAGTAAAAAGTACTGTAAACGATGATGTTATTACAGAGGCAGTAGCATATGATACAATGTTTTATGAAATTTAATACTAAAATAATGCAAAGTTTATACCCGCTTATAAAGGAGTTTTAATTTGAAAAAGATAATAAAAATAATTGTAATTATAATTATAATATTGAGTATTTTAGGAATTTTATTTTATACAATAGATAAAGAAAAAATAAGTAAGCAACAGACTCCAATATTTTGTATAAAAATTAGTACTTTTTTAGATGGAGGAACAGTTGAATATTTGGGGTTAGGATATAAGATAATAATTTTTCACAGATTAGAAAGTATAGAAAACTATTACGATGGAATACATATTGGTAGTTGGTTTATGACATATGATTCAATATTAAACAATAAAAACAATAATAGAACTAACATATTTTGAAAAATAAATTATAAATATAAAGAAATACAAATAATATATCTAATTATAAAAATGTATATCTAATTATAAAAAATGAGATAAAGTAATAAAATTTTATGCTTTATCTCATTTTTTAATAACTGTACTTATTAAAAACAAGTTTTTAGTTTTGACATATATTTAAAAGAATTACAATTTTTTTTAGTAAAATATCTTCAAATTATGTTGACAATTTAGATTTGATAAATTATAATAAAATAGTTAAAATGTATAAGTAAGAATTAAATAAAATTAGCACAAAAATATAAAGTTATAAGTAAGGTGAAAGTATGGAAAATGAAAAAGAATTATCTTTTGAAGAATTATATAATGAATCTTTAAAAGAAACAAAATTAGAAAAAACTGTAAAAGGCAAAATTATTAGTATTACAGAACAAGGAGAAATTTTTGTTGACATTCACTATAAAGCAGATGGAATTATAACTAAAAGGGAATATAGTGATGATGAAAATGCAAACCCTAAATATGAATTTAAAGTAGGAGACTGGATTACAGCTGATGTTTTGAAACAAAATGATGGACTTGGAAATGTAGTTCTATCTTATAAAAGAGTAAAACAAAGAGAAGGAAGAAAAGAGCTAGAAAATAAAATAAAAAACAATGAAATATTTGAAGAAAAGGTAAAAGAAGTAAATGATAAAGGGATAATTGTAGAGGTATTAGGCAAAAGAGTATTTATACCATTTTCTTTATCAGGTGTTCCAAGAGGAGAAGATGTTTCTAAATTACAAGGTGAAACTGTAAAATTTAGAATAACTGAATATGATGCCAAAACTAATAAAATAATAGGTTCTATTAAAAATGTAATAGATGAAATAAAAAATGCAAAACAAGAAGAGTTTTGGAATAATATAGAAGTTGGCAAAAAATATGAAGGAACAGTAGCAAGTATAAGTTCATATGGAGCATTTGTGGACTTAGGTGGAATTGTACAAGGGCTTCTACATGTATCTGAAATATCATGGAATAGGAACGCAAACGTAAATGACATATTACAGCAAGGTCAAAAAATAAAAGTTACAATAAAAGATGTAGATAAAGAGAATAGAAGAATAAAACTTGCATATGGAGAAAAGGGACAAAACCCTTGGAATAATATTGATGAAAAATATCATATAAATGATGTTGTAAAAGTAAAAGTAGTAAAAATAATGCCATTTGGAGCATTTGTAGAACTAGAACCAGGAATAGAAGGGTTAGTACATATATCACAAATAGCAGAAAGAAAATTAACAAAACCAGAAGAAGAACTAAAACTAAATATGCATGTAAATGCAAAAATAATTGATTTAAATAAAGAAAATGAAAAAATAGAGCTTTCAATAAAAGAATTAGAAGGAACATCGAACGAATATAAAGAAGAAATATAAAAAACAAAAACATATAATTATTTATAATAAAACTGTAGGGGTCGCACTTTGGGCGACCCGTGTAACTACAATATATAGAGAACATAAAAGAATTGTAGGGGCAACTAGCAGTCGTCCGCACTTCGAAGAAATTGCTTAATTGATTAAATGAATAATGAATAGTGAATAATTATGAAAGGGGCAGGCACTCAAAGTCTGCCCGATAATAATGAGAAAAATAAATATAGTAAAAAGTGAAGAATGAATAGTGAATAGTACAAATTCTTCGAGTTTGAAAGGGGAAAAATAAAAATGAAAAATGAAAAAATAAGAAACATAGCAATAATCGCACACGTAGACCATGGAAAGACTACACTAGTAGACTGCTTACTTCGTCAAAGTCATGTATTTAGAGAAAATGAACAAGTACAAGAAAGAGTAATGGATTCAAATGACCTAGAAAAAGAAAGAGGAATAACAATTCTTTCAAAAAATACATCAGTAATGTACAACGATATAAAAATAAATATAGTAGATACACCAGGTCACGCAGACTTTGGAGGAGAGGTAGAACGTGTGCTAAAAACAGTAGATGGAGTATTACTATTAGTAGATGCATTTGAAGGACCAATGCCTCAAACAAGAGAAGTACTAAAAAAATCATTAGCACTAAACTTAAAGCCAATAGTAGTAATAAACAAAATAGATAGACCAGGTTCAGATCCAGCGAAAGTAGTAGATAAAGTATTAGAATTATTTATAGAACTAGATGCAAATGATGACCAATTAGACTTCCCAGTAATATATGCATCAGCAAAAAACGGAATAGCCAAAATGAGCCTAGAAGAAGAAAGTGATAATGTAAACTGTATATTTGATACAATAGTAAAATATATAGATGCACCAGAATGCAAAATAGATGGACCAGCACAAATGCTAGTTTCAAATATAGACTATGATGACTACCTAGGAAGAATAGCAGTAGGAAGAATAGAACGTGGAACTATAAAAGCAGGAATGCCAATAGCAATATGTAAGCAAGAAAAAAATGCACAAGGAAAAGTAGCAAAACTATTCACATATCAAGGTTTAAAAAGAACAGAAGTAGAAGAAGCAATAGCAGGAGATATAGTTTCACTATCAGGAGTAGCAGATATTAACATAGGAGACACAATATGTGACTTAAATAACCCAGAAAAAATACCTTTTGTAGATATAGACGAGCCAACAGTATCAATGACATTTAGTGTAAACAACGGACCATTTGCAGGAAAAGAAGGAGAATTCATAACATCACGTCACATTAGAGATAGATTATTCAAAGAACTAGAAAGAAATGTATCTTTACGTGTAAAAGAAACAGATACAGCAGATAGTTTCGAAGTATGTGGACGTGGAGAGCTACATCTATCAGTATTAATAGAAACAATGAGAAGAGAAGGTTTCGAACTATTAGTATCACGCCCAAAAGTTATATTCAAAGAAATAGATGGTGTAAAATGTGAACCAGTAGAAAGACTAGTAGTAAATGTACCAGACGAATCAATAGGAACAGTAATAGAAAAATTAGGAAGACGTAAAGGTGAAATGACAAATATGGAGCCAGCAGAAGCGGGACACACAAAAGTAGAATTCAAAATACCAGCACGTGGGCTAATAGGTTATAGAACAGAGTTCTTAACAGATACAAAAGGAGAAGGAACAATGAACTCAATATTCGACTGTTACGAACCATTTAAAGGAGACATACAAGCAAGAACAAGAGGAGTACTAGTAGCATGGGAACAAGGAACAAGTGTAACATATGGTTTATACAATGCACAAGAAAGAGGAGAACTACTAATAGGAGCAGGAATAGACGTATATGAAGGAATGATAGTAGGAATAAACTCAAGAAACGAAGACATAGCAATAAACGTATGTAAAGAAAAACACTTAACAAACACAAGAGCATCAGGATCAGACGACGCACTACGCTTAGTACCACCATTACAAATGTCACTAGAAAAAGCAATAGAATTCATAGCTGAAGACGAACTAGTAGAAGTAACACCAAAAAATATCCGCCTAAGAAAGAAAACACTAGACACAAAAACAAGAGAAAGAGAAGCAAGAAGATAAACTAGATTGATAGCTAGATTGGGGACTGTCCCTGAATGGGTGCAGAAAAACAAGAGAGGGTAGCATTGGGGACGGTTCGTAATCGGAAACAAGATAGAGAAGAATCACAAGCAAAAAAATGAAATAATCTAGCTAGATTAGGAACTGTCCCCAATGCGGAAACCAAGAAAAACAACTTACAAGGATAGAGGACGTTAAAGAAGTAAAAAACTAAAAGCACCCCCTTGGGTAGTCGAAGATGTCCCAAGAGGGACTGTCCCCAATCGGAAAGAAGTAGAATATAAAAAACTAAAAAATAAACCTAACGAAGAGATAAAAGAAACCAGATAAGTTAAAACTTAATCTGGTTTCTTAATTGCTAACCTCAATTATAGTACTACTGTTAATATTACTCTAATCTAACTCCTTGTACTCAACATCTATAGGTTGAGACTTAAGCTACCTCTCCATTCTTATTTCAAGTTCCTTAGCCGTTGCAATACATTTATGATATGTTTTTGCATTTATAAAGAAAATTGGAACTGTAGATATAGGGAAAAAAAGATTAGAAAATGAAAATGAGGGAAGACAGATAGCGCATATAAATGCACTTATGCATATTATCATACATAAATTTCGGCAAATTTTGAAATACCGAGCTGTCTTAAATTTTTTGGAATTTCTTAAAAGCACAACCAAAAATACGCAACATAATACACCGCATAACACAAAAGATACAACAAAAATCAAATCCTTCATATAATCTCCTTTCCAAAAGCAGGCTAGCAACATATCAAAATTACTATTCAGTAAATTGATATAGTATCAAACAATACATAACTATATTATACCTAATTTGACATAAAATATCAAATGGTAACCAAAATGCTCAAAAACATATATGTTATTATTATTTGATTTCTATTTCTTAACAAGATTTAAAATATAATCTTTAAAAATAAAAATTATAAAATAATAGGCTTACAAATAATATAATACTGCTAAAATTATAATTGCCAAAACGCTATAAAAGTGATAATATATAATAAAACAAAAAAGGAATGAATAAAAATGAACAAACAAGAATTAGAAAAAATAAAACAAAAAGCCCTAGAAGAACACATACCAATAATAATGGATGATACCTTAGAAGTAGTAGATGAAATACTAACAAAACTAAAACCAAAAAAAATACTAGAAATAGGTACAGCAGTAGGATACTCAGCAATATGTTTTTCAGAATATTTGATTGTTGGAGGAAAAATAGACACAATAGAGAGAGATGAAGAAAGAATATTGCAGGCGAAAGAAAATATAAAGAAAGTAGGAGTAGAAGAAAAAATAAATATCTATGAAGGAGATGCAGTAGAAATATTACCTACTTTAAATGAAAAATATGATATGATATTCATAGACGCTGCAAAAGGTAAATATCCATTTTTCTTAAAAGAAGCACTAAGAATGTTAAATGAAGGTGGAGTAATATTAGCAGATAACATATTATACAAAGGCTATGTAATGAGTGACTACAACAAACACAAACAACGTACAGCAGTACGAAATTTAAGAGAATATATAGCTGAGGTTACTAATAACCCTAATTTGAAAACTGAAATTCTAGAAGTTGGAGATGGATTAGCAATAACAAGAAAATTAGGAAAAGCTGTGTAGATATTTGTAAAGAAATATGTTATAATAGCAAAAGAATAAATAATTGGAGGAATTAAAAATGAAAAAACCAGAATTATTAGCACCAGCAGGTTCTTTTGAAAAAGCAAAAGTAGCATTTATGTATGGTGCAGATGCAGTATATGCAGGTACGTCATCACTTTCATTAAGAACAAGATCTGAAATGCAAGATGGAGACTTAGCAAATACAATAAAGTATGCACATAGTATAGGAAAAAAGGTATACACAGCAATAAATATATATGCTTGGGATGAAAAGTATGAAGAAATAAAAAAGCAAGCTCAAATGTTAAATGAATTAAAAGTAGATGGAATAATAGTAGCTGATGGTGGTGTAGTAGAAGTAATAAAAGAATATGCACCAGATGTAGAAATACACATAAGTACACAAGCAAACACAGTAAGTTATCATAGTGCAAATTTTTGGCATAAGAATGGAGCAAAAAGAGTAATACTTCGGAAGAGAAATGAACAAAGAGCAAATAAAAGAATTAGTTAAAAATAAAGCAGAAGATTTAGAAGTAGAAATGTTTATACATGGAGCTATTTGCTTTGGGTATTCTGGAAGATGTTTTTTAAGTGATTTCTTAGCAGGAAGAAGTGCAAACTTAGGAGATTGTGCACAAAGCTGTAGATGGGCATATAATGTGTATGTAGAAGAAACGAATAAACCAGGCAACTTAATGCCAGTAGAACATGATGATAAAGGGACATATATATTTTCTTCAAAAGATATGTGCTTAATAAAAGAAATACCAGAAATTTGTGAAATGGGCGTAGACAGTTTAAAAATAGAAGGTAGGCTAAAAACAAAATACTACTTAGCATCAGTAGTAAATGCATATAGAAATGCAATAGATGATTATTTTGAAAATCCAAAGGAATATGATTATACAAAATATTTAAAAGAGTTAGAAAAAACAAAAACAAGAGGATTAACAACATTTTATTTTAATGATAGAAATAACAAAGATATTCAAGAATATGAAGGAAAGCAATATAATTTGGAATATGAATTTGGTGGAGAGGTTGTAGACTTTGAAGGAGAAAAAACAATTATAGAGATAAAAAATAAATTAACTGTAGGAGATGAACTAGAGATTATAATACCAGGAACAATAACACCAGAAAAGTTCACAATACAAAAACTATGGAACATAGAAACAAACGAAGAAATACAAACAATAAACCCAGGAAAGGCAGGACAAAAGGTAAAACTAGTATTACCAATAAAGGCAGAAAAAAATTGGATATTAAGAAGGAAAAAGAAAGAAAAAATTTTAAGTTTCTATATTTTTTGAAAAAATAGAAATAGTTATCCACAGATTTAT
>CAOJCG010000019.1 GCA_948356915.1 uncultured Clostridiaceae bacterium
AATTTATTATACACTCTCTCATAAAATGTGTCCATATATCTATTCTAACACCAATATGTTACATTTAGGTGTACATGTGAAGATACATATTTCCCTCTTTTTACATGTCCATCTACACATATTATTTCTAATGAAAAGATATCATTATTTAGCACTTTTACATTTCTTACACCTGTTTCTTCTTTTAGTTCTCGTATTGCCACATTTAATAAGTCTTCTTCTCCATCTGCATGTCCACCTGTCCATGCCCATGATTTGTATATATTATGATATATCATTAGTACTTTTGTTCTTTGCTTATTTACTGCCCATGATGATGCTGTAAAGTGTCCAAATTCGTTATTTCTTGTTAATACATCGGCAAATGTATTTATGTATTTCAACATTGTTTCTTTGTCTTTTTCCTCTTGCTCATTATATGGTTTATAGTTTTCTATTTGCTCTTTTAATTTCATTTTTTATTCCTCCTTAATTTATTTCCTTTACTACATTTTTTACTTTTTTATAAAATTTTCTTTATTTGATGATTTTTCCTTCCTCATAATTCCAAATACTTAAATGCCCTTTGCTTTTATTGGTTGTTTTAATGGTTGTATATCTTCTAGTATCCATGCATATCTACCTTCTTTGTATTCACCACAAATATATTCTTGATAATTTTTACTTTTAATTTCTTCTACATATTCTTTTGTCATACAAATACAATCTACTAAATTACATTTACAAATTATATTGCCATAGTTTAGTGGAATGTTTTCTACCAATGACATGAATTCAGTATCTTCTTTCCATTTTTTTTGTATTTTAGTTAGACTTGCATGTATATATAATTCTCCTCTGTATGATGTTTTTCCAACTTCTCGTTTCTATTTTTTTCTTTTATTAAAGTTGCACAAGGTTCTGTTAAACTTAATGCTTTCATAATTAACTCCTATTTTAATATTTATATGCCTATTTTATCATAAGTTAAATTTCAATACAATAAAAAGAAGAAAATCGTGTTGCAGACTTTCTTCTTTTATTGCTTAGAAGTATTATTTAATACTCTTTTATATCATAATTAAGTAATGTATCTCCATTATATTGATACTTAATTGTAAAGAAAGGACTCTCTTCTTTTATTTTTTCTATAAATATTTTGTCGCCTTCCCATAAGTTTAAGCTTGTTACTTTTTCTTTGTCTATCCATTGCAAGTCTCCTTCATTACATTCTGTTATATTTCCTGTAAAATCGTTTGAAGTAAATACAAATATATATTCAGTTTCACAAATTGTATTTATAAATGTTAGCATTCCTCTTAAGTTTACTGAATTTAGTGTAAGTCCTGTTTCTTCTTTTACTTCTCTTATAACACATTCTTCTGGGCTTTCTTTATCTTCAAATTTTCCGCCTATTCCTAGCCATTTTTCTTTGTTTATATCATTTTGTTTTTTGGTTCTGTGTAGCATTAGGTATTTTCCTTCTTTTTCGATATAGCAGACTGTTGAAAGCATCATATACATTTTCCTCCTATTTTAATTTTTCACTTAACTTATTGCTATTTTAGCATAGTTTTATTTTCATTACAACTAAATGCATAGATGTAAGTAACACTTAAGCTATATTAACTTAAGTGTTGCTTGTTATTAGTGAGAAAACTTCATTTTTTAACTTGCAGAATTAATTGAATCATCCTTTCTTTTCATCTTTATTAAAATATATTCATTGTCACCTTCTTCAGTTTCAAAATACTCTGCCAAATTTTCTTTAAAGTATTTTAAAATATTTTTAGCTTCCTTAGTTGGTATTTTTAAGTTTTCAATATATTCTTTTAAACTTTCATTATTTTCACAACCTGGACAGTCAAATATTTCTTTATTGAAGAATACGTTGCTATCTTGTTCAAAGGAAAAGCTCACTGGGCAAATCTGGAATCTGTCATAGTATAATTTTACTTGCCAAACTAATGCAGTTGACTTTTCTGATGAATTAGAAATTTTAAAAATTTCTATAATCTTTTTTACATAGTCTTCCAAATTTTCTGCAATAACTTTTGGTATTCTCTTTTCTGCTTCTTTCCGCCCTTCAACAGCCTCTAATGCTAATTGTTTTACATCACTCATATTTGTTTCTCCTTTCACTTTTAATAATTATTAAATAGTTACTTATAAAATTTTACTTTTCTAAATATATCATATTTAACATAATTAGTCAATCTTTTTTTGTCTTTTTCTAATATATAAAATTCCTATAATTAGAATACTACCTAATACAATTGTTCCTATAGTCCATATAATATTCCTATTTTTGTCTTGCTTTATTTCTTCTACATTGCTACCATTATTTTGCTCTTCTAAAATAGTAGATAATTTTTCAGCTCCACTTTCTTTTTCTTGCTCATATTGTAATTGTTCTTGTTCGTTTCTTCTGTGCACTATTAATTCATATTTTTTGTTTGTTATTCCATCTTCTGCTATTACATTTATTTGAATTACATTATTTCCAACTTTCATTTCATTATTGCCTGAAATTGATACAGTTGCTTTCTGGCTTTGCGGTATTGCTAGTATTTCTATTTTTTCTGTTTGATTTGGTATTTCTACCTTATAATTGGTTATATTATAATCAAATTCTGGATTCAAGAAACCTTCTCTTACTGCAAGAATTTCTAAGTTTGCATTTGCTAATTCTACATTTGTAGTTTTTGTTACATATATTTTATAGGTTTCTTCTTTTGTTTTATCTTCTGATGTAACATGTATTTGGATTACATTCTTACCTATTTTTAAATTTCTATTTCCTGTTACTGTAACTGTGGCATTTGAGTTCTCTGGAATTGCTGTTACTTCTAAATTCTCTAGTGTGGAGTCTACTATAAAATAGTATTCTTTTACATCTTTTTGAAACTCTGGGCTAATTCCTTCATGGTCTAACCTTAATATACTTAAAGCGGCCGAATTACTTGCTCCGAATTTGTTCTATATTATCTGTTATTTGGTTTATATTGCTTTCATTATTTTCTACTTTTAATTCTATATTACTATTTTCTATTTCTACTTTTTCCCCTTGCTCATTATAGAATTCTCCAAAAACTGCAATGTTTGT
This sequence comes from uncultured Clostridiaceae bacterium, assembly GCA_948356915.1. Taxonomy (GTDB): domain Bacteria; phylum Bacillota; class Clostridia; order TANB77; family CAG-508; genus UMGS1663. The sequence goes on from CAOJCG010000019.1 coordinate 3,086, forward strand.
ATTTTCTTCTTGTAGAACTTTAAACTGGAAGTTTTGCGTTTCTATTCCTTGCTGATTTTTCCCTGTGCTACTTACCCATGTGTAAATTATTCTATTGTTAGAATAGTTTGAATTTTCGGGTCCTTTTATATATTCTAATTTTGATATATCAAAATATATTTCAAGTGTGCACGCTGCAATTGGTGTATCTGAAATTTGCACTTTTATATTAATTTCTTCGTCTCTTTTTATTGTTTGTTTGTCTGAAATTATTTGAATTTGGTTTTGGGCAAAAGATGTTGAGGCTATTAGTATAGTTATTAAAATTAATGTCAATGCTATTATTATATTTTTTATTATTTTCATATTTTTCCTCTTTCTTTTTTAGTAAGGTCTTTGGATAGTAGGTCGCCCAAAGTGCGACCCCTACAATAATATTATTATCTTTTTTAATGTTCAATTATTCTGTTGGGCATAATTCGGTAAATTCTCTTAGGTATTCCCTGGGAGCGGTTTATTTAACACGTTATTTTTCCTTCTGGGCTTCCGATTGGGGACAGTTCCTAATCTAGCCAGATTATTTTTGTTTTTTGGCTTGAGGTTCTTCTCTATCTTGTTTCCGATTACGAACCGTCCCCAATCTACCTTTGTTCTATTAGTTTCAATGTTAATATATGTCTTTGTATAATTAATAAATCTAGTGAGGTAGGGTTTTGTCCGTTTTTGTTTATATTTCCGAGCTTTTAGAAATAGTCCGTTTAGTTTTTCTATTTCTAGTATATGCCTTTGAAGTACTAATAAGTCTAAACTATTTATTTTGCCATCTCCATTTACGTCTCCATAAATTATTATATAATATTCCATTTTTATAACATGATTATCATCTACTATTCTAATTTTACTTCCAGTTCCAACCATTTGGCCATCTGTTAGTTCATTTCCTTTATAGTCATATATTTTTATATTATATAAAGTTTGTATTTTTTCTTTTATATCTTCTACTTTTAGTTTTTCGATATCCAAACCTGTTATTTCATTTTGAACTACCTTTAAGCTTTCATCAAAAGTAATTTCATCTTCACCTAGTTTTTTCACTACTATTACCTCTATTTCACCTTTAAAACCACCCTCCTCAGTTGTTGCATTTATTTTAGTTTTTCCCTCTTTAACTGCTACTATTTTTCCATTGCTATCTATCGTAGCAATTTGCTCATTTTCTGATGAATATGTTACATTTTTATTATCTGCATCTATTGGAAGTACAATAGGTGTTATGGCAAAACTATCGCCTTCTTGCATAACTAAATTTTCACTTGTTAGTTCTAGGCCTGTTACTGGTGTATATACTTTAATTTGAATTTCACCTTTTACATTATTTTCTTTTGCCTTTACTGTAATAGTTGTAGTTCCAGATTTTTGTGCTATTATATTTCCTACGTTGTCTACTGTAGCTACCTTAGGATTACTTGAAGTATATTCTACTTCATGGTCTTTTGCTTCATCTGGTAATATTTCTACTTTTAACGTTATACTTTCACCCTTTCTAAGCTCAGTTTTATCGCTAGAGACATTTATTTTTTCTACTTGTATATTTGGCACTTCTTTTAAATAACTTTGAAATACATACCCCATCATTCCGATTTGGAAGAACTACCCTATCCCATAATTCTCCGAGATTGCCTTCCTTTTGCAATTCTTGTCATTACTACATTTCTATCAACTTTTGTTAATAGTTCATAAGAAGTTGATGGACCTGAACGTACATTTAGAGTATTTGTTACATCTGCATATACTTTTGTGTTATCTTCATAATAATCACTTTCTAAAATATTAGGGTTTTGAGTTGGCATTTGTGGCATATTATTATAAACAGGTATAATAAAAGTCATACTATTTCCTAATATTCCCGTATTATTGTATCCATTATAAATAGATCTAGACTCACTATATGGTGCTAATACATTTGTCATATATTGATGCCAGAAAAGCTCTCCACCTGTATTAGAGGTTACATGAAACTTTTGCAAATATAAAGTGTCTTGTCCTACGTTAATATAACTAGAACCTATAAAAATTCCACCACCAGTAATAGCTTTTTCTTTATTATCCCACGGAATTAAATATTTAGCTTTAGTAGCTTCGCTCGCACCTTTTCCATCTCGTGCATACCTAAGTCCATTTTTTATAGCACCCATAGGCTCGCTTGAGCTTGTTGCTCCTATATTGTAAAAATTGTATAATCCTTCAAAACCTGCTACCCTTCCACTAATAGAACTATGTGATAAAAAAGGTCCTACTTCTTGTTTTATTCTTGAAGCTAAATGATAAGTAGAAACTTTCGATGTTTTTCCAGCTGACAATATAAGGTCTGAATATTTGCTATTCATAGTTATAACATTTCCTGAACTTGTAACATAGTCTACTATTCTATTATTAAACTCTGTTCCATATAATATTTTTTCAATTCCATCTATATTATTTGTTTTTTCATCATAAGAAAGTGCCTCAAACTGAAAAATTCGAACTTCATTCAAAAAGTTTCGTGGATCCATAGTATATTCTAAAGACCTTCTTGAGGCATCTACCCACCCCAAGTCAACTTCAACATTATACTCTCCTGGAGTAGTATTTTTCCATCTATCCGAATATGACTTAGGAACTAAGTTTTTACCAAATACATTTTCACTATTTATAGCATAATTCCAATCTAAGTTTGTATATAATGAAACAAACCTCCAATTTGGATGGTTCTTTTGTAGTTCTTGTAAATATGGCTTATAGCTATCTGGAAAACTATCTATTCCATCTAGCTTGTCTGCTACTGAATATGATATGTCTATAAAAGCATTTAAAAATAAAATTCCTATTATTATAACTAAAATTTTTATATATTTCATATTAATTGCCTTTCTTAAAATTTTCAAAATTTGTACTCTTCGCTTTCCCATATTCTTTCCATTAAATATGAAAATATGTGATAATAAAGGAAAGATTTGAGAATTATTTTGTTTATCGACAAAACTTCTTATTTTTTGCTATTGAATCTTTAATTATTTTATGTTAATATCGTTTTGTTTAGTATTTTAAATCTTTATTCTAAACTTTTAGGATACTCTTTCCTAAAATATTTTCCAAAAATTAAAAAAATTTTATACATAAAGAAGATGATATTATCGATTTATTAGAATTAAAAAATGATTATACTTTTAAGCGTGTCTTCGGATTTGTTGGTAATGAAGAAATTACAAAAGGTCTATTAAATTGTATATTAGAAGAAGAGGTTTCTCAAGTAGTTCTTGATTGTAACAAAATTATTGAATCTGACTTATTAGATGATAAACTTGGAATTCTTGATATCCGTGCTAAGATTAATAATTCGATTGATTGTGATATTGAAATGCAACTAGTTGATCAAAGAAATATTGAAAAAAGAATTTTATTTTATTTAAGTAAAATGTATTGGTCAAAATATAAAGAAAGGACATGACTATTTCGAAGCTAATAAATGTATTGCTATTTTATTTACAGACTTTGATGTTAAAAGTCTCAAAAATATTGAAAAATACATGACTAAGTGGAACTTTCGTGAAGAAGAATACTATGATTCGATCTTGACAGATTCACTTGAAATTTATATAATAGAACTGCCTAAAGTAAAAAAATACTCAGAAGGTAAAAAATTAGATACTTGGGTAAATTTTATTATAAAGTCAGGTGATATTGATATGGGTACTGTAGAAGAACCATTAAAAAAAGCTAAAAAGGTTTTAGAAGAAATAAGTCAAGATGAACATGAAAGATATTTGGCAGATTTACGTGAAAAGTATGTATTAGATCAAAATAATTTAGTAAGAACAGGTTATGACTGTGGTTTCGAGCAAGGTATTAAAGAAGGTATTGAACAAGGTATTGAACAAGGTTCAAAAAAACAGTTAGTTGAAATAGCAAAAGAAATGAAAAGGAAAAATTATACAAATGAAGAAATTGAGAAAATAACTAAATTAAGCAAAGAAGAAATTGAAAAATTGTAATTCAATTGTGATTTAAAATACTAAACATAAAAAAAGATTAAAAAAAATCTGGTACGTTGGAAAGATTTGAGATATGTTTAAAAATTTACAAACATTTAAATAACTTTAAATATTTTCTAGTTATCTAAACTTGTAAATTTTTAAACATGTCCAAATCTTTCCTATCTACTTATTGGCAATTGCCTGTACAATAAGCCTGCTCCTAGAATAATTAACACATGTAATCAAAGTAACTATTTTATTTCCATTAGTCTCTTGCCTTACTGGTGCTGTATTTTGAGGTTTTACCCTATATATATCATAAATACTATAAGTAATTTTTCCATTTTTGTTATCACTTAAATATAATTCATCTCCTTTTTCTAAATCAATTAAATGGTTAAACATATTCTCTTGTTCATAGTTATGTCCTGCAATGCAGAAGTTTCCTATCTCATTAGGCTCAGGTCCAAAAAATTTCGAAGAGCATACTTTCATTCCATCTACTGTGTAATCTTTTAATACATAAGTTTCTAAATTTATTTTTGGTATTTCTAATTTTGCTATAACTTCATAATTCATATATAATTTTGGCAAAGTCTCTATTTGTATCGGAATAGCTGGTACAATTGGTATTTCTTTTGATAGTTTTTCTACTAGTGTTTCATTTTCTTCTACTAATTCAATTTTATTTTCTTTATAAATACCAATACCGATATAAAATACAATGCAAAAAAGAATTCCCAAAATAGCAATTCTAATTTTAGTTCTTATTTTATCTTTTTTCTTTTCTCTTCTTAATTTTCTTTTTCCCATCTTTGCCTCCTATAAACTTTAGAACTGTATTTTTTATATGTAGGGGCGATTAGTAATCGCCCGTGCTACAGAGAAATAGCTTATATATAATTTTCTAAACTAAATATTTTTAAGCAAATTCTTCGAAGAGCGGGCGATTGATAATCGCCCCTACAATACTATTTTTTAGAAAATCATACAAGCGGGTCGCCGAAGGCGGCGACCCCTACAATCAACATTTTTATTAAATATACAACTATTATTTTTTCTTTCTTAATGATATATAAACTATTGCTAATATTGCTACTATTGGTAATATACTTAAATATATTGTATTACCTGTTTTTGGCAGTGTACTTGGAGTTTGTGTTGGCTTATTATTTTCTGTTGTTGGTGGCACTTGTTCTTCCGCTGGCGGTACTATTTCAGCTGGTTTTTCTTTTACTGCAATTGTAAAAGTTTTACTTGCAATTACACTATCACTATTATCTCTATCTATTAATTTTAATGTAATAGAATAATCTCCATAATCACTAAATACACCTCTTGTAGCTAGTTTTTTAACTACATCTTTTCCTCCTATAGCGTCACCATCTGCACTTCCCCATCCACTTTGAATAATATCATGTTCTAAACTTTGGCTATCTGTTGCAAGAAGTTTTACGCTTTCTCCATTTGGTGTTACCGCTTCTGCTATTATTCTTGTGTGAGCATAACTTTTACCCATTGTGCTTGATATAACTATTTCCATATTTTTTTCTTCTTTTGGTACTATTTCTCCTGTGTAATTAAGGGCAATATCATAATCTACATATACTGGTTCTACTATTAAATTTTTAACAATAGGAACTGTAATGTCATCAATAGGGTTAGCCTCTGGATCTCCTAAACCTGTTAGTGTAATGCTTAAATCAGTTGGGTTTGTAGTTATTATTGCTTCTTTTGCTTTGAAACTAATACTTGCACTAGTACTTGGTGTACTGTCTGCTCCTGCATTATAATAGTATGTTAGTATAACTTTTGAACCTGTATTATTGGCTGTTCCACCTTGGCTAGATACGTATTCTAATAAGTTTTCATCATAATCTACATTTACTGTATATGCACCCATATCTTGCCCAAATTGAACATTTAATGTTACTGTTTCTCCTGGATGTACTGTTTGTTTATCTGTTGTAATATCTAAATTATCTAAACTTGCTGCATAAATATTAACTGTAAATGTTAGTAAAAATAAAACAAGAAAAATTGCAATTATATTTACTATTTTTTTCATAAAAAATTTCCTCCTTTTTTATATTTTATAGTAAATATTATTTCAAATTTTCTTGTTTTTAGTTTAGAAACTTTTTGCGTAGTAGGAATTTTTTTCTAAATTTTATATTTTACTTTGTATCCATTCTAAAACAAATTTAAAGACTTCTTCCCTATTCACTTCGTTTAACATTTCATGTCTTCCATTAGGAAATAATTTCAATGTAACATCTTCTTTTCCCGTTTCTTTTAGCATATCATATACACGTTTTACGCCTTTTCCATTTTCTCCAACTGGGTCTTTATCCCCTGAAAAAATTAAAATAGGAATATTTGGTGTTTTTTCTATATTTTTCTTTTTATTTAAATACATACTTCCTTTAAATAATTCCAAATAGCTACTTGCTGTGAATTTACAATTTGGGTTTGTATCTTTTATATGTTCTTCTATTATTTTTTCGTCACTTGTTGTCCAATCAACTGGTGTTTTATTTGGTTTAAATTGTCTGTTAAAAGAACCTGTTACCAATGATGCTAGTAGCTTACTTTTATATTTTTTACCTTTAATCATTACAATTATTTTAGCAAGTATACTTCCTGCTAATAATCCTGCTTTTTGACCACTAGTGCCTGTTATAATTGCTCCATTTAAGTTATCATCATATAGGCTTAAGTATGTTCTTGTAAGTAATGACCCCATACTATGACCCATAATAATATATGGTAAATTTGGATATTCACTTTTTATTTTATTTTGCAAAATATGAATATCTTTAGTAAGTGAGAACCAGCCATCTTTATAAGCAAAAAATCCTAATTCATCATCTGTTTTTGATGTTTTACCATGTCCCAAATGGTCATGACCTACAACAATAAAACCATTGCTTGCTAAAAATAAAGCAAACTCGTCATATCTTCCAATATGTTCTTCCATTCCATGTACTAGCTGAATAACTCCTTTATATTCACTTTTTGTTTCATCATACCATTTTTTAGCATAAATATCTTTTCCTGTACATGATTTAAAATTAAATTCTTCTATCATATTATTATCTCTCCTTTTTTATTTTATATCACATTTGTTATTATTTATCAATTTGAAATTTCGCTATTCTTACAAAAGTCGTTCGCAATATTGGTGATTTTTTTTTAAAGATAGTTTTATTATTGTTTCTAATTTATAGATATTTTATAATTTTTGTGTTAAAATATTCATGTATGTAAAAAATAAGGAGGAAGATTTAAATGAATGAATATATGAAAATTGCAAAAGAAATGGCTGAAAATGGAATGAATTCAAACGAAGGAGGTCCTTTTGGTGCTGTTATTACTGATAAAAGTGGAAATATAATAGCTAAGCGGAAATAATCAAGTTTTAAAAAATAATGACCCAACTGCACATGCTGAAGTAACAGCTATAAGAAATGCATGTAAAAAGTTAAATACTTATGATTTATCTGACTATGTATTATATACATCATGTGAGCCATGCCCTATGTGTTTATCTGCAATAATTTGGTCAAATATAAAAGAAATATATTATGCTTGTACTCGTGAAGATGCTGGAAGTATTGGATTTCGTGATGATTTGATTTATGAATATTTAAAGGGAAATGAAAAAGATTTAATTAGTTTGAGGCAGATTGATAGAGAGGAGTGCATTGAAACATTTGAGAAATATAAAGAAGAGAATAAAGTTATTTATTAGGTTCCCATTGGGGACGTTTCCTAATGGGAAGTCTGTCACTTTTGGGAACCCTTGCAGAAATAAGCTTTTCGTTAATAAAAATAATATTAAGCAATTTAATAATTTAAGGAGTGTCCCTAACGTTCCGATTTCGGAACGAAAAGGACCGTCCCTAGCGTGCGTAGAGTATATTGTAACTAATAATGATAATGGCAAAAGTATTAAGGATATCCTTCTTTCTCGCCTGCATATTTCACATAGATTGCTTATTACTTTAAAAAGGGAAAATTCTATTTTTTTAAATGATTTACCTGCTTTTGTGTATCAGAACGTTGGTGTTAATGATAAAATACGTGTTTCTTTTGATTATGCGGAAAATAATTCTAATATCATTTCTAAGCAAATTCCTTTAGATATTGTGTATGAAGATGAATGGCTTTTAATTGTAAATAAATGTAGCGGAATTCCTGTGCATCCTTCTATTTTGCATTATGAAGATAGTTTATCTTCTGGCATTAAATTTTATTTTGATTCTATAGGTCTAAATAAGAAAATTAGACCTGTTAACCGTATTGATAAAGATACTTCTGGTTTAGTTGTTTTTGCTAAAAATGAGTATATTCAAGAGGCTTTAATTAAGCAAATGCAGTCTGGTACTTTTATTAAAGAATATATTGCTATTGTAGAAGGCTTTTTTAATAATAACGAAAAAATTGGCACTATTAATATGCCTATTAGCCGAAAAGAAGGTAGCATTATTGAAAGATGTGTATCTAATACACGGTAGTCCCTCTATTACTCACTATGAAGTATTAAAAGAATCAGAAAATTGTGGAATTAAATTTTCAGTTGTAAAATGTAAATTAGAAACTGGTAGAACACATCAAATTCGCGTTCATATGTCTTATATTGGTCATCCACTTTTAGGAGATGATTTATATGGTGGTAATACTAATTTAATTAGTAGACAAGCATTACATAGTTATAAAATTTCATTTGTACATCCTGTTACAAAACAAAATGTGACATTTAAAACTAATCTTTCAAAAGATTTAAATAAATTACTTGACTTTTAAATTTAATTTATGTATATTATTGTTATAAAAATTCTGAAAATGGAGGTATTGCAAATGAAGTACTCTCAAAGTTGCCATCGGATATCTACTTTAATTAAAGAGCTAGTTTTGTTAAATCCTAATACTGTTTTTGAATGTATTGATAATAATACCATTGTTACTAATTTATCTGGAAAAAACTTAATAGGCATAAATTTACCACTTAATACTATTTTTCTAGATGGAAATGATGAAACTTGTCACTTAGGATGTATTTATATATCTTATTATTCTCAGAAAGTAAAAATTACCTCAGATGTAATAAGTAATTGCTGTAAAGTAATAGCATAGTAATGAAAAAAGATAGGATTTAACCTATCTTTTTTCATATTTAATAAGCAAATCTGTAAGCCGGGTTCTGTCGTGAATAGTCATTTATCTACTCTGTATATCACTATACAGCTCAAAGCCACCATGTTTAGAAGATGACGAGCAGTCTTAGCCTTCTTTTTACGGTGTTGCTCCAGATGGGGTTTACACTGGCCCTCTATGTCACCATAGAGGCGGTGAGCTCTTACCTCGCCTTTTCATCCTTACCTAAAAAATTTAGGCGGTTATTTTCTGTTGCACTTTCCTTAAGGTTTCCCTCACAAGACGTTATCTTGCATCTTTGCTCTGTGGAGCCCGGACTTTCCTCGTACGCTGCCTTTCGACCTTGCTATACGCGACTATTCAATTTACTTACAATATCTATTTTAATATATTTTCCTGTAAAAGTCAAACATAAAAAGAATTAGATATTCATCGCACTTTCCATTAAGTTTTTGTATTTCATATAGAATAATTTTTTATCTTTTAACTTTATTACATTGTTCATCTCATTTATTAATACATATGTTTTGCTTATACTGCTTTGGTTTCTTTTTTCGTTTATAGAATTTATTATAAGTCCGAAGTATTCACTTGCTTTTGTTATTTGTGCTTGTATTTCGTCCCATTTATCTTCTTCTAATAAAACATAGCTATTTATGATGTGTGCTTTTGTATATGATATGTTTATTTCATCATTATCTTCTGAATATTGTTCTTTGTATACAGGTATAAAAGAATATAATATTGCCAAACTATTTAGTACTTGCTTTTTGTCTTCATTTTGTACATTTACTATTAGTACATCTAGTGTATTTGAAAATGATAGTATATCTTCATTTTTTACATTAGTACTATGCAAGTCTATCATTATACTTGGCCAGCTTGTGTATATTACTTGAACTGTATTTTTTATATAGTTCCAATCTATTTCTATGCTATCATTAGTTAAAATGTTTTGAGTTTTTACATTATATTTTGTATAGTCTTCGTTTTTAGAACTTTCGCCCGAATTTCCTGATGAACCACCAGAAGAGCCTCCTGCTGAGCCTTCTTCAGAACCTGATGCACTTTCTTCTCCTCCTGATGATTGTGAACCTTCTTGACTCTTTTCTTTACTACTTTGCCCACCACTTGAACTGGCTTGCCCTTTTATACTATTTTGCTCTAATAATACAGAATTTGAAAATGGTATATTATTAAGAGAATTAATCATTCCTAAAAGCTTAGTCTCTAGGAAACTAAGTTCTTCATTTATTTTATTTTTTGTGTTATCATTGCCACTTCCTGCAAATATTACAATACTAGTAATAATAACTGCTAAAAAAATTATAGAACTTATAAAGAAAATAAAATATTTTTTATTCATAATATTTTCACCTCATTTTTATATTATTATGAATAAAAATTTTCAATTTTATTCCTTGTATACTTATAAAAAAATATTAAATACTAAAATTAATGGATTTAGAATAAAAGGAGATTTGTATTATATGAAAACTTTTGTAAAATTATATAGTGATGTAAAAGGCGAAATTAGTAGTTTTTTAAGTAAATTTTATTTAGCAACTGAGGAAATTTTAAAACAAGTAAGTAGTGATACTTTAGAACTCGAAATAGACTATGAAAACCCTGTAGAAATGAGTGATTTAATTGGTACTTTTATTGAAAATAAAGAAAATTTTAAAATAAATATGTGGATATGTATTGATGAAGATGTTTTGATTAATGTTACTGGTAATAATGCTGATGAGATTATAAGGTATTTGTACGAGAGGTTTCCATACTAAATGGAAGTTGGAGGTTAGAAGTTGGAAGTTAGAAAACTAGGGTTAATTCTTCGAAGAAATTACCCTAAATCTAACCTCCAACTTTTAACTTCCAACTTCCAAAACAATTGTTACAGGCCCATCATTTAAAAGTTCTACTTTCATGTCTGCGCCAAATATGCCATGTTCTACTCTTATATTTTCTTCTTCACATTTTTTTATAAAATATTCATATAATTCATTTGCCTTTTCTGGTTTTGCTGCGTTCGTAAAACTTGGTCTATTTCCTCCTGTGCAGTCTGCATATAATGTAAATTGGGATACTATTAAAAGTTCTCCTTCTATATCTTTTAGGCTTAAATTCATTTTCCCATTTTCGTCTTCAAAAACTCGTAATTTAATTAGTTTTTGTACTAGATAATTTGCTTCTTTTTCAGTGTCTTCTGGACCAACTCCTAGAAGAACTAGAAAGCCTTTTGATATTTTTCCTACTATGCTATTTTCTACTGTAACACTTGCCTTTGTTACTCTTTGAATTACTAGTTTCATTTTTTTTGGTTCCTTTCTTAATGGATGTTGGATTTTAGCTTCTTTCTTCGAAGTTTAGGTCGCCCAAAGGGCGACCCCTACAATTATTTTTATATTTTGTTTTATTATTTTATTCTGCTTTTTTGTCTCTTGTCATTAGCATTTTTACTCCTGTTTTTGGGTCTAAACCTTCATATAGTACTTGATATACTCCTTTTACTATTGGCATATCTAAATTATATTTTTTAGATAGTTCATAGGCTACTTCTATATTGTCTACTCCTTCTATTACCATTCCTATTTCTTTTCTAATGTCTTCAATATTTTTACCTTGTCCTAATAGTTTTCCTGCTCTTCTATTTCTGCTATGTTCACTTAAGCATGTTACTATTAGGTCTCCTAGTCCAGTTAAGCCATAAAAAGTTTGTTTATTTCCCCCTAATACTTCACCTAATACTGATATTTCATTTAACCCTCTTGTTATTAATGCTGCAAAAGTGTTATCTCCTAAATTTATTCCTGCTGATATTCCTGCACAAAAAGCTATTATATTTTTTAAAGCTCCACCTAGCTCTACACCTTTTACATCAGTACTTGTATATACTCTTAGGTTTTCATTCATAAATATATCTCTTATATAATTTGCTGTTTCTTCACTATGTGCTGCAACTACTAATGCTGTTGGAATTCCGACTGAAACTTCTTCTGCATGGCTTGGTCCTGATAGAACTGCTATTTTTGCATTTGGTATTTCATCAGTTATTACATCATCTAAAGTTGATAGGGTTTCTTTTTCAAAACCTTTTGAACATATTACTATTGTTTGATTTGTTACATATTTTTTGTATTCTTTTACTGTATTTCTTGTAAATTTTGATGGTGTTACATGTAATATTATTTCGCTTCCTTTTATTGCTTCTTCATATGATGTTGTGCAATATATTCCTTCTGGTAATGTTAAATTTGGTAAGAATTTGCATTTTTTATCATTATTTATTAAATCTCTTTCTTCCTCCATATATGACCAAATTTTTACATTATTCCCTAATTTTGCTAAATGTACTCCTAATGCTACTCCCCAGCTACCGCTACCTATTATACATATATCTTTTTTCATATTTTTACTTCCTTTTCTATTTTTAAATAGATGTAGGGGCGATTATTTTCTTAGCTCTTCGAGCAAAGCGAGTTAGAGATAAGTTATGCAAAGCCAATCGCCCGTGCTCCAACGAATTTTCTTAAATAAAATTAGATTTAGGGTAATTTCGTAGAAAGAGCGGACGACTAATAGTCGCCCCTACATCATAAAATAAAACATTTTATATTATAATTTCTCTATATGGATGTCAGATGTTGGAAATTTAAGCAATTTCTTCGAAGAAATTGCTTTCATTCTTACTTCTGATTTCTGGACCTCTAACCTCTATTTAATCTTTTTAAAATCCAATCTATTTTCAGTACCATTTAGTAGTCTCTTCACATTTGCTCTGTGGTTGTATATTACTAGTACAGCTAATATTATAGAATATACTATGTAATTTCCTTCTACTATATAGGCGTTACTTGGCATAAACATTATTAATACTGGAAATAGTATTGCTGCTGCTATTGAACCTAAAGACACTATTCTTGTAAGGGCCATTAGAACTAGTGCAAATACCAAACATATTAAGCCTATATTCCAGTTTGTCATAAGTAACACACCTAAAGATGTTGCTATTCCTTTTCCCCCTTTAAAATTAAAGAATATTGGGAATGTGTGGCCTATTATTACTGCTATTCCTGCTATTTGAATTAATAAGCTTTTGTCTATGTCTTTTACTATTTTACCTGCTATATAAGCTACAAGTATTGCTACTACACCTTTCAATACATCTAATATTAAAGTAAATATTGCTGCTTTTTTTCCTACACTTCTTAGTACATTTGTTGTACCTGCATTTCCACTTCCTTTTTGCCTTACATCAAAACCTGCCATTTTTTTACTAATTATTACTGAAAAGCTTATGCTTCCTAATAAGTAGGCTATAATCGCTACTACTATGTATGTTATCATATGTTTTTTCCTCCTTTATAATCATTCATTTAAGCTATTTCTTCGAAGAGCGGGCGATTAATAATCGCCCCTACAATTATTTTGTTATATTATCGCCATTATATTAAATTGTTAAATTTTTCTTTGGGCGTAATTCGGTAAATTCTATTGGGTATTCCTAACCCATTAAGCCCGTACAATTAACTATTCACCATTCATTATTCACTGTGCGTAGCACACTTTATGCGTCTTTGTCTTTCCTCTCCCTAACAATCATCCTCACTGGTGTACCAGTTAATGTAAATTCTTTTCTTATTTGATTTATTAAATACCTTTCATATGAAAAGTGAAATAACTTTTTATCATTTACAAATACTACAAATGTTGGTGGCTTTGTTGAAGCTTGTGTCATATAATATATTTTTAGCCTTTTTCCCTTGTCTGTTGGTGGCTGAACTATTGCTATTGCTTCATTTAGTACTTGATTTAATACTGATGTTGATACTCTCATTGCATTTTGGCTTGCCACCATATTTATCATTTCAAATAATTTATGAACCCTTTGACCTGTTTTTGCTGATATGAATATTATTGGTGCATATGATAAATAAGATAATTTATTATATACTTCTTTTTTGTATTTTTCAGTTGTATTTGTATCTTTTTCATATTCATCCCATTTATTTACTGCTATTATTACTGCTTTTCCTGCTTCGTGGGCTTCTCCTGCTATTTTTGTGTCCTGTTCTGTTACACCTTCATTTGCATCTATCATTAAAATACATACGTCTGCTCTTTCTACTGCTAATAAACTTCTCATTACACTGTATTTTTCTATTTGCTCGTCTACTTTGCTTTTTCTTCTAATTCCTGCTGTATCTATAAATACATATTTTCCAAATTCGTTTTCAAAGCTTGAGTCTATTGCATCTCTTGTAGTTCCTGCTATGTCACTTACTATTACTCTGTTTTCACCTAATATTTTATTTACTAATGATGATTTTCCTACATTTGGTTTTCCTATTATTGCTACTTTTATTGTTTCTTCATCTTCATCTTCTTGTTTTTCTGGAAGGCTTTCATATATTGCGTCTAATACGTCCCCTATACCTATTGCATTTACTGAAGACACTGGGTATGGGTCTCCTAGCCCTAAATTGTAAAATTCATATATATCATCTGAGGTTTTTCCATAATTATCTGCTTTATTACATACCAAAATAATTTTCTTTTTAGATTTTTTAAGCATTAGTGCTATTTCTTTATCTGCTGCTGTTACACCTTGTTTTATATCTGTTAAAAATATAATAACATCAGCCACATTTATTGCTATATTTGCTTGCTCTCGCATTTGAGATATTATTATATCTTCCGATTCTGGCTCTATTCCTCCTGTATCTATTAATGAAAATGTTCTACCTCTCCATGTACTTTGGGCATATACTCTATCTCTTGTAACACCCGGCTCGTCTTGTACTATTGATATCCTTTTTCCTACTATATAATTAAAAAATGTAGATTTACCTACGTTTGGTCTCCCTACTATTGCTACTGTTGGCTTTGACATATTTTTCTTCCTTTCATTTATTGCTATTTGTATTTTATATCATTTTGGGTATTTAGTCAATTAATTTATGCTAATCGCTAAAAAATTTTCAGCATAAAATCATAATTTTTGGTTGACTGTATTAAAATAAAATATCAACAATTTTAGGGGTTGTAAAAAAAGGAAAGATTTGGGACGCGTCCCAAACTTTCCTTTTTTTACAACCCCTATTAACCTCCAAATTGATAAATCTTATCCTCATTGGTAATTTCAAATACACCGTTTGCGTAACTTAATTTTGAATCTTCTTTTACTACATTACAAGGAATTTCCTTGGTGAGGTTTTTTACGTAATTAATCATTGTAATTTTTCCATTTTCTGGAATACATATTGTCTCTTTGTAGAAACAAATATTAGAAAGTGGATTTGCTTCATAGCTTATCATTTCTTCATCGTATTCTACTACTCGATTTCCAAATACCATGGTTCTATATTTTCCGCTTGGAAGCTGATAAATAAATAACCATTTTTTGGATACTACGTCTTGCTTTATTGCATATTCTCTTATTTTTCCATTATAGTTAACTTCAAAATTGTAGTTATTAATTTTGATAATTGCTTTTTTTGGATAGAAAGAGCCTATGAATGTTTCCCCAATGTCTGATACTGCAAAAAGTGGGTTAAATACTTGACCTATATTACTTGCAATATTTCCATTTGGAGTAACCTGTGTTTTTAGTAAAGTTCCTGTTTTATCTACAAAGTATAAATAGTTTCCTTTAACTACATATGGTGTTTTATGCATTCTTTCTAATGTAGAATGAAGTTTATCATTCTCATCATATATTGTAATTGTATTACTGCCTACCACAAATGCAAACTTTCCATCTGATGTAAAGTCGACCATTTTTCCACGCTCTAATTTCATTTTACGTTTGCTTTGAATGTGTACTACCTCATTGTTTGTGTTAACATACTGCCTATTATTTAGCAAAATTCTTACGTCTTGTGCTTCAAATACAATAGAAATAGTATTCTTTTTAGTAGTTGTTACCTTAACAATTACTGGAGGCTCTGCAACTTTTGCATTGCTGTTACACATAGGACATTCCTTATATTTAGAGAAATAGTACATTTGGTGTGTATTACAATATTGTAAATTATCTGTAAGTTCCTCTAAGCTTCCCAAAATACTTTGTCTTTTTCCTTTTTCAAAAATCTCTTGATATTCTGTTTTTAGCTGTGGAGACATCCAGTCCCAAGATGGTATTATTTTAGGAATTGTAATTTCATTGTTACCTAGAACAGATATATTCTTTTTCATTCTGTCCATTGTTGTCATATTTTCATCTTTTACATAGGTTCCTCCAAATGGATGTAACCTTGTTAGCATATTAAAGCTTAATACTGCAAAATTGTAGTGCTCTGCTTCCAAGCTAAATACTACTGAACCATTACTTCTCATAGCTTTTGGATCCATAAAAGTTTCTGTATATGCATCTGGCTTAAGAGTATCTGATATTCCCCAACTATCTACATCAATAAAGAAGGATTTATTTCCTTTCATCATAATGTTATAGTCGTTATAATCTCCAATTAACCCTCCACTTTTATGAAATGCTGTTATTGTTTTTCCGGCATCTACCATAAGCTCTAACACATCTTTATTTGTTATTTGATATGTCTTTAGATATTTTTTCTTTACTAATTGATGAAATACTTCTGCATTTTCTACTTTTTTCATGACATATCCTGCAAACTTGTTGTTTACTGTCACAACTTCTATTGGTCCATACACATTACTTGGCATTTTTCCTGAAACAATTTTCTTTACTTTTTCTTCTTTCCGCCTTATATCTATGTGAGGCTTAAAAATTTTAATTAGATTATTATTTTTATACTCATAAATTTTTGCCTCTCCACCTTCTGTTAAAAGAGTAAGTTTCGCTAATTGACCTGATGTTAAATTAATTGCCATATTTTCTTCCTCCTTTTAGAAACATATTGTAATGTCATCTTTAAAAAGACTTCTATTTCGGTTAATCAGTATCTTTATTTTACCAGCTTTTCCAGCCTTTAATGCTTCTTTTAACTTATTTTTTTCAAGAATATTTAAGTCTTCATAAAACCTTAGCCCATCTGTTGCTACTCCTACATTTTGAAATTCTGATTTTGAAAAGTGATTTATGGTAAATGTTACTCCTTCTTTATATGCTTGCAAATTTTCTTTATTTACATAATTGTAAATAAAATATTTAGGAAATTCACCATCATCTAATTGTACAAATTCAATAGTTTCACCATTATCCGTAATAATGTAGCCATCTCCACAAGAGTATACTACAAATTCTTCCTCTGTTTCAAAACATGCAAGTATTGTAAATGAAAGGTTAGAAGCATAATACTCTTCTCTTGGGAATATTTTTATAAGTTCTTCAAAAGTTAACTTAACTGCATTTTCAAACTCTTCATTATTCATACTATTTATATCACTTTTCTCTAAGAACAGCTGTGCAAATAACCTTGTCCCTACTTCTGAAAATCGTTGTGAGCCACATCCATCTAATACAATTTTTAGTTGTGGTAAAGAAATACAAAAGTCTTGGTTGTTCCGTTCTTCTGCGTAATGATCACTGCCCAATTTGTTTACTACAATTCTTTGATTCATATTTTTCCTCCTGCTTGTTATACAAAAGGAGGGGGTAGTTCCCCCTCCTTCCACGAAATTTTTGTTTACTTGTTACATTAAAAATCGAATAAACTATCTGAGGCAGTCACATTGGCTGACTTCGATGCATAGATAGCAGACTTTGATGTTGCCATCATAATTTTTCTAAGTTCCGACTTGTCTGCATTTACTGGCTTAATATTCTGCTCCATAATTCCCAGCTCCTGTGCTATGCCATGAGCATCTGAGCCAAATTCAATTAATCCTACCGCGATCTCGTTTTTCGTCAGTAACTTTATTGAATTCATTGCATCGTTTTTGGTGTAATCAGAGTCATTATCATATCCATCTGTAAAGATGAAAACAACTGCTTTAGGCCGGTTTCCATTATTCTTTAGCTGCTCCATGTATCCAGTGCCATCTCCTGCGTATAGTGCTTTCTGCACTCCTACTATAGCATCATATAACTTAGTGCAGCCACCTGGTGAGTACTGTGTATCAATGTTCTCAACTTCCTGGTAACCTGATGTAGTTACCCTGTCCGAAAACCGAGTTACTGAGATTCTCATCTCATCTGCTTCCTTTGAGCCTTGAATTGTGTCCTTTACTACCTGCAAGGCATCTTGCATATCAGTAGTATATAATCCCATAGAGCCTGATTCGTCAATAATATATGAAATCAAGGTTGGCCGTTCTACTTCGATTTCCTCGATATCCGCGTTTGTAACATTTGCAAATTCCTCATCAACGTCATAATGTCTTCCCATTTTTTGTTCCTCCTGTTTTCTTTTTATTGTTTTGGTTTATGGTTACATTTTATGCTTTACAGCTGAATGTCTGCCACCTTTGCAATTCTAATTCCATACTTGGAATTGAAGTTGTTAAAGAAATCTCTCTGGATATTTTCACACCCCTGTACTGGTGATGTGCAGTCTTCCAAAATTGTGAATTTAGAAGTAATATCAGGTCTACCTGCAAAGTGATCGATAATCTGCTGTACCGAAATTGGTAAGCAATGGCTACCTGCTTCACCTGCTACATAGATTTCATCGTACATTTCAATTGCCCGAAGTACCGGTTCATTGATGTAATTAGTCGGGTCATATTCTGCCTTGATGACACCAAACATCTCGGAATACGGATTATTACCTTTTGGTACAATGATTGGTCTCATCCTTCTTGTAACAGACCAAAAGTAAATCATTTTTGAGAGTTCTCCCTCAATCTGTCCTCCAAATGAGCCATCTAAGCAGTGATATGGCCAGATTGTAATTGAATCCATATGCTTAAGATAGTCTTCAGATTTAGCAATATCGCCGTATACAGGCATCCAAATTCCATTTTTGTAATCTTCATATTTGATTGTCGTGTATGGGTCTGAATTGTTTCCATCTGCATCTACCCACCAGCAAGGATGGAAAATCTGTGCATAGAAATGTGTATCCTGTGTGCACATGATTCTGCTTATTGCATGGTTGTTACGATAAATAAAATCGGTTATTCGCTGTACATCGCCTTTAGAGCCACTAACCGGAAGAGAACCAATGTCCTGCATAAAGTCGTTTTGTGCATCAATTAAGAGAAGTAATACTCTTTTTCCATCATCTGATGCTGGTTTAAAGTTTTCCTGCTGTGCAAGCCTGATTACTTCCTGCAGGTCTTTTCCTTCCCTTGTTGCAATTTTGTTTACATCTACAATTTGCTCATACCGTGTTTTCATTAAGTTAAAACCTCTTTCTTTCCCTTCAGCATTTTTTACTGAGCTCTTTCAAATTCACATATTTATTTTGAATTTGATTATTACTATTTTTTACAGACAATATATTATCATACTTTTTAACATAACGCAAGTGTTTATGTAAATTTTTTTATTTTTTATGTAATTAATTGTTACAATTTACAGCTAATATTAGGAGCATGAAAATGTTACTATTTACAGCCTAAAAGATATTTTACGATGTAGGGGCGATTACCAATCGCCCGTAGACCACAGAGAATAAACATCTATGGCTCTTCGAAGAAGTTACTAGATTAAATTAGGAATATAGCAAAGTCGTTGGAGCACGGGCGATTGATAATCGCCCCTACATTAAATTTTAGTTTTATACTTTTAATTGTTGTATTTCAGCTTTTTCTTATTTTCCGCTATTTCTCGGGTCGCCGAAGGCGGCGACCCCCTACAACTGAAACGCATTCCTAAAAGTCGATTTTTCCTATTCAATAAGAAAAGGAAAGTTTTGAACGCATCCCAAATCTTTCCTAGAATACAAAAAAGAAATAACGATATAGTTCAAAACCATATCGTTATTTCTTTATTACTTATAAATAATAATTCAAATATTAAAGTGCTTCACCATAAACTCTCTTGGATTCCTCTGCTACTCTTTTTCTTATTTCGTCAAAGGTCTGGGTTCTAACAAACTTGCCGTTTACGAACACCTCCTGCAATTCATTGTCAAGTATTTCTTTTTCTGTTTCTGGAGTTAATCCGTCAATAAGCTGGTAGTCTCCATCTCTAAAGACTACTGCTACCATACCTTTTTGTGACTTTTTAAAGCTGTCAGAATCTGTTGCAGGATCTTTGTAGATAGCTTTGAACTCTCCATTTACTATTTCAGCAGTTCCCTTCAGTGCAAAACCTAAGGTATCACGAGTCATATACTGATAGGTATATGAACCAATTCCCAAACCTACACTTACACTTGCAAAACCCTTTTCATACAGGCCTCTTCCAATTGCTTCTGCTCTTTCTGGAGTAATCGAATCTCCATATACACAGCCAATGTGTGGATCGAGTTCGATAAAACCTGCCTCATTTTTTGTTCCTTCAAAAATTTCATACAAGCGCTGTACTAAGCCCTTTTCAATGGTCTGCTCAAAGCCCCTTAATTTTTCAGATACATTTGTAGTATTTGGATCACCACAAATAATATCTACAGGCTCCCCTGAGTCTGGCCTTATATTTACCTTTCCATTACGGTTCATAATTGCTGCTTTTACTTCTTTGTCTGTTAAAACATTGTCTACAACATTCCACAGGTTATATGTATCACATACAATAGTTACTGTTCCGCTTGGGTACACTCTTGTAATAAGTTGCAGGAGTGCATTTTTTTCGTCACGGCCATATGATTCCATTACACTGTGCTCTGTAGATGGTGCATATGCAATTACATTAGGTTTAGCATCATAATATGCCATAAGGTAGTTCCTTGCAGGCACTGTTGCTGAACCTCCAAAGCTAAGCAAATGTCCAGGTGTTCCACGGTAAGCAGCCTCTGGGCTTCCCATACCACGCATTGAAAAGTCTCCACCTTGATTAAATACTCGGCCTGTTTGGTTGCAACCTGTAAGCTTAGCATACTTTGTAAGTATACGTTTGTACTTATCTGCAATGGTAGCATCTGTCATCGGCTGCCAAATTAGGCAAGATAACGGTGTTTCCAGATAACCTGGTAACCAGAAAAACTCTGGAAGAGTGTTCTCAATTGTAAACATTGGTACTCCACTTTTATGCGCCTTTTTGCCACCTACTACAAATTCTCCACCAATTTGAACAAAACTTCCTTCTTTTAAAGCTTTTATTCTAATTGGCAAGTAACCGAGCTTGTGTAACTTCTCAAAATGAGAATAGTCATAGTTCCTCACCATTTCTGGATTTGTAACGCCAAATGTACCAGTAAGGCTTTCTTTGATTTCCTCTATAACTACTTCTAAAGGTCTTTCGAAAAAGCCTTTCTGCCATTTCCAGTATAAGGTTGCTAAGGCTCCCTGCAATCCGAAAAATATAGCATGTGTTACTCCATCAATCCGGCTCTTCCGAGGTGTCCATGTTTCGTATGTCCATTCTAAGCCTTCTGGGTATTGATCCTTGTGACAAAATTTGTAGCCATCAGTAAGCAGTGCTGGGTTTTCAATCATTTCGTTAAACATCATAGTTGTTTTCCTCCTTATATTCGCCTTATTGTTTACATTCTCACATAACTTGCTACATCAACATCCATATATTTAATTTTTGGATGTTCTTTGTTCATAATTGATGTACTTGTGTAGACCATATCAATGGGAGAGTTTTCTTTAAGCAAAGTTCCTTTAAAGATAGTCTCTTCACAATGAGAAACTACTAAAACAACTTCTGTTGCTCCCGCATCTTTTAATATACTTCCTGCCCATGCAAAAGTTCCCCCTTGTGAACACAGGTCGTCAATAATAATACATTTAGCACCTGGAAGGACTTTTCCTTCTTTGATGTGCATGTCTTCAATCTTACCTGTTTTTGGATCTCTTCTTTTTTCCATAATGCATACATTTTTGTAGCCACTGTTTGCATATCTCGCTGCTGCCCCTTTATCTGGAAACACTATTTGCACATTTTCAGGGAGATTCTCTGCTTTTACCCAGTCTTTTACTGGATAAATCGGTTTAACCCTGTCAAGCATTTGAATTGTCTTTTCTGAATGTGGCTCCATTACCACAACTTTTGTAAACTGAAGCCAATTGATGAAATCACAGGTATACTTAAGTGTAAATAAATCTCCATCAATCTTTCTGTCCATTCGACTATATGGCATATACCATACAAACAATGTACATGGCACATGTGCCTCATCAATACGCTGCTTTACAAACATTAGAGTAACTAAATCTGCATCAGTAAGGTATTTGAACTCAAGTATATTTTCTTTTTTTTCAATATACTCTTCAAAATCCTTTACCTTTGTTTCATTGTTTGGAAACCGCTGTGTTACAATTTGCTTTCCATTGAGTTTTAGCATTGAAGCTCCTCCTTTAATATTTAATTGTACTACCAAAAAATTGCTTTTTGGCATTTTTATATAAACTACATTCTAAATTATAGCACTATTTACATAATTTTGCAATAGCTATATTATTTAAATTATATAATTTTAAATTTGCCTTGTATTTAAATTGACATAATTTAAAAGTTATGTTATAATTCTACCAATGCATTTATTTATGTTATCTTTTATTTTTGATAACTAATTAAAGCTATGTTACAAAAAACAAAATAATCTTTAAGGAGGATTTACAGTATGAATGGTTTTGTAAAATGTGCTATCTCAAACTTTAATGGTGGTGAACTTTCTAACCCCAAAAATAATAGTAAAAAGATTAATGAATTAGTTCGGAAAGCTAGTTCCTTAGGTGCCAGCATTTTGGTTTTACCAGAGCTTTGTATAACTGGTTATACCTGCCAAGATCTTTTTGGAACAAGTAGCCTTTTAAACAGTTCACTTAATAGTTTAAAAGAATTGCTTATTAATTCCCATAAATATCCCGACATATTAACATTAGTAGGGTGCCCTATTAATGTTAACGAAAGTTTATATAACTGTGCTGTCGTTATCCATGGTGGGAGAATTTTAGGCGTAGTTCCCAAGCAGTTTATACCTAACAATAATGAATTTTATGAAAAAAGATGGTTTTCTACATATACAGAAAATTGTCCAAAAACAATTAATCTTTTAGGTAAGGAAGTACCTTTTGGTAATATTATATTTTCATCTTCTTTAGGATATAAGCTTGGAGTAGAAATTTGCGAGGACTTATGGTCTGTTATTCCTCCTAGTTCTTACCTTGCATTAGGTGGTGCTAACATTATTGCTAACCTTTCTGCTAGTAATGAATTAGTTGGTAAAGATGATTATCGTAAGGAATTAATTAAAACCCAAAGTGCACGTACTATTAGTGCATATTTGTACACTTCTGCTGGCTTTGCTGAATCCACTTCTGACTTAGTTTTTGGTGGTAGTGGCTATGTGTACGAAAATGGGAAAGAATTAGCTACTTTGGAAAGATTTCGAATGGATGATCAATTGAAAGTAGTTGATGTAGATATCCAGTATCTAACCAATGAGCGGTTAAATAATACTACCTTTAATGATAGTAAAAAGAATTTACACTCTTCATTTACTAATGTTAATTTTACCCAAAGTGAAATAAGTAGTGATTTTACAAGAAAAGTTAACCCACACCCATTCATTCCTAATATAATGGATGAAACTGGCGGTAAAGTATGTAAAGAAATTCTTTCTATCCAAAGTACTGCTTTAGCACGCAGGCTTAGTTCTATAAAGAACTGCAAAGCTACAATTGGTATATCTGGTGGACTTGACTCTACCCTAGCCTTGGTTGTTTGCTATGAGGCTTTTACTAAACTTGGGTTAGATTATAAAGGTATTATAGGAATTACTATGCCAGGCTTTGGTACAACTAATAGGACTTATAAAAATGCTGTAGAGCTTTGTGATAAACTTGGTATTACCTTAAAGGAAATTCCTATTAAAGATGCCTGTCTTCAGCATTTCAAGGATATTGGTCATGACCCTGAAATTCATGATGTAACTTATGAAAATGTTCAAGCTAGGGAACGAACACAAATTTTAATGGACATGGCAAATAAACATCATGGCATTTTAATTGGCACAGGTGACCTTTCTGAGCTTGTACTCGGCTGGTGCACATATAATGGTGACCATATGAGTATGTATGGAGTAAATGCTTCTATTCCTAAAACCTTAGTTAAGTACCTAATTGAGTGGTATGCAAGATTTAATTGTTCAAATGATGAACTTAGCAATATTTTACTTGATATTGTTGGCACCCCAATTAGCCCAGAGCTCTTGCCATCTGATGGAAAAGAAGTTGTACAAAAAACAGAAAGTGCAATTGGACCTTATGAAGTGCATGACTTCTTCATTTATTACTTTTTAAGGAACAAGTTTTCAGGTGAGAAAATTTTGTTTTTGGCAGAGCATGCATTTAAGGGTAAGTACTCTTCCCAGCAATTACTTGAATATTATAATAAATTTGTTCAGAGGTTCTTTGGCAATCAGTTTAAACGCAATTGTGTACCAGACTCACCTAAAGTAGGTAGTGTCAGTGTATCACCAAGAGGCGATTTACGAATGCCTTCTGATGCAAATTGTAGTATCTGGTTAGTTTAAAATAACATACAATCCAAAAAAACAGCTCAAATTGAGCTGTTTTTTGGATTACTCTTATTTATATTCACTAGGCGGATATTCATTATAGCAATCAATATATGATAATTTTTCTACTGACTGAAAGTCTTTTGTCTTAGCAATAATACTTTTTCCTTCTGCATATGGATGATATACTTCGACTATTCCTTCATATTCACCATTTCTATATTTCTCATAAATATCATTATCAATAAATCCTATATATTCACAATACCTTTCTTTTATTGTAAATATGTTATTATAATAATACTCTGGATAAGATGTTGCCTTAATTAAAGTCATATCATCATATTTTACAAAGTAGCTTTCGATTGGTATTTCGATTTTTGGAGTTTGATATATTTTCTTCCTTAGTAACAATCCACAACATATAGCAGTTAACACTAGTGCTATTACTCCTATTATTGCTATTACTGGTATTATCACTTTTGCCATTTTCCGAGTTCCATTTTTTTCCTTTTCATAGTTCATATTTTTTTCTCCTTTAACAATAGTTATTTGGTTTTTCTGCATCTTATGCCCATAATATATCATAATTTTACTTTTATGTCAATATGTAAATTATTTAAGTTTCGATTTTTTGTAAAAATAATTTTTATAATTTAATTAAATTGG
>CAOJCG010000020.1 GCA_948356915.1 uncultured Clostridiaceae bacterium
CCATCTTAAATCTACACTATCTTTTATTTTTAACATCTTCTCACTTCCTTTATCAGTATTTTCTCTACTCTATTCAACGCTTCTTTATACGTTATAAATCTTACATGTCTATTCTTCATATCTAGTCTTATTATTTTTACTTGTTGATTGTATCTTTGCATATATATTCTTGCTAAGCTTAGTCTTTTATATCCTTCATGCCACATTTTTATTATTTCTTCGTCTGTCATACTACACCTCTTATGATGTATTATGTTCTATTTTGTTAGTTTTCTTCCACACATTGGGCAATAATTTATTTGAAAAAATTGACTTGGTTTGTATCCATCATTATCTTGCCCTTCTATTTCAACATATAGCATATATCCCCATGACTTTTTTTGATTAATAATTTCCATGTGTGTTTCTGTTTCATTGTCTATATCTAATATTTTTTTATTGTTTATTATTTTATTGCAATATTCACACATATTATTTCCCCTCCAGTAATTCTTGTAAAACTTCTAATCTGCCTCTTTTTACGCCAAATTCTGCATATGTTGCTCTTATTTTGTGTTCATCTTTCATATGTGATGTTTTTCTATCTATGTTATCTAAAAAATAATTATATTCCTCTGTTGCTTTTTCTACTTTCTCTTCTATTACTTCTTTAGATATAGAATTTTTTATGTGGTTTAAGACTGTTTCTAATATTTCAGCACTTATTACACAAGTACCTCTTTCTTTGTTACTTAATGATTTTTTTATAGCTTCTTCTAATTCTTTATTCATCTAAAACCTCCATCTAGTTAAATTAACTTTTTCATATATCTCAAAATTATCAAATAGCCAATCTTCTAATTTATTAAATGCTTCATCATGTTCTTCATCATTATTGACTAATATTTTATTGTATTCACATGTCAAATTCCAATCTTTATCTATAAAACCATGTTGCCAAACTTCATTTTCCCAAGGTCGTCCTCTAAATGTTCTTAATCCCCAACATCTTTCACAATTTTGTATTTTATAATCTGCTAATTTACCATTTACTAAAAATGCTGTTGCAAAAACATAATGAGGATATGTATTAAAATTACTATATTGTAGTTCTCCTAATTCTTTATTCATCTAAAACACCTCTTTATCTTCTTTCCATTCTTTTGGTATCTTCCAATTTCTTGGTTCTCTGTTAAAATACTTTTCACAAGCTACTTCTATATCGCATTCACTACAACCTGTATAATTGCTTGTACAATATTCATTTATAGTTTTTATAGCTTTCTCTACTAATTCCACCCGTAATTCCTCCACTTTCTCGTTTATTGCTTGTAGCAATTTCATATCTATACTTAATATCCATAAATCTCCATTAGGTTCTATTTTATTTACTTCTATTTTTTTATTTTCAAGTATAAATCGTACAAAACATTTATCATCTTTATTGTATCTAATTAATACATAATCTGAACCAATATCTTCTACATATCCTAAATTCAAAAACATTTTATCTGCCTTGCTCATAGTTCCTCCTTATCTCACTCTTATAATATAAGCATGTTCAAAATGATTTCTTTCTATATCAAGTTTTAAGTCTTTCATTTTATCTATTCCAAAGTAGTCTATCATCATTCCGCCGTGCAATCCTCCAATATGGTTTGTTATTGCAAATTTTATTATATTTTCAAGAGATTCATTGTTATTTTGAGTATCTAGTTTTTGTCTTAATCTTCTATTTGATAATTGACATGTTTCTAATTCTTCTTTTAATCTTTTAATTTCTTTATTACATCTTTTTACTTTTGATTTAACACTCATTCCTTTTCTCCTTTCGCAAATTCTAATATTTCTTCTAATGTATCAAGTTTTCCATCTATTCTTATGTTTAATAAAGGATTTTCTCCATATTGTTTTTTTGTTATCTCTATATCTTCTTCTAGCTTCTCTATAAGCTTTTTATTGTTTGTTTCTAGTTCATTAGCTCTATTATTTGCTTTTACTTTTTCTCTAACAACATCTAAATAATTCTTATTTTTATACTCTTCTATAAAATTTAGTATTTGCCTCATGGCTATTTTTGCTATATTCACTCTTCCTCCAGCTTGTATTAATCCATCCCAAATCATAGCTTTCATTATCAAGCAAGCAGACTCTATATCATTACCTCTTAAAATATTACTTCTTGCTTGTTCTATTTCTTCTTTACTTAACATTGCCACACCTCTTTCCTAACTTCTATGTTTTATTGGTAAAACCAATTTTCTACCATTGATAAATATTGGACTTACATCATCTGAAAATTCTAAGCGTACTTCTTCTTTTTCACTTTTTAATGCCTCTTGTAAATACTTAGCATTAAATATAATACTGAAAGTATTTGCCTTATTAAATAAAGGCTTCCAATCTATAAATTCACCTTCAATTATTTTATAGCTATGTTTTTCTTCTCCAAAATTAAATGTTATAAATTCATTATCTATTTCTATAATAGTTTGTTTTTTTGTATTTTTAGGAATTTTAAACACTGGTACTACAACTTTAAAATCATTTCCTTCTAAAATTTCACAATTATCCGTAAATAATTTATAGCCATCACAAGTTGTCATCGTTAATTTTATATTTTCTACTTCCATACAAATTCCTGTAAAAACAGGTCTAAATTCTTCTTTCGAAACTCCATTTTTTACATTTTCTAACGCTCTTTTTAAGTTTTCTGTTTCTATAATAACTTTTTTCATTACTTACCCTCTACTTTCTTTTTTTCTCCAGCTCAACTAAAATTTTATCCTTTATTAAAATCTCCCTAAAAAGAAATATACAAATCTTCTATGTAAGGCTTCGTTAGATTGCAAATCACAATCTCTTGTATGTTCTACAAATAAACCTAATCTGTATAGCATATTATGACTTTTCCATTCTCTAACTAAAGCATTTACACTTCTATTTCTTTGATATAAAGGTGCTGCATCTAATATCTTTAAGATATATTTTTTCATTTCTTTTTTTGTTTTAATCTTATAGCTATTTAATATCTTTATATTGTCTGAAACAACTTCTACATCAATTTCATCTAATTTAAACTTATTCATTTTATATCTATCCTTCCTTTATATCTCTTATAGCTCTATTAAAATTCTATTTTCTTCTTTTAGCATAAATTATTCCTCCAATTTGTATTCCATTTGCTCAAATCGTTCATGTGTTACTATTGATTCAATTTGATAATTACAAAATGTCTTTGTTCCTAATTCTGTCTCTTTATCTACAAATATATCTCCTAAATCTAAATGTACTTCTATAACTTTTTCTCCATTTACATAGTCTCCTATTTCTATTAGGTCCATTATGCTTTTAGAATGTTTTTCTATATTGTCAAATTCATATTTATATTTTTCATTTTGATTTATTATTCCATCAATAATATGCTTGTGTTCTTTTATTGTATTTTTTGATATGTATCCATTTTTAGTCCTTACATATTCTCCTATCTCAATTTTAATTTCTTCCATCTTTATTTTCCTCATTTCTTAATTTATTTTTATTTGTTCTATACTCTCATTCGCTGTTTGTTTATGCATTGGGCATTTAAAATTTCCTCTAAAATTACTATCTTCCAATGCCTGACATCCGAAGACATTTTTCTTTAGCAATTGCCTTTTTGCAACTCTCTATTAATTCCTGGTATTTCATTTTCTTCTATTATCCTTTTTATTTTTAATCTTACTTATAAACTTTTGTATGTATTGATATAAGATAATTGCAGCTAAAGTAAATATAAAAATTAAAATTATTGCTACAAATATTATGTCATTCATAGTATAAATAAACATAACATACCTCCTTTTATAAAAATTGCTTTTTTTCTCTTATAAAATCTGTGAATTGCTTGCTATAATTGACTTATATAAGCGAAAACTTTTTTCTGTGTTCAATATGACATATCTTATATTGTGTCATATTCGCATATCTTTGTTTTATATGTATTTTTCATAGCTTTAAAGTTTTTTATGTTTTGAATATGTTGTTATTAATTTGAGACATATTCAAATTAAATTTAATAAAAACTAATTTAAAAATATCTCATTTTTTTCATAGCACTATTACTTTTCTCTTGGCTAATTCCTATATACTTAAGTGTAATCGTTTCGCTGCTATGGTTTAAAATCTCCATAAGCATAGCTATATTGTTTTTAGACTGCATATATAAAAAATATCCAAAAGTTTTTCGTAATGTATGCGTTCCAACATTATAAATTCCACAAGCATTGCAGGCTTTTTTTATAATTTCATAAGCTGTTTGTCTCTTTATTGGTATATTACTACCCTTTCTGCTTTTAAACAAATATTCATTAGGGTCTTTCCCTTCACAATACTGTTTTAATTCTTTAAATAGATATGGATTCCAGTCATATGTTTTTTGTTTACCAGTTTTCTGCTCGCGAATGTTATAGCTTTTATTTAAACAATCTTTAACTTTAAATTTTAGAATATCTGATATTCTTAGTCCTGTGTAAATTCCAAAATAAAACATAAGTGCATTCCTATCACTGCCATTCTTCAAATACTCATAAATTTCTTTTACTTTTTCTGCATCCCTTATTGGCTCTACAATATTCATCTCTATTCCTCCTCAAATTCCTTTAAGACAGGATTTATACATTTGTTGCATACTGCGATACTTATTTCTGGTCTTTTAGTTATTGAATATGGTAACGATATTACTCCACCTTCACTTCGTTCCCATTTATTCTTTAGTTTTATTTCACAACCACAATTATCGCAAATATAATATTCATACATCTTTTCCTTTTTCTCAAAAGTTAGATGGTTACATTCTTGTTTTTTATATTTTACTTGTTTTTCTGGTATCCCTCTTGTTAAAAGTCTATTATAATTTTGCTTTATCATTTAGTTTCCTCTTTTCTAGTCAATTCTAGGTATATGATTATAGTTTTGCTCTTCCATTTCAATTTGTTCTGCTTTTTTTAAATAGGCAATGTATTTTCTCATTGATTTTTTTATATTTTTTACTCTTGATTCACAATCATTTAAGCTATGTTTTATCTGCTCTATCTCTTCAATTCGTTCAATTCTAGACATACTTGTATATTCTCTAGCTAATCTATAACCACTCTTTTGACTGCTATATATCACAACTCTTTTAGTTTTTAATTCACTTATTTGTTTTCTAACTGATCTGTCTGACATTCCAGTTTTTTCAATTAACTCTTTTCTAGTTGTATATTTAAAACTAGATAAATATTTTTCTATTTCAACATTTGTACTTTTCATATTTCCTCTTTCTAGATTACAGAAAGTAATCTTGTATATAATTCAGTTTGTTCTTCTTTTGTCAATTTTTTGTAAGCATCATCTTTAACAATCTCTAAAAAAATCTTTTGTTTTTGTTCTCGATTTTGAAAAATTGAAAATTTGCTCTTATATTTATTAAATAAATAATTAAATAATATATTATTATCATTATTGTTTGTGTCCCTGTGCTGTCCTTTTGGTGTCCCTTTGGGTGTCCCGGGACACGTCCCAACTTTTTTCTATTTTTTTATCTTCTCTACTATTTCCAATGCTTTCAATGTTGTTTTCTGATGTTCCATTTGGTGTCCCAAGTGGTGTTCCATTTTCGTCCCATTTCTGTCCGAACTTGAAGTTGATACTTATTATAGTTTTCTATACTTATTAAAGTTTTTTTGTTATCTCTTATCTGGACTAACATACCGTTCCTTTTCAAGAAAATTTAAAAAATTACTAACTTTATGCCTTGACCATTTCCATCTTAATGCTAATTTATCTATAGAAGTTATTCGTTCCCCTCTTTCTACTTCAATCGTTTTCCCATTAAATTGTACTTTTTCTGTTTTATGATTAACCATAAGCAGTAAGTCAATCCATGCACTTCTTTTGTCAAATGGTTCATTGCTTTTCCACAACCAATTATCGACAATTTGACGATACAAACATATCCAACCTTCCATCGCTTTTTCCTTTCGTAAAAAGGCTACACATCTTATTATGCTAGCCCTCTGTTGTTTTTAATATTTTGTATAAATTAATTTAGATTTGTCCCAATTTACTCCATAAATGTCATTTAAATACCTTTCTGCCTTCAAGTCATAGTCATTTGTATTCAAACCATTATCTTGCTCTCTATGACAGTTTTCGCAAGCAGTAAATATGTTTTCTTCTATTCCTAATCCTCCTGCGCTACGTGGAATAAAATGTGCATTAGCATTAAATACTGGAACTGGTCTTCCACAAAAGATACAACAATGTGAATCTCTTTCCCAAACTTTAATTTTAATCCTAATATCTATATCCTTTTCTTTGGTTTGCTTATGTTTTTTACCTTTTATAGCTTTTGCCACTTTTTTATTAGTTTGTTTTATTTTAGGCACTGGATGAAAGCTACAACTTAAATTTGTTACAACCATTTTTTATTTCCTCCCTCTTGCATATCTACTCTTTTTGTGTTACTATAAAAGTAGAAAATGAATTTATATAATTATTTTTTATTTGCATACTATATAGATTTGACGGTCTGTAGTATGCTTTTTATTTCGTCTTGATACTCCATTAATTCTTTAACACTTCTATTAATGATAATATCTCTATGTACACTTTTTTGTTGTTCTGGTATATTTAAATCTTCGACATCTTTAATTTGAAATAACTTACTAATAGTAGTATCAATTAACTTATCTGAAAATTTAAGTAAGTTATTAATAGTGTCTACATTGTACTCATTAATCTTTTTTGAATTTCTTCTATTCCAAAACATATCTTTCATCTCCTTTCTATTTACATTTTTTGTTAAATTTTGTATAATTACCTCGAAAGTGAGGTTATTATTATGGATTTTTCTTTTATAAAAGTCATGATTTATATTAATAAACTTGGAAGAATCTCTAAATCTGACTTAGAAAACAATTTCCAAATTAATTCTAATGAAGCACATGAAATTCTTAATACTTTATATAAAAATGGTTATATCACTTACTATTCTGATGGATATCGTCCAACATATAAAGGTAAACATATAATTTCATCTGCAATTTTATCTTTTATCAACATTAACTTTATAGATATACTTGCCTTAATTGTTGCTATAATTGCATTGATTATTTCAATAATAAAGTAAGTATTTCTACTATTAACGTTGCTGTGCAAAATCCTAATGTGAACCATTGAAAACCATTAGGCTTTTTATTTTGTTGTTCCATTTTCTACCTCCTACAACATATTTAAAACTAATCTTGATAACATCTCAGCTATGTAACTTCCTAATATCGGTAGCCATACAAAACTTGTACCTAATAAAATTTCTTTGATTTTTTTCATTTGTGTTCCTCCTTATTTTTATTTTCATACTTTTTGTGATATATATGTGCTATTTGTTCTGCTAGAAAGTCTATTGCTTCCTCATTTGACATTGTGCCTAAGCACGTTACTGTTACTGTCCTTCCTCCTAAATATTCGTATTTTTTTCTTGACATTGTTTCTCCTTTCTTTCATTTTCTGAAAGTTCATCTTTAAAAAAAATTTTTTCTACTTTGCATTTTAAAAATTTAGATATTTCTAAAGCTTCATTAACTGAAAATTTAACATTTCCATTTTCTTTTTTAAAGTAATTACATGGAGATTTGTTAATAACTGTTGCCATATCTTCTATTGTATATCCTTTTTTCTCTCTTATTTCTTTTAATTTTTCATACATTTTTTTGTCTCCTTTCAGTTTCTGAATATATATTATTTCACTTTCTGAAATTTGTCAATACTTTTTAAAAAAAAATCAAATTATTTTTCATTTACTGAAATATATTTGATTTTTTCATAAAATGAAAGTATAATATTTATAGAAAGGTTGGTAAATATATGGTTTTTGGAAAAAGAATAAAACAATTACGAATTGAACATCAATGGACACAAGACTACGTCTGTGAAAAATTAAATATATCTTCTGGTGCATTATCTAGGTATGAAACTAGCATGTACGAACCTAAATCATTAGATTTAATAAAAGATTTTGCTAATCTTTTTGAAGTTTCTACTGATTACCTTTTAGGTAAATCGGATATACGTAATCCACAAAAAAAAGAAAGTTCTTGGCTTTCTGATTTTATGGATAATTATGTTCCACCTTCTGAAAAGCAAAAACAACAAATTAAAGAAATTGTTGATGTAATTTTAAAAGACAATAAAAAGGAGAACTAAATGAATACAGAAAAACTAACTAATTTAATATATCAAATAAACGAACCTGTATTACAAGATTTAATGCACACAACTAATCACATAGATGATACTATGATTTATACTTTTATAAAAGCTTACTTCTTATCATCTACTAAATTTTATTTAATAAAACTAAATAAAATGGATATATGGAATATCATATATGATAAATATATTAATATATTTATCACTACCTGCTCCAACATGATGACAAATTATAATAACGAACTTTCGAACAACTTGTTAGAATATTTTAAAATAGCTTTTGATTTAATTGATGTTATCTACCAAGAAAATTTCGATAATATAGTTGATTTTTTATCTTTATGCAATATAAGGAAATCCATTTTAAAGCAATTAAAAAAAATTTTGGATTCTAAAAATAATACTAATATAAAAATAAATATAGATGCCTATAATATAGCTTTTACAGGCAATTTTGATATTATGGAAGATTTATTAATTGAATTATAAAATATTATAGGAGGGTCTACGATGCAACTAGTCGCTTATGCTAGATATTCTAGTGATAACCAAAGAGAAGAGTCTATAACTGCTCAATTGCGTGCTATACACAATTGGGCTAATTCTAATGGGCATACTATAGTAAAGGAATATATTGATGAAGCATTATCTGCTAGAACAGACAAGCGTCCTAACTTTTTAAAAATGATTGAAGATAGTAAATCTGAAAATTGGCAAGGTGTAGTAGTTCATAAATTGGATAGATTTTCACGTAATAGATATAATTCAGCAGTATATAAGAAAGAATTGAAAGATAATCAAAAGCAGATTTTCTCTGTACTAGAAAGACTTGATGACTCGCCAGAGTCAATCATTATGGAATCTTTAATAGAAGGAATGTCAGAATATTATTCTGCTAATCTATCAAGAGAAGTAAAAAAAGGAATGAATGAAAACGCATTAGATTGTAAACACAATGGTGGTACTCCTCCACTTCGGCTATTCTGTTGATAAAGATATGCATTATATAATAAATGAGCAAGAAGCACCTATAATTCGATTAATATTTGAAATGTATATAAACAATCATACTTATAAAGAAATCTGTTCAGAACTCAATCTGAGAGGTTATAGAACAAGAAATAATAAAGAATTTGGCTTAAATTCTATTCACGATATTTTAGTAAACCAAAAATACAAAGGAACTTATTTTTTTGGTTATGGCAACAGGAGTAAAAAACGTGGACAACCTAATGAAAATATGGTAATAAAGGAAAATGCTTTTGAAGCAATTATAGAGCCTGAAATTTTTGATATAATTCAAATAAAAATGAAAGGAAAGAAACATATGGGTGGTACATATAAAGCAAAGCAAGTATACTTATTAAGTGGTTTAATTAAATGTGGAATTTGTGGTAGCACTTATGCTGGAGCAAAAAAGAATGATTATTGGTCTATATATGAATGCATGGGGCACAAAAATGGTAAATGTGATAATACAGCTATAAAAAAAGAAGAAATCGAAAAGATTGTAATTGCTGAATTAAAAAAGAAGTTAAATACTCTTATTAATGATACTGATTTATTAAATAAAGTAAATGAGAAATATAAAGTTTTTTATAATAATACTGAAACTGATTTAGAAATAGCAAATAAAAAACTTGCATCTATTAATACTAAAATTAATAATATAAATAAAGCTATTATTGATGGATTGTATACTCCTGAATTAAAAGAAGAAATGAATATATTACAAAATGAAAAAGATGTAATAAATCAAGAAATTTTTATGATAAAATCTATATCTTCTAAAGAAAAGGTGTCAATCGAAGATATTAACAAAATTATTTTAGAGGATTTATTAAAACTTGATAGCTCTGATTTAGAAGTAGTAAAAAATATTATACAAAAATATGTAACTGAAATAATAATAACACCTAGCAATATCGATATA
Source organism: uncultured Clostridiaceae bacterium (assembly GCA_948356915.1). GTDB lineage: Bacteria > Bacillota > Clostridia > TANB77 > CAG-508 > UMGS1663. The sequence continues at coordinate 10,145 of CAOJCG010000020.1, forward strand.
AAAATAGTGATAGGTAATATTAGTATTACTGGAGGGGATACACTTAAGCAAGGGTCACCTCCACCAAATGTGCGACTTTAACAAGTCGCAATTAATAATGAATAGTGAATAATTTTCCCAAAAAATAGAAGAGCACATTTGGTAATTATTCACTATTCATTCTTCATTATTCACCTTTCATTAAATTATTCATACTTAATATCTTTTCTCTCAATTCATATCCAAAGTATTAACCATTTATAACTGATAATTATATATTCTTGTTTACCTTGTAATCGCTTGCTTAAAAGAGTAAATTGGGTATACGATAGCATAACTAGTAGTAATGCTGAATTATACATAAGTGAAAAAACTAAGGTAGATATGTTAGTTGCAGAGTTGGAGGCATTTTTAGGCAATAGCTGAATTTTAAAGAAGAACCTCTTATGAGAAAAGTATTTCTTTTCCTCACAAGAGGTTTCTTTTTTATAATTATTCTTATTTAATATTTGCTAAGTCATTTATATTTACATTTTGGGGAATTATTAATGATTTTTAATGAATAGTTAATAGTGAAAAATGAATAATTACTAAATATTTTTTAAGTTAATTATTCACTATTCATTTTTATTATTCTTTAATTCTAATTTTACATGTCTTCGTCTTCGTTTTCTTCCTCATCTTCTTCACAATCTTCATCACTGCATCCATGGCAACTACCACAATGGTGGTGACCTGAACAACAATCGTCATCTTCTTCACAATCGCAGTCATCATTCCAGTCTAACTCTATTATGTTATTACATTCTGGGCATTTTATTTCTGTTTTTTCTTCATTCATTAAGCTTAAATCTGTTACAAATTCGTTATTACAATATGGGCACACTATTTCGAAGTCATATTCTCCTATTTCTTCTTCATCATATATGTCACTTTCTATTTCATTTACTGTGTTTTGAATTTTGTTTAGTTTATTGTCTAAGCTATTTTGTTTTTCTTCCATTTCTTTTAGTTTATTTTCAATTACATTTGACATATTTTCCATAGCATTCATAAATATCATTGATAATTCTGAAACTTTTTCCTTTACTATTTTCTTTTCTTCTTCATTAGAAATTGCTTGTTCAATTTCTGATAAAATTCTATCATATTCGCTTTTTAAATTAGACATTTTTATTTCCTCTCTTTTCATTATTTATTTTATTTTTTACGTAACTTTCATTTTATATACGTTTCTTGCCTTTATTATTTTTATTAGAACAAAAGTGGCTTCGCCATGCTGGCACTATTTCAATTTGTAACAGTAATTTTTTAGCACCGTAGGGCGTGGACCTTGTGTCCGTCCGTTCTTTGAAGTTTTTGCTATATGGTAATTTCTGTGAAGTTGGGCAGACACTAGGCCTGCACCTACATTTGATATCGATTTTTCCTATTCAAAAACAAAGGTGGCGACTTCTACGACTTAAAATGTATATTCAAAAGTCGATTTTTCTATATTAAGACAAAAGTCAAAAACAAATGTAAATGTATAACTTCTACTACATATTATTTTTGACTTTTAGCACATTTATTATTTTATACTCTTTCCATATAGTCACCAGTTCTTGTGTCTATTCTAATAACATCTCCTATGTTTATGAATAGTGGAACTGATACTTCATAACCATTTTCTAGTGTTGCTGGTTTTCCTGATGTTGTTGTTGTATTTCCACTAAATCCTGGTTCTGTATATGTTACTTCTAGCTCTACAAACATTGGTGGCTCTACTGAAAATACATTTCCTTTGTATGAAAGTATTTTTACATTCATGTTTTCTTTTATATATTTTAAGCTATCTCCTAATTGTTCTTTGTTTAAAGGCATTTGCTCATATGTTTCATTATCCATGAAGTAATATAAACCACTATCTTCATATAGGTATTGCATTTCTTTTTTCTCTATTTCTGCTCCTGGGTATTTTTCTGATGGGTTGAATGTTTTTTCTATAACTGCTCCTGATATTACATTTCTTAGTTTTGTTCTAACAAAAGCTGAGCCCTTTCCTGGTTTTACATGTTGGAACTCTACTACTTTGAATACGTTTCCATCCATTTCAAATGTTGTTCCATTTCTAAAATCTCCTGCCATATATACTTCTGCCATTTTGTATATCTCCTTTCAAATTTTTAAATTTCTTTTTATTTGCTTTATTTATACTACCATATTTTTCTAGTAAAATCAAGTATTTTATATTTTTTATCTATCATATTGTTCATTTTCATCTTGTTTTCCATTATCTTCATTGTCTCTTTCGTTTTCCTTTTCTTGTTCTCTATTTTCGTTCCATTTATTTGAAACTTGTTCTGTTCTTTTTCTTGCATCATCATCATACATTTCATTTCTATATTTTTCCGAATCAGTTTTTACAATTTCTCCGCTACTATTCATTACTACTTGGCTTGGCTTTCCATTTTGTTTTATTTGTCTTGCAATTTCTTCTTGTATTTTTTCATTTTTACAAATTTGTTTTCCTTTTATATACATCTTACCATCTGGCGAAATTGTTACTTCTTCTTTAATATCTACAAAAACTTCTCCATTTTTTCTCTGTATATCAAAGGAACCTATTGGCAATTCTAACCCTCCTATTGCAAGTGTTGCATCCTTTACAACATATTCTTCTTGTATCATTTCTTGCTCTTCTACCATTTTATATTTTTGTGCTTTCCAAGTATATCGGTTTGCTTTTTCTAACATTTTTGTTTCATTGCCTTTTTCCTTATTGTTTATAATATTTCCTATCTTTTCTAGGAGTTTTTTTAATAATTCTTTTATTTTTTCCATGTCTTCCCTTTCTTATTGTTTATCTACTATAACATATTCTTTGCTTGACTTTGTTAAATTTTCTGATATTTCTTTTCCTACTAATACTGTGTCTTCTATTCTTACTCCAAATTTGCCTGGTATATATATTCCTGGTTCATTTGTTATTACCATTTTTTGTTTTAAATTTTTGTCATTTCTTGAACTTATTACTGGTAGTTCGTGTATGTCTAGCCCTACTCCGTGTCCTAAGCTATGCACTAATTCATATCCATTTAATTTGAAGTCATTTTCTACCATTTTTGTTATTTGCTTTATATTGGCTCCTTCTTTTAACTCTTTTGCTGTTTGAAGCTGATTTTTTAATACTAAGTCATATACTTTTTTTACTTCTTCTGGTATATACCCTACAAATATTGTTCTTGTCATATCTGAACAGTAACCTTCATATTTACAGCCAAAGTCTAGGGTTATTACATCTCCTAAGTCTATTTTTTTGTCTGTTGGAATTGCATGTGGCTTAGATGAGTTTTTTCCTGATGCTACTATTGGATCAAATGATACTCCATCTGCTCCATTTAGTCTAAAGTATTTTTCTATTTCTAATGCTATCTCTTTTTCGGTTTGCCCTACTTTTATATATTTAGTTAAATACTCGAAACAGTCATCTGTTAATTTACAAGCCTTTCTTAGTTTTTGTATTTCTTCTTCATCTTTTATCATTCTTTGCTTTTCTATCATTTTTTCTGTTTCTTGAAGATTATTTACTTTATATTTGTGCATATATTCTTTGTATCCTGCATATGTTATATAATCTTCTTCAAAACCTACATTTTCGCAAAATAGAAAAAAGTTTTCATATTCATCTTTTGTATATTCTTTAAATTCGTGCAGTACTATTTCATCATCTATTGTTAGTACATTTTGCACTTCTTCTATATACCTTCCATCTGTTAAAAATATGTTTTCTTTTCTTGTAATTAATAATATTCCTTCTGCAACTATATTGGTTAAATATCTAATATTTACTGGGTTTGAAATTATCATTCCTTCTAAATTCAACATTTTCATTTTTTCTCTTAACCATTTTATTTTACTATTCATAGAAACTCCTACTTTCTAATCTTATTTACGTTTATTTTTACCTTTTTATTATCCTTGATACATTCCTAGTGTAAATATTTTAAATAATGCTAATAGTAATGCTTCTTGTGGCAATATAATTACTATAAAACTTGCTATAACTATAAATGGTCCAAATGGTATATATTCATCTGTCTTTTTTATTTTTGTAACTATTAATGCTATACTTATAATTGCTGCTAGCAAAAATGCTATTACTGAAACTTCTATTATATTTAGCCATCCAAAAAATAGCCCTAAAGCTCCCATAAACTTTACATCTCCAAAGCCCATTGCTTCTTTTCCTGCAATAGCACCACCTACTAATGTTAACATTAAAAATATTCCTGCTCCTACTATACCACCTAGTATATTACTTATTGCTAAACTTTGGCTATACATTCCTTCTATAAATGTAACTATTAGCCCTGTTTCAAATATAGTTAAATTAAGCCTATTTGGAATTATTTGAAGTTTATAATCTATAATGAATGCCGAAAGTAGCATTGGCGTTAATATTATGTATTTTATTAATTCTATTTTGGATAATATATTATTTTGCCAACCTATAAAATATAATAGTAAAATATATATAGCTCCTGTAATAAAGCTAATCATAAATTTTGGTTTAGTATTTTTTAAATATATAGTAAAAAATTCTTTTGAAAATACTTTTTTATATTCTATAAGTCTAATATTACACCAGTCTACAAATTGCCCTACACACATTCCAATTATTCCTAATAGCACATAATACATTATATTTATATCATTTATATACATTTTTTACCTCTTTTTATTTTGTTTTCTTAAGTATGTTTTTATTATCATATTTTCTAATGGTCTTTTTATTTTTGTTACTAATAAATCTTTTTTTGCAATTGGTTTTACTAAAATTGAATATAGCTTGCACCTATTTGCACCTATAACATCTGTAAAAATTTGATCTCCAACTGCAGCTATATTTGCTTCTTTTTCATTTAACAATTTTATTGCTTTTTTGAAACCTCTTTTAAATGGCTTTGTAGCTAAATGAAAATATGGTATGTTTAGCCTGCTAGCTACCATTTTTACTTTTTCTTCCTTATTGGTGTTAGACAAAATACAAAATTTAATTCCCTGTTTTTTTAAGCTTTCACACCACTTTTCTATTCCTTCTGGTATTTTTTTATCAAAATCTAATATAGTGTTATCTACATCTAATATTAGAGCTTTTATATTGTTATTTTTTAAAAATTCTATTGTTATTTCTTTAACACTTTCTATATATACTTTCGGGTAAATTAGCATTTTATTCCTCCATATTTTTTATCACTTTTATATTATCAATATGTATCAGTTTTGTCAATAGGCGCACGTTAGGGACGGTCCTTAGCGTTCCGATTTCGGAACGCTAAGGACCGTCCCTAACGTGCGCCTATTTGCAAAATCTGTGTCTTCCTATTGTTACTGTCATTGGTCTTGACCATATCCATTTATTTGTTGCGGTTGATGGGTTAAAGTAATATATTGCTCCATATGATGGGTCCCATCCATTTAATGCGTCTTGTGCTGCTTTTATTGCTGTACTATTTGGGCTTAAGTTTATTTGACCATCTCTTACTGCATCAAATGCTCCTGCTTGGTATACTACTCCTGATATAGTATTTGGAAAACTTGAACTTTTTACACGGTTTAACACTACTGCTGCTACTGCTACTTGCCCTGAGTATGGCTCTCCCCTTGCTTCTCCATATACTACTCTTGCTAATAAATTTAAATTACTCGAGTTAGATGAAGAGCTACTAGATGATGAAGATGTAAATATTCCCATTGCTTTAAGTGTAGCAGGTCCTGCTATTCCATCTACTGTTAATCCGTTTTTTCTTTGAAAATATTTAACTGCTGCTAGTGTCTGGCTTCCATATATTCCATCTATATTTCCATTATAGTATCCCCATCTTTTTAGTTTTGTTTGTATTTGTGTTACTTCACTTCCTCTTGAACCATATTTAGATAGTGCTTGTATTTCTTGACTTCTAATAAATACGTTATATGCTATGAATAATGTAAATAGAATAGAAATTATTATTATAGGTTTTATACTTCTTTTTATTTTAATAATCATAAAAACATCTCCTTAGGTATTTTAAATAAAAATTACTCTTTTGGAATTATTTTCTCCTAAAAAATTTTTTTTATGCAAAAAGAACTAACGTAATTTCGTTAGTTCTTTTTGCATAGTTAACTTTAATAATTATTTTGTATGTATTCTAATACTGCTTCCTTTTCAAATAAATCATTTTCGACAATAGCTTTCACTACTTCGAATGTTCCATTATTTAGTTCCCCTGCAAGCATTCTCAAAAGTCTTCCTACATCTTTTGATAATTCAGCTGCTTTTTGGCGATATCCATAAAAATCTGATGTTTCTAAGATTTTAATTGTTTCTTCTTCTATTTCGAAAGCTTCATTAGTAAAAATTGCTTCTTCTACATCATCATCTTGTTCACCGTTCACTTCATTTCTAAGCATTTGATTTAAAAGCTTTGAATCTTTTGACAATTCAGCTGCTTTTTTGCGATATACCCCAACATCTGATGTTGCCAAAATTTTAATTGTTTCTTCTTCTATTTCGAAAACTTCATTAGTAAAAATTGCTTCTTCTACATCATCATCTTGTTCACCGTTCACCTCATTTCTAAGCATTTGATTTAAAAGCTTTGAATCTTTTGACAATTCAGCTGCTTTTTGGCGATATTTCCGGTCACTTGATGTTACTAAAATTTTAATTGTTTCTTCTTCTATTTTGAAAATTTTATTCTTAAAAATGCTTCCTACTAAAAATCTATTATCCATATATCCTTCTATTTCAGCTCTCATCATAATATTTAATAGTTCTGAAGAGTCGGTTTCATTTTCGACTACCGCTAGCCGAATCGAATAATATTTCGATTTGCTTGCTTCCTGCTTATATTTCTTTTTGTTTTTTTCATATATTTCTTTTTGCTTTTGCTCAGTCAAATCATTAAAATTAATTTCAATTCCTTCTACTGTTATTTTTCTCATTTTGTTTCCTCCTTAAATTTTTAAGATTTGGTTTATAGTTACTAAAAGTTGTTGTTATTATATAACCTTTACATAATTTTGTCAATACTAACACAATTAAATTCCCTCTTTTTCTAAATATTCGTTACTATTCACATCTAATATCAAATATTCAGTATATATGGGCAATTAGCAATCGCCCATACCTCGTAAAATATCTTTTATCCTGTAAATAGTAACAAATATTTTACAATTTATAGTCATCTAATAAATAGTTATACTTTCATAACCATTATATCTTTTTGGTTATTATTAATTGTCAAACTTAGGCTCACATGTTAGTCTTATTCCTAAGTTTTTCATTACATTATTTTCTTCACTTGTAACTATGTATGAAGAATGTGCTTCTAGTTCTTTTAGGTTTTCTAGCTCTTCCATTGCTTTTTCTACGCTTCTATTATTTGAGCTACATATACTTAGTGTTATTAGTACTTCTTGTATATTTAGATAATAATTTTTCCTGTATGATATTTTTTGTTTTGTTTTAAATATTCCTTCTAATACTTCAGGTGATAATAAATATTCTTCATCAGGCAAACCTGCTAATTCTTTTAATGTATTTATAAGCATTGCACTTGAAGCACTTAATAGTTTAGATTCTTTTCCTGTTATTACTTTTCTATTTTTAAGCTGTATCGCTACAATATTTGTTTTCTTCTCTTCTGATTTGCAGATTGCGGGTTTTACTATACTTCTATCTTCTTTATTTATATTTAATTTTGTCATTAATCCATTTATTCTATCTACTACTTCTTGAGTGCTTACTCCTTTTTTCATATCACAAATAGTATTATAATATCTTCTTATAACTTCTTGACATCCTGCCTCTTTTGCTATTTCATCATTTACAATACATCCTTTTATCATATTAACTCCCATGTCTGTTGGTGAGTTATATATATTTTCTCCCATTATACTATTTAACATATTTTTTAGTATTGGAAATGTTGATATATCTCTATTATAATTTACCGCTTCTATATTATATTCTTGCATATGAAATGGGTCTATCATGTTAATATCTCCTAAGTCTGCTGTTGATGCTTCATATGCTACATTTACTGGGTGAAGTAACCCCATATTCCATACTGGGAAAGTTTCATATTTTGCATAACCTGCTCTTACTCCATTTTGGTTTTCATTATACATTTGCGATAAACATGTTGCTAGTTTTCCACTATTTGGACCTGGTGCTGTTACTACTACTAACTTTTTAGTTGTTTTTATATATGGATTTTTCCCAAATCCTTCTTTACTAAATATTTTTTCTATGTCATTTGGATATCCTGCAATTGGTTCAAATAAATATGATTTTATATTTTTCTTTTGTAATGATTTTTCTAGTTTTTCTACTCCTTTTTGTCCTGTATACATATTTATTGCTACTCCACTAACTAATATATCCATTTTTTGCATTTTTTCTATTAATCTTAATAAATCTTGATCATAACTAATTCCATAGTCAGCTCTTATTTTATTTTTTTCTATGTCATTTGCATTTATACAAAATATTACTTCTAGGTCATTTTTAAATTGTTTTAGAAGTTCTATTTTTGCATCTGGTTTAAAACCTGGAAGCACTCTACTTGCGTGCATATCGTCAAACAATTTTCCTCCAAACTCTAAATATAATTTGTTATCAAACCTTTTTATTCTTTCTTCAATTTTTTCTTTTTGTATTTTTAAATACTTTACATGATCAAATGCTACTTCCATTTTTACTTCTCCTTCCTAAATATAAAAGACACAACTTAGGTCATATCTAACTTGTATTCCAACAAACGATGTCACTAATTAAAATAATGTGCTTTCCTATAATAAAAAATAGATTAAAAAACTTTGCCGAAAAATTCGGTTTTTTTTTAATCTATTATTAATTATTTTTTATAATCATATCACTAATTATTTTTTTGTGCAATATTTTTTATATTATTATTTTCTAATTTCTTTTTTTAGAAATAAAAAGGCTTCCTAACTAATTTAAGGAAACCTTCTTCAATCTAGCAATTTATCACAACGTATGCTAGATATGCGTTCATTCTCTCTACCAACAATTTATAAATAACGCAAGTTGGTATGCGTTTATTTTTTGTATAAGTATTCTTAATTAGTACTTATATTATAATACTATTTTATGTAAAAAGTCAACTTATATTTTGATATTTTCAAAAAAATTTTATAATATATGTGGTATTTCCTTATTTAATTTGATATACTACTAATAAAAAACAAGAATAATATATTCTTAGGAAACTCACCGCTATCACTGATGACTTTCCTAAGAATATAAAAAATAACAAGTTTTAATACTTGAAATATACAAAGGAGGATTTTTATGACACCACATAATGAAGCAAAAAAAGGTGATATCGCAAATATTGTTATAATGCCCGGAGACCCACTACGTGCAAAATATATTGCTGAAAATTTTTTAGATGATTATAGTTTAGTTAATTCTGTAAGAGGAATGTACGCTTATACTGGCAATTATAAAGGGAAAAGAATAACTGTTATGGCTTCTGGTATGGGTATGCCTAGTATGGGTATTTATTCATATGAGCTTTACAAATTTTATGATGTAGAAGCTATTATTAGAATTGGCTCTTGTGGAGCATATTCTAAAGATTTAAATTTATTTGATATTGTTCTTTCTGAAAATTGCTTTACTGAAGGTAATTATGCTTTAACAATGAATAATGAAGATTGCCATATGGTTTCTTCTAATAGTGATATCAACAATATTATTAAAGAAACTGCAAAAGAAAATAATGTCAATTTATATGTTGGCAACACTGTTTGTACAGATTGTTTTGATATTTATATGACTGATGTTAATCAGTTTTTAGATAGAATTCCTGAAAATTTTTGCCCAATTAGTGCTGAAATGGAAGCTTTTGCTCTATTCTATACAGCCAAATTACTAAATAAAAAAGCTAGTTGTATAATGAGCGTTGTTGATTCAAAATATATTGATAAAGTTGCAACCCCTGAAGAAAGGCAAACTGGACTTAATAATATGATTAAGCTTGCTCTGGACAGTAGTTTAAAAATATAAAAAAAGTAAGAAAGGTTTGAGAGCACCAAATTTTTTTCTTTCAAGGAAAATTTTTGGAGCATATCAGAAAGTTTGTGTAAACTTTAAACTTCTTATGCTAAATTAGAAAAACTTAATCAAAATTTGGTCAAGATTTGGGACGTGTCAAAAACTTTACCAAATCTTGACTTTTTACTTTCTATATGTTAACATATTATCATATTTTAGTAACTTTTAACCATTTCGTATTCATAATTAAGGAGGATGTATTTATGGTTATGTTTGCACTTTACAAATTTGTTGGCATACTAAATATGTTTGACGTTTGCCCTGATTTTGTCTATACTATCTTTGAACGGGATGGAGTTTACTATTTTCAGGATGCAGATGAAAAAGACGGAAAAATTAAAGACTTTGTTCCTGTAAAACAAGATGCAATACGTTTGGTACAGAAATTAGATAATTTTGAAGTTTCTAATATTCCTAATTGTTCATTTTGTTTAGGTTCTGATGCTTTATTAGCATTTCAATTAGATGCTTCTCATCTTCAAGTAGGAACAATTACAGAATTAAAGAATTTCCTTACAACCTACGAAACTAAAAATGACTTTTTGAAGGAAGAAATTGAAGCTTTCTTTGAAGAATGTAAAGATTTTTAATTTAATTAAAATTTGTGAAATATTTAATGCATATTTAAAGTTTCTTTTTAAGGCTAAATGTCAATAATTGGGGTGAAAACTTTGAAAGTTTTCCACCCAAATTATTGACATTCAACCTTAAAATCAAGTCAAGGTCGTGTAATAGCACATTCATTTTAACCTTGACTTGATTTTATAAAGCACATTATAATTTATGTATAGGATTAAAATTTATAAATATATACTTTTAAATTAATTAACATTTTATTCTGATATAATCTCATAGATATTTGTTAACTCATATAATTTTTACGAATCTGTTTTTTCGAAAAAAAAATATAAATTTCTTAAATGTATTAGTATATCATAATATTCTGTCTATTTATTATCCTTTCTTGTTCTTATTTTTTCTTTTTTGTTTCAATTTATCTTTATTACTTTGTTTCAAAATTATATTCCTCCCAATTCTTTACTTATTAAACTTCTATTCAAAATAATTGGTCCCCCTTTAACAGCCTTTCCTACAATACTGTTAATTTAATATTCAATTTTTTTGTATGGGCAATTTTAAAATCAATTTTTCCTATTGAATAAAAAATGAGGCCCCGATCCGTTTACACGTGGGTACCTCTAATTCATCCGCATTCTCTTTGCGGAGTTCCTGTAGCACATATTAAAGTGCTACCTTCTTTGTTTTAAGAGGGATTTGTCAGCCCTCTCACGACAATCGTCGTGCACATATTCAGTTTTTTCCCTTTTCTACTGTTCTACTGGAGAACTATATTTAGTATAGCATAATATTTTTCGTATGTCAAGCATTTTTTTTTATTTTGTTATTGATAAAACTTTATATTTAAGTACTCCTGCTGGTGCATTTACTTCTACTACTTGACCTTTTTTTGCTCCTATTAATGCTGCTCCTATTGGTGATTCGTTTGATATTCTGTTTTGGCTTAAGTCTACTTCTGTTGAACCTACTATTGTGTATGTTTCTTCTTCGTCAAATTCCATATCTAATATTTTTACTACGTTTCCTACTTGTACTGTTTTTGTATCTATTTCAGATTCATCTATTATTTGTGCATAACGTATTTTGTTTTCTAAGTCTGCTATTTTTGCTTCGTTTTCTGCTTGGGCTGTTTTTGCTTCGTCATATTCTGAGTTTTCTGAAAGATCTCCAAAACCTAAAGCTATTTTTATACGTTCTGCTACTTCTGCTCTCTTTTCTGTTCTTAAATATTCTAATTCTTTTTCTAATTTGTCATAACCTTCTTGTGTTAATAATACTGCTTTTTCTTCCATAAAGCATTCCTCCTTTTTTAATGTGATTCTTTATAATCGCTTCTCTATATTAATCCAGTTTTTACATTTTGTCAAGATTTTTTCTAATATTTAATAATTCTTTTACATCTATATTTCCACTCATTCCTACAAGGCCCTCTACTTCTACTTTGTCATTTTTTATTCTATTTATTGTTTCTATATATGTTTCTTTTTTGCTTTGAAAACTACTATATATTTCTGTTTTGTCAAATTCTTTATATAATTCTTCATTTTCTTTTTTCTCTTCTATTTTTATTTCTATATCATTAATAATTATACCTTGAAAATATTTTAATACATCTATTTTATTGTTTGCACAATTAATTATTATGCTGTTCATGTTCATATTGTAATTTTTAATAGTTTCATTATCAAAGTCTAAGTTTATAATAAAGTTTGCTCTTTTTAAGCCTTTAGTTTTATTGTTCGTTATTGTTATTAGTATTCCTTCTTCATTATATAGTTTTTCTTCTAATTTTCTATATTTTACTATATTATTTGTTACTATATTTATTGTTTTTACTTTATTTGATAAATATTTTATTATTTCTATATTTTCTTTATTATACTCATTTGCTAATATATATATGTTTTGAAGTTCTATTTTTATATTTAGATTATTTGTTATATATTTTAGTATGTCATATACGAAAAAAACTATTTTGCTTCCTTTTTTACTTAAGTTTAATTCTTTTTCATATTTTTTTAATTCTTTAGATAAAATTATTTTTTCTTTACTATTTTTATTTATAATCTTTTGTATTATCTTTATATTTTCTTTTGGTATAATATATAAATAATGTAATTCATCTATTTTTTTTACTGTTATTATATTAAAAAATTTAATTAATTTTATAACTATTTTTTTTAGGAACTTAGGCATGTCTATATTTTGGGCTAGTTCTTCATCATTTTTTAATTTCTTTATATATATGTACATAAAAATCACCTACAAAATTATATGTAGGTAATTTTTATTTATTCGTTACAATTCACCGTTATTTACTAATTTCTTCTTTTACAACTTTCCATATCGAATCACTTTCAAAGTCTTTTTGCCAATATGCGGCCCCTGCTAATTTGTATTCATTCATTAGGTCAAATTTGGCTTTTATAGATGTTTCTTCTTCTAGCCACATTTTATATGTTGTTCCATTTTTTTCATATTCTATATAGTATTGTTTTGCATCGTCATTCCAAGTTTTTTGTACTCCTTCTGGTATATATGAATTTATACTTTTCATAAGTACTACATCGCTTTTTGGTGTGCTTCCTGTTTCTCTCCATAAACGTGTATAAAATGGCATTCCAAGTATTAGTTTATCTTCATTTACTCCTTCTTGACCTAAGAATTTTTTGATATTTACTTCTACCCAGTCTGCTCCTGCTGTTGTTCCTGGCTTTGTAGATGATATTCCATATTGATCATATGCCATAAATATTATATAGTCAGCTTCTTTTCCTATTGTGTTTCTATCATAACATAGTGACCACTCTGGGCTTCCATCTGGTGCTGTTACATCTACACTTAATACTTTAGAGCATTCTTTTAAACGTGGTGCTAGTTCTATTATAAACCTTGAAAATACTTCTTTGTCTGTTTCATACATGTTTTCAAAGTCTATGTTTATTCCATCTATATCATATGAGTTTACTAAGTCCATTATATTGTTTATTAGTTTTTCTCTTAATTTATAATCATTTAATACTTTAGAAGTAATACCTTTTCCTGCTTCACTATTTGAAACTGCTGCCCATATTTTATAACCACAGTTATGTGCCCATTTTATATAATTTTGACCTGCTTCTCCTATTTTTGTTTGCAAATCACCTTCCTCATTTTTTAAGTATGCAAATGATGGTGAAACTGCATTTATTCCTTCTATTTTTTCTGTTCTTGTTGGAACTTTACTTGTATAATAGTCCCATATTAAACTTACTTTTCCTTCTATTTGTTTTTTATCTTCTATTTTTTCTCTTACATTATATATATTTGCTACATCTTTTAAGTATCCTATGTTTCCGATTAGCTGTTCTTACTTTATTCCAGTCATTTTCTTTTTCTATAACTACTACACTTTCTCCTTTTTCTACTTTATCTATAGTTTTTGAAAATGCTGTTGGTTTATATTTTACATTTGCGTCTTTTGCGCTATTGCCCATTTTTTGCTCTCTATTTAATGAATCTATTGTTACAATTTTGCTTTCTTTAGAGTATTTTATATCTACATTATATACTTTTTTCATTTCTGAAAATGGTAAATAAAATGTTCCATCTTTTTTGGTCGCCGTACTATATATATTAACTTTCGAACTATTTACATACATTTCTTTTTTATTAAGTCCTATAGTACATGTTTTGTTATCTGAGGTTGTTATTATTTGGTCATATTTATTATCATAATAAATACTACTGTCAAAAAAGTTTGCTATATCTTTTGATGATATATATACTGTATCATTTTCATCTACATATACTTCATACTTTAAGCTTGTTGTAACATTATTGTTATTTATTATTAAATTTATTTTTCCTTCTAGCTTTGTTTCTTGAATATAATTTGGTGCTATATTTATTATTACTCCTACTAGCCCTAAAAATATTGCAACTACTATTATTTTTATTAATATATTTCCTTTTTTCTTTTCTTTTGATCTCATAACTTGCTCCTTTTATATTTTATTTTCTTTAAAATATTTTACAATTTCGTTTGCACATATCTCTACATTTTCTAACATTTCTTCTTTTGTAAATATTTTATATTCTAGGTCTTTTGTATTTAAGCCTTTTTTTACAGTTTCTAAATATTCAATAGCATTTTTAATATCTTGCTCGTTTATGTCTATACTATTTATTAATTTTACCATATCATATAATTTTTCTTCATATTTTGGTATATCTATAAGATTATTTATATATATGTAATTAGTAAAGATTTTGAAATCATTCGTTTTTACTTTTCTTCTTCCTTCACCATCTGCAATTAAATTTTCACCATTGTTTAGCTTTACTCCTATTAGTTCATTTTTTTCGTTACGCAAACCATGTTTTTCATAAGCTAAATCATTCCAGTATAAATCTGTTAATAAATGTGTAATATATCCTATTACAATAGGATTTTTTATATTTTCGTTATTGTCGTTTATAAATTTTTTTACATTATAATACATTACTTTATTTGTGCTTGCATATTTTTCTTCTGTATAATAGTGTGTATCTTTATGTGTTATTATTTTTGACACATTTGGTATTAGATATCCATTATTAATGTCAGGAACTATATTCCCTATTAGAAAACTATTATAATCTTTTATATTTATTTTTTCACTTACTTTTTTTGCAATTAATAAGTGCATTCCCCATGCTGGCATTTTTTTACCTCCTTACTTACATTATTTTAATATTATATTGAAACAAAATCAATACAGTTTTTTATAAAATTTGTATAAAATTAGAAATTTTAGGAGAATATATGGTTAATAAAGATTTTATGGAGGTTTAATTGTTATGGAAAAACATATTATTGTAACTGGTTCATCTACCATATCATGGAAGGATGCTATTGTTCAAACTGTAGCTGAAGCTGCTAAAACTATAGATTATATTACAAGTGTAAAAATAATAGAGCAACGTGCTAAGGTAAGTGGAAAAAAACTTATTGAGTATTATGTGGATTTAGATTTGTCGTTTACTATTGATAGGGATAGAGACTAGGGTGCTCGCTTTGCTTCGCAGTGAATAGTGAAGAATGAATAATGAATAGTGAATAGTTGGATATGTAGGGCTTTAATTGCTTGAAATAATTACATTTATAAAATAGTAAATAATGAAGAATATATGGTTCTTTAAATTTTGAAAGGAAGTGATATTTATGGGAGAGAATCCGTTGGAAAATCCGCAGAAGTATAGTGAGTATGTGGATAAAAAGTCTCCTAATTCGCCAATACTTAAAAATTGCTTTAATGCTTTTTGGGTTGGTGGTTTAATTTGTTCTATTGGACAGATTATATTTGATTTTTGTAAGTTTAAAGGTTTGGAACAACAAGCTTGTAATACTGTTGTAGCAATTGTTTTAATTGGTATAGCTGCATTTTTAACTGGTTTAAATATATTTAATAGAATAGGAAAATTTGCTGGTGCAGGATCTTTAGTTCCTATAACTGGTTTTGCAAATTCTATAGTTTCACCTGCTATTGAGTATAAGTCTGAAGGTTATGTTATGGGTGTAGGTGGAAAAATGTTTACAGTTGCAGGCCCTGTACTTGTATATGGTATATCTGCTTCAGTAATTATTGGAATAATTGCTACGCTGTTTGCGTAGCAGAAGTTGGAGGTTGGAAGT
Organism: uncultured Clostridiaceae bacterium; assembly: GCA_948356915.1. Classification (GTDB taxonomy): domain Bacteria; phylum Bacillota; class Clostridia; order TANB77; family CAG-508; genus UMGS1663. The sequence continues at coordinate 26,473 of CAOJCG010000020.1, forward strand.
TGGAACTTCCAACTTCTAAAACGAAAGGAATGATTTTTTTATGAATAAATTAGGTAAACAAACTATTAAGTTTGATTCTCCTCCAACAATAACTGAGGTTGCCTCTATTGTTGGACCTAAGGAGTCTCAAGGTCCTCTTGCTAAGTATTTTGATAAATGCTTGGATGATGAGTTTTGGGGTGAAAAAACTTGGGAGAAGGCTGAGAGTAAAATTATAAAAGAGACTGTAAATATGGCAATTGCTAAATCTAATATACCTTCTTCTGATATTGATTTCTGTTTTGCAGGTGATTTACTTAATCAATGTATTTCTTCAAGTTTTGGACTTCGTGAAATAAATATACCATTTTTTGGAGTATTTGGTGCATGTTCTACTTTTGTTGAAAGTATGTGTTTAGGTAGTGTATTTATAGAATCTGGTGCTGCTAAAAATGTGCTTTGTTCTACATCTAGCCATTTTTGTAGTGCTGAAAAACAATTTAGGTTTCCTCTAGAACTTGGAAATCAAAGACCTCCAACATCTCAATGGACAGTAACAGGCTCTGGTGCAGCTGTTTTATCAAAGGATGGAAATGGTCCATTCATAACACACATAACACCAGGAAAGATAGTAGACATGGGTATTAAAGATGCTAACAATATGGGAGCCGCAATGGCACCAGCCGCATTTGACACATTAATAACTCATTTTGAAGACACTGGTAGAAAGCCTAGTTACTATGATGTTATATTAACAGGTGACTTAGGATATATAGGTAAAGATATTGTAAAAGATTTATGTAAAACTAAAGGTTATAATATAAGTGGAAATTATAATGACTGTGGTGTTTTAATATTTGATAAATCTGCACAAGACACCCATTCAGGTGGTAGTGGCTGTGCATGTATAGGAACTGTATTTTCTGGTTATATTTATAAACAATTACAAGAAAATAAAATAAATAAAGTATTGCTAGTTGCAACAGGAGCATTAACAAACTCAACAAGTAGTCAACAAGGAGAAAGCATACCTGGAATAGCTCATGCAATAGCAATAGAAAACTAGGTTCCAAAAAGGGACACATTTCTCATTAGGAAACGTCCCCAACGGGAACAATGGGAAGAAAGGAGAATTTTATGGAATTTTTACAGAGTATTGATTGGCTACAACTACTTCGTTGTTTTGTAGTTGGTGGCATAATCTGTATTATTGGTCAAATTTTAATTGATAAAACTAAACTAACTCCTGCTAGAATTTTAGTTGTTTTTGTTACAGCTGGTGCTATTCTAGGTGGACTTGGTATTTATAAATATATTATCGATTTTGCAGGTTGTGGTGCTACTGTTCCTCTTACTGGTTTTGGTGCTAACCTTGCTAAAGGTGCTATCGACGCTGTTAAAGAAAGTGGATTAATAGGTGCTTTTGTTGGTGGTGTTAAGGCTGCCGCTGGTGGTATCGCTGCTGCTGTATTTTTTGGATATTTGGCTTCTCTTATTGCGAAACCTAAAATTAAGAAACAATAAAATAGAGTAAAAATATAATTGTACTGGATCCAAAAATATTCATTTTTGGTATCCAGTACAATTTAATTACTTTATTGTATTGCGTTTACTAGACTTTTAAGCATTTCAATATGATTATTTTTTATGCTACCCAATATCATATTTTGTCACCTCTTGTTACGTCTACTCATTGCTTTGATTAGCAGGTTTACTACTTCTCTATGACCATTTTCTGTGGCACCTCTAATAGCCGCGTTATCATATTCTGTCACATCTGCTCCTGCCTCCTTTAGTCTTCTCACTATTTCTAGTTGCTCAGTTACATTGCCTTCGATAGTTACTCCTAATTTAATAATCATATTCTTTATCCTCCTTGATATTAGAGGGTGTCCTAAAATAGGAATCCAAAAAACAAAAAATCC
>CAOJCG010000021.1 GCA_948356915.1 uncultured Clostridiaceae bacterium
CGATTATAATATCAATTCTCTTTTCTGCTGTTTCTTGAATCTCTTTTAAATGTTTATTTAAAGTTCCTTTTGTAAACATTATCATATATTCTGCTTTTCTATTTTCTTTTAAAAATTTTAATCTCATTCTTCCATATTTATTTAATATAATTTTTTCTTTTTCTAAAACTAAATTAGGCATATAATAATCTCCAACCTTTGTATATTCAATTCCATATTTATTTTCAATATTATTTGTTTTTAATTCTTTATTTTCCATTTTCAATTCCTCCATTTATAAAATTTTTTAACTAACTTTTTCTCGTTCTTTTACTCTAATCGCTCCAACAATTCTATTTACTTTTTTCTGTGGATATTTTTTATCATCTGTTACTAATTTCACTAATTTAAAAAGCTCTTCTCCATTATCATTAGTTTCATCTATTGTAAGATATTTTTTCTGATAACCTTTCTTTTGTTCATCTAATCTTGCCACTTCATAATAAGATACTTCGTAATAGTCATTTAATCTTTTAATATATTCTTCTAGTTCTTGCTTGTCCATCATAACTGTTGTTCTAACTTCTTTATCTTTCTCATCTGCAATAGTCATATCAAACATTCCATTTTGCATTAACTTGTATATCTGGTTATTAAATGTTTTTCTTAACTTTAAATTTACTAATTTGTAATTACCTTTACTATCTTTTTCAACTGTAATACTTTCTAAAAACTTTGAAATAAATTCTTGTTTTTCTTCTTTATTCTTGCTTTTCCATTCTGCCATTAGCATATCGTAAAATTTATTAGAACGGATTAACTTTTCTTTTTCTACGTCTCTATCTGCCATTAAGTGTTGTGGACTAAAACTTTGTTTATTTAAGTCTATTGTTTCTATTCGCTTTTGTTCTAATAATTCTAACTTTTCATCTATTGCTTTATATTCTTTTGAAAATTCTTCTACATCAACTATTTCTTTCAAATAAGCTTCTTTTATTCTTCCTTTTTGATTTCTTAATGTTTTTATTTCTTTATCAAGTTTATCTGTGTTCTTATCTTTTTTATCTGCTAAAACAGGATAAAAGTATTTTTTGACTGTCATATCATATTCTATTAAGTCCATTATCATTGGCATAACTTGTTCTTCTATCAAATCTTCACGAAGATACATTTTACAGTCTGAACAATGATAATACATATACTTTTTCTTTTTACCACCTGTTCCTTTACTGCCCATTATTTTCCCACATTTAGGGCATTTCATTTTTTGCATAAAGATATAAACTCTATCTCTACAATATGCTCTTTGATTTTTCTCTTTCTGCAACTGTATATCTTCAAACATTGCTCTTGTTATAATTGGTTCAACAACATTAGGATATATTACAGGCTCTTTTCCTTGTTCTTTTGCAACTCTCTTAAACCTTTCGTAATCTCCTACATAAATTTTGTTATTGAGTATTTTTTCTATGGTAGAATCGTCCCATTTTTTAGGTTCTAAAACCTTTTCTTCGTTTAGAACATTTGCTATTGTTTGATAACTTTTACCTTGTAGATATAGATTAAATATTCTAATAATAATATCTTTTGTAGTTTCATCAATTACCATTTTCTTTGTTGTATCTCGTTTGTAACCTAGTGGGCAAGTTCCGTGGAATATGACCTGACTTTATTGCTCCTGTTAAACCAAATTTTGTTCTTTCTGATACTATCTCAATTTCTAGTTGTGATAATACTGTTAACATTCTTACAAAAAATCTTCCATTAGCTGAAGAGGTATTTACATCATCTACATCTTCTTATGACAAAAATTAGAAAATATTGATATTTAGTACAGTTTAGCCTATAGTTTATAAATAAAAATTGGAGGTAAAAGATTATGAAAAAGGAAGAATAAAAAAAAAATTTACAGATGAAAAGACTGGAATAAGTTATACATTAGTTGGTGATTATTATTTACCAAATTTATTTTTAGAGCCAGAGGAAAAAGTTACACTTAACAAATATGGATTATTAAGACTAGATTATTTGAAAAAACACAAAAAAGCTGATTATATAATATTGTTTATGAATAAGGAACTTAATAGACATTTAAAAGAAGTACAAGAAATAGCACAAGCAAGAGTAAATGAATTAATAGAACAATTAAAGGCTAAAAGTAATTTAACAGAAGATATGAAAAATACTGATATGCTTTATTGAATTGGAACAATGAATGCAATAAAAAATCAAGCAGAGGAAATCGTTTTGAAAGAACTAATTTATGTATAATAAAGTTACTCTACTTTTAAATATAAATGCCTTAAAATTAATTTTGGAGCTTAATTGAATAGGAACAAATTAACTACTTGTAGTTTTATAACTATGAGTAGTTTTTTATGTTCAAAAGAGAAATGCAACACCTCTTAAAAAGTGTTTGGTGTGATGAGCCGATGCTATAAAGTTTATCCGTATTTGTGTAAGTAGTCTAATTATACAAAATGCGTGAGTGAGATTTTAGAACACAGACTCACAATAATAAAAGAGTATTCGGTGGCAAAACTTGAATGGATTTATAATTGTAAAAAGTTTGGGCAAGTATGAACAAGATATTTTAATAATATCAGCAATTATAGTAGCAAAGCTACTTACTAGACTACCTATGAAACGAGGCGAATGACCGACGGTTTCTGAAATAATAGGTGTAATAATTCTCTTATTTGTATAAGGGAATATTACACCTATTCCACTTCAGCTCATTCCCTCTGGTTTCTATATAGATTTACCATAGAGCGTGGAAGTTTGAAACCGAGCAAGGTTTCATAGAGTAAGGAAAATTTATTTTTTCTTACTCTTTTTCAATAAGTGCAGATATGCAGTTTATTGAAAACCTAACAAATGAACTTGTCATTTGTTAGGAAAAATCAAAAATGCTAATAGCAATTTTGATTTTGGGTTGTAGGGTTTCCCTACCACACAGATAAACTTTGTTTGTCTAGTGTGTTAGACAAGTAAACTTATTTTGAGCAACAAAGGAGCGTTGGAGAATATGAGTTACGCTATCGTAAGAAATGAAAAATTAACACGAGCAGAAATAAATGGAAAAGGCACTCATAATGATAGAAAAGCAAAAAATCATTCTAATAAAGATATTGATCCTACTAGAACACATTTGAATTATTATATTAAGAAAAATGAGTTCACATATACAAAAGAATTTGATAAATATATAAAAGAAAATAATTTACAAGGTCATCTTCGTAGTAATAGCATAATAATGTGTCAAATGATATTTACTTCTGATCAATCATTCTTTGATAAAATTGGAGAAAAACAAACTAAACGATATTTTGATGAATGTTATAAATTCATTTGTAATTATAAAAATTTAGGAGAAAAGAATATAATATCAGCAGTAGTACATCTTGATGAAGGAGCACCACATATGCACTTAATGTTTGTACCTGTTGTGTATACAAAAGATAAAGAAGGTAATAAAATTGATAAAATATGTGCTAGAGATTTCTGGAAAGGCAGAGATAGTTACAGAAAGTTACAAGATGCCTATTTCAATCATGTTAAATCAAAAGGCTTTGATTTAGAAAGAGGTATGTTTATCGAAGATACTGGAAGAAAACATTACACTATTGAAGAATATAAGAAAATTACAAATTATGAAAATACCAAGAAAGTATTGAATGATATAAAATTGGATTTGCCAGATGTTCCAGATATAACTGATATTGGTAAATTCACATTAAAGAGAGATGAAAAAATATTAGATGAAATTATAAAACCTAAAGATGATTTAATTAAAGAATTATATAGAGATAACTTATCATTGCATAAAGAATTAACAAAACAGTCTAAAGTTATTGATGAGGCTCAAAAATACCAAAAAGAAAGAAATTCAATAATTGCCGATAATCAAGAACTTCATAATACAGTTAAAAATTTAGAATATGAATATAAAGAAAAGAAGAAAACACTTGAAAATGAATTTGAAGATAAATCATTTAATTTAGAATGGCAATATAAAAATAAATTTCACAAACTAGAAAAGGAAAATCAACATTTACACAAAGTTATTGATAAATTTAAAGAAACTACTAAAAAATTCATAAAATGGATATGTAAAAAATTTGACTTACCTTCTGAAGATGAGATAATTAGAGATTTTGAAAAAGAAACTCATACTTTTATTGATGCTGAAAAACAGATTAAACATGAAAAACATATTGAAAATGAATATGGGTTAGATAGATAATAAATCTTTTATACAAAGCAAAATTAGAGCTCAAGTAATTAAACTTTAAGCTCTAATTTTATATAATATGATTTATAAACTTAGCGAATCATCTTCCTTATTTTCTAAACGCAAACCTGTTGCTTTTTCCTCTTGTTTTGCTTTTAGTAATGTTAAGGCTCTGTCATGTTCTTCTTTTGATTGTGATTTAATTCTTTCAATATCTCTGTGCATTACACTATATGTATCAAGTTCTTCTGCATATTTTCCATTACCATTAGCATGTTCTATCATTTGTGCTACTCTTAAATTTCCATCTTTATCTCTGTATGCTGAATATTGTATTCCATCTCTTGATTCGAATGTTTCTAGTGCCTGTTTTTTATCCAATACATTTAGAGTTGTTTGTTTATCATATCCTGTCGACATACCAGTAGGAAAGTACATTTCTTTCTTAGCAAACATATCTTGGCTCATCCCTGGATAAGCTTCACATTTTCCGTCTTCGCCAATACATACCATTTCATATGTTTCAACTCCATTTTCTACACAAGCTACCATATAAGCATTTTTAGTTTGTGGATTTCCTTTTTCGTCATAAGTAACAACTGGAATATCTTTTACTTGTGTTATATCTGCAATTTGTTTTCCTTTTCCTAAATGTTCTTGAATTGCTTTTGTTGTAATAGCCTGTTCAATGTCTTTACGTGATGTTTTTGTACTTGTTCCTGTATATTCACTAGAATCAAATTGTATAACTGTTCCATCTTCTTTTGCTTTTGCAAGTTCTTCAGTTCCATATCTTATATCATTAGATCTATCTTGTCCATCTACACTTATAGTTGTTTCCATTTTTCCTGTTTCTTGATTAATTTTTCCACTACCTATACGAATCATCTCTCCATTTTCATCTTTTGTATAATATTCATATACTGGAGCCCATTTCCCTTGTATAGCATAAGCTGTTGGACTAAATTCAGATTTTACTATAAATACTTCTCCCAAATTATGTTCTCCAACTGTAAAATCTTGCACTTGTTCTACTTCTAATAAATTCTTTTGCCAACCTCTATTATCTGTTGTACCTCCAATAGATTTATTATATCCACTATCGTAAGATTTTGCTCCAAAATTTCCGTCCATAAGGTACATAAAATTGCTCTCCACTATAGCTTTCAAATTCTTTCATTGCAACTAATCGTGCAACATCTTCTTTCCTTGCTCCTAATGTTGACATATATTCTTCAGTTAGTTGTGATTTTACTTTATGTGCAACTTCTGTTTCAACTCCATACATTCCGAAAAATTTTCCTTCTTTACGAGCCTCTTTTGCATATTTATCAAATACTTTAGCCATTTCTCCATTATTCACTTCAACTCTTGACTCATTTACAGCTTTATCTAAGCCTTGTGTTTCTAATTCTTCCATTTTCTTTCCAGTAGCATTATTTCTTCTTACTTCATATTCACATAATTTTTTTGCTTGTTCAATTTTCTTTGGTAATGCTTCTGGTAAAGCAGGTTTTCTAGTCAAAGTCTCTTTTACTCTTGCAAAAAAACTTTTATGTTGAAGTGCATCCATAAATTTATTAAAATTTTCTCTTTGAAAATGGTTGCCATCAAAATATTTTGCCATTTGAGTTCCATGAGATTCCATCTCATCTATCATTGTATCTACAATCACTTCTTTATATGGATGTATTTTTGCCATATCTACCAATTCTGCTAGCATTAACTGACTCATAAGAACAGCAAACTTTCTACTATTGGCTAATGTAATTAAAATATCTTTTTTTACAGATGTTTTTGACTCTCTATATGTTTTTATTAACTCTTCTTTAGACATTTTTTCTAATTCTTCTGTTTTATATTTCATAACTTTCCTCCCCAAATATACTTTTATAGCTTTTGTATTATGTTTTTACTATTTTCCTTTTAATACCACAATTTTATTATACAATATTTACATAAACTTTGCAATAGCCTTATTTCTCTGTCACATCTCTACCATCACACTATCAATTTTCAGCATCTTAATTTTCTTCTATTTCCATATACTCACTTAATTCAGTAAAATCAGTATCAGAATTTGCATAACCTCGTTTGAGATAACTATTGCCACCATCAACACTACAAGCACCACATTTACAAGTAACTTTATCGTGAGTATGTTTTGATACTATAATATCTCCACATAAATTACATTTAATTGAATTTTTTATAATCTTTTTCAATTTTTACACCTCATTGTCTTCTTCAACATTTATATCAATATGTTTGTTTATATCTTCTTCAGTTGGTAATTTATCTAATATTTCTTGTGGTAATTCATTTCTAACTTCATACGAAGTAACTCCAATAGGTGCATTCGTTCCTTTTAAAGCCCATTCTACAGATAATCTATCTTTGCCTTTACAAAGTAATAAACCAATGGTTTGATTATCTTGTTCTTTTCTTAAAGTTTCATCAACTGCTGTTACATAGAAACTTAATTGCCCTATATATTCTGGCTTAAATTCATTATTTTTTAGTTCAACGACAATATAACATCTTAAATCTAAATGATAGAATAGCATATCAATATAATAATCTTGATTTTCAGTAGAAATTTTATATTGATTTCCCACAAAACTAAAACCTTTTCCTAATTCTAATAATACATTTTTTATTCTTTCCATCATTGCATTTTCAATATCTTTTTCAATAGCTTCCTCTTTAATTCCTTCTAATTCAAAAATATATGGGTCTTTAATTACATCTCTTGCTAGTTCACTTTGTGGAATAGGTAATTTATCGTTAAAATTAGTTAGTTTTTCAGAAACTGCTTGTCTTTCATATAGTTGTAAATCAATTTGATGATCTAAAACAGAATAAGCCCAGCCATTTTGAAAACACTTTTCTGCATACCATTCTCTAACATTCAAATCCTTTATTTTATCTAAAAGAAGATTATTGTGTGACCATGGCAATTTTGCCAACGCCATTGGCAAATTTGATAAATCTTTATATTCTTCATAAAATTTTTTCATTCTTGATAAATTTCTAGTAGAAAAACCTGTACTATCTGGAAATTCTAATTTTAAAGCAATAGAAAAATCTTTAATAAAGTTATTTCCGTATTTTGTATTCTCACTTACAATTTTACCAAGTCTAAAATACAGTTTGATCAATTCCATATTAGCATTTTCTTGAACTTCATACCTTGTTTTTAAAATGTCCTGTTTAGCATACAAAACTAAATCTTTAAATTCTTTATCTAATATATTATTATCTTCCATTTTAAAACCTCCAATTTTGCCAATGGCGTTGGCAAATTTCATTTATTCTTTATTTCTTGCTCTACTTTTATAAACATTTTCTTGATTTTTACAACTAAATGTATCATATTCAGTTTTTGGGTTTGGTGCTGTAAATGCTTTTCCACAATGTTTACAAAGTTTTAAATATTTCTTTTCTTCTATTGCAAATAATTTAAAATCTTCATCTATGTATTCTTTTAAACTTCTTACATGTATTGTAATTCCGTTATATTCTAAATTAGTTCTAATATGGTTTGATTCTAGTTTTTCAATCAAAGAATGTTGTATATTTTCGCCTTTTTCTTTCTTCAATTCTTTTAAAATATTATACAAAGTTTGTGCATAACTTACTATCATATCTACCTGTTCATAGTATTTTTCATTTTTATAATATAATTCGTTCAATTCTGGGGTAATAAACTTTTCCATACTTCGCATACATATGAATTTATTGCTTTTTTCTATTAGTTCCTTTATTTCTTTATCTGTTGCTGTTGGAAAGAATACTTTAAAATAATCTACTATTTCCATTGTGTTAAAAGCATCATAATATTCTTTACCTGAAATATTGTTAAATTCCTTTAACAATACTTTTTTATCTAATGTATAATATCTATTTACTGGTAGATTATGAATTAAGCCTAAAAGTCCATATTGGTTTACAAAGTCTAGTAATAAAATATCAGTTTCTTCTTCATTTTCTAAAGATAGTTTTCCTAAATTTATAAAATCTATTAAAGGCTTATCATTTTCTTTATAATCATCAAAGCTAATTAAACTATAATTCATATGATTATTACTATCAAACTTAGGTACAACATATTTTATATCGTTTATAACTTTTATTTCATATTCTTCAAACTTAGGTAATGATTGATTATTAAAGCCATATTCTAAATCAAATCTCATATTTTTCTCCAATCTAAAAACTTTTTCAAAAATTTTACAGTAATATATTGGCAACAATAAAATATTACAGTATAATTTAAAATATGTAATACATTTATAAATCGTAAATATTACTTTTATCTTTTAAAAAGTTAATACTTTGTATCTATAAATAGATTACACCAAAATATAATAAATGTCAACACATATACAAAAATAAATAGCATTATATGGGATTTCTATGCCTAAAATAATGCAAGTAAAAAATATTAGTACATATTTAAAGGGAAGGAGGTTTTTAACATTGAATAAGAAAGATAAAATTTTAAAATTGTATTATGAAGAGCATTTAAAACAACAAGATATTGCAGAAAAGATTGAAGTTTCACAAGGTTATATATCACAAGTTATAAAAACTGATAAAAGATATAATGCAAATAAAGAAACTAAACACAAAGCATCTATAATTAAAAAAGCAAATTATAATAAAGAATATTATAAAACTTATAAGCGACCAAAAAAAGAAGATAATTCATATCAAGAAATGCAAGCACAACTTGAAAAAGATATTGCTGAATTATCTTATTATCGTAGTTATAATATGTCTGATTATGATTTTGTTAAATGTAATTCAAGTGCTTATCATAGAAATAGCAAAGGTAATTTATCATTAGTAAAGGGATTAACAGTTGGATTTGATGTTCCTAGAACAGTAAATATGAATATTAAAGTACCAACTCAAAAGTACAAACACAGATTTTGTATGAGTTAGTAATCGTTTATTTAAGACTTCTATTAATATAGAGGTCTTTTTCTTTACATTTTAGAAAGAACAGGAGGAATTGTCATGGGTAAGAAAACAAAAAAGAAAGATGAAATAGTTATAATAAACAAATTTAAAGAAAACTCTGCTGAAGATGTAAGAGTTTCTATAGCAAAGATTTTTGAGATGTTTTGCAATATGCAACTAACGAAGAAATAAGAAATATACAGATTTTAGACAAAATTTAGTTTACATCTATAATTTAGGCTATTGATTTTTATATTAAGTTATGTTAAATTAAAAGTATAAATTATAGGTGGAACTTACTAAAGGAAAAGGAGGAAAAATTGTTAGTAAGTAACACAAAAGTATATAACTGTGCTTTATATTGTAGATTATCAAGAGATGATGAACTACAAGGAGAAAGCAACAGTATAACAAATCAAAAAGAAATTTTAAAACAATATGCTAAAGAAAATAATCTAAATATTTATGACATTTATGTTGATGATGGTATTTCTGGAACTACTTTTGACAGACCAGATTTTAATAGAATGATAAAAGACATTGAAGATAAAAAAGTAAATATGGTAATTGTAAAAGATACCTCAAGACTTGGTAGAGATTATATAAATTTTGGAGAATATATTGAAAAATATTTTCCAGAACATCAAGTTAGGTTTGTATCTATCATAGACAATTATGATTCTGAAATTGATAACGGAATTGCAGATACACTCCCTTTTAGAGCAGTATTAAATGATTTATATGCTAGAGATACTTCAAAAAAAGTAAAAGCTACAAAACATAGAAATGCTATCAATGGCTTATTTAATGGAAAGTTTGCTCCTTATGGTTATATGAAATCTCCAGAAAATTGCCATAAACTTATTGTCAATGAAGAATATGCCCCAAATGTAAGAAGAATTTTTGATTTATATTTAGAAGGAAAATCATCAATACAAATTGCCTATATTTTTAATGATGAGCATATACCTACTCCCTCTCAAACAATGAGTCAAGAGTATAGACTATCGTTGCTTTGGAAAACTGATACTATTAGAAGAATACTAAAAAATGAAATGTATATTGGAAATATGGTACAAGGCAAACAAACTCAAATCAATTACAAATTAAAGAAACCTGTTCATAATAAAAAAGAAGATTGGATTATTGTTCCAAACACTCACGAGCCTATTGTTGATAAGGAAAAATTTTATGCAGTTCAAGAACTTTTAAAAAGTAGAGATAAGACCAGAACAAAATCATTAAATTTACTATTACGAGGACTATTATATTGTAAAGAATGTGGCAAGACATTAGGAGCTGGTACATCTCATTATAAAAATGGTAACTACACTCAAATTTACTTGCATTGTAGAACTTATCAATCATTACCAAAACTGAAACTTTGTACTCCTCATTGTATGAATTATACGAAATTAGAAAATGCAGTTATTGAAAAAGTGCAAAATATATGTAGAAAATATTTAGATGAAAAGAAATGTAAACAAATTATTGATAACAACAATAACAATGTTCAAAATGAAATTGAACTAAACAAAGAAAAAAGCAATTTAGCAAAAGCTATTGAAGTTTTAGATTTTCAAATAGAAAAGCTATATGAAGATAAATTAAAAGGTCTTATCAATGACAATGATTTCTCAAGAATGTATGAGAAAAAAGTTAATGAAAGAGATTCCAAAACTAAAAAGCTTGAAGAATTAAATACTGTCAAATTTGAAAGAAATGTTGTTGACTATGAGAAAATCATACAAGACTTTTTAAAGAAAGAAAACATTACTGCTTATATGCTAAATAGCTTAATTGAAAAAATTGAAATTGACCAAAATAAACAAGTAACTATATACTATAAATTCGCAGATTTAAACACTTTGTCATAAAAAGATGTAAACTCATCTCTATCGCATACCAAATAGCAATGATGTTCTTCTAGTTCTGAAATTAGAACTTCTAAATCTCTTACAGACCTTGTAACTCTATCTAATTTATAGGCTACAATATAATTGATTTTTCCTGCTCTCATATCTTCTAGCATTTGCTGAAAAGCTGGTCTACCAGACATATTTTTTGCACTAATTCCTGCATCTTTGTAAACTTTATAGATTTTATAATCTTTATACTTACATAGCTGTTTTAACTTTTCCTCCTGTTCTCCTAAACTAAATCCCTCACGTACTTGATCTTCTGTACTAACACGAATATAAATTCCTGCTACTTTCCTTTCTTCATTCATTTTTACATATCCTCCTTCCAAATTTTATGAATAGAAAGGCAACAAAAAAGTGCCACATAGCATAGTTTTAGCTATTAGCACTTTTAGAGTTTTTATATTTATTATTACTATCTCTTTAAATTCCTTTTAATAACACAAATAAACCAATATAGTATAATTTTTTAAAAACTCTAAAATGCTTTGCCGTTCTATGTTATGTATTTCCGCTGATATGTTCTTGTAATTTGGATAACGGATATTTTGTACTTAAATCATTTACATAGAAATAATCGTGTTCATTAAAGAATAGGTACAAGCTATCTTTAATAATTACTCTATGGGGCTCTACATACGCTAAATTGGTATGCTCAATAATTCTTAGACAACCATTTATTATTTGTGGCTGTTCCTTTCCTTTAAATTTTAAACGGCACGCCCATTCGATTTTAGAGAGTAATTCTTTACTCATATTGATTTCTTGTTTAATTATATGTAACGCCATCACACAAAAACCTCCTTCTTTCAAGACTTTTGGTCAAAAAAAGACCGCTTCATTTTTTGAAACGGTTTAAGTTTTTGTGTTGTCAAACTCTTATAATCTTGCAATTAAGTTATATCAAGTATTATAGAGAGTTCGACAAAAACTCGTCTTGGTGCCTCGAAGTGGAATCGAACCACTGACACAGGGATTTTCAGTCCCTTGCTCTACCAACTGAGCTATCGAGGCGTATTTAGTTTTAAATAAAAAAATGGCGACCTGGAACGGGCTCGAACCGTCGACCTCTAGCGTGACAGGCTAGCGTTCTAACCAACTGAACTACCAGGCCGTAAGAAAATTTGTTATAAAATAAATGGTGGTCGCTATAGGGCTCGAACCTATGACCCCCTGCTTGTAAGGCAGATGCTCTCCCAGCTGAGCTAAGCGACCGTATTTCCTTCGACGAGATTAAGTATACACTATTTCTTTTTTAATGTCAATACAAATTTCAAATTTTTTTTATTTTTTTAATTTTTTTCAATTTCAAATTTTTTAATTTTTTCAATTCACCTTTTTTCAATTTTTTTATAAAAATAAATTTGATTCATATATGAATCAAAAACACTACCAAAAACCTAGAGACTATTTAAGCCTCTAGGTTCATTTTACGATTTTATTTAATTGCAATGATAAATAAAAATCTCACCATTTTTGAGTATTATCGGAATTCTGCCACTTTTATCTTTCTTGCAGATCCTTTTATAATTTTCCATAAGGTTAAAATTCTTATCATAATAAGTATCTTCTCCTTTCTGTAACATTCTGTAAAATTCGCCGTCTGCAACCATTTCTATATGATTACCTTCAAACTCTTTTATTTCTTTTGTTTTTATATTAACTAACTTCAGAGTTTTGTTATTTGTTACATAAAAGTAATCCTGATTTACTACAACATACCTATTCTCTGGTTCTGAACTACATATAACTCTTTCTTTTTTTAAGTCACCATTTAGAATACTTACATCTCCATTCATCTCTACTACTATTGCAGAATTTTTCGGCACATAATATAAAATATTTCTATATTTATGTCCTTCAACTTCTTTTAATTGTGTATCAAGAAATGTATAGTATTCAATTTCTAAAAAGTTTTCTTTTACTGCTGCTAAGTATTTGCAATTATTCCTTATTGCTTTTTTTACACTTTTTTCATCAAATAAGCGTACACTGAAATTTCCTGAGCAAGTAATCTCGTAATTTTCATCTATTAGATATACTGTTTTGTGTTCGTTTCGCACTGCTAATGCATAGCCGTCTTTAAAATCAGCTACATAATCCCAATCTGATTTGTTAAACATTTTCCGTAAAATACTCATGTTTTTCTCCCTTCTTAATTAAGAAATTATTTTTTACTTATAAACATAGCTATATTATATCATTTTATGTTTACTTTTGCAATAGTTTTCCTACAACAAATTTTAACTTGAATTTGCAAAAATCACAGACTTAAATTCCTGTTCCTACAATTAAACTAAAGTTTTTTACTATTCTCTTTTCACTTAAGCAATTTCTTCGAAGAACGGGCGATTGCTAATCGCCCCTACATCTAATTCTAAAAATTTGTATTTTTAACATTTTCACTATTCATTTAATACAAGGGCACAGTAGTATCACTTTCAAATAATTATTTCCACTAACAGTACCCCTACATTTTTAAATCAATTTTTCCTATACTATAAATTAAAGGAAAAACATAAGTTGCCTGCCCTTACAATTATTCATTATTCATTCTTCACTATTTACTATTCACTATTCACTATTCACTAAAAGGGGCTGTAAAAAAAAGTGTATCAAATGGTGTGTCAATATTCCCCGTCCCATTTGACACACCATTTGACACACTTTTTTTACAGCCCCTTTTACCTAGTACATTCCTTCCATTGCTCCCGCACCCATGTCATTATGGTTTCCACAAGAACATTTCTCTTCTTTCTTTTCTGTTACTATACTTTCTGTTGTAAGTACCATTGATGCTATTGATGCTGCGTTTTGAAGTGCACTTCTTGATACTTTTGTTGGGTCTACTATTCCTACTTTTTTCATATCTACATATGTGTTATTTGAAGCATTAAAACCTATTCCTTTTTCACTATTTTTTACTTTTTCTACTATAACTGCTGGCTCTAAACCTGCATTTATTGCTATTTGTTTTGCTGGTTCTTCTAGTGCTTTTAGTACTATATTTGCTCCTAGTTTTTCATCTAGCTCTAAACTTTCTATTCCTTTTTCTACTTCTTCTATTATATTTAAGAAAGCTGTTCCTCCTCCTGCTACTATTCCTTCTTCTACTGCTGCTCTTGTTGCAGATAGTGCATCTTCTATTCTTAGCTTCTTATCTTTCATTTCTACTTCTGTTGCTGCACCTACTCCTATTACTGCTACTCCTCCTGCTATTTTAGCTAAGCGCTCTTGTAAGTTCTCTTTTGTGAATTCACTTTTTTCTTCTGCTATTTGAGCTTTTAGGTTTGATACTCTTTCTGCTATTTGCTGTTTATCTCCCATTCCATCTACTATTATTGTGTTTTCTTTTTCTACTTTAACTTGTTTTGCTCTTCCTAGTTGTTCTATACTTGTGTCTTTTAGTTCTAAACCTAAGTCAGATGTTATTACTTCTCCACCTGTTAATACTGCAATGTCTTGTAGCATTTCTTTTCTTTTATCTCCATAACCTGGAGCTTTTACTGCTACTACATTTAATACACCTCTTAATTTATTTAATATAAGTGTTGATAATGCTTCTTGTTCTACATCATCACATATTATTAATAATTTTCCTGAGCTTTGCATTAGTGTTTCTAATAATGGTAGAATTTCTTGAATATTGCTTATTTTTTTATCTGTTATTAATATATATGGGTTATCCATTATAGCTTCCATTTTTTCTGTGTCTGTTACCATATATGGTGAAACATAACCTTTATCAAATTGCATACCTTCTACAACTGTTAATTCTGTATTAGAAGTTTTTGATTCTTCTATTGTTATTACTCCATCTTTTGAAACTTTTTCCATAGCTTCTGAAATTAATTTTCCTACTTCTTCATTATTTGCAGATATACTTGCAACTCTTGCTATATCTTCTTTTCCATTAACTGGAACACTTATATTTCTTAGTGCTTTTACTGATAACTCAACTGCTTTATCTATACCTCTTTTTATAGCCATTGGGTCTCCACCTGCTGCTACATTTTTTACACCTTCTTTTATCATGCTTTGTGCTAAAACTGTAGCTGTTGTTGTTCCATCTCCTGCTACATCATTTGTTTTTGTTGAAACTTGTTTTACAAGTTGTGCTCCCATATTTTCAAATGGATCTGATAATTCAATTTCTTTTGCTATTGTTACACCATCATTTGTAATTAGTGGTGAACCAAATTGTTTATCTAATACTACATTTCTACCTTTTGGTCCTAAAGTTACCTTTACTGTATCTGCTAATTTATTAACTCCATTTAATAAACTTTTTCTGGCATCTTCGCCAAATTTTATTTCTTTTGACATGATTTTTTTCCTCCTTTAAATTTTTTACTATTGGCTTCCGATTGGGGACAGTTCCTAATCTATCCAGATTATTTTTGTTCGTTACTTGTGGTTCTTCTCTACCTTGTTTCCGATTAGGAACCGTCCCCAATCTACCAATCTACTGTTATCCTACTATTGCTAATATATCGTTTTGGCTTACTATAATTAAATCTTCTCCTTCATATTTTACTTCTGTACCTGCATATTTACTTACAACTACTTTATCACCTTTTTTGACTTCCATTTTCACTTTTTCAGTTCCTGGTCCTACTTCTAGTACTTCTGCAAATTGTGGCTTTTCTTGTGCTTTTCCTGCTAATATTATCCCACTTTTTGTAGTCTCCTCATTTTCTATCATTTTAATTACTACTCTGTCTGCTAATGGTTTTAACATTTTTACATTACCTCCTTAAAAATATTTTATTTACTAATATTAAAATTAGCAGTCTTTATTTGAGACTGCTAATAATTTATACCTTTTTATTCTGAATGTCAATACTATTGTTTTAAAATTCACATATTTTTCACAAAGTGCCTCTTTTATATTTATATTCTATATTCTACTTTAATATTCTTATTTTAACTGTATTTGACTAGTAATTTATCCTTTAATTGATTTTTATTTTTAAGATTTCCTCTTTTTTTAATCCTGTTGCATGTAGGCACTCATGAAAAGTACCAGTCCCTACTGTCCCAAAGTGAACCTAATCTTTTATAATTTCAACAATTTGCTGTTCTAGTTCTTTTATTTTGTCATTTAGTTTTTCTATATCCCTATCATTCGCGTCTTCATGTAGCATTTCTTCTTTTACTATTGAACTCATATCTTCTAACTCTTCTTTTAGGGTTTGTATTCTTCCTAATACTTCTAGGCGGATGTATTGTCTTTCACGTTGTTTTGTTCCTTTTATTCTTCCTAGTCTTTCTACTTCTTCATTTAGTTCGTATTGTTCTCCATATTCTGGTATTATTACTGGTATTTCGGTAGTTCCTTGTATTTTCTGTTTTAGAATAACTTGACCTTCTGGTTCTCCGTGTACTAGGAATATTGTTTTTGGTTTTCTGAAAAATGAGTATATGAAGTTTAATAGCCATTCTTGGTCTGCATGACCTGAATATCCTTCTATATATTCTATTCTCGCATTTACTGCTATTTCTTCGCCAAATAGTTTTACTGTTTTTGCTCCATCTACTATTTTTCTTCCTAGTGTTCCTACCGCTTGGTATCCTACAAATAGTATTGTGCTATTTGGGTTCCATAGGTTATGTTTCAAATGATGCTTTATTCTTCCTACTTCACACATTCCACTTGCTGATATTATTATTGATGATTCATTTTTTGCATTTAGTTCTTTTGATTCTTCTGCTGTTCTTGTAAATTGAAGTCCTGGAAATTCTAATGGGTTATCTCCGCTTCTCATTATTTCCTGTGTCTCTTCGTCAAACAAATCCATATTGTCCTTAAATATTTCTGTTGCTGATATTGCAAGTGGGCTATCTACATATACTGGTGCTTTCATTAATGTTTCATATTTTTTTCTAAAGTCTTCATCTTGTACTATATCTTTTAATTGGTTTAGTTCATATAAAATTTCTTGTGTTCTTCCTACTGCAAAAGAAGGAATTACTACTGTTCCACCTTTGTCTAAAGTTTCTGAAACTATTTTCAAAAATTCTGTTGCTTTATTTTCATCTCTATTATGAAGTCTTCCTCCATAAGTTGATTCCATTACTAAATAGTCCGCATCTTCAATCATTGTTGGTTCTGAGAGTAGTGGTATATCATTGTTTCCTAAGTCACCTGTGAATACTGCCTTTGTTCTTTTTCCGTTTTCATCTGCCCATATTTCGATAATAGCTGAGCCTAGCATGTGGCCTGCATCATTAAAGCGTACATGTATATTTTCATCTATGTCAATTATTTCATCATATTTCACTGGGCAGAATATATCTAAACATTTTAGAGCTTCTTCTGCTGTATAAAGTGGAGGAATTGGGTCTAAGCCTTTTCTTACTCTTTTCTTGTTTTTCCACTCTATTTCCATTTCTTGAATGTGACCGACTGTCTGGTAACATTATAGAACATAAGTCACAAGTTGCTTTTGTGGCATATATAGTTTTTCTAAAGCCTTCATTATATAGTTTTGGTATTCTTCCTGAGTGGTCTATGTGTGCATGGGTAAGTAGCATAAAATCCAATTCATTTATATCAAATGCAAAAGGTGATGAATTCTCCCATTCATCTTGTGCTGCTCCTTGGTACATTCCACAATCAACCAAAAACTTTTTACCTGCCGCTTCTACTAAAAAGTTAGAGCCTGTAACGGTTTTAGTTGCTCCTAAAAAAGTAATTTTCATAAAAATTCCTCTCTTTCTTTCCCATTGGGGACGTTTCCCTCTGGGGTTTCTGTCCCTTTTGGGGATTTATTTAATTATACAGTCTGGACTTTTTGCATATATTAGTTTTTCTACTTCTTTTTTTATTTTTGTATCTTCTGTTTGTTCTAATTGTCCATTATTTTCTTTTAAGTATATATTTTCTTTCGTTTTTTGTTCTTGACAAACATATATAATATTTCCCTTTATTGATAGTTTCTGTATGCATATATACTCTTTTTCGTTTATTGTAATTTTATCTAATATCTTCATTTTCTCATTACCTCTCTGTTATTTGATTTTCTTTTTGAATATCTGATTGTTCTTCTTTACTTGTACTCACATTATGTATTATATCATTTTCATATTTCATCGATTTTCTAAAATTTGCACTTTTTTGCATAATACTAGTATTTTCTTCTTGCAATTCATTTTTTTCTATTTGTTCACGTTCTTGCAATTCCTCTATATTTTGTAATGGCATTTGTTTTAAAATTGTATTCTTTATTTGTTCTATTAATTCTGTATTATCATTTAGAGGTTCATTTGATTGTGGATAATATTTTTTTACTATTTCTTCTATGTCAAATTCTAAATCTATATAATCATCGGCAAATTTACTTTCTATTATTTCTATAGCATTTTCCCCATTTTGTATTGCTTCTTTTTCTTCTTGAGTATATAGTCCTTCATTATCTAAAAATCTATAATAGATTTTTACTTTATTTTCAAGTTCTAAACCTTTTAAACGTGTTTCATCGTTAAAAACTTTATTATTTTTCTCTAATCCATATATACTATCTATATTTTTTACTATTATTCTACATTTATATATGTCATAATATATTCTTTCTAATGTTTCTTTTCTATCTTCACCTTTACTTAAAGCATTTTCTAATCTATTGGATATTAAATTGATTGCTGCATCTATCATATTTTTTAAACCTAATGAAATATTTTCTTTGTCTTCCTTCATTGATGCATTGAATATTACATTCAAACTACTTTTGAATACATCTAATGTATCTCCTATATCTACATATGGAAATTTATTTTGCAAATATTCATAAAAGAAATCTCCTCCTTTATCTTTGAGTTTAGCTAGTTGTGGTTCAGTAATGTCTAAAGCAGCACACATAATTGCTCCTGGACATCTAATATTTCCATAGCTCCCATTGTTTACAAAATTAATTCCATAATTATCTATGTACATACTTTTATCACTAGAAATTAAACTTGTAGACAATACATTTGCAAATTCATTAAGCATAGTATCTCCTTCATTATTATCTCCACTATGATATAGTCCATTTTGTATAATTTCTCCATATTCTCCTTTTTTTATATCTGTTGCATGTAGACATTCATGAAATAAATTATCTATTATACACATATATATATACGTATCGATTGATTCATTAGTTGGTAGCTCTTTTAATTTTTCTATAAGCTTTTTACTTATATAAATTCCTTTATTATTTGGGTTAGCCGACATTCCACCTGACCAAAATGATGGCATTCCTACTTTTTCCATATATTCAATTTTTAATGTTTCTACATTGTTTGTAAAATTTTGATATTTCTCTAAAAATTCTTTCCTAGACCACTCAAATTTTTCATTTGCACGCAAGAAGAACTCATATAATAGTGGTGATAAATCTCTATCATATGCTTCTCCTTTTACTTTAATTAAATCATTTACATATTTTATAATTTCTTCTCTTGACATTTTATCTTCTTGTTTGCTTTTCATTTATTCTCTCCTATTTTTTATTTAATTTATTACATATTTCTTAATTAACAGCTGTATATTATACTTTTAGGGCATTTATTCGAACAGGTGATAATTCAGATAACGCATATTATACTTTTATGCCACAAAATGGACAGATTTCCCATTTGGAAACGTCCCCAATGAGAACTATTGCCATATTCTTATTTTTTTGTTTAATTTTACATTTAACTCCGTTTTTTCTGTTATTTCAATTTGCTTTGTCTCATCATGAGTGTTATCATCATATATATTTAATGTTAAAGTTCTTTTGCTATATTTTAACGTATATACTATTGTATCTAAATCTATTATTTTTGTTTCATATATTTGTTTCAATATTTCATAATTTGTTTTTTCATTTTCACTTAATTTTGTTAGTATTTTTTCGTTGCATGCTTTTCCGTATTAGCTCTTTTTGTATATAATTCTTTTCTTTTTCTAGCTCTACTATTGGTAATATTTTTTTGTAATATCTTAGTTCATATATTAGTTTTTCTATTTCACTTTTTTCTTTTGCTTTTTCTATTTTTTTTGAAAAACATTCTAAGAAACTTTTTTCTAGCTTAGTTTCTAATCTTAGTACATTTTCTTTTGTGTTTTCTTGTATATTTATTTCTTCATAGAAATCTAACTTTTCTTCTAATTCATTTTTTATTTTTACATATTCTTGTGGTTCCATCTTTTTATTTATTTCTTTTATTTGCTCTAGCTTTTTGTTTCTTTGTTTTTCTAACATTAATTTTAAATGACTTGTACTAAATATCTTTTCTTTGTTTGGTAATTTTGCATTTCGTTTTTCGTATTCTTTTCTTAATTTTAGTTCATCATTTAAAATAGTATCTATTTCTTTTATTTGATTTGTTATTTCTTTTTTTTGCAATGATAGATTTTCTATGAATATCTTATTATTGCTCATATTTTTTAATTCTTCTTTTAGCTTTTGTATTTTTTCTTCTACTTTTTGCTTGTATTCTTTATTGTAATTTGCTGTATTTAATATTGCTACTTTTATAAAGTTTTTAAAAAAATATTTATTTAGTTCTTCTCCATAATTTTCTATAAATTTATTTATTATCTTTTCTATATGGTCTATTTTTTCTCCTTGTATTTCTTCTTTTGTTATTCCGAAGCTTTCGTTGTATTTGCTACTTAGTATTACATTGCTTGGCATTTCTTCTATTTCATTTTCTTCTTTTCTATTATTTATCCAGTTTTCTATTCCTTTATTTCCTATTAATATTATTAGCATTTGATATAGCTTGTTATATATTTGTTTTCCAAATTCTAATTTTGTTATATCCCATGACCATCCATTAAAGTTGGTTATTAATTCTAGTGAGTTTTCTTTGTTTCCTATTAATAGAGTTTGAATTATTGGTTCTTCCATTAATTCATATTTGCTAACAGAAACTTCTATTTCTTCTTGTCTCATTTTCATTATTGCTTCTAATATACTTTTTTCATTTTGAAAGGTTTGTATTTTTCCTTTTTCTTTATCTACTATACAGTTTATATTTTTTTCGTATAGTTCTTGCCCTTCTTTACTTGTCATTTTTATTATTTCTATTTCTTCACATCTTTTCTCTATTGTTTCTAATATTTCTTTTACAAATTGCTTTTTCGAGCATACATTTACCTTTACTTTTTTGTAATCTTCATATGCATTTTCTATTTTATATAGCATGCTTAAAAGAAGGTTTTTTACATCACTTGAAAAAGCCTTCTGCTCTAATATTATTTCTAGTTCGTTATTATAATCTTTTATTATTTTCGAAAAAATATCTTTTGGCATTTTTTCTTACCTTTCTTTTGTGGATTAGATGTTGGAGGTTAGAAGTTGGAGGTTGGATATCTTCGTAATATAATTATTTTCTATTGTTTGTTTATATATTTCAATTAAGTCTGGGGCGTTTTGGTTTTCTTGTAATTATTAACATCTATCAATTACAATTAATGGTACATATATTTCATCATCTGAATATCCTGCATGTTGTGATTTTAGTACTTCATCACCTTCAGTTATTATGCATTTATTTGAGTCTTCTGCTATTGCTATAAAGTCTCCTATTGCTTCTTGAAATAATTCATTTTCTTCTCCAGTTCCAAATAAATGGCTTTTTATTATTTCTTCTTTTGAATATAATTTAAAGTCTTTGCCAAAGCTAGTATTAAATTCTTTAGCAAATTTTTCTCTATAATCTTCTTTTATTTTAAACGATACTGCTCTTTGCTCTAATGAAGTTGTTCTTTCTAACATTTTCATTATTTCT
This sequence comes from uncultured Clostridiaceae bacterium, assembly GCA_948356915.1. Taxonomy (GTDB): domain Bacteria; phylum Bacillota; class Clostridia; order TANB77; family CAG-508; genus UMGS1663. The sequence continues at coordinate 21,871 of CAOJCG010000021.1, forward strand.
GGATAATCTTTTAAATAGATATGTTGTACTTCTTTGTGACCATGGTCTGCAATGATAATTATTATACTATTACTTAGGCTATTGCATAATTCTTCTGCTTTACTATTTCTTGTTTCAATTAGTTTTTTTACTCTATCATCATCTGGTCCAAAGTCATGCATTGAATGGTCTGGTTCATTATCATATGCGTAGATATATTTTTTCCCTTCTTTATTACATTCTTGTTTTATAATTTGTATCATTTCTTCTAAATTATTGTACTTATTTTCACCAAAAGGGAATAATTCTACTGCATTATATTCTGTGTTTTCATTTATTTCATTAACTATAGTTTTTTGTACTAACTTATCTTTTACTTTTAGAAATTCATTGCTTACTTCTTCTTTTCCTTTTTCACTGTTCAAAAATAATGTTATTGTTTCATCAATAGATGCTATATACATGTTCCAACCAAGCCAACCATGCTCAATTGGATTTAGCCCAGTACGAATTGATGTTGTTGCAGCAGTTGTTGTTGCTGGGAATACTGTTGTGATTTCTTTAATTTTATTTTTTCTAAAAAATGAATCTTTATTTAATGTTCTATCTAGTATTCTTGAACCCATTCCGTCAAATAGCATAAGTACAACATTTTTAGGTTGCTTTTCATTTAGTATCTCATCTATATATTCTATAGAATTATGTTTTGTGTTTAATCCAAAATATTTCTGAATTGAACATGCTAAATTTGTTAGACATTCATTATAATTATTCTTTACTAGCATTAAAGTTTCTCCTTTATTTCATTATTTTACATCTTCAAATAATTGTTTTTGTACTTTTTTAGAAAATGTTTTAACTACTTCTTCATATGAATGGTCTATCATTTCGATTATTACATCATCTTCAATATCTCTTCCTATATATACTGTATTCCAATAATTAGCTTGTGACGATGGGCAATGATATCCTTTTATTACAGTTCCTTTATATTTCTTTCTGTATAATTCTGCTAACAACATGTCACATTTTAGTGTTATTTTATAATCATTTTCTAGCGGGTACAATTGAGCAAATAATTTTTTATTAACTTTAAAACATATGGGGATATCTCCAAATGGATAATCTATATATGCTTTATTTTTTGATAAACAATATTGCTTTATTTCTTCTACTTCCATTACTCAAAAATCACCATTTCTTCATCATTTATATAAATTGCTTGATTATTTGTTAAATTAATTGCATCATCATTTTCTATTACTCCATTTTTGCTTCCTTTTTCGCAATGCACATCTAATTTGTTTTTTATAAATTCTAAATTGTTTTCGTAATTTCCTGATGTTGCTATACTTCCTGCACTTACGCCAATATATATTCCACCATTATTTATAAATTTATTTACAACTTCCTTAAAGTTAATTTCATTCATTCTATCTACTAGGTATTTTGTATTACCACCACATACATATATTGCATCAAATTTTTGTAGTTCTTCTTCATTAATTGCTTTATGCATATTGTATATAGTTATATTTTCTTCTTTTATTCCACAGTTTAATAAATCATCTGCACATTTAGATAGTATCTTTACTGCACCAATATCTATAGCAGCAGTTATTATAAATAACACCTTTGTTTCTTCTACGTTTTTATTTAAAAGCTCTAAAAATTTATTTTCTATATTTTTATTTTCAAATCCTGTACTTGTTAATAGTATTTTTTTCATTTTTTTACTTTTCTCCTTTTTTTGTTGTTTGTTATTGGCTTCCGATTGGGGACAGTTCCTAATCTATCCAGATTATTTTTGTTTTTTTCCTCTTTTTTCTTCTCTATCTTGTTTCCGATTAGGAACCGTCCCCAATCTACCATCCTCAAAAATCTAGTCCTCATATTTTAGTATTCTTCTTGGTTTGAGTTTAGGGCTCCTATTTTCTTTATTGTGTCCATTGCTTTTGCTACTTCTGAGGTTGGTTCGGCTGGAGAGCTTACTTGCGTTGTACCCATTTTTAGTTCTGCCCATCTTTCTTTTGTCATTAACACTTCACGTGGTTTGCTTCCTTGGTAGCCTGATATTATTCCTCTTTCTTCCATTTGGTCTACTATTCTTCCTGCTCGTGCATAGCCTACTTTGAATCTTCTTTGTATAAATGAGGTTGAGGCTTGCCCTGTTTCAACTACTACTTCTATTGCATCCATTAGGAATGGGTCTGTTTCATCTTCTGATGCTTCTTCCATCATTTCTTTGTCTGATTTATTTGAATTTTCTATACTTTCTAGTATATCTTCATTGTATGTTACTTCTCCATTTGCTTTTACAAAGTCTACTATTTTTTCTACTTCTCCATCTGATACAAACGCTCCTTGTACCCTTGTTGGTTTTGGTGCTCCTGCTGGGTAGAATAGCATGTCTCCTTTTCCTAGTAGTTTTTCTGCTCCTACCATGTCTAATATTGTTCTTGAGTCTACTTGTGATGATACTGCAAATGCTATTCTTGATGGTATGTTTGCTTTTATTAATCCTGTTATTACATCTACTGATGGTCTTTGTGTCGCTATTACTAGGTGCATTCCTGCTGCTCTTGCTTTTTGTGCTAGTCTACATATCGCGTCTTCTACATCGTTTTTTGCTACCATCATAAGGTCTGCAAGCTCGTCTATTATTATTATTATGTGTGGCAAGCGACCTATACCTTCTTCATTTTTTATTGCTTCGTTATAGCCTTTTAAGTCCCTTACGCCTTTTTCTGCAAATGCATTATATCTATTTTCCATTTCTTGAACTGCCCATGCTAGTGCTCCAGCGGCTTTTCTCGGGTCTGTTACTACTGGTATAAGAAGATGTGGTATTCCATTATATACTGAAAGTTCTACTACTTTTGGGTCTACCATTACTAGTTTTACTTCACTTGGTTTTGCTTTATATATTATACTTGATATTAATGTGTTTATACATACTGACTTTCCTGAACCTGTTGCCCCTGCTATCATTACATGTGGCATTTTTGCTATGTCTGTTACTATTTCTTTTCCTGCTACATCTTTTCCTAGTGCAAATGCTAGTTTTGATTTATGGTTTCTGAATTCGTCTGTGTCTATTATATCTCTAAAGTGTACTACTTCATTTTCCTTATTTGGTACTTCTATTCCTACTGCTTGTTTTCCTGGTATTGGTGCTTCTATTCTTATTGTTTCTGCTGCTAAGTTTAGTGCTATGTCATCTGCTAAGTTTGCTATTTTACTTACACGTACACCTTCTGCTGGTTTTAGTTCATACCTTGTTATTGCAGGTCCTACTGATACATTTTCTACTTTTGCTGATACTCCAAAACTGTATAGAGTTTTTTGAAGTTTTGTTGCTGTATCTGTAACTGCTTTTTTGCCTCCTTTTGGACCTTTTGATTCTCCTTCACTTAGAAGTTCTACTGGTGGGAATTCGTAATTTTCTTCTTCTACTGCTATTGTATGTTCTAGGTTTAACACTTCTTTTACTTTTTCTTCTTTTGTTTCTACTTCTTGTTTGAATAAATTGCTTTCTATTACATTTGGCTTAAATTGTTCATTTTCTAATCCTAAAGGTACTAATTCATCTTTATCGTGGTTATATTTCTTTATTTTCTTGTTTTCTTCTAATCCATTTAAGTTTATTGTTAATTGATTTTCGTCAATTTCCATTGCTTTGCGTCTAGCTTCTTCTTTTTCTCGCTTACGTCTTTCTCTCAAAGTTTCTTTTCTTGTTTCTATTTCGCTTATTTCTCTTATTGGACTTACTTTTGCTGTTTTTCTTTCTTGCTCTTTATATTCTCTTCTTTCCTTTTTCTTTATTTGCCTTTTTTCTTCTAAATTATCTACTGTATTAGCTATTAGTTCTGCTGGTTTTATGGCAAATATAAATATTATTAATACTATTGCTACTCCTAAGGCTAATATTATTGTTCCTAAAGAACCTAACATGTTTATAAGCGGCGCTGCTAAAAGAGTTCCTATTACTCCTCCTCCTATATTTCTTTCACCTAAGTAATATGCTTGCTCTACTATCTCTTTTATATTTTTTGATATATTTATATGACCTGCTGATATTTGGAATACGCTAAGTATAATTGATATGCATATTAGGAAAATTGTATATTGCATAAGTTTTTTATTTAAAACATCTTTTTCTTTATTGCAAGCTATATATATTGCTATTGCAAAAATTCCTATTGGTACTATGTATTTTATATATCCCATTATTCCACCTAATGCTGGGCTTAGGTGCTCACCTATAAAACCTGATTTCATATATATTAATACTGCAAGCAGAATGCTCATAATTATCATTGAAACTACTGCTACATCTAAGCTTACTTTCTTTTCTTTCTTTCCTCTACTTTTACTTCTTGCCATTTTTAACTTCCCTTTCTTATGTATTTATATTTTTATATAATAATCCTATTTTTATAGGTTAATTTTATCATTACAATGTTATATTTGCAAGGAAAAGTGGTTAATTTTATAAAATATGATTTATAAAAAAATAATAAACGAATAGTATACATTTTATTTATAAATATGTATTTATTCGTTTATTTTTTGTTTAGTATTCTATTATATAAAATTATAATTTTTCAATTTCTTCTTTTGTTAATCCTGTGGTTTTTATAATTATTTCGATGTCAATATTCTCTTCTTTTAATTTTTTTGCTATTTCTATACTTTTATTTCTAGTTCCTTGTTCTAGTCCACGTTCATATCCTGTATCTAATAAGTTATTTTGATCTAATATGTACTTTTCTCTTAGGTGAGCTAAATATTGTTCATATTCATTATCACTTATTTCCTCTAATATTTTCTTTGCTTTTTTTATTGGTTCATTAGCTTTACTCATATCAAAATCACCTACTCCATTAATAAAATTAACCCAAATATCTAGTTCTCTATTTTCTGAGTACTGTTGTATTTTGGATAACTCTATTATATGAATTTCCATAGAATCTGTCAATACTACATCTGAGTAATCTTCTTCTCTATATGCTAAAAAATGTTACTTTTTATTCTCTGTTCATTCTTAGTTTGTTATAATTGTCTAAACGATAAAACGAATATAATACATTTTATTTACAAATATGTATTTATTCGTTTATTTTTGTTGTTTAGTATTTTATTATATAAAATTATAATTTTTCAATTTCTTCTTTTGTTAATCCTGTTGTTTCTATTATTATTTCTATATCAACTTTTTTCTCTTTTAATTTTTTTGCTATTTCAGTTTTAGCTCTTTCGAAACCAGTTACTTCAAGAGCATTTTGATCCAATATGTACTTTTCTCTTAAATCTGCTAAATATCTTTCATGTTCATCCATACTTATTTCTTCTAAAACTTCTTTTGCTTTTTTTATAGGTTCATCTACTTTACTCATATCAATATCACCTGACTTTATAATAAAATTTACCCAAGTATCTAATTTATCATTTACTGAATATTTTTGTACTTTTGGTAATTCGATTATATATATTTCCATTACATCTGTCAAGATAATATCTTTTTTAAGTTTCGATTTTTTGTAAAAATAATTTTTATAATTTAATTAAATTGGT
>CAOJCG010000022.1 GCA_948356915.1 uncultured Clostridiaceae bacterium
CTTACCGAGCTGGATTTTTTGTTTTTTGGATTCCTATTTTAGGACACCCTCTTTTGTATAGAGTTACTAATACCAACCTTTTATTTTATTTCTTTTAATTACTCCCATCAAATTAGCTCTAACCATAGGAATATCTAAATTAAGCTTATAAAGTAAATCTTTCATATATTCTCTTTTAGAGACACCATCCATTGGGCAATTCTTTTTCATTACTTCTATATTATTACGTTTAACAAATTTTTTAATTTCCTTTTCAGGAGTCATAATTAAAGGCCTAATAACAGTAATTTTTGATCTATCCATATATGTACTTGGTCCAAAAGTAGAAAAGGCTCCTGTCAAAAACAAATTCATTAAAAAAGTTTCTAAAACATCATCTTCATTATGACCTAAAGCTATTTTATTACAACTCTCTTTAATAGCAATAGAGTTTAAAATACCTCTGCGAATATTGGCACAAAGTGAACATGGCCTTTTTTCTTGTCTTATATCAAATACAATTTCCTTAATGTGGCTTTCTTCAATAATTAAAGGAACATCAATTTCATCACAAGTTTTTTGTAAAAAATTTCTATCAAAAAATTCAAAACCAGGGTCAACACTAAGAGCAACAATTTCAAAATCTTTATCAAAATAAGTTTGAAGCATTTTAAGCCCCATAAGCATAGTAATAGAGTCCTTACCACCAGATAAGCATACAGCTATTTTATCACCATTTTCTATCATATTATAAGTACGAATTGTTTTTCTCATATAACTCAATATTTTTTGCATAAATAAAACTCCCTTTTACAATAAACTATTAAATGACATAATTCACAGTATCTGTATTAAAATTCGCCCCCCAGTAAGTAATATATTTTATTTTTTCCATCCCACACTTCAAGACAATGGGTATTGTGGCTGCCATGGAAAGGATGTTGAGACATTATTACAAAAATAAAATATATTACTTACTTAGCACTAGTACGAAGTAAAAGCTGTGAAATTTAACTACAAAATAGTATAACACAAAAATAACAAAAATGAAATATTGATTTTTCAAAAAAAATATAGTAAAATAAAAAAGAAATATGTTTCATTAGCTCAGTAGGATAGAGCAACAGCCTCCTAAGCTGTGGGTCGCCCGTTCGATTCGGGCATGGAACACCAAATGAAAACTACTATTTCAATAAAATAGTAGTTTTCATTATTATATAATAAGTAGAGGTTATAATGGAAGAAAAATTTATGAAAGAAGCTCTAAAAGAAGCTAAGAAAGCATATAATAAATTAGAAGTACCAGTTGGAGCGGTAATAGTAAAAGATGGACAAATTATAGCAAGAGCACACAACTTAAAGGAAAGTAAAAAAGATACTACAAATCATGCAGAAATTTTGGCAATACAAAAGGCTAGTAAAAAGTTAGATACATGGAGATTATTGGACTGTGAAATGTATGTAACATTAGAGCCATGTACTATGTGTGCGGGAGCATTAATTCAAGCAAGAGTGGGAAAACTTTATATAGGAGCTATGGATTATAAAACAGGAGCATGTGGAAGTGTGCTTAATGTTTTAGAAGACTATCCATTTAATCATAAAATAGAATATAAAACAGGAATTTTAAAAGAAGAATGTGAAAATATTTTACAAGAATTTTTTAAAGAATTAAGAAGTAGAAGAAAAGACTTAAATAAAAAGCAATAATAAAAACACAATTTATTGTAGATATTGATTAATAAAGAATACTGAATTATGCTCTAAATAGTTAAAAATGAATAGTGCATGTTAAGTATGATGTGGAGTGGTATCGAAGTGGTCATAACGAAGCTGTCTCGAAAACAGTTAGCCATGAAAGTGGCACGTGGGTTCGAATCCCACTCACTCCGCCAAAACTTACAAAGGAGTAAATTTAAATGCAAACTCAATTAAAAGACAAAATAAAAACAGCTATAGCAGCTGTAATATTAATATTATTAATATTTATAGCAATAATAATTACATATAAATACAATATAGAGGGCGAAGTAAATATGCCATTTAAACTATCAAAAATAGTAATAGGAAGTATGGTAGTAAGTTCAGATAACCCAATAACAAATGATGGGTTAGAAAACGAGATAGTACAAAACAATGGAATATACTTTGAAATAAAAAAGAATGAAAAATATGAAAAAGATGCTACAATAAAAAGTATAGAAATATCTAATATTGTCATAAAAATACCACCTAAAAAAGGTTATATAAAAACATATATACCAAATACAACTGAAAATAAAAAATTTACATATTCAGATAATTATATATTAGAAGGAAATTCCTTAACATATAAAGGTGCAAGTAAAAGTGATACAACAACACTAGAAATAAACAATCAAGGAGGAATTATAGCAATAGCGTTTGGAAATACTAAGCTTGGAACGTATAATATAATGAATGGAGAAACAATAATAGATGGAACTATGTTAAATGGTATGAATATAACAGATGAAGATATAAAATTTACAGTAAATTTTGATTTTATAATAAATACAGAAGGTAAAAAATATAAAACAAATATAAACTTAGATTTACCACCATCAGAAATAACTAAACAAGGGAAATCAAGCTTAGAAATAACAGATACTAGTAAATATATTTTTAAAAGAGAGAAATAAACATAATAGGGGTGTCCCATGTGTGTTAAAATGACACGAAAGTGAATTTAAGAATTGCTAAATAGTGAAAACTACAAAGCAATTCTATAAATTCGCATACTTAGCTTCTAAGAACTTTTAAGTCCACTGGACGAAAATTCTAAGAAGCTAAGCAAAGGGGCGTCCCTACTGTGTTTAATTATTTTTCTAAAAATACTTGCTAAAATAAAAAAAAGCATATATAATAAATGAGGTATGAGAAAAATAAAGTTTCTGTATGGAGGATATTTTTGTGCAAACCTATGAAACTTGTCAGGTCCGGAAGGAAGCAGCAATAAATAGAATTCTTGCATGTTAAGTATCTTCCATAGAGGAACTTTACAAATTTTAATTCTTATACCATTTTTTAAAATATAGGAGTGAGAATATTGAGTTACACAGCGCTATATAGAAAGTTTAGACCAACTTTATTTTCAGAAATGGTTGGGCAAGAACATATAACAAGAACATTAAGAAATCAAATAATAGCTGGAAGAGTAGGGCATGCGTATCTTTTTAATGGTGGGCGTGGAACTGGTAAAACCACAACAGCAAAGGTTTTAGCAAGAGCAATAAATTGTTTAAACCCACAAGATGGAGAACCATGTAACGAATGTGAAACATGTAAGGAAGCAATAAATGGTAGCCTTACAGATATAGTAGAAATGGATGCTGCCTCAAATAATAGTGTAGAAGATATTAGGCAAATAAGGGAAGAAGTAAATTTTTTGCCAACAAAGGCAAAATATAGAGTATATATAATAGATGAGGTTCATATGCTTTCAACAGGAGCTTTTAATGCACTTTTAAAAACATTAGAAGAACCACCAGAGCATGTAAAATTTATATTAGCAACAACAGAGCCTCAAAAACTTCCAGCAACAATACTTTCAAGATGTCAAAGATTTGACTTTAAACAAATATCAGATGAAGATATTATAAAAAGATTAAAAATAGTATGTGATGAAATGCAAATAGAAATAACAAATGAAGCCTTAAAAGTAATAGCTGTATTAGCAGAAGGTGGAATGAGAGATGCTTTATCAATACTTGAAAGATGCTTGCAAGATGGGGAGACAAAAATAGATGAAGATAAAGTAAAAGACTTAGTAGGAATACCAAAACTAGCATATATAAATAAAATAGTGTCTAATATTTTTGAAAGTAATGTAAATGAAGCTCTGCAAACAATAGATGATGTAATATCAGATGGAAAAGATATACAAAATTTTTTATGGGAAATTATAAAATATATTAAGGATATATTAATATATAAATCGAGTAAAGAACTTAATATATATTCAGAAAGTGAAATAGCAAATATTGAAAAATTAGCAAATGAAGTAACAAAAGAAAAGTTACTTCAAATTATATATACATTATCGAATTTAGAAAATGATATAAAATATTCTTCACAAAGATTAATATTATTTCAAGTAGGAATAATAAAACTATGTAGTGGTCAAACAAATGAATCAGAAAATATTAAGGCAAATGTTGATAATAGTGAAATAGAAAAATTAAAAAGTAAAATAACACAATTAGAAATGCAAATTTCTAAAATAAATGCAGGAGGAGTAGTACACAATATTTCACAAAATGTGGAAAATTCATTAATTAGAAAAGTAGAAAATACAAAAACACAAAAAATATCAGAAGAGGTACAGGGAAATTCCACAATTCAACAAAAGCCAGTAAAAAATATACAAATAGGTGAAAAATTACAAGAATGGCCTAAAATAGTAAGAGAACTTAAAGATGCTGGAAAAATAATGTTATATACAAACTTAATAAATTCAACAGCAAGTAAAATAAATGATTTAATAATAGGAATACAATTTACTAAAGGAATAACGCCATTTGGAAAAACAATATTAGAAAAAAGTGAAAGTATATCAGAATTGGAAAGAAGAGTATCTATGGAATGTGGTAAGCCAATGAAAATAAAATACATATATGAAGATACCAAAGTTATAGAGAAAAAAGAGCAAAATCCAATAGAAAGCTTTGCGGAAGATAATGGAATACCATTTAATATGGTAGAGTAAAAAAATTAAAATTATATATCTTAATAATAAGAAAATAAAAATAATATAAAAGGAAGTTGGAAGTTAGAAGTTGGAGCGTAGGGTAAATATTTCGAAGAAATTACCCAATTATCCAACTTCCAACCTCTAACTTCTCATAAGAAAGGAAGGAATAATATGTCAAGAAGAGGAGGATTCCCAGGAGGAATGGGAGGATTTGGTGGAATGAATATAAACCAATTAATGAAAGAAGCAAAAAAAATGCAAGCAGATATGGAAAAATCACAAGAAGAATTAGTATCAAAGGAATTTGAGGCTAGCAGTGGTGGGGGAGCAATAGAAGTAAAAGTAACAGGAGCAAAAGAAATAAAACAAATAAAAATAAAAAAAGATGTAGTAGACCCAGAAGATGTAGAAATGTTAGAAGATTTAATACTAACATGTATAAATGAAGCATTAAGAAAAGTAGACTCAGCTCAAGCACAAAGCTTAGGAAAATATAATATTCCAGGAATAATGTAATTTTTACCCCAAAAGGACCAGGTTATTTTGGGGTAATCAACAAAAATTTACCCCAAAATAACCTGGTCCTTTTGGGGTAGCAATTATAAGGAGCATAAAAATGTCATATTATTCACCATCAATAGAAAAACTAATAGAAGCATTTGAAAAACTGCCAAGCATAGGAAATAAAACAGCGGCAAGACTTGCATTTTATATGCTTGATAGGTCAGAAGAAGAAGTAAATGAATTTGTTTCTTCAATAATAAATGCTAAAAAGAATTTAAAATATTGTTCTAAATGTTATAATATATCAGATACAGACCCATGCACTATTTGTTCAAATCCAAAAAGAGATGAAAGTGTAATATGTGTAGTAGAAGATGTAAAAGATGTAGTAGCAATGGAAAGAACACATGAATTTAAGGGAATGTACCATGTTTTACATGGATCAATATCACCAATGAATGGAATAGGTCCAGATGAAATAAAAATAAAAGAGCTACTTTCAAGGTTAATGGATGGAAAAGTAAAAGAAGTAATACTAGCGACAAACCCTAGAGTAGAAGGAGAAGCAACAGCAATGTATATTTCAAAACTAATAAAACCACTAGGAATAAAAGCTACTAGAATAGCTCATGGAATACCAGTAGGAGGAGACTTAGAATATACAGACGAAGTAACATTAAGTAAGGCTTTAGAGGGAAGAAGAGAATTATAATATAAATAAAAAAGAATTTTTTACTATTAAATTAGTAAGATATTCTTTTTTTAAAACTCAAAAATATTTGAAAATGTAGAAATTTGACGAACGATTTTTGTTGACAAAATAAAATACACATGCTTTAATATTTATGTAAATTAATTTCTAAAAATTTTAATCGATAAATTTATAAATCTAAAAAATTCAAAAAAAATAATTTAATATTGATTATTGATAACAAATATGTTATCATAATAATACAATATAGAAAGGACATAATTTGTATAAAGTAATATTATATAGAGACAAAAATGGAAAAAGTGAGATAGAAGAATATATAAGTGAATTAAAGAAAAATGAAAGCAAAGACTCACAATTAAAGTTCAGCAAAATAACAGCTTATATAAGAAGATTGCAAAATGAAGGAACTAGAATTGGTGAAAAATATGTAAAACATATTGAAGATGACATATGGGAATTAAGACCATTAAGGGATAGAATACTTTTTGCATATTGGGAAAATAATAAATTTATATTATTAAGTATATTTATGAAGCAAACGAGAAAAACGCCAAGAAGAGAAATAGAAAGAGCAAAAAGAAATTTAAAAGAATTTTTAAAAAGGAGAGATTATAATGAAGGATAATAGGCCATATATTACATGGGAAGAAGTAGAAAAAAAACTTAATATTACACCAGAGCAAGAAGCGGAAATACAGCTTCAAATGGATTTAATGGATGCAGTAATTGCAGCAAGAAATAGCAAAAAGTTAACGCAAAGAGAGTTAGGGAAAAAAACAGGAATAAAGCAATCTGCTATTGCACGAATAGAAAAATTATCGACTTCTCCACAATTAAATACTTTAATAAGACTTTTATATCCATTAGGATACACATTAAGAGTTGTACCATTAGATGAGGTAAAAGATAATAGCTAATAATAAAATTAACAAGAAGACTTTTTGTCACAATTATTAGATGAAACTGAAAGAACAGCTAAATTATATCCAAGTATAGTAAAAATCCAGTAAGGGAGGATAATTCATCAGAACTTAAATTTTGTGCAATTTAAACAGAAATAATATTAGCAAGTGTAACTAATTCACAAGGACTTAAACCATCTAAACAGCCCATAAAATCACCTAAGATATTATATTAATATAAGAAAGAAATTGTTACTAAAAACTAAACTAATTCTAGAGGTATGTCCTCTACGTGTCAAAACGCGAAAAAGGGAGTCCTTGTTGATTGATAAGAAGAGGGCTCATAGAATTTGAGCCCTCTTCCAAATTAATTTGAAAATTAATTTACTTTTTTATTTCTAGGATATGGTTTTGATTCTTCAGTTAATCTTAAAATATAATCAGTACTGGTATTGTAAAAAATAGCAAGTTCCTTTAATAATGTAACACTTATTTCATTTACATCTGTTTCATATCTAGAATATTGCTGCTGTTTGATATTTAGAATTTTGGAGATATCTTTTTGATACAAATCCCTATCTTCTCGTAAGTCTTTAAGTCTAGTTTTATGCATGCTTCCCTCCTTAAAAAAATATATTATTTAATAAAAGTTTATAGCACAATTAAAAAATTGTATTGACACTACAATTAAAGAATTGTATAATATATATTACATACAACATAAGAATTGTGTATAAAAACACAATTGAATACAAAATATTAAAATCTAAAAATAGATATAAAATTAATTCATAATAACATGAGAGTTAATACAGTTATATTATTTGTAGTACAATAAATTTATACTAAAGTTAATAATTAAAATATTATTAAGGGTATGAAAAAAGAACGTAAATTAGTGTCAAAAATACTAATCACGTATAAATATTATGTATGGTATTAAACAGTAAAAATAAATATTCTTATTGTGATTGAAAATATATAATAAAAAATAATATATAAAAGGAGAAGAAACAAATGAAAAGTAAAGAGTTAAAAGTAAAAAATGTAGACAATAAACTTAAAACAATTAGTGGAATAACATTAATAACCCTTGTAATTACGATAATATTATTAATAATATTAGCAGGAGTAGTAATAAATGTAACCATAGGAGAAAATGGAATAATAAGTAAAGCAAAAAATGCAAAAGAAAAATATGAAATAGCTGGGATAAGGGAAAAAATAGAAATTGAGATATTAAATATAGAATTAGAAGAAGATAATTTAGGAAATGAAGTAACAATAGAATTAGTATTACAAAAGTTATTAGATAATAAAATATTTGAAACAATAGATAAAGATGGAAAAATAGGTTACATAGGCTCATATGAAGTAAAATTAAAATATAATGAAAATAATAAAGTAGTTATAGAATATATAAAAAAAGCTACAGGAGTAAGAATAACATATAGTTTAGAACCATCAACATATACAAAAGAGGAAAGAGTGGACATACTACTAAAAGTACAGGGAAAAGTAAAAAGTATAACAAGCCCAGATGGAATAGTGATATACCCTAAGCAAGATATAGCAGCTGTAGACTACTCTGTAATATCAAATGGAAGTTATACATTTATTATAGAAAATGAAAATGGTAAAAAAGAAGAAAAGAATGTAATAGTAGATATAATAGATAGGTTAGAGCCAAAAGCATTTGAAATAGCAGCACAAACAACAAGAACAGGAGGAATAAAAATAACAGCAAATGCAGAAGATGAAGAAGCAGATGAAAGTAATGTAAAAAGTGGAATAGGAAGATATGAATACTATGTAAAACTAACAACAGCAAGTGAATACACAAAATATGATACAAACGAAATAATAAGTTTGCCAAGTGGAACATATAAAGTATATGCAGTAGCATACGATAAAGCAGAAAATTCTATAAGAAGTACAAATGAGGTAGAAGTAGTAGTAGAAGAATGGGTACAAATATGGAATGAAGGCGACTTAAGAAATATGGCAAATAATTTGAGTAAAAATTATATAATAATGCAAGATATAGAACTAACACAAAACTGGATAAGCATAGGAAATAGAAGTAATCCTTTCATGGGAAAATTAGAAGGAAATAACCATAAGATAACAGGATTAGTAATAGATTCAGAAGAAGAGTATCAAGGTTTATTTGGAATGACGTATGATGGAAAAATAAGCAATTTGAGTATTATTGACTGCAATATAAAAGGAAAAAATAGCGTAGGCGCTTTGATAGGGCTAACCAACTATACTAAACAAGGTGGAGGAACAGTTATAGAGAATGTAAAAGTAACTGGAACAATAACAGGAGATGAAAGAGTAGGTGGAATAATAGGATATAATATAGCTGGAAATATAACTGGTTCAACAAGTAATGTAAATGTGAGTGGAAATGGTAACGTGGGTGGTTTAGTAGGGGTAAATAGTAATGGTTCAACTGTTAATAAGGCAATAGTAAAGAATTCATATTCTACAGGAGAAGTAAGTGGAGGAAATAGTGTAGGTGGTTTAATAGGATCTAATGATGGTGGAGTAGTAACAAATGTATATTCAACATCAAAAGTAACATCAACTTATGAAATGGCAGGAGGATTAATAGGTTATTCAACTTATGGAGAGACTAAAGCAATAGTAAAAAATGCATATTCAACAGGAGAGGTAATTGGTGAAAGGCATGTAGGCGGATTAATTGGATATGCTGTAGATACAAATATAACAAATACATATTCTATAAGTAAGTTGACAGGAAAATATTATATAGGAGGACTAATTGGGAAACTTTATCGAGGAAACATAAAAACTTCATATTGGACGAAAGAAAAATCGGAAGTAACTACAAATACAGGAGGAACTTGTTTAACATTAGAAGAAATGCAAAATAAGAAAAGTTATGAAAGTTGGGATTTTGATTCAGGAACAGTATGGATTATGAAAGAATTTCCAGAGTTAATATTAAATATTGAAATATAAGAGTAGTTTTAAAACTATAAGAAAGAAGCAAATTTTTTAGGGAAATTTGCTTCTTTCTCTTTTCTCATTAAAAACAATGTGATATAATATTGCTACCATGAATTTGGAGGATGTTAAATGATTTTTAAAGATTACTATAAAATATTAGGTTTAGAAAATAATAAAGCAAATATAAATGAAATAAAAATAGCATTTCGTGAACAAGCAAAAAAATATCACCCAGATGTTAACGAAGGCAAATATGCAGAAGAAAGATTCAAAGATATAAATGAGGCATATAGAGTACTTTCAGATAACAAACAAAAAAGAAAATATGATAGAATATGGTACTCAAATGTTGGTAGAAAAATTGAAAAGCAAAAAGACAACCAAGATAGAGAAATAAAAACAGACTTTTTAGGAATTTTATTTGGTAACAATGTTAATGAGAATAAAGAAGAAATAAAAACAAAGAAAAAAGTACCAATAAAAGGAGAAAATATAGAAACAGAAATTGATTTGGGAATAGAAGAAGCATATTATGGCTTAGAGAAAAAACTATCTTTAAGAACTATAGAAGGAAAAGTAAAGACATTTAATATAAAAATACCAGCAGGAATACGAAATGGTGAAAAAATACGCTTATTAGGTGCACGGAAAACCAGGTCAAAATGGAGCAAAGAATGGAGATTTATTTATTAAAATAAATGTAAATAATACAAAAAAATATAAGCTAGAGGGGTATGACATTCATACGAACCTTTACTTAGCACCATGGGAAGCAGCACTAGGAACAAGAGCACAAATAGATGCAATAGATGATGTGGCTAATATATATGTACCAAGAGGAATTGGAACTGGTGAAATATTAAGAATACCAGGAAAAGGTTATAAAGATGGAAAAGGTGGAAGAGGAGACCTAGTAGCAGAAGTAAAAATAATAGTTCCAAAAGAACTAACTAAAGAAGAAATAGAGATATACGAAAAATTAAAAGAAATATCAAAATTTGAACCAAGAAATTAACTACAAAACTTACATAATTTTAAATTGTAGGGGCTTTTCATCGATCGTCTAGGCCATCAAAAGCACTTCACCCAAACTACAAGGCTATAAGTTGACAATAATGAAAATACATGCTATAATTATGTATAGTTAGCGAACTAAAGAAAAACTATGATATTTGGTTCATAGAAAAGGAGAAAATAAAATGGAGAGTATACAAGGAAAACACTTTAGCATTACAGATCCACAAGGTGTAAGCACAGTAATATATAGAGTAAATAAAACAGCTAAAGAATTTTTAAATGAATACCCAAAGTTTACAGTAGAAAGGCTTGTATCAGCACAAGAACTAAAAGGGAATTTAAAGAAAAAAACATTTTTTATAGATGAACCAAATTATGAAGAACAACTAATAATTTTATCTTTCGCAGGAGATAAAGTAGTAGTAAATATGGGGATTTTAGAAGATAATAAAGTACGTATTTCTAAAAAACCTGTACCAGTTAAGTTTGATACTCTATACTCTGAAAAAGAAGGGGTATATAAAGAGTTTAAATACACACCAAATTTACGGAAGGCCAATATCAATTATAGATCCAGAAACAACAGAAGAAATAAAACCTAAAGTATATTTGGACAAAAACACAAATGAATTAAAAGGAAAGTGCGAATTAAAACCATATAAGTCTTACTTTGCGTTTGAAATACGTGAAAAGAAAGAGGATGTCTAGAAAGGAGAATTGAAAAATGAAACCAACAATTGAAGGTTCACAAGATAATTTTGAAATGGTATGCATATCATTTGCAAAAGAAAACAAAAGAAGTATAAAAGTAGAAAGAGGAAGTCAAAAGGAAAATATATTTGATGAAACAAAATTCATAAATGCAGAAGATGGAGAACTAACTGAAAATAATACTCTTGAATTATCGAATGGAAATATAATAAAATTTGAAGAAAAAGCATTTCAAATAGTAAAAAGAAATAGAAAAATGAAAGAGCAAAAAGGAATAGTATATAATTTCGAAATTGAAAAGAAAACAAGAACTAGTAAAAAAGGACAAGAAAGAGGAGCATAAATAACGAAAGAAAAGGTGGAACGTTGTGGGAAAGATAGACAAGTTCAAAAATTCAGTAAAACAAGGAAAAAGATTTTTAATAATTATTGGAATACTATGGCTAATATTAGCTATAGTATTCATTGCGCCTATTGCACTGGCTTGGGCAGAAGCGCCAAATGGTTCAAACAGTGACTTTTTGACAAACTTTGTAGAATATTTCGTAAAAGAAGTAACAAGCTTTACAGCATTTTTTAGAATGTTTGCATATAAAGGAGCTTTTGTAATATTCTTAAAATGCCTAATACCATATACAATAGCATTTATAGCATTCTCAATAAAAGGTTTTTGGAAAACAAAACCAAAGGGAAAATACTATGATATAGAACATGGTTCAAGTGATTGGAGTGTAAAAGGTGAGCAATATAAAATATTAAGCCCAGACAAAGGAATAATATTAGCAAAAGAAAATTACCTACCAGTAGATAAAAGAGGAAACGTAAATACATTAATAGTACGGAGGTTCAGGATCTGGTAAATCAGCATCATACTCAATACCAAATGCAACACAAATGCTAGGTTCATATGTATTTACAGACCCAAAAGGTGAGTTATATGATAAAACAGCAGGATACCTAAAAAAACATGGATATGATATAAAAGTATTAAACTTAGTAAATCCAAATAATAGTGACGGATATAACCCATTAATGCACGTTGCAAGTGAATTAGATGTAGACGTTATTGCAAACACAGTAGTAAAAGGTCAAGCAGCAGAAGGAAAAAGTGACCCATACTGGGACGACATGGCAGAAATGCTATTAAAAGCACTAATATATTACCTAATAGCAACAAGACCAGAAGAAGAACAAAATTTAGCAAGCTGTTCAGAAATGGTAAGGGCAGCAAATAACAATGGAGGAAGTAACTTACTTACAGAATTAATAAACCAATTACCATATGACCATCCAGCAAGAATGTACTATAAATCAATAGAAATAGCACCAGAAAAAACATATGGTTCAATACTAAGTTCACTTCAATCAAAACTAGGAAAATTCGACTCAAAAGAAATAGCAGAAGTAACATCAACAGATACAATAAATTTTGAAGATATAGGAAGTAAAAAAACAGCAGTATATGTAATATCATCAGATACTCACACAGCATATGACTTCTTACTTACAATATTCTTCTCACAAATGATACAACAATTATACAACTTTGCAGACTTAAATGGAGGAAGGCTAAAGGTACCAGTATTCTTCATACTAGACGAGTTTGCAAACATAGGAAGAATACCAGACTTTGACAAAAAAATATCAACATCAAGAAGTAGGGGAATACAATTCAGTGTTATACTTCAAAACCTAGACCAACTAGAGGCAGTATATGAAAAAAGTTATGAAACAATAATGGGTAACTGTGACACACACGTATTTTTAGGAAGTAACTCATTTAAAACAGTAGAATACTTCTCAAAAGCCCTAGGAGAAAAAACAATATCAAGAAATAGTAACTCAGTAAATAAAGATAAGCACTTTCATAAACAAGGCTTTAGTCAATCAGAGCAAATAATGGCAAGACCACTTATGACACCAGACGAACTAAGAAGAATGGATAATGACTTATGTATTATATATGAAAAAGGTATAAAACCAGTAAAAGCAGAAAAATATTACTATTTTGAACAAGCAAAAATATATAAAGACTTACAACAAGATACCCTAGACCATAACAATTTTGACGTAGGCTCAAGAGGAGAATGGAGAAAATATAATCCATATAACCCATATGTACCAGACAAGCCAAGTGCAAGTAAGGAAAGCCTAAAAGTAGAGTCTTTAGATGACTTATTTGATGATGATATAGTAGAAGATAATAAAGAAAATAAAGAAGAAAACAAACAAAAAAACGTGGAGGTAAAATCTAATGAGATGTCATTTGACAGTTTTGACTTTATGGAAGAAGAAACAAAAAAAGAACCAATAAAACAAGAAAATAAAGAACAAAAAGCAGAAGACGATTTATTTGACTTTTCTGACTTTGAATCACCAGAAGCACCACAAGAGCCAATAAATGAAGATGCATTCACAGAAGACTTACAAAAAGAATTAGAAGCCAAATTTGACGAACTATTTGGCCCAATGGAATAAAAAAAGACACATTAGGGACGTTTCCTAATGCGTCTTTTTTTATATTAGGAAAGTAATATTTTAAGTTAAAATTGTAGGGGCTTAATCAGTTATGAATACTTAAGAACATTTACTCAATTACTCCCTTTCTCCTATTCAATGAAAAGTCAATTTTAAATGTAAAAAAAAATTAGAAAGTTACTGCATAAAAAGTAATATTTACACTATAATAACAAAACAAATGTTTATAAAACTATTGACTTTTTAAAATTAAACTTATATAATGTGTAAAGAAAATTTAAAAAATTCAATGTAATCTTGAATGTATAAATTATTTTAGAAAAGAGGAAAATAAATGAAATTTGTACATATAGCTGATATGCACTTTGACACACCATTTACATTACTAAGTGACAGAGCAAACTTAGGAGAAGTAAGAAGGTTAGACCAAAGAAAAGCATTCAAAAAAATGATAGAATATATAAAAGAAAAGGAAGTGCCATATCTATTTATAGCAGGAGACCTTTATGACCATGAATATGTAAGGCAAAGCACGATAGACTTTATAAATGATTGTTTCAAACAAATTCCAAATACATTAATATTTATAACCCCAGGAAATCATGACCCATATTTAAAAAATTCATATTATACAAAATATAATTGGAGTGAAAATGTAAAAATATTCACTTCAAAAATAGAAAAAGTAGAAATGGAAGAATTTGACTTATATGGCTATGGCTTTGAAGACTTCTACTTAAAAGAATCAAAATTAGAAGAAATAAATATAGAAAATAAAGAAAAGTTAAATATTTTAATAACACATGCAAGCCTAGATGGTGGATATGACGACCAAAGAGACTATAATACAATATCTAGTAGTAAACTAAAACAGTTAAAGTTTAATTATGTAGCTTTAGGACATATACATAAAATAAATTTAACAAAAGAAAACACAAATATAATTTACCCAGGTTCTCCAATTTCTCTAGGGTTTGACGAACTAGGTGAACACGGAATGATAGTAGGAAATATAGAAAACAAGAAAATAGAAGTAGAATTTGTAAAATTAGACGAGAAAGAATTTAAAGAAGTACAGTTAGATATTACAAATATAAATGAACCAGAAGAACTACTAGAAAAAATAGAAGGGCTAGAATTAAACGAAAAAGACCTATATAAAATTATATTAGTAGGAAACAGAAACTTCGAAATAAATACATATAAGCTATATAAGCAAATAGAAACCAGAAATATTATAAAACTAAAAGACAAAACAAAAATAGGCTATGACCTAAACAAAATTGCAAACACAACAACACTAAAAGGAATATTTGCAAGTGAGATGTTAGATAAATTACAAGATGAAAACATAGATAAAGAAACAATAGAAAAAGCAATAGAAATAGGAATAGAAGCATTATCGTAAAACAGTAGCATTGGGGACGGTTCCTAATCGGAAACAAGATAGATAAGAAACAAAAGGTGCAAACAAAAATAATCTGGATAGATTAGGAACTGTCCCAAACGCGGAAAAGAATGCTAATACAAAAAAATAAGAAACTCAAAAATTTAACATAAATTGCTGAAGAAACTTGAAAATAACATAAAAATATGATAAAATTCATTAAAATTTATAATTATATATATCCAATAAGAAATACCAAGTAACCAATAACAACGTCAATTGACAAGGAGGAAAAAGAATGAATAAAATAATTATTATGTATGAAGATTACGATAGGGAGTCAAATATGTCTTTATATGATTACATTGACTGCACATATCGGCATGCAACACCAATAATGGTTTGTCATGTAACAGAAGAAGAATATAGTACTATGCAAAAACAGTTAAAATCAGGTTGTTTAAATGAAAGATTACCTCGCATAGCAAGTCGAGAAGAAATAGGATATAATAAATTTCGATATTTTATTACATATGATAAGCAAAATAACAACTTATTAGTATCAGATTACAATAAACCAAATAAAATAGGGAGCTATACAATAGATAGTGAAGGAATTCACTATGATGAAAAAGGATACCAAATTACTAATCATCCTGTGGCATCTAGAATGTGGAGAGCAGAGCGTAAAGTCTATACGACAGAAACATATGAAGATGTTATTAAATATTATACATTAAAGCAAGATAAAGATTATCAAATTAGGCAGAAAGAAAAGGAGCTAATTGAATTATTAGGGAGCAATTGTAAAACATGTAATACTGAGTGTTGCGGTGGACAAAGAGAAAAAGGCTGTGATAGATGGTCACATATAATTCGTTACAAAGAATAAATAATTATTTAAATTAATGTAACAAGAAAAAATAAATAAAAAAGGGCATTTTAATTAATGCTCTTTTATATTGTTTTTGCATAACTCATTTTTCAAACAAATGTTTAAAAATAGATTGACTTTTTTAATTTTACAATATATAATAAAACTGAAATTTGGAGAAGCAGAATGTGGTTGCCGCCTACATAGAATGGAGGTGGTGCATATGATAGAAAATTTATATTTACAATTAATATTCTTACTTTTTTCTGCCTTAGTGGCAGTAACTATTATTGCATTTGCCATAATTATTGTACTTAGTATAATGTTAAGCAAATAACAAAAAAACACATCTCTGCGTGCTATAGAGGTGTGTTTTAAAAATACAACCAATTGGCAACCACATTTTGTGGCTCCTTATTTCTATAATTATTATAATATATAAATACAAATAAGTCAAATAATATTTATAAAAAATAAAGAAAGGCAAGAAAATGAAAATTAACAAATTACAAATAAATGCATTTGGAAACATAGAAAACAGAGAAATAGAACTTTCTGAAAATATAAACATAGTATATGGAAAAAATGAAGCGGGGAAATCCACACTTCTTAAATTTATTGTGGATAGTTTATATGGAATTTCTAAAAATAAAAGAGGAAAAGAATTTTCAGATTATGATAGGTACAAGCCATGGAAAAGTGAAGAATTTTCAGGAAAAATAATATACACATTAGATGATGGAAAAAAATACGAAGTATTTAGAGATTTTAACAAGAAAAATCCTAAAATATATGATGAAGAATTAAACGATATTTCAAAGGAATTTACAATAGATAGAACAAATGGTAATCAATTTTTTACAGAGCAAACCAAAATAGATGAAGATACATTTTTATCAACATTAGTATCAATGCAACAAGAAGTAAAACTAGGAAAACAAGAACAAAATACATTACTTCAGAAGTTGGCAAACTTAGCAGGAACAGGAGAAGATAATGTTTCATATAAAAAAGCAATGGAAAAAATAAATAAAAGGCAAATAGAAGAAATAGGAACACTAAGAAGCCAGGGAAGACCAATAAATATTATAAAAGAAGAAAAATTTAAACTTCAAGATGAAATAGGAGAGCTAGAAGAATATAAAGAAAAACAATATGAAATAGAAGAACTAAAGCAAAGCTTAGAAGAGAAAATAAAACAAGATGAGGAAAAATTTAAAATAATAAAAGAACTAAGAGCACTAGAGGAAACAGAAAAAATAGAAAAGCAAAAAATAGCATTAAATGAAAATATTTTAAAAGAAAATAATGAAAAAATAGAAAAATTAAAATTAAATAAAAAAGAATTAGAAAACGAAATAAATAAAATAAAAGTACCAAATAGAGAAAATAAAAAAATAATCAAGTCACAAAACATTATAAATATAGCAATAATACTAATATCTATTATATTAATGACAATATTCAAAAACAATACTATTACATTAATTGCTATGACTACAATATTTGTAATAAGTGTATTAATTCTTATTATATCTAATATTATTAATATAATAAAAGTAGCAAGGAGAAACGAACATATAGAAAAACAAATAAGTAAAGTAAAACAGCAAAAGCAAGAATTAGAAACAAATATAGATAAAATAAATACACAAATAGAACTACTTATAAAAAACAGTGATGAACAAGCAAAAGCAATAGAAAACGTAGAAGAGGTATTAAAAATACAAATAGAAAATGAAAAAAGTAAAATAAAAAATACATACAAATTAGAAGAAATAAATATAAGCAATTTATCGTTTGAGTTAGAAAACATACAAAATAATATTAATAAAAATAAATTAGAAATTCATTCACTAGAACTAGACAAAAACAACATTTTACCAAAACTAGAAAAGTTAGCCAAAATGGAAGAAGAGTTGCAAGAGATGAATGAAAAAGAGCAAAACTTATTAAAACTAAATAATTCAATGGAACTTGCAAAACAGATATTAGAAGTTGCATACACAAAAATGAAAGAAAATGTAACACCAAAATTTACAAAAAATTTATCAAAAAATATAGAACAAATATCAGATGGAAAATACAAAAATGTTAGAATAAATGATGAAGAAGGAATAATAGTAGAAAAAGAAAATGGTGAATATATCTCGAGCGAAAAACTAAGCATACGGAACAATAGACCAACTATATATATCGTTAAGACTAGGAGCAATAAAAGAACTATCAGAAGAAACAATGCCAATAATACTAGACGAAGCATTTGCATACTACGATGAAACAAGGCTAGCAAATATATTAAAATACATAAGTGAAGAATTTAAAAATCACCAAATAATAATACTTACTTGTACAAATAGAGAAAGAGAAATATTAGAAAAATCAAAATTGCAATATAGAAATATTGAACTATAAAGTAATGCGGCCGCAATTTGCGACCGCAAGTTTTAGGAAAAAACAAAATTTTACTTGAATAATTAATAAAAATAATATATCATAAAATAAAAATGGAGAACACAAAAAATGGAAAATAAATATAATTTAGCATTAGAACAAAATATATTTTTAGCAAAAAAAAACTTAGTAGATAACATATATGCAGCAGCAAGGTTAGAGGGCTTAAATGTAACATTCCCACAAACAAAAACCGTGCTAGAAGGAGTAAATGTTCCAAACCTAAAAATAGATGAAATTCAATGTATTTTAAATTTAAGAGATGCATGGAAATATATAATAAATAATATTGACTGTGAATTTAATTTAGAATTTGTATGTAAAGTAAATGAACATGTTTCAAGAAATGAAAGCTTAGAATGGGGAACTTTAAGAAAACGGAAAAGTAGCAATAACAGGTACAACATATATGCCAGAAATACCACAAGAAGAAAAGGTAAAAAAAGAAATAGAAGAAATACTAAAAATAGAAAGCCCAACTAAAAGAGCAATAAAATATATGTTATATGGTATGAGAAGTCAGCTATTCTGGGACGGAAATAAAAGAACAAGCACAATATGTGCAAACAAAATAATGATAGAAAACGGAGCAGGAATAATAAAAGTGTCAGATAATAAACTAGAAGAATTTAACACATTATTAACAGAATTTTATAATACAAATAATGAAACTAAAATAGAAAAATTTATTTATGAAAACTGCATAGACGGAATTATATTCTAACATTGACAATTATGTAAAATTATAATATAATAGCAAAGAATTAAAAAGTAACTATAAATCTTGTATTCTAAATAGGAGGAAGATAATATGAAATTAACACAAAAACAGATTGATGAATTTAAGGAACAACAAAAAATATTAAAAAACAAAATTTAGATATATAGGGAAGGAATTTGGTATCCTCAACAGTACAATGAGCAACCAGAGTGTGCACGAACATATTGGCTAGAAGAATTGGAAAAAGCAATAAATGATATTAACTTAGAAGAAGGATTAATATGGAATATAAAAATTGATAAAATATCTGATGCAATGTATGGATGGTATGTAGCTAGATATATAACTAGCATAGAAAATGTAGTAATTTCAGAATTTGGTACTCTTATTTCACCAATGAATAGTATTATAGTAAGTTATGGAGTTGCCATATATAATATACTAATTAATAAGAATTAACTAAAACAGAAAAACCACTTTTTCTAAATAGAAAGAGTGGTTTTTCTCTTGAATAAATAAAAAAAATATAGTATAATACCAAAGTAAAATAAAAAAAGGAGAATTTTTATGTTTGATAAGTTAGAAACTGTAGAGAAGAGATATGAAGAATTAACTGAAAAAATAAGTGATCCAGAAGTAATCTCAAGAACGAATGAGTGGAGAGAGTACATGAAGGAACACGCAGAAATAGAGCCAATTGTACAAAAATATAGAGAATATAAAAAAGCAAAGGA
The DNA here is from genome assembly GCA_948356915.1 of uncultured Clostridiaceae bacterium. Taxonomy (GTDB): domain Bacteria; phylum Bacillota; class Clostridia; order TANB77; family CAG-508; genus UMGS1663. The sequence goes on from CAOJCG010000022.1 coordinate 20,167, forward strand.
AAGCTTTGAAGAAGCAAAAGAAATGATGAATGACCCAGAAATGAAAGACTTAGCAGAAGAAGAAATGCTAACTAATAAAGAACTTATGCCAAAACTAGAAGAAGAATTAAAAATATTACTAATACCAAAAGACCCAGACGACGACAAAAATGTTATATGTGAAATACGTGGTGGAGCAGGAGGAGAAGAAGCAGCACTATTTGCAGGAACTCTATTTAGAATGTATACAATGTATGCAGAAAAGAAACATTGGAAATTAGAAGTAGTAAATGAAAATGAAACAGGGCTTGGGGGCTATAAAGAAGTATCATTCATGATTACAGGAAAAGGAGCATACAGTAGGCTAAAATTTGAAAGTGGAGTACACAGAGTTCAACGTGTACCAGATACAGAAAGCAGTGGAAGAATACACACATCAACAGCAACAGTAGCAGTACTTCCAGAAGTAGCAGATGTAGAAATAGATATAAACCCAGCAGATATAAAATTAGAAGTATATAGAGCATCAGGTGCAGGTGGACAACATGTAAATAAAACATCATCAGCAGTAAGGTTAATACATGTACCAACAGGAATAGTAGCAGAATGTCAAACGGAACGTTCACAAGTACAAAACAGAGAATATGCAATGCGCCTGTTACGTTCAAGACTATACGAAATAGAAAAACAAAAACGTGATAGTGAAATTGCAAATGAAAGAAAAAGTCAAGTAGGAAGCGGAGACAGAAGTGAAAAAATACGTACCTACAATTACCCACAAGGTCGTATAACAGACCACAGAATAGGAATGAATGTATATCAATTTGAAGATTTCCTAAACGGAAACTTAGATGAAATGATAGATAACCTAATAGCAGCAGATAGAGCAGAACGTTTAAAAGGTGAAGAAGAATAAAGTATATAAGAGATGTAAAAAAGCATGTCACAATTTTTTTACATCTCTTATTGTAATATAGGAAAAATCGCCCCTACAGCAGTTTTTAGCTTATTCTAATATACTAACTTCTAAATAATTACTAGTTTTTTGTTACTAGTTAATGGTTTTTAATTTTTAAACGAAGTTCCAATGCTTTCAAGCCATAGTAGTTACCATAAATGCAAAATATTTTTATAAAAATTTTTCCTTTGTGGTTATTGCTATAAGCTAACTTGAAAGCATTTTTTAGTAAAAACCATTATCTAGTAACAGTTTTTTAGAGATTATTTCAAAAACAATTGACATAACAAATAAAATTATGTATAATACTACTATATTTTTAACAAATAAACACATAGCACAAGGAGGAAAAATTATGCTAAAACAGAATGTAGTAACAGTAAGACACCCACTTTTAGGAGAAATACGGTTAAATGAAAAGTTTGCTAAAGTAGCAGAATTAACACCATTCTATGAACTTAGGTTTAAAAGTCAGCTGGGAACAAAGGTACTTTCAAAAGAATTACTAAATGCTAGGCATAATAGGTTTATGCATTCAGTAGGAGTTATGTATTTAACATCAAGACTTTTAGATGTTTGCGAAAAAAAGTTTAAAAAATACTTTACAATCACAGCAAAAGAGCGAGAAATACTAGAGCTTGCAGCTCTGGGACACGACTTAGGGCATACAGCATTCTCTCATTCGCTAGAAGAAAGAGGAGAAAAAACACATGAGGAGAGGACAATAGAACTATTTGAGAAGTATGCCGAAGAAATTAATAACATTTTTGGTTATGACATTACATCTAAAGTTATATCTATTTACAAAGATAATGTAAATATAAAAGAAAAAGGGTCTGACAAAGAAATAAATGATAATTTAGACATCCTTTTTATATTTAGAAGCTTATTAATTGGTACAATAGATTGTGATCGCATGGAATATATAATGACTGATAGATATATGACATTTGGAGAAAAAATAGACTTTACTGATATCTTTTCATATATAACAATAGTACTATTAAATGACAGTCCTACTGTAGGATTTGAAAGAGGTGCTATATCTACAATAGAAAATATGTTGCTAACAAGGTTTGACCAATACGATTATATCTACTATGACCCAGATTCCACTTTAATAGAGATGGCATTAAAGAAATACAAAAAACAAGCAAAATGGTCAGATAAATATGTAACATCTGCTATGGAATTTGAAATGCTTTCCGAAATAAGGAAAGTTCTGCTAAATGGAGAAAAGGGAAGTGTATTATATAGGCTTGCAGAGGTCATTTTAGCAGAAAAAAGAGATAATATACTCTTTAAGAAATTCAAAGATGACAGCGAATATGAACATTTTTTAAAGAGATTGTATTCAATAACAAAAAGAAGAGATATGATAAGTGTAGCTAAAAAGAAGGCTACAATATATGATCCTAAGAAAAATAAGGTGTGTATAAAAGATGATGATGGCGTTGTGAAAGATATAACAGAAGTTTGCTTAAAAATAACAGGGTTATCAATTAGCTTTAGCTATGTAATGGTAGATGTAGATGAAGTATACAATCTTTCGGAAAAAGAGATAGAAGATATAAAAGCTCTATTCGAAGATAACCCAGTGGAAATAGAAAAGAAGTTTATATTTCCAAATAATATGGAAACTTTTGGAATATTAAGAAATATTAGGGATAATATACTTACTACTATTAATGGTATAGAAGGTGTTGGAAATTGGACTATGGTAAAAAATGAAGACGTATATTATAATCCGAAATCTAAAATACCAACTGGTGTAGCAATACGGCACAGAAAAACAAAAAGTAGTGAATCATATTATATCAAAATTCCCACAGATGATGGAACTTCTATTACAAAAAGGGAAGAATATGAATACAAAAACATAAGTAGTGTCGATGAATTTCTGGAATTAGCAACATCTCTATTTGAAAGTAAAAAATTTGAAATAGAAGAAAAGCTAATGATAGAAGAGTGTGTAAAGATAAATACAACTAGGGTAAAGACATTAATAAGCATGCAAGGTAGCATAATAGAGTTGTGTTGCGATTTTTCCGAATATGAATATAAAGGAAAAAGAGCAAAAGGAAACATGTTAGAATGTGAGTTAAAAGAAGGAGATGATTTATCCCTTTGGTACTTAACAAAGCATTTAGAAAAGTTTGGTTTTATAGAAACAAACGAATCCAAACAAAAAAGAGCTAAAAAGGCTTTAGGAATAGAATGAGATAATAAATAACAAAAATTGGAATGTAAAAAAGTAAGTCAAAAGGGACGGGGCAAATTGACACACCTTTAAAAGATAAAGTGTGGCAATTTACTTAGTCCTTTTTCATTTACTTTTTTTACAGCGCAATTTTTGTATTAGTATAAAATATTTTAAAGAAACTGTAAGCATTATATATAAATAAACACACATTTGTATAAGAAACTTGATAGAATTGTAAATATAGATTATACTAAGTTTATTATAGGAGGTAAATAATTGTGAAAGTTATGTTTGTTTGCACAGGAAATATATGTAGAAGTGCTATGGCAGAAGGAGCATTAAAAAAGAGTGCAATAGATAAAAAGTTAGATTTAGAAGTATATTCTTGTGGAATATATGCAGAAGATGGAGAAAGTGCAATGTATAATGCAATATATGTAGCAAGAAATTATGGCATAGATATATCAAGTCATAGAGCTACTAATATAAGGAAGTCTAAAATACAGGAAATGGATGTTATATTATGTGCAACTAAGCCTCATAAAGATGCTGTAATATATATGTATCCAAATTTAGAAGGAAAAGTATATACAATAAAAGAATATGCTGAATTTGATAATAGTGGAAAAGATATAGATATAAAAGATCCTTGGGGGTATCATGTAGAAATATATAATAATTGTATGATAGAAATAGAAAGATGTATAAAAGAGATAATTAGTAATGGAAAGTTTAGGTAAAATATATTTTACAATTATGATAAAATATAGGGTAAAATAAAGCAAATTTTAAAAAAGCTATATGAGTTTGTTACCTAAGGTTTGCAAGAGATTGACAATCGCCTCTGCAACAGTTTTAACATATTTCAATATATTATTTTGCTTACTATAAATAAGTATATTTAGTATAATATGAGTAAAATATTCTAGGGAAATCGTAGACATAAAAATAAAAAAAGATTTTAATAAAGTATAGAAAAACAAAAGCACTAAGTGTATAATTAGTTTGCCAAAACAATAAAAATACGAGGTGCTTTTGTTATGGAAATAATATCAAAAAATAATGAAAAATTCAACGATTTTGAAGAAAAAACTTATAAAGAATTAATGAAAGAAGGAATAAAAAGAACACAAGAATGGTTTAGAAAAGTAGATGAAATACTATTAAAGAGTAGAGATAAACAGCTTTTAAAACCTAAAGATTTAAAGAAAACAACTATAAAATGTAGATTTGGATATGTAGAATATTATAGAAGAAGATACGAAATAACGATAAATGGAAAGAAAAAATATGTATATTTACTAGATGAATATTTAGAGATAGCAAGTATAGGCCAATATTCACAAAGTATAGTAGATATGGTACTGAGGGAAGTTGTAGAAAAATCATATAGACAAACTTCAAAAACAATAAGTGAAGATACAGCTATAACAATAGGACATACAACAGCAAGAAACATAGTAATAAAGGTAGCAGAAAAAATAAAAAAAGTAGAACAAGAAAAAGCTAGACTATATGAAAGAGGAGAATTAGAAGGCTCAAAAGAGAAAGAAATAATATTTTGTGAACATGATGGAATATATTTTTACTTACAAGATAGAAAAAATAATAAAGAAAAAAGAAAATACCGACTGAAAAAAGAAGCCAAAATAGGAGTAATACATAAAGGAAAAGAAACAAGATATACTAACGATAAGAAATTAATAAATAAACAAATAGTAGCGACAATAGGGACAGCAAAAGAATTTAAGAAATTGATGGATGTAGAGATAGGAACAAAATATAATGAATCAAAAATCAAAAGAATAATAGTAAATGGAGATGGAGCAGGTTGGACGCATAGTATAGTAGAAGGACCAAAAGAGATATTTCAGTTAGATATGGCACATATACAAAAGAAAATATATGAAGCAGTAAAAGAAGAATATTTAGAATTAATGCAAGGAATAGTATATACAGATAAGCCAGAACAAATATTAAATATAATCTATAACTATAAAGTAGAATTAGAATATGATAAGAAAGAAGACGAATTAAATAAAGTAAAAGAGTTAGAAGAATATATAAAAAATAATATAGAAGGATTGTTAAGGTATCAATATAAATTAGGATTTTCAATAGAAGAACTAAATAAAATAATAGAGAAATATCCAACATTAGGAACAGAAGAAAGTCAAATGTATTGTTGTTGTAGAAAAAGGATGAAAAGGAACAGAACAAGTTGGAGTGAACTAGGAGCAGAAGCAATGTTAAAGGTAATAAGCTACGTAAAAAGTAATACAATAGAAGACTTAATAACAGGAAAAATGAAAGAGAAAATAGATGAAGAATTAAGCAAAAGAGTTCCAGAGCCAAAGAAAATAAAGAAGATAAAATACAAAGAAATGAGATACATAGTAACAAATAGGATAATAGAAAATGTAGAAGGATGGAAAAAACTAAGAATAAGGAATTTATTAAGAAGTAAAAAATGTAGTGAATTAATGTTAATAGGGTAACAAAAAAATCAAAAAAAATAATAAATTTTGGTTTATTAATGTTGCATAAATTTAATAAAAATAGTATTATAAATATATTGAAATATGAATAAAAATCAGACAAATTATAAAATTAGTGTCCATAAATATTGAAATCTAGGGATTTCCCCACTTAAAAAAACTCATACTTTAGTATAAATTTTTAAGTTTCGATTTTTTGTAAAAATAATTTTTATAATTTAATTAAATTGGTA
>CAOJCG010000023.1 GCA_948356915.1 uncultured Clostridiaceae bacterium
TTACCGAGCTGGATTTTTTGTTTTTTGGATTCCTATTTTAGGACACCCTCTTTATTTTTTTATCTTCTAGCTTTTCCGTCTAATGTATCCAAATTATCTAATGCTTTTCCTGTTCCTAGTGCTACACATGATACTGCGTCTTCTGCTATCATTACATTTATTCCTGTTTTTTCTTGTAATAGCTTATCTAATCCATCTACTAAGCATCCTCCTCCTGTCATGTATATTCCTCTGTCGCTTATGTCTGCTGCTAGCTCTGGTGGTGTTTTTTCTAGTACTGAGTGTACTGCGTCTACTATCATCATTGCTGGTTCTATTAATGCTTCTAACATTTCACTTGAGTGTATTGTTATTGTTTTTGGAAGTCCTGTTATTAAGTCTCTTCCTCTTATTTCCATTTCTGTGTCTTGAATTTTTGGATATACACATCCTACATTTATTTTTAGGTCTTCTGCTGTTCTTTCTCCTATCATTACATTGTGTCTTCTTTTTATATATTTTACTATATATTCATCAAATTTGTCCCCTGCTACTTTTAATGATGTATTTACTACACTTCCTCCTAATGATATAACTGCTATATCTGTTGTTCCTCCACCTATGTCTACTACCATATTTCCACATGGCTTTGATATATCTATTCCTGCTCCTATTGCTGCTGCAATTGGTTCTTCTATTAAATATACTTTTCTTGCTCCTGCTTGCGAAGCTGCATCTATTACTGCCTTTTTTTCAACTTCTGTTACTTGTGATGGTATGCATATCATTATTCTTGGTGAAAATACAAATTTTCCACATACTTTATTTATGAAATATTTTAGCATTTTTTCGGTAACTGTATAATTTGAAATTACTCCTTCTCTTAATGGTCTTGTTGCTACTATATTCCCTGGGGTTCTTCCGAAGCATTCTTCTTGCTTCTTTTCCTACTGCTACTACACTATTTGTATTATTATCAACTGCTACTACTGATGGCTCACGAAGTACTATTCCTTTTCCTTTTACATATGCTATAACTGTAGCTGTGCCTAAATCTATTCCTATATCTTGTCCAAATTTAAACATAATTTTATATCTTCCTTTCGGGTTTATTTCTTTTTTATTACAGAACTGTTACGATTATATTACATGTGCAAAAAAATATCAATCTTTTTTTTAAAAAAGTTATTATTTTTTGTCAAAGATCAGAATTAATAACATTTAAATAACGATTAACTCTATTTTAGTTGAATTAAAGCTATCAAAATTTTAGATATTAAAAAATTTTATTAATTTTATAGACTTTTTTATAAATTTGTAATATACTATGAACATATTTAATTGATACTCTATTTTTTTGAGTATATGTAGTAACTGTTAATTAACAATTATGAAGGAGGAATAATAATGTCAGAAAACAAAAAGTTTGAAAAGGTAAAACTCGATTATAGACCTGCTGTAGTACTAAGCCCTCCAGTAAGTGAAATCGAAATCCCTTCTAGTGAATTAGAAAAGTTAAATCAATCTATTAAGGAAAAAGTTTCTCAAAATAGAGATTTAGCTAATAGAGCACGCGAAAACATGGACGACTTTATTGTTCGTTAAATACTTATTTTTTATTTATATTAAAAGATGGCGTTTTATTTTACACCATCTTTTAGTTTTAGTATCTCTTTTTTAATCATGAATGTTTTTATACCACTTTGTGAATTCTTCTATTGTATCTATAGATTCATATTTTTTTCTTTTTGTTGTATCTTTCCTTTTTCCTCTTGTATTTTTACTCTCCACTTTGTACTTATTTCTCCTATTTCTCTTGTTTTATCAAATTCATAATCTAATATTATTATTCCTATTACCTTATTTAGTTTTTTATTTTGATTACTTTTTTAGATTTGATAATTTATTTAAATTTATAAAGAAAATTAGTTAAATAAATTTTTAGATTTAATATTTTAATGAAATGTTTTTAATTTTGAAATAATCTTTTGACTATATATTAATCTTAACTATAATAAGAAGTCTCTAATTAATATCACAAAAAGTTATTCTTTTTTTATTGTATTTTGCTTGCACTTTTCCACATATTGTTCGTTTTTTGTGGATTCTAGCTTTGTTTTTTATATAGTTATTCATTTTTTATTTATTTTTTTACTGTTTTTTCCACAATTTATATACCTTTTGTGAAATGTCTTTTATATTTTATACCATTTGCTTACTAGTTTTCAATACATTTTTGTTAATGTTATACAAAGTTCATCTTTCTGTAACAGCTTTGTAACTTCTGTAATATTTTTTAATTTTATATTCTTAGTAATCTTACTGCTTAATGCTTTTAAGAGTACTTTTATTTTCGTTATATAAAATTAACCTTTTTGTAATACTTTTGTAACTTTCGTAATATTTTATATTAAAGAGGTGTATTATGAGAGCTGCTATTACCAATAAACCTAGGTTTATCTTTCTATCTTTTAAACGAAATATATTGCCAATTATTTTTTGCTTATTCACAATTTTTCTAGTTATCTTTTCTAGACAAAATTTAATGGCAACTAAATCTCGGTCTTTTGCTATGGGCTAATAATGTCATCCCCTCTTTATTTCCTTTTTTCATTGCTACTGAACTTTTAGGGTTTACTAATATTATTCCCAAAATTGGGAAATTATTAAATCCTATTATGAGACCTATTTTTAATGTACCTGGTTGTGGTGCTTATGCTATGCTTATGGGAATTATAAGTGGTTACCCTATTGGTGCTAAAATTGTAACTAATTTTAGAGAAAATGGTATGTGTTCTAAAGAAGAATGTGAACGTTTACTTGCATTTACCAATAATTCTGGTCCCTTATTTATTATTGGAACTGTTGGCATAAGTTTATTTTATAATTCACTTATTGGTGTTCTTCTTTTTATTACACATTTTTTAGCTTGTTTAACTGTTGGTTTTATTTTTAGATTTTGGAAAAATAGTAAATCCAATAAAACACAAGGTATATCCTCATATAATTCTTCTGCATATAATAGTAAAAATGTGTCATTCTCCAATTTAGGTGAAGTTTTGAGTAAAGCCATTTCTTCTGCAACTAATACAATACTGATGATTGGCGGATTTGTTGTACTTTTTAGTGTTGTACTTTCTATACTTGAAAATAGTAATTTCATTAATATTATATCTTCTGCTCTTGAACCTATTTTTAATATATTTGGAATTAATAACAGTGGTTTTATTAGTGGTTTTATATCTGGAGTAATTGAACTTACAAACGGTGTTCAAAAGATAAGTGTTATTCCTTGTAAGGAAATCTCGACTAATATTCTTTTATGCTCTGCTTTGTTGGGTTTTGGCGGAATTTCGATATTACTTCAAGTATTTAGTATCACTTCTAAAACTGATATTTCTATAAAGCCATATATTATAGGAAAAATATTACATGGAATATTTGCTTTAGTTTATACGTATATATTTATTAGTTACTTTCCTATTTTTAATTTGAATCTTTAAAAGAAAGGATAAAGGTGGCTTCACGACTAGGTCTACGTTTAGTAGCACTCCCTACAACGTAAGATATATTGTCAAAAGTTAATTTTTCTTATGCAATAACAAAAGGACGTTGTCCCTACAATCTAAAACTAATTTTTCATATACAAGAATAAAAGTGGTTTATAGGTAACTCCAATTTAAAAACCTAAATATCTTATAAAAGGGTGATTTTATGGATAAAAATATTGATTATAATAATTTTTATGGATTTGGCTATTCTCCATATCCTAATTGTTCTCCTGAAAGTTTTGAAAGTGGTTATGCTGATTTTAATCCTATGGCACAATATGAACAAGGTTATATGTATTATAGATTTTTAACTCAACAATTAGAATATAAAATCAAATGTAAAGAATTTGAAAAGCTTTGTACTAATACTGATAATAAGGAAAACCGAACAGAAAGAAGAGTTTGCTAATCAAACTCTTCTTTCTACTTTTTTTAATTATACATATGTTTTAAGTAAATCTTCTATTACATCTGATAATTCAGGAGTAATTTCTTTTATTACTAGTTCATTTAGTATATTATCTATTTTTTCTTCATTGTCAGTTATATCTGCAATGTTTGTTACTTCAATATCTTCTTCATTTGTACTATTTCTTTTTACTATTTCTAATCCATATTTATCATTTTTTAGCTTATAATAATCTATATTTTCTTCTATAGATTGTTTTCCTTTACCTAAAATTTTGCTAATTTTTATACTGCCATATAGATTTTTCATTTTGATTTTCTTCCCCTTTCTTTAAAAACTGATAAGTTTAATAATATAACAAAACTCTTGAAATTGCAAGGTTTTTTCGTCTTCTAATTCCGACAGCGTTCGACAGTTTTTTAACTCTATCTTCCTATATTCGACATATTACCACATGTTTAATATTTTATTTTCAAATAAATTGTTACTGGTTAATTGTTTTTATATAAAAATTTTAGTAGTAAGGTCTACGAAAAAATTTTATTAAAAAACCAGTATCTAGTAACAATAAATTTAATTTTTTTTATTTAGTACTTGCTTTTTATATTTTATTGTGTTACTATATTATTATGTTATATACTACCTAGGAGGTGAATTGCATTTTTTAACTATTGTTAAGAAATGCGGAATATGAGTAAAATTATACAAAACATGAAATTAGGTTTTGATAATATTAAAGAATTAATTGGAATATTTATAGATGATAACAGCAGTAACCCAGAAGGTTATGATACATATATGAACTGCTCTGACATAGAACTTGCTAAAACAGCTAAGCTTTTACAAAGTTTAGAACATGAGCAAGAGGAAAAAAGGTTTTCATTATTTAAAACTAAAGAAGCTAAAAAACATCAAGTAAAAAAAAATTATAAACCTATAGAGCCACCTTCTATTACTGAAGGCTCATCAAAAACAAAAAATGATATTCAGTTAAACGAATTAGAACCTGATAAGTAAAATGGATAAAAGCATTGGCGCATTTATCCATTTTATTTTTAAAAGAAAATTCAGATTTTAAATTATTGTATAAAATATTTATATAATTTGTATTTTTTCTTTATTTCTATTTTCACTAAAGTCTGTACATATTCCTTCATTTAATATAATTACATATTTAAAGCTTTCCTTATATTGCGCTTTGAATGTGTATATTGCATTATTAATTTTCTCAAACTCTTGCTTTTCTATTTCTTCATCATTTATTTCTATTATTTGTATATTTGATAATGTAACATTATTGTTTTCTTGTATTTGAGACAATATTTTAAATTGTACATCTGCATTTTGTACATCTATTATATAATCTTCATGTTGTACTTCAGTTTTTGCTGTATACTTTTTTTTAGGTAAATTACTTACTGTATCTGAGTATAACCCTATTTCGAATTCTTGTGAATTTGAAATACATTTGTAATCAAATGAAATTACATATTTCTTATTTTGTAATACATTAAATGAATATGCTGGTGAACTTGTAGATAATGTAACTATACTTGCAATTTTATTCTCTACTATATTTCCACTATATAGTTTTATATAACTTTCATCAAAGTTTTTAACAGCTTCATTAAATTCAAACTTATACAATATATTTCCTTCAGCATTTATTGTATGGGTTATATTACATATTGGTCCTTCTCTATCTTTAGAAATAAGTTCATTATATATTTGATCAACTCTTTGCACATCTTCACCATATATTTGTTGCAATCTTATATTACTTTCTAACCCGCGATTTTCTCATTGTTGTAACTGTTAAATATGCTCCAAGCAAAATTACTACAAATGTTAAAATTGTTATAAATACTAATACTGTTACTGCTCCTCTTTCCTCTTTTAATATTTCTTTAAATTTATTTTTCACTTTTGCTAAAACCTTTCTTTGTAGCAAATTATTTGCCACACTTTTTTTATTTATTCTATATTAATTTATTTCTATTTTCAATACTTTTTATTAATTCAATTCTTTTATTTCTTAATAACTCTCCTATTTGTTTTTCATCTTTTACATTATAATTTTGTTTTATATATCTTCCATTTACTTTCTCTAAAATTTCCTTTCCTATTACATCAAATTTTATATCATTTGGCGGATTTTCTCCTCTCCACTTATCACACATTACAACTATTTTCATTCCATTTAGGCCTAGCATAGACTTGCTTACTCTTGTAATAAAATCTACTTGTTTTGCTGGAGTCATTTTATTAAAAATCCCCCCTCTCATATGTTCTTTTGCTGCTATTTTTCCACATTTTATCCATGCCTTTGGTATACCTAGCCTCTTTGCTAATTCTCCAACTAATTTAACTCCTTTTTCGTCATGTCCATAATGATGTGGTAACATTTCTTTTGGTGTAATACCTTTTCCTAAATCATGAACTAATGCTGAGAATCTTATTTCTAGCTTATTTGTTAATATTGCACTTCTATCTACTACTATCATTGTATGATTATAACTATCGCCTTCTGGGTGGTACTTTTCTGGCTGAGTACTTCCTATTAAATCATATATTTCTTTAAAATGAACATCTAATACATCAGCTTTCCTAAGTATATCAAAAAATTTAGATGGCTTACTAGTTGCTAGTGCTTTCCTAAATTCTGTAAATACCCTTTCTTTTGATAATGTATTTAATTCATTTTTTAATTTCTTCATCATTTTTATTGTATTATCTTCTACTTCAAAATTTAAGCTTGCTGAAAACCTTGCTATTCTATACACTCTTAATGGGTCTTCTAAAAATGCATTTGATGTTGCTCTTATTCGTTTATTTTCTATGTCTTTTATTCCATTAAATGGGTCTATTAAATTACCTGTTAATACTTCTTGTGCAATTGAATTAATAGTTATATCTCTCCTTTTTAAGTCTTCTTCAATAGTTATATTTTCTCCTGTTTCTATTTCAAACTCTTTGTGCCCTTTTCCATTCTTTTTCTCTTTTCTTGCCATTGCAAATTCTTTACCTTCAATGTCATACACCTCAAAAAGTTTTCCACGATGGTAGGCTTCTGGGAAAAGATCTTTAAACTTTTTAGAACTTATTCCTGTTACGCAGTAATCCTCATCATGAACTTCTTTACCTAATAATTTATCTCTAACAGCTCCTCCAACTAAGTATAAATTCCCTCCATATTGTTTTATTTTATTAGCAATTTCAAAAATATCCATACATTTATCCCCTCTTTTATTATTCTACCACAATATTGTATTTTTACTTTAATATTTTTTCAATTTATTATAATATTTTATATTGTAAGTGCTTAATCGATTAAAAATACCATACAGTAATACCCGATTACTCCCTTACATAATTTAATACTACTATAAATTAAAAATATATGGCATAATTCGGTAAATCCTCTTAGGTATTCCTATTAGATATAAGCTCCTTGTAAAAATAAAATATGTCATAGCTGTGAATTGTAACAATATACAAATTATAATCTAAATCTTTTTATGTTATATATTAATTTATAGCTTTTATAAAGTCTACAAAAAATGCAATTTTTTTAGCTCAATTTGGCGATTTAAGTCTAACTGTTTTTCTTGACTTTTAGCTATTTTAGGCATATACTCTATCTATCTTTATAGAAAGGATTTGTGATATATGGATAATATTATTGAAATTAGATGGCATGGTAGAGGTGGACAAGGTACTAAAACTGCTTCTTTGCTTCTTGCTGATGCTGCATTTAATACAGGTAAGTACATTCAAGGTTTTCCTGAATATGGCCCTGAAAGAATGGGTGCTCCTATTACCGCTTATAACAGAATAAGCACTTCACCTATTCGACTTCATAGTAACATTTATGAACCCGATTATGTTGTAGTGGTTGACGATACCTTATTAGACTCAGTAGATGTTACAGCTGGTTTAAAAGAAACTGGTGGCATTGTTATTAATACAACTAAAGATGCAAAAAATATTAAGCCTTTACTTAAAGGTTATAAAGGGAAAATTTATACTATTGATGCAAGGAAAATTTCTGAGGAAGCTTTAGGAAAATACTTTCCAAATACTCCAATGCTTGCAGCTATTGTAAAAGTTTCAAATATAATGACAGAAGAAGAATTTTTAAATGACATGAAAACTTCCTTTAAACATAAATTTGCTAAAAAACCTGATGTTATCGAAGGAAATATGAAAGCATTGAGGCTAGCGTTGCAAGAAGTTAGAAGTTAGAAGTTAGAAGTTGGAGGTTAGAAAATAGAGTAAAGACTTCGAAAAAATTACCCAAATTCCAACTTCTAACTTCCAACCTCCAATTTCATTATTTAATAATATGAATTTTTAAAATATACTAATATACGGAGGAATTAGATATGCTAGGGAATATATTACTAGGAATAGTATCAATATGTACAATGATTTCATATCTTCCACAGACAATAAAGCTTATAAAGACTAAAAAATCAAATGATTTAAGTATTAATTCTTGGATTCTTTGGGTTACTAGTAGTCTTTCATATACACTTTATGCTGTTTTGTGTAGTAAGGAATATATGTTAATTTTTGAAACATCATTAGAATTAGCTTTTTGCTTAATCATTTTACTATTGGCTTTAAAATATAAAAATAATAAATAAAATGTAAAATATGAAAGGAGTGTCCCCACCGTTCCGAAATCGGAACGAAAGTGAATTTAAGAATTGCTAAATAGTGAAAACTACAAAGCAATTCTATAAATTCGCATACTTAGCTTCTAAGAGCTTTCCGTCCACAGGACGAAAATTCTAAGAAGCTAAGCAAGGACCGTCCCTAGCGTGCGGAAAGGAGAGTTTAGATATGATTAAAATTAATAAGGAATCGCCTTGGCAAGATTTGACGCCTGGTGGAACTATGTATGATGCTGGAAATTCTTTAGAATTTAAAACTGGCGATTGGAGAAGTGTTAAACCTATTTATATAGAGGAGAAATGTAAACAATGTGGTTTATGCTTTCCTGTTTGTCCTGAAAATGCTATTCCAGTTAATAAAGAACAAAAAAGAGAGGATTTTAATTATGACTATTGTAAGGGTTGTGGTATATGTGCCAATGTTTGCCCTTTTAATGCAATAGAAATGAAAGACGAATAATTAACTACCCCAAAGGGACCAGGTTATTTTGGGGTAATTTTAAAAAATTTATTAAAATAAGTTACCCCAAAATAACCTGGTCCCTTTGGGGTAAAAAGGAGATAAAATTATGAGTATACGTGAACGTTTAAGTGGTAATGAGGCTCAAGCTATTGCTATGAAGCAAATTAACCCTGATGTTGTTGCTGCTTTTCCTATTACGCCTTCTACTGAAATTCCTCAGTATTTTTCTACTTTTGTAAGTAATGGTGTAGTTGATACTGAATTTGTTGCAGTTGAAAGTGAACATAGTGCTATGAGTGCTTGTATAGGTGCCCAGGCAGCTGGCCGGAAGAGCTATGACAGCCACTTCTTCTAATGGCTTAGCTTTGATGTGGGAAATGATCCAAATTGCTTCTTCACTAAGGCTTCCTATTGTTATGCCTTTAGTAAATCGTGCTATTTCGGGGCCATTAAATATACATTGTGACCATTCAGATAGCATGGCAATTAGAGATAGTGGCTGGATTATGCTATTTTCTGAAAACAATCAAGAGGCTTATGATAATTTACTTATGGCTCACAGAATTGGAGAGCATAAAGATGTTATGCTTCCTGTAACTGTATGCCAAGATGGATTTATTACATCTCATTCAATAGAAAATATTGAGTTGTTAGAAGATGATGTTGTTAAAAATTTTGTAGGTGAGTATAAACCTGAACACTATTTATTAAATAATAAGGAACCTATTAGTGTTGGTCCTATGGATTTACAGGCATATTTATTTGAACATAAATACCAAGAGGCAAATGCAATGAAAAATGCTAAAAATGTAATTTTAGAAGTTTCTAAAGAATTTGAAAAATTGACTGGTAGAAGTTATTCTTTATTTGAAGAATATAAATTAGATGACGCTCAAATTGCTATTGTTTGTATGAATTCTACAGCTGGTACTACTAAAGTAGTTGTAGATGAATTAAGAAATAAAGGAATTAAAGCAGGTTTATTAAAAATAAGAGTATATAGACCATTCCCTGCTGAAGAAATTTCAAAAGCACTTTCTAATGTAAAGGCTTTAGCTGTACTTGATAGGGCAGATTCTTTAAATGCTTGCGGTGGAGCATTATTTACAGATGTAACTTCTGGTATGTTTGTAAACAATAGTTATATTCCTACTGTTAATTATATTTATGGTATTGGTGGTAGAGATACTACTGCTAAAGATATTGAAGGTGTGTATAATGATTTGATAGAAATTGTTGAAACTGGAAAAGTTGATAATCCATATAGGTATTTTGGATTAAAAAAATAAATAGTGGAAGTCGGAGGTCAGAAGCCAGAGGTCGGATATTAGATGTTAAATTTTATAATTATAATGAGCTTAGTAGGTAATTTTTTCTCCATAGAAATTCCCCTAAAAATCTGACTTCTGATTTCCGACTTCTGACCTCAATAAAGAAAGGATTTGATAAATAAATGTCATATAATTTAAAAGAAATAGTCGCAAATAAACCACCTGTATTTGTTTCAGGACATAGAATGTGTGCTGGGTGTGGTGCTCCCGTAGTGGCTAGAATGATTATGAGAGCTTTGAAAGATGGTGACCATGCTGTAGTTTCTAATGCTACTGGTTGTATGGAAGTTTCTACTTGCATATATCCTTATAATTCATGGGATTGTTCTTATATTCATACAGCCTTTGAATGTGCTGCTGCAACATGTTCAGGAGTTGAAGCAACATATAAAGCTTTAAAAAGAAAAGGCAAAATAAAGGAAGACGAAAATACTAAATTTATAACTTTTGGTGGAGATGGTGGAACTTATGATATAGGTCTTCAAAGTTTATCAGGAGCTATGGAAAGAGGCCATGACATGACTTATGTATGTTATGATAATGGTGCATATATGAACACTGGTATTCAACGTTCTTCTGCAACACCTCATTTTGCAGATACAACCACTTCTCCTGCTGGCGAAGTTATACCTGGTAAAATGCAAGTTAGAAAAGATTTGACTGAAATTCTGGTTTCACATCATATACCATATGTTGCTCAAACAGCTGCCCTTATGAACTTTAAAGATTTATATGAAAAAGCTGAAAAAGCAATTTATACAGAAGGCCCAACATTTTTAAATGTACTTGCTCCATGCCCTAGAGGTTGGGGCTACCCTACAGATGAACTTATGAAAATAAATAAACTTGCTGTAGATACATGTTATTGGCCTCTTTATGAAGTGGTAAATGGTAAATATAAAATAACTTATAAACCTGCTAAGAAGTTACCTATTGAGGAGTTTTTAAGACCTCAAAGGCGTTTTAGGCATATGTTTAAGTCTGGTAATGAATGGATGATTGAAGAATTTCAAAAAGAAGTGGATAATAGGTGGGAAGAGCTGTTGGCCCTTGAAGCTATGTCGGATAAGAATTTAGTGAATAATGAATGATGAATAGTGAATAGTGAATAATTTGTATGTAATTATTTTGCTATTCTCTTTTTATTATATATTTTATTAAGATAATCTTAATGTGACTTTGCCACGCAGTTCGCCGAAGGTGGCACCTCCTACATTCAACTTAAAATAATGTACTTTTTTATAGAGAAAACCATCAGTCTAAATTTTGACTGATGGTTTTTGGATCTTAGAGCTTGGTCTGTTCCTGTTCGACGATCTTGTCTACCTTCGCCTGCCGACTCTCTTTTTCCATAATTTCATTAACGAGCTGCTGCTGTTCCGCTGTTAAGTCTTTCATCATTTCCTTCACTGTTGTATTTTCCATATGAAATTCTCCTTTCAAATGATTGCCAATTTGCGTTTCTATTTATATTATAACATCTTTTTTTGCATAATACAACATTTTTGTCTAATTTTCTCTCTTTTGTCGTTACTAGTTAATAGTTTTTAATATAGAAATCTTCGAAGAAATTGCTATAGCAAATGTATGGGCAATTTTTTTTTTATTCTTTACATCAATTACTACCCTGTTTTACTCATTATTTCTTTTTTCATTTTTAATATTATCTTCTTTTCTAGCCTTGATATATAACTTTGTGATATTCCGTAGCATGTCGGCTACTTCTTTTTGAGTTTTTTCGTCTCCGCTTATGAAGCCAAAGCGTAGTTCCATTATGTTTCTTTCTCTACTGTTTAGTCTTTCTATTGAGGCTTTTAATAGTTGTTTGTCTACTTCGTCTTCTATTCTTCTTGAGGTTATGTCTGGGTCTGTTCCTAGTATATCTGATAGCAGTAGTTCATTTCCATCTCCATCTTGATTTAATGGTTCATCTATTGAAACTTCTCCTTTTATTCTGTTACTTCTTCTTAAATACATTAGTATCTCATTTTCTATACACCTTGAAGCATATGTTGCAAGTTTTATATTTTTTTCTGTATTAAATGTGTTTACTCCTTTCATTAATCCTATTGTTCCTATTGAAATTAAGTCTTCTAAGCCTACTCCTGTATTTTCAAATTTTTTTGCTATGTATACAACTAATCTTAAATTTCTTTCTACTAATTTTTGTCTTGTTTCTAGCTTTTCTTCTCTAGCTAGTTCTATAAGTAATGTTTCCTCTTCTTCTGGTGTTAATGGTGGTGGAAGGTTACTACTTCCTCCTATATAGTATATAGGCATATCTTCTATTTGTTCATTATCTAAAAATTTTGCATATATTGTATTAACACTATTTACTAGTACTTGTAATAAATTCATTTTCCTTACTCCCTTCTAATATTTCTAGTCCTAGTAGAGCATTATATTTATCTTTTTTACTTAATTTTTTGTCATATATTCCTATTATCACATTTTTCAATTCTTCTTCATTTGCATCTATATATGTTATTACTTTACTTGCTTTAAATCCTAATAGTAATCCATTTTGCTTTCCAAGTGAATTAAATGGTATTACTCTAAATTTTGATATGTACTCTACAAATTCTTCTTCATAAATTTCATTTTCTCTAATATCACCTCCTACTATTTGTTCTAAATTATCTAGTATTTTACATGGAATTATTTCATATAAAATATCTTTTTCAACTACTATTACAGGCATTCTTGTTATTGGATCTTTTAGCAAATTTCCTGTATCTATCATTGCTTTTGCATTTATACTTTTCTGCCCAAAATATATTTTAATTTCACAAAACATATCATTTTTGCTTAACCTATATTTAACTGTTTTAAAAGCTATAACTGTTATTGTAAATCCTACTATTCCTCCTAATAATGCTATTTTTAATGGATATGTGCCTATATATGTTCCATTTTTCATTAATATATCTTGTGGCTTTACAAAATATAATAGTGCGAAACTACAACCTCCAAATACAAATGATGTTAAGTAAAAAATTATTATTTGCTTTGTAAGTAATTTTATATTTCTTGGGTTATATGCTATATATACCATTACAATTGAAAGTAGTATTTTTGCTATTATATTAGAATAAATTTTAAGTACATTAGTATATGCAAGTATTGAATATACTCCCCCTAATAAAGCTGATGCTATAAGTCTTATATGCTTCAATTTCATTTTTAGTATATAACCTGTTCCAAATAATATTATATAGTTCATACATAGGTTTTCTATTAGTACTACATCTAGGTAAATAGTCATTTTATTTTAGGCTCCTTTCGGAAATCCAAGGTTGGAAGGAAAGATTTAGGACTTCCAACCTCTATTTTCAATAAGTATACCTCTTTTATTTCTAATTTTCTGTCATTTCTTGGGTGCAAAAAAAAGAAATAATCTACTTTTTCTTTGATTTTTAGATTATTTCTTTTTTATTTTTATTTATTTTGTTTTTTTATTTTTGTTTTTGACTTTTTTCTTCTATTTTATTCCTTTATTTTTGTTTCTTAAAAATGATGGAATGTCTAAGTCGTTTGCTCCTGAGTTTGTATTGTCTATTGGAGCTGGTATTGAATTTATTTTTTCTCCCCATGCTCTATCTACTATACTACTTACATTTGATGATGTTACTGTTCCTGCTTCTTTTTCAAACCCTGTTGCTATTACTGTTATTACTATATCGTCATCTAGGCTTTCATCTATTACTGCTCCAAATATAATGTTTGCTTCTGGGTCTACACTTCTTTGTACTAGTTCTGCTGCTGTGTTTACTTCATGTAATCCTAAGTTTGCTCCACCTGTAATGTTTATTATAACTCCTCTTGCTCCTTCTATCGAGCTTTCTAGTAATGGGTTTTGTACTGCTTGTTTTGCTGCGTCTTCGGCTCTACTTTCTCCTGATGCTCTTCCTATTCCCATGTGTGCTATTCCTGTATTTAACATTATTGTTTTAACATCTGCAAAGTCTAAGTTTACTAAACCTGGTACTGCAATTAGGTCTGATATACCTTGTACACCTTGTCTTAATACATCGTCTGCCATTTTGAAGGCTTCTACTATTGATGTTTTTCTATCTATTATTTGTAATAATTTATCGTTTGGTATTACTACTAGTGTATCTACTTTTCCTTTTAAGCTTTCTACTCCTCTGTCTGCTTGTGATAAACGTTTTTTACCTTCGAATGTGAATGGTTTTGTAACTACACCTATTGTTAGTATTCCCATTTCTTTTGCACATGCTGCTACTATTGGTGCTGCACCTGTACCTGTTCCTCCACCCATTCCGGCTGTAACAAATACCATGTCTGCTCCACGTAAAGCTTCTTGTATTTCTGCTTTGCTTTCTTCTGCTGCTTGTGCTCCTATATCTGGGTTTGCTCCTGCTCCTAGTCCTCTTGTTATTTTCTCTCCTATTTGAATTTTAGAACCTGCTTTTGATAATAATAAGGCTTGTCTATCTGTATTTATTGCTATAAATTCTACTCCTTTTATTCCTGAGTCTACCATTCTATTTACAGCATTGTTTCCTGCTCCCCCAACACCTATTACTTTTATTGTTGCTGTTCCATCCAACATTATATTCTCTTCTGCCCCATCTACGTACATTATAATTTCCTCCTTTTTTATATTCGCCAGGGGACACACCTTACCTTTTTATCACTTCCAATTGGGCAGAAGGAAATAGTCCCCTCCCCTTGTGAATTAGTGTTCAAATGGCTTTAGTATTCTCCTGATTTTTATATCTATTTTTATGAATAGAAAAATTCTTTAATTCTTTCAAATATTGTTTGTAATATACTTTCTTTTGAATTTGAGTCTATACTGCTTGATACTGATTTTGCATATGGCCTTGATGCTATATATCTTACTAATGAATATGCTGTTCTGTATTCAGCTCTTGCTGTACTTATTAGCCTACCTGTTGCTATTTTTACAGGTATGTTTAGTATTACTTTTCCTGCAACATCACTTTTGTTTATATTTGCCATCCCTTGACCTGTTATTATTACATTATTTATTTTTTGTTTTATTCCTTGTGATGTTATATCTTTATTTATTAGAGAAAATATTTCTTCTATTCTTGCTTCTATAATTTCTATTAGCTCTGAACTTTTTATTGCTCTTGTTTTGCTGTCTCCCCTATATGTATTTAATATTATTTCATTGTCATTATCTATGTATGATTTCATTGCTAAACCATATTGTTTTTTTAGTTTTTCTGCTTCTTCTTCTGATATATTTAATACTAATGCAATATCTGATGTTATATTCCTTCCTCCTAATGGAATTGTATTTGTGTATATAAATCCATTTGATTCGAATATACCTATTTCTGTATTTCCTGCTCCTATATCTAGTAGCATAACATTATCTGTTAGTTCATTATTATCTAACATTAAGTTTCTTTCTGCAAGAGTTATTGGAACAAATCCATCTATTTCTAAGCCTGCTTTTCTAAATATTGCTGTTAATTGCTTTATATAGTCTTTTTCTGCAAGTATTACTTGTGCATCTAATGTAAAGTTTGAACTTAGGTTTCCTACTGGGTCTGTTACAATTTTACCATCTTCTAATACGAATTTATCTAGTACAATATCAATCATTACTTTTCCTTCTGGTATTTCTACATCTTTTACTTGCATTATTCCAGATGAAACATCTTTTACTGATATTCCTGCATATTTATCTTTTGCTTCTTTTACAATACTATTTTGCACTATTGTTACGTGTTTTCCAGGAATTGTTACATATGAAGAGTTTATTTTTAGTTCTGTTTCTTTTTCTGCTTCTTCAATTACTTTTGATATAGAAAGTGCTATTTCGTCTTCGTCTATTATCTTAGTTTTTTTAATTCCATTACATTTGTGCGTAGTATTGTAAATAACTTCAATTTGATTAAAGTTATTGACTTCTCCAACTACTAAACTTACTTTAGAAGTTCCGATGTCAATTCCTACAATAATATCACCTATAGCCAAAGTAATTCCTCCATCTTTTTTAGTATCTTTTATTTATTACATAGAATATTATATTTCACAAAAAAAGTCAATAGAAAATGTTATATTTTTGTAATATTTTTGTAACCTTTTTGTAATAATGTTTTATTTTGTCTTCTTATGTAAATTTATATAACTTTTTCTATTGATTTCTATCTTGTTTTAATTACTGACGGGGACACATCTTTACCTAGGGTCATTTCTTCCGTGATAAGATATGTCCCGCGCCGGGTTTCATACATTATTTATTTTCTTCATTTGCTTGCTTTATTGTTGCTTCTGCTTTTGATATTATTTTTCTTGTTGTTATTTTTTCTACATAGTATCTGCGTATTGCTCCTAAGTTGTCAAACATTCTCCATACAAATACTACTAATGCTGCTAAATATATGTCTAAATTTAACTTTTGACCTAAATATGTAAGTGCCATTGCTAATATCGCATTTACAAAAAATCCTGATAGAAATATTTTCATATCAAAGTTCTTCTTTAATGTTGAGGTTATTCCCCCAAATACTGAGTCTAGTGCTGCTATTATTGCTATTGCTAAATATCCTGAATATGTATATGAAATTGTTGGCATATTTACTCCTATTATTGCACCTATTATACAACCTATTATAATTGCTATAAAAATCATTATTTTGCCTCCTTTGCATATTTTAATTCCATTAAATTATTTCCACCACTATATGCTAATATTTTTATATTTTTTTCTAGTGTCATATTTATTGTTTTTCCATAACTTGTATATTTATCTATATACCCACTATTTTTTAAGCTAAGTGCACTTGATAAATATTTTTGATTCCCTATTGCTTTTACTACATATGGTGATGTAACTCTTTGTGTATTTATTAATATTGTTTCGTCTACTTTTACTATTTCTGACATATTTACTATTCTTTTATCATTTATTGAAATTGCTTCTGCCCCTGCTAGTCTTAACTCGTTTACTAATTTTAGTAAATCTGTATCTTCTATTTGTGTATTTTCATTATCTATTAAATTAATTATTACACCTTCACCTGTTACATCTGTTTTTCCTACTAATTTGTTTGTTTGAAGTAGTTCTTCATCTAATAAGTTATTTGTTTCTTCTACTGATGCTGCTTTATTTTTATATTCTTCTATTTTTATTCTCGTTTCTTCTACTTTTTGATTTGCTTCTTCATATTTTGATTTCCAATTAGCAAGCATTTCTCGTAATTCTTCTTCTCTTGCTGTTTCTATTCCTGTAATATCTGTTTCTTCTACTGTTCTAAATTGTGCAAACATAATTGATATTAGTAATATACATACTAGACCTATTGTTATAGACATTACTATTTTTTCTTTATTCACTTTTTTTCACCTCTATTTTATATATTTAGATGATATAACTCCTGTGTATTTTGGAATTTTTACATTGTCTGATTTTTTTATTGATACTACTATTCCCCCATAATTTTCCATAAAGTATAAATATCCGCCAGCTCTTACTAATGCTGATTCCATTCTCTCTGGAAACCCTATGGCTTTTATTACAAATGGTGAGCTTATCTTTTCGTCATCTATTTTTATTACATTTCCTATACAATTAATTGATGTATTTGCTGTAATCCTTTGGTCATTAATGCTAATTGCTTCTGCTCCTGCATTTTTTAGTTCATTTACTATTGCTCTTAAGTCTTGTTCGTGTACAATATGTTCTGATATGTCGTCAAATATTCCTATATTTTCTTTTGTAACATTTGGGTCATCTTTTATTGTTAGTTCTATTCCTTTTCCTTCTAAGTCTGTAAGACCTAGTAAATTATTATTTAACTTTATTTCTGCTTCTTTTATAGATGAAGATGTATCATTTTTTGCTCCTTCTTCTCTTATTGTAGCTAATTGTTTTTCCATATTTGTTAAATTTCTAGTTTCTGCCTCATATTTTTCTTTCCATTTTAAAACTTCATCTTTTAAATTGTCTTGCGAAAAGTTTTGTGCTCCCCCTATACTTGTCCTTTTTATTGTTTTTATTTGTACAGTTATTGCCATACTTAGTAATACACATACTAATGCTAGTACAATAGCTATTTTATTTTTATTTATCATATTTTCACTTCCTTTTATACATTTTGCCTAAATACAGGGTTATTATCTTTTAAGTCACTATTTACAAATATTTCTCCTGCTACCCCTTTTTCTTTTTCTATTATTGATTTTATACTTAATATTTTTGTATTTAAGTCTGTTTCATCTCCTAAATAAGCTACTTTTTGTTCAGTTTCAAATAAAATTTTATAGTTATTCTTATTTTCTATATCTATTCTTGTTATTAAGTTTGCTATTTCATTATTGTCTGCTACTTCCATTATTTTTATTACTGTAGACATTTTCTCTAAATCATTTTTTGTAAGCCTACCACCTGGTACAAATTCTTCTACATTTGTTTCTGTTCCTTGAATAATTGGAACTTCTAATTTTTGTGCTGAAATTTCTAATATATATCCTTGATTATTTACATATACATAACCATTTCCATATTCTATCATAAATGCTGTTTTTCTTTCTTGTACTTTTATTATTACTTTTGATGGAAGACTTCTTTTTATTTCCACATTTTTTATATATGGATTTTCTAATATGTTCTTTTTTGATTTTTTCATATTTGTTTTATATGTATTTTGTTCTATGTTTATTTTTGATAAACTTATTATTTCATCTTTTGTAATTTTTTCATTTCCTTCTACTATTATTTCTTTTATATTGAAAAGTGGTGATGTCATTGCTAATATTATTATAGCTACTATACTTATGCTTAAGAAACTGTATTTTGCTATTTTCAAATTTCTTTTTATTTTTCTTTTTTCTATTTCTGCTTGTTTTTTAGTTTTTACTTTTTTTACTTTTTTAGTATTTTTACTTTTTTTCTTTTTATTTTTAGATTGCTTCTTTTTGTTTGTTGTTTGTTGAATTTTTGTTTTTTTGTTTACCTTTTTATCCTTATCTTTATTTTCTATTTTTGGTAAACCTATTACTATTTCATTGTTTAAGTCAATCTTTCCATTTTCTTCTTTATTTTTTACATTACTATTTTTTTTAGCTAGCTTCTTTTTTGGTTTAACCTTTTTTACTTTCTTTTTTTCTTCATTATCGTCTGCGTTAAAATTATATAAATTTAAGTTACTCATTTCTTTTGCTTTTTTCACCACTTTTCACCTTCTTTCTTATGTGTTCTTTATATATATTTTCGCTCCTAAGTTTTGTAATTTCATATCTAATTTTTCATATCCTCTTAATATATATTCTATATTTTCTACTGTTGTAGTACCTTTGGCTGCTAAGCCGAGCCGTAACTAATGCTGCTCCCCCTCGCAAATCTGTACTATTAACTACTGCTCCATTTAGCCTTCTTACACCTTTTATAACTGCTGTTTTTCCTTCTATCGTAATTTTTGCTCCCATTCTTTTTAGCTCATTCATATATTTATATCTGTTTTCAAATATATTTTCTACTATTATTGATGTTCCTTTTGATGTTGTTAGTAGTGAGCCAAATATTGATTGCATATCTGTTGGGAAACCTGGGTATGGCATTGTTTTTATATCTACTGCTTTTAACCTTCCGCTAGCATCTATTTTTATAGAGTTTCTTTCGTTTTCTATTTTTGCTCCGCATTTCTGTTAATTTTTCTATTATTGGAGTAATGTGTTCATAATTAGTATTTGTTAATTGTATTTTGCTATTTGTAACTGCTGCCATACATAGGTATGTTCCTGTTTCTATTCTATCTGGCATCACTTTATACCCTACATCTTTTAATCTATTTACTCCTATTATTTTTATTTGGTTTGTTCCTGCACCTTCTATTTTTGCTCCCATTTTGTTTAAAAAGTTTGCCAAATCTTCAATTTCTGGCTCCATTGCTGCGTTTGAAATTGTTGTAATCCCTTCTGCCAGAACGGTTGCAAGTATTATATTTTCTGTTGCTCCTACACTTGGAAAGTCTAAGTGTATATCTGTCCCTATTATTTTATCACAACTGCACCTAATAAATCCAGCATTTTCTTCAATATTTATTCCTAATTTTTTAAAAGCTTTTAAATGTAGGTCAATCGGTCTTGCTCCTATTTCACATCCTCCTGTTTGTGATAGTTTGTGGATACATGAATTTTAAGTGAAATGCTAGCCCTCCATTTTCGTACAGTTCATTATACATCATATCATTTAGGTTATACAAGTCCTTTTCTTCTTTTGTTATCTCTTTTGGATCAAAAATGACTATCTTATCAAATAGTCTTGAAAGTTCTTCTTTTCTTAATCCGTTTTTCTTAATATCATCTATAGCCTTAAAAATTAATTCTTCCTTATCTTCCAGTTTATTTAAAGTACTTAATTTTGTTTCTACTTCTTGTAATTTTTCTTCTTCATTTTGAATTTTCTTATCTAACTCTTGTTTCTTATCTTTAAATAAGAACTCTGGTATTAAGTCATTTAATTTATCTTCATAAATTTGCTTATATTGTTTTTGTAACTTTTCCAATACTTGCTTTGATTTACTTAAGTCGTTTTCAAGTATTACTTTATTTGTACTAATTGCTTTTACATTGTCCATTACAAAACTTTTAAATTCTGAATTACTAATTAAGTTATCAATATAAGCATTTACGATTGTGTCTAAGTATTCAATTCTTATTCTATGTGGTGTGCATCCATAGTTTTCCCTTATATCTTCTTTAATAGCACCTTCATTACTATATTTTTTACAAAGGTAACTATCTGGTCTTTTTCTAGTTCCTGTGCTTCCTTTTCTTTTATACATAGGTCGCCCACATCTTCCACAATATAAAAGTCCTGAATATAAGTTATTTTCTACATCTACAAATTTAAAACCGTTGTTATATTTATCACTTTCTTTTTTTCTTTTCTTTCTAATATTTTGTACTTTTTCAAATAACTCTTTATCAATAATTGGCTCGTGATGATTTTCTATGATAGTCCATTCTTCTTGTGCTTTCACTCTAGTTTTCTTTGATTTAAAACTTAACTTTTCTGTATGCCCTCCAACAT
Source organism: uncultured Clostridiaceae bacterium (assembly GCA_948356915.1). Lineage (GTDB taxonomy): Bacteria > Bacillota > Clostridia > TANB77 > CAG-508 > UMGS1663. The sequence continues at coordinate 21,451 of CAOJCG010000023.1, forward strand.
AATCTCCAATGTATCTTCTATCATCTAAAATTCTTACAATATGCTGTGCTTTCCAATTTGCAGTCTGTTTTGCATTTACAAAATTTCTACTTTGAGATGGTGTTGGTATTCCTTTTTTATTTAAGTATGTTGCTATTTTTTGATAACCCCAATCTTTGGAATATAGTTCAAAGATTTCTTGTACTACTAGAGCTGTTTCTTCATTAACAACTAATTGTTTTCCATCTTTATTATATCCATATATTGCTTTTACCAGTAAATCTCCTTCTTCTATTTTATGACGTAAATTTCTTCTTATATTTTTACTGTCATCTCTTGCCCTTCTTTCATTAAACCATGCATACAATCCAAACATTTCCTCATTGTATTGCTCATCTTCGAATATTATTTCTACACCTTGTTCTTCTAGGTATTCTACAAATTCTAATGCTTCTCTTTGATTTCTTCCAAGTCTTGCAGAGTTTTTGAACACTATAACATCTATTTGCTTTTTTTGTGCTCTATCTCTAATATCATCAAATCTACTAAAGTCTGTTCCACTTTTATCATCATCCATTATTATATCTACAATGTTAATATATCCATGACTTTTGCAGTATTTTACTAATAAATCTCTTTGTGTTTCAATTCTTTCATAGTTTTCACCATAATCATCTCTGCTTTCTCTACAATAAATTATTACTCTTTTTTCTTCATTAGATTTTTGCATTTTTATACCTCCAATTTAATGTATCAATAACATTATTTTTGTATCGTTATTTTATTGTGCTTATTATATGTTAAAAGTTCTAAAATTTCAAGAATATTCTTAAAATTTTAGAACTTTTTCTTTTAAACTACTTTCTTTTTTTCCTATTATGTGCTATATTAAATATGCTTATAGTCATTATTATTATAATTCCTATAATTAAATATAGTAAATTATTGTCTTCTACTTCTGTTTGATTATCCTCTATTATTTTGTTTTCGTTCTCACTATTTTGTATATCCTTCGTTTCTTCACTCCAAATTCCAATTTTATTATTTTTTGCAATTTCTTCACTTTCTTGTAACATTCCAGCATATTTATAATTATTCTGTAACATATAGTTTTCTGCTAATCCATTTTCAACTAATAAATTTTGCAATAATTCATCATCTATCCATATCCAAGCTAAATATCTATCATATTTATCTTTTTCATCCGCTGAACTATCAAACTCCAACTTAATTTTAGTAGCATTTTTAAGTTTCTCTTTTGTAAAATCACTTGCTTCTTTTCCCCATTCTTCTTCGCCAATTTCTGGATGTACAGTTTCTTTTGTATTTATTCCTATAAATCTAACAGTAATTTGCTTTCCATTCATTTTAAATTTTGCAGTATCTCCATCTACTACTTCTACTAATTCTACTTCAATTTTATTTGTATCTTCATCATAATCGTTTTCTATTTTATTAAACTTTTCATCATAATATATAGCTGGTGCAATAATTTGCCATTTTTGATTTTCTTCATTCCATTTTACTTGATGATAATGGATTATTCCATTTTCTTTGTGATAACCATAATATTGTCCATTATATTCAGTTATATTTTTTGAATTTTTATCTTTCCAACCAGTAATATTACCACCATGTGACAAACTAACATTGTTTATGCACATTATCATTACTATAATTATTATTACATTTTTTAACTTTTTCATTATTACCACCAAACAAATTATACCATAAGGAGGAATTATTTTGAACGATTTTTTTAACTTTTCATTAAATAGCTTAAATTTATTGCATAATAAAATTCATGATAATATCAATGGCAGTTTAGTTGATAACTTTATTCATGAATTGCAAAACTATTTAGAATTACAATCAAATGATAAAATATTAGAAAATTTACCTGATAATACAAATCTGCATTTTGCAAAATTCGACGACGATTACGCAATTTGTTTTGATTATTCTTCTAAAACTATATATAATATTCCTAAATCCTATTTAAAAGGAACAACTCCAGAAGTCGGAGAAGCCATAAAAAAAGTTTCTTCAAAAGATTTTCGTGTAGATGCTACAGGAATTTCAGCAAATGTAAATGATATTGATAAACTTTTAAGTGAATGTAGTTATGTAAGTCTTTCTTCAAAAATAAATATTCTACCTGAATATTATAAGATTTCTGATATTAGTGTAGATTTTGCTGTTTGCAAGAATCTAACTACTAACAAGCCAGAAAATATCCCCATAGATGACATTCCCAAAGATGCCAAAAATGGAGATACTTTAGTTTATAAAAATGGTAAGTTTATTATAAAATAATCATTTGACTTTCAACACGTTACAAATTGTAACGTGTTCGTTAATTATCTTTATTTGGATCTATGTCAAGTTTTTGGACACTTTTTTTGAGAATTTTTTTATATTTT
>CAOJCG010000024.1 GCA_948356915.1 uncultured Clostridiaceae bacterium
ACTAGCTCTCTCATCTTTCTTATTATGTATTCATCTAATAACTGACTTTGTTTTACTATATCTTCATAGTCTACATTTTCTTCTAGCATACTTTCTAATTTTCTTTTGTGATAGTTTATTATTATATCTAACATATGTATCACCTCTTGTATTAATTATAGCATATTATGTTGATTTTATTTGTCGAAATATGACTGGAAATTTTTAGTATTTTTTGTTGAAATATATTTAATTATGTAGTATATTTGACAAATTAAAGGAGGAATTATTATGGAACCAGAAAATGATGCACAAAGATTAATAGATAAAATGTTGGCAAAATCCCAAGAAGCTTTTTTATTGGCAATTGAAATATATAACAAACCAACTATAAAATATAGATTAGAAGGATTTGCGTTTTTCATATGTAATGCTTGGGAGTTATTGTTAAAATCATATTTAATAAAAACTAATGGCATAAGTAACATTTATTATAAAAATAAACCTGGTAGAGCTATTGCTTTATCTGATTGTATAAAAAGGATTTTTACTAATGAAAAAGATCCAACAAGAAAAAATCTTGAAATAATTATTGATTTAAGAAATACATCTACTCATTTTATCATAAAAGAAATGGAAACAATATACTTGCCTTTTCTTCAGGCTAATACATTAAATTATTCTCAAAAACTATATGATTTTTTTAATATAGATATTACTCAAAATATGGATACTTCTTTTTTATCTTTAGTTACTAATAATGCTGATTTAAATGAAACTGATATTTTAAGTGTCTATGGTTCGGAAATATTTAATAAATACATGAAGTTAAAATCTGAAACAAATAATTTATTAGAAAATCAAAATAATAGTAAATTAGCTATTAATGTAAATTTAAATTTAAAAGTAGTAAAAAATATCAAAGATGCAAATTTAACATTTTCTATTGCAAAAGATGCAGAAGATGCTGTTTACTTTGTAGATAAAGTAAAGGATATCAATACCACCTATCCATATTCACAAAAAAGTGCTAGAGAACTTATTATGAATAACTTAAAAAGAAAAAATATCGATATTAATTTACATCAAAGTAATTTCAATTTAATATGTGATAAATATAACTTAAAAAATAATGAAGATTATTTTTATTATCATACATTAAGTAATAGATATGTATGTTCACAAAAATTAGTGGATTTTACTACTAAATTACTTTCGGACAATTGTAATATAATTGAAGAAATTAAATTAGAAAATAAAAATTGAGTTAACCCCAGGGGCAAAGGATTCTAAATATACAAGTGTATATCTACTCCCATTCGGGAACCCAGCCTTATTCCATCACAAGTTAACTCTTATCATATATATTTTACAATATATAAATATATTATGCAAGTATTTAATGTAAATTTAACTAAGTTGTAACATTTTCGTAAAATATTTCGTTAATTATAAGAAGATTTTGGACAGTTCTTTGCAACTGTCCATTTTTTTATTTTTCTTTAAAATTATCTAAAAAACGTCCTGTGACATTGCATTTTAAGACGTTTTTATTTTTGTTTAATATACTTTTATTCTTGATTTTAGGCATAAAAAAAGAGGTAGAATAAATTAATATCCTACCCTATATTTTATCTTAATTTTTGATTAACTATTTTTTGAATAGCATTGTAGTCATAGCCTTCTGCTCTTAGTAATTGTTCCCTTTTAGGTTGTACGTCCCATTTGCCTGCAATTACCTCATCTGCAATTTGCTCATTAGATTTTTTATTTACTGTAGTTTTCTTTCCTAGCAATATCTCATTTACTTTATTTTGAACTTCTTCATAGTTATAACCTGCTTGCTCTAATAGTTGTTTTCTACGAGGTTGTACGTCCCATTTATTATTTATTACTTCTTTTGCTATTTCATCTATTGATTTTGTTGTTTGAACTGTTTCGTTTTTCCCAACAGTTGCATTATTAGATATACCTAATGTTTTTAATATACCTTTTGCAATAGCTTGTCCGAATGCTCTTTGTTCGTGTAATTCATCTGCTTGCGATGCATCTGCCTGGTTATCTACAAATACAGTTTCAGTAATTATAGAAGGACATTTAATACAACGAATAAATCCGAAATAATCACCGTTATTTCCTTTTTTAGTTTTTAATCCTCTTGAATTTTGACCTATTGCTTTTATTTCTTCTTCTATATTTTGTGCTAGTACTTTTCCAGTACCACCGTTAATTGCATGATATACCTCAAAACCATCTCCACCGCCTGCATTGTTATGTATGTCAATAGCTAAATCGGGATTATATGTATTACATTCATTTATTCTTTGTGTTAGTTCCTTATCTATATCACTTGTTCTTGATATCTTTACATCTATACCATTTTCTTCTAGATATTCTTTACAAGCTAATGCTATTTGTAAATTAACGTCTTTTTCTACTATGTATCCTACAGCTCCACTATCTCTTCCGCCGTGTCCTACTCCTAAATATACTTTTTTCATCTATTTTTCCTCCTTATTCATTGCTTTTTGTCCTAACAAATATGTACCTATTACACCGTTTACAACTGCAATAACTTGTACTATTTGTATTGCATAAGGTATTGTTATACCATCTACTGCGTTTATTCCTGCTACTAATGCACTTACTATTGCTAGTATATTTGTTGCATATTTTGCAATTTTCTTTACTTTTTCCATATCTTTCACTTCCTTCCTATAAAAATTTCCCTAAGCCCAATTTAAAAGCTAGGAACATTAATATTATTCCTAGCACAAAACTTATAATTTGCTTTTTTATATCGTGTCTTGTATTTTCATATTCTTTCATTGGCTTTTCTTCTATTATTTTTAGTCTTTTGTTCATATCTGTTTGTTCTTCTCTAAGGTGTTTCATCTCTGTTGCAATTTCTTTTACAGCAACTGTAAGTTCTCTATTTTCTTTTACTTCTGCTTCTACGTCATCTAATCGTTTCATATTAGATTTACTTCGTTGTTCTACTTCTACTAGTTTTGTTAAGTATTCTTTTTCCATACAAATTTCCTTTCATTTATGTATTAAATTTTCTTAATATTATTTTTGCTGAATTTCCTAAATATTGTTCACTAAAATCTGTGCTTACATTTAATACTACTCTATTAGTTTCTAACCTTACATAATAATTACCAGATAAACTATACCATGTTGTGTGTGTACTGCTTGTAGGGTGTTTTCTATACATTAGTACTCCTGCTACATAGCAATTTTCTGAATTAAATCCTTCTGGATAATTTGCATAACTATCAGTACCTCCAGTTGCTGGTATCGTTAAATTTAATATTGCTTCATTTTCTTTACATTTCGGTATCATTAAAATTAAACTTCATTCCTTTCTCTTAATCTATTTTTTTGTGTATTCTAGTGTTACAACCATATATGATTTTGCTATCTTTTCATATGTTATAGCCACTGATAATATAGTTTTGTTGACTTGTAATTCAAACTTATTCCCGTCATTTAGTGGAAATGGTATACGATTAGTACCATCTGTATAAAACGATGGGTGTGATATAAATATTTCGTCAACATCTGTTATTCCATAATCTTGTAATAAATACTGTTTTTGCGTAATTATATTTGTTCCATTAGGAAATATAAGTGTTTTTCTATAAAGTGTTTTCCCATCTACCCACTTGCCAATTACTTGTTCTTCTGTTGAATAAATCTCTTCATGTTTCTTCATAAACTCTTCATATACATTATTATCATTTAAAATATATTGTGTATTTAAACTTTTAAATCTAAAATTATCTATATCAACATTTGGAATACTAAACCTAACATATTTAGCATTTTCTACTTTATTTAAGTAATTATTGCCAGCTGACTGTTTAAATGAAGAAACAAACTCTTTGTTTTCATTATAGAAAGCACTATGGGGAGCATTTCCTACATCAGTTAAACCTGTATATATATTATTGCTTATAGGCATATAATCTGTAATTGTCCATCCATCATTGTTTATTTCTTGACCGTTAATGTCTATATATTTACCACTTATATTTTTACTTGAGTCATATAATTCTATTCCCTTCTGCAACCAAACCTTCTGCCTATTCTCCCCAGTCGGTTCTATTGCACTAACTATAACAGTGTCACTTTCCACCTCTAAACCTTGACCATTTGTCATAATAGTAAATTCAAATACATCTCCAACTTTTGCTGACCAGTCATTGCTTAGCCTTATAGTGTTACTCAAATTTCCTTCTGTGCCTACCTCGTAATAATGACCTTCTTCATCACTCGAAGTTGCTTTTATTAACTTTTCTCCATTGAGATAAACATCTAGTCTATCTAAACCTACTTTGTAACTTGCAGGCACTGTTATTGTTCCTCCGCTTGCCACTGCTTCTGTTAGTGTTAGTTTATAACTATTTTCTACTAAGTTTACTGTTAGCTTAGAAGGGTCTATTTCTGCTGAGCCTATTTGTTTCCACTCATTATCTTTATAGATATAAGCGTCGTATTTTTCTATTGTTCCTTCATCATTTGATAATACCAAATACATTGTTTTTTCTTGTATATCATTAGAAGGTAATTCTGTTACAATTACAGGGTCAAATGAACTAACTTCTCCTATTGCTGTTTCTATATTACTTTGCAATTTATTTAAAATAAAAGACGATAGAGGTGTTGCTCCATCGTATTCTGCTTCCGTTATAAAATGTTTAGTTCCATCTATTTCTACATATCCTGCTTTTACAAGTTGTCCATCTTGAAAATTAATTTTTTCCATTGCTTAGCACCTCCAGTTTTTGTATTCTTTCTTTTAATTCTTCTAATTCTTTCTCTTGTGCTTTTGATTTTAATATCAAGTATTGTTCATAATTGATTGTATAATAAATAGTATCATCGTTTGTTTTATATTGTGTTTCTTGTACTATTTCATAGTCAAACGGATTTTTATTATATTTTTTAAATATTTCTATTAAATCTTGTGCTAAAATACCAAATGAAATTAATCCATTTCTATTCGCTATTTTAAATTGTTTCATTTCTATTTCTTTAATAGCATTTATAAAATCTATATCTATATCTTCTATTTCTGTTTTTAGTCTTTTATCTGATAAAGTTCCTATATTGGTCTCGTCCACCCAGAATTGTAATCTACTGCCTGTCCAATTACATCTATATTTATGTGTATTCATTCCATACATTGCTGGGCCTTCTCCATTTATTGTAATTTGAGGTGTTTCTATTCCTGTATTTTTTATATAAGTTCCACTGCCATTTTCAACCCACACATCTATCCTAGCTCCACCACTAGAAATATAATTTTCAACATGTCCTCCGTTATAATTAATTGCCATTGTATTGCTTGTCATATAACTCATTTTTTCAGTATTATTATTTTCAATAACCCTTAATACATCTGTTCCCCCTATATAATCTAAATTTATCTTTCCACCTGCTATATGTATATCACTACAAGTTACTTTTCCATTTTTGTCTACACTAAATTTATCACTAGAAATAATAATATTCTTACTTGTTAAATTAATAGCATTTCCAGCTAGCAAATTTAAAATATCATTAGCTGATAATTGTATTTTATTAGCATTAATTCCCACTTGCTCTGCTGACTGATTAATTTTTGAAATAATTTCATCATTTCCTACTTTTTTGCTTACTGTACTTGTTATACTGTCTGTTGTTTGTTTTATTTCTGATTTTGCTGTATTCAATGCCTCTTTTGTTGCATAATTACTTTGTACTGTACTTGTAATTTCATTTGCTTTCATATTAATAGAAGAGTTCATTTCTTGTGTTGTAGAATATCCCTCTAATTTTTGATTAACAGATAAGTCTATTTGCTGTGCTGATTGAGTTATAGCAGAGTTCATTTCATTTAAAGTTACATATAAGTCTGTAAACTCATTTTTGATTAAATATTCAGCATAGAACTTATTTCCTACCATGTCTATTAAGTATATATAGTTATCGCCCTCAAAAAGTTCAATTTTCAAATTTCCGAGCGGTTCTTTGACTGGCTCTGGTAACTCACTTAACACTTGCAAATCACTTAATGCTAGTTTTCTTAATACATATGCTTCTTCTCTTGTTATAACTATACTGTCATATACATTTCTTCTTGTTCGTAGTTCTTCTATATCTATTTCATATTCTTTTTTTTCGCTCGAAGGATTTGTTCTGCTTTGTTTATCTAATATTATTTTATATTTCATTATTTAGCCTCCCTTCTGGTTAGGTTGTAAATTTGCTCGAGGATATAAATTAGCACGAGGAAATAACTCACTTACATATTCTTTATTTCCTTTTACTTCTAAATCTAATATTTCTACTGCTCCTGCTTCATACAGATGTACTTCTGTTATTCCTTCTGCTGTTCTTTTGTAATTTATAGTGTTATTTACAACCTGTTTAATTCCATCAATATTTATATTAATCTCTGATATTTGCTTTTGATATTCAGATATAATATTAGCTAAGCCTTCTATTCTACTTACGGACATTGTTCCAGTTTTTATAAAGTCTGCAACTATATTTCCATCTTGTGTCATTGCTAATTCATAAGGTCCATTTATTCCTGTAGAGCTATATCCTAATCCATTTAAGTTCCATCTCCATACTCTTTTTGCAGTATTAATATCATCTGAATCCATTATAAATAATTCTGATTGAGTTTTATAAACATTTCCTCCTAACGCTTGTATTATTTGTTTTGTTGCACTTTCTTTTGCATTTTCTAGTATGTTAGGTAATATTTCTTTTTCTATATTACTTTTAAATTGTGCATTATTAGATATATAATTAGTTGCTAATGCTCCAATTTCTATATTCGTAAATCTATCCAATAACACATCATATACTGTTGATATAACTCTTTCTTTAACATCTATGTTTAATGTTTCTAAATAAATGTTTACTGTATCACCTATATATGCTTTTTCTAAATTGCTATAATTTTTATATTCCGTTGTTTTTGTTAATTCAATAAAGTCAACTTCTGCATTTATAGATATTTTATCTATCCCATTCTTAAATTCTTCATTGACTCTTTTTCTCATTTCTTTATAGCATTCTTCTATTGTCTCGAATCCCTCATCTTCTTGACTATTTTCGTTTTTTAATTTTATGTCATTGTACTCTATAACCTTTATAATTGGATGAGAGTAATTATTTATGATTGGACTATCTATATATTTTTCTGGAAGCAACATTCCATCATACCCCTTAGGCATTATTCTTGTCGCTACTGTTGAATTATCTTCTGAAAATGAAATACCATTAATATTCTTAGCATATCGGATGCTTAAGCCTCTGTCAGCTCCTCTTCTCCTTAGAACAGATATATTATAATTATCTCTTTCTATTTCTGCTGAGAATAATTTTATTATTGAGTTTTCTTCATTTCCTAGTATAGTCTCAACAACATTTTTTCTTATATATCGTGCTGTTGCTGTATTGCTTATGTTTCCACTACATATAAATTTATTTGGATATTGAGTATTATTTAAAATCCAATTTATGAATTGATTTGCATCTAAGTTTTTTGGATACACATCTTCTAAAATATTATCTATTAGATCATAAAAAATATGATTAGCATAAATAACAATTTCATCTAATGTTTTATCTATTTTATAAATTCTAAATGCTTGTCTATTTCCATATCCAACCTCACATACAATAATTCTATCTGTTTGTATTTCATTGCTTAGATATGCATTTATAGGATATTTAACTTCTAGATTAAACTCCCCATTTATTTCTTCTTTGACAATTGCAGAAGTGCATTTGGTTAAGATACCTAATCCATTGTTATTTAAAAAATCTTCTGAGTTTGTTTCATGTAAGGTTATAATTTAAATCACCTTCTTTTATTTACAAAAAAGAAGTAGCTAAAAACACTTTCTTAGCTACTTTACTATTATAGATATGCTTTTCTATATTTTATTTGTATTTGCTCATAATTACCTATAATATCAACTTTATTTATTCCAGGATTTAAATCTATTTTGCTTAGATCTCCTAAAATTTTATTATTTGCACTTTGAGTACCTTTATATGCTATTTGTAAGTCACAGTCTATTTCTATTGCATCATTTTCATCTAAGTTAATTACTATTGTTTTATTATTAATAGTCAAATTTATTGTTCCACTACCTGTCAAATTTATAATTGGTTTCATTTTTGCTGTTGCATCAGAAATATCAATATTGAATTTTAATAAACCATTATATGTACTTGTATATATCTCATTACTATATAACAAAGGTTGTAATTCTACTTGTAGTGGAAATGTATGCAAAACATTAACAATACTTGTATAGTCTATTTGATTAATTATTGTAGCCTTATAGAATTTATCTGGTTCATTTGATAATATTAAATCACCTTCACCATCAAGCCATGCCATGATTTCTCTTAAATTTTCTCTTTCTAGTAAAGTACACTCTATTTGAATTACATATGATTTATATGTTTCTTGATCTATATGTAAAGTCCCATTTCTACCAGGTACTTCTATTAATTCTATTCTTCTTTCTGGCTTAACAACAGGAGGCATCTTATTGATAATGATATTTTTATCCTTAGAATTAATACCTTTGAATATAAAATAGTTCATTTTAATTTACTCCTCCCCTCGCTAGTTTGTATTGTTTTTCATAAAATCCCATTTCTTGAGCAATTGATTTTACATCATCTTTTCTATTATTATAGAACTTATCTACTTTGAAAATAAAATCACCCTCATTATTTACAACTTGACTTACATTACTATTTTTATTGTAATTTTTATTTTCTTTTGCTGTTAATACTCTTTCACCTTTGTGCAATAATGCTAAATAGTTGTCATATGGTACATTTGCCATACCTACCTTTAATTTAGGGATATTTAATTCTCTTAGTGGTTTTATACTTACTCCTGGTATATTATTAATTACTCCAATAGCCCAATTTATCGATCTTATAAATCCATTAATTGTATTTTGAGCAAAATTAATGATAGAATTTACAACGCTCTTAAATGCTCCACCTATTGCATTTCCTACTGCTACTCCTATTTGTGTAAATATTCCTGTAACAGTATGCCATATTCCAGAGAAAAAGCTTCCTACAGTACTGAATGCATTTTTTATATTATTCCATGCTTCAGCAAACTTATTTCCAAACCATGTTGCCACTATACTAAATATATTTACAATTTCATTCCAAATATTTTGAAAAAATTGAATAACTGGTGTCAACGCTACTTTTATTCCTTCCCACGCTGCTGTTACTGCTAAAACTATTACATTTATTATAGAAGTAATTATACTCCATAATGTTTCTACAATTCCTTTTATAAAGTCAATAATAGGTGATAGTATTGTTACTATTGTATTCCACATATTAGTAATAGCACCTACAAAAGATGTAATAAATGAGACAATACAATTCCAAATTGCATTGAAAACAGATTTTACCCATTCTCCTGCTATTCCTAATGATGTTTTTATTTGTTGCCATAAATTAATCCAAAAATTTCTAAACCATTCACATTTATTCCACAAAACAACAAATGCTGCAACTAAACCTGCTATCGCTAATACTATCCAAGTAATTGGACACGCTAAAAATGAAAGATTTAAGCCATTTTGTACTATTGTTAATCCTGCTACAGCTGTCTTTATTGTTCCTATTGCTGTTACTAAATTACCAATTCCTGTTATTATACTACCTACAATTATAAGCAATAGTCCAATTACAGCTACAATTCCACCTATTGTTATTATTATTTGTTTTGTTTCTGGACTTAGAGAATTAAACTTATCCATTATAGTTTTTAATTTTTCTGATAAAGACTTTAATATAGGTCCAATCATTTTTGAAATAGTTTCTCCTAAGTCATGCATAGAAACTTTAAAATTTTGACTTGCTATTTGTGCGTCATCGACTTCATCTACAATTGCACCATAAGTACTTTCTATTGTACCTTTAGAATTGTTTAATGCTTCGATATATGTCTCAAATTCAAATCTTCCACCTTTTATTGCATCTGCTAAATCTGGACCAGCTTTTGCTCCAAACACTTCTATTGCTTTTGTTGTCGCTGATGCTATATCTGGACATTTTCTTATTTCATCAAGGGTTTTCGCAAATTCCTTAGTTGAATCTTTTCCTGCTGCACCCCAATTGGAAATAGCTTTTTTCATTCCACTAAATGCAATTTCAGTATTTACACCTGCTTTTTCCCAACCTGCAAACATTGCTATTGCATTTTGTGTGTCAATTCCTAATGCTCTCATTGGTGCCCCATATTTAGCTAAGTTGGTTGTTAATGTATCAATTGAAATCCCACTTTTTTGTCCTGCAACAGTTAGCATGTCTAGTAAATCTGCATAATCATCAGCTGCAATTCCTGCATCTCCCATTGCTCTTGTTACTAATTGAACACTAGAATTTACATCCATTCCATTAACTTTTGCAAATTTTAAGAAATCTGTTGAGGCTACTTTTAATTTATCGCCTGTTAAGTCTAACCTCGTATTTAATTCTCCTATAGCTGCTCCAACATCTCCAAATTCTGCTGGAATTTCACCTAATATTTGTTTATATATTTCTCCAAATTCCTTTGCTTGTTCCCCTGTTGCACCTGTTTTTGTTGCAATTGTATCTAGTCCTTCATCTACAGCATCCATACTTGCTACTGCGGTAGCTCCTACTACAGTAATTCCTGCTGAAATTGGCATTAAGCTTTTTCCTATACTTGTTGTTTTATTTCCAACATTTTGTATTTTTTCTCCAGCTTCTTTTAAACCTGAAGCCGTTTGTTTTGCAAAATCTTTAGCTTGATTAGTTAAGCTTTTTAATTTTTGTTCTGTTGCTATAATTTCTCTTTGAAAATCTCTATATTGTTCTTCAGTTATTTCTCCTTTGTCAAACTGAGCTTGTACTTGTGCTTGTGTTGCTTTTAAAGTATCCAATTTATTCTTTGTTGTTTCTATACTTTTATTTAATAATTCTTGCTTTTGTTGTATTAATGTTACATTTTTAGGATCATATTTTAATAGTGTATTTACTCCTTTTAATTCTGTTTGCAAGTTTTTACTTTGTTTTTCTGTATTTTCTAATGCTTTTCCTAATTTTGTAGTATCTCCACCAATTTCAATTGTAATTCCTTTTATATTTTTTGAGCTCATTTCTCCTCCTTCCTAACAAAAAACAAGTTACTTATTCTTGTAACTTGTTTTTAAAATTCATTCTTAAATTTTCTCTATCTGGAGAAGTTTCCTCTAATCTATAAGCATTCTTTAAGTACTCTCTACCATCTTCACTTTGCATACAATTATATATAAAAGCTTCTCTTAAGTAAAAATAATATTCAATTATATCTAGTTTTTCTACTTCTAGTATAGAAATTTGCAGATACTCTGCAATTCTCTTTTCTTCTATAGTTTCTATTATATATTTTTGCTCCATATTATCTACACTTTGTTCTCCAAAATATGGATAATATGGAATTTTTAGTTTTTTAAGTTTTGTATATTACTTACCCATTCAAAATATTTGTTTAATATATCTTGAACGTCATTTATATTAATGTTTTCTTCTATCCATTGCTCACTAACTTTAAACTGTTCTTTGTTTCTACTTAGTGCAATTGATAAAGCCGAAATTAAATTCTCCATATCTTCTTCTGTCATGTTATTAGTATCTGCTACTTTTGATAATTTTGTAATTCTTTTTAATACTTTTAATTTTGGTACTTCAATGTTTAAAACTTTTCCTGTTCTTAGTTTAATTAGCCAATACCTTTCTTTTATTTTTGTCATATCGTACATTATATTTACCTCCTAAAAAAATACACTTACACCATCTAGTGATGTAAGTGCTTATTTTATGCTGTTTTTAAGATTTCTTCTTGATAAATAATTAATGTTCCTTCTTCATCGCATGGTTCTGCTTTAAATTCGGCATCAATTACTGTTTCTTTATCTTTCGCAAAGGCAAGTGTAAATCCTGCTTGATTTTTACCAACTATAGTTACTCTAACATCTCCGTCTATTTTGTCTTTATGTACAAAATGAATAACGTAACTCTTTCCATCTTGGTTATTAGTTCCTCCTATTTTTATTTTTCTAATACCTTTTACTTTATCTTCTGTTACTCTACCTGTACTTACTAATTTCTTTAGAGTTTCTGCATTCCATGTCATAACTCCAGATTTTAAACTTGCTTCTTCTTTAGTTAAAATAGTCTTTTTAACATATCCCAAATCGTCTTCTGCTGTATAATTTTCTGGTGTATAACCTACTTCTGCTCCTCCTTGAATATAGCCTAATAATTTTTCTTCTGATTCTATATCTGCATTTTCTGGTATAGTACCATTAAACTCATCAATATATAATAACCCACTCCCTAGTGTAATAGTTTTTTTAGTTCTTTTTTCTTTGTCTGGCATTTAATTTTCCTCCTTTTTTTCTAAATTATCATACTCATAATATGTTTCATAACATTTTTCTTCATCTTGCCATTCTCTTTCTTTGTCATATTCAATTCCTAAGTTATCAAGCCAATTTTCTATCTTTTGTTCTAATATTCTGTTTATTTTATTATCATAAAGTGCAATTGCTGTAGTTATATTGCTTAAATTATTTTTATTGTCTGCACCTCTAGGACTTTCTCTATTAGCATAAACAATATAAGGAAATGGTGGGGTTTTTGGAAATCTATTTTCTTTTACATTTTCTATTCCTGTAATATTTTTTAGTTCTTCTTCTAAATTCATCCTTCTATCACTTCCTTTACTCTTTTTTCATAAGTTTCTATCGCAATTTTTTCATTTTTTTCAATGAAATCATTTTTCTTTGATTGTCTACCATTTTTTAACTTATGTCCTTTTGCAATCAAATGAGATAACCTATACTCTGGGTCTTTTACATACCATGTATATGTTATTCCTCTACTAGTTTCATTTGTTTTCTTTATTGCTATAGATTTTTTATATTCACCTGTCCTTTTAGGTGCATCCCTTTTAGTATTTTTTCCTAGTTCATTTGCTACTTCTTTTGTTACATTTTTTACTTGTTCTACAATATCACTATGATACATATTTAATGTATTTTGTATTTCTTTTTCTAAACTTGATATTTTAATTGAATTAGCCATTTATAGATTCTCCCACTAATATAATCTTTACATGTCTTAATTTGTAATCATCAGCGTTGAGTATGTTGAATATTTTATTTTTATATATAATTCTATATATTTCTGTATTAAATATAATGTCTTCAAGCTTTTTATTATAAATCAAATCAAAATTAAATGTATTTTTACTTATAACAGAGCCAACATTAACATATTCCTTTCCGCTTGCTTTGTTTATCTCTGCATGTCCAGAATAAAACTTTTCCCAGTTCTCTGTTTTTTCGTCCATTTTTTCTATTTTTACGAGTTTGTCTCTAGCCATTTTTTTCTCCTCAATTCTTGCTTTAATTGTAAGCAAAAGTCATCTACTAGTTTTTTTACGTTGTTCGTCATACTGTCTGTGGTTGAATTGTTTAAATATAATTCTTTAATGATTAATAGAGCACTTTGTTGTGCTCTACTATCATTTATAGGATAATTCTCTGAAATAGCTCCTTTTAAATATAAATCTGCGGTTCCTATTAATCTATTTATATTTCTTTCTATAGCTTCATCTGGCTCATCAATTGGAATAAAATCACACACATCTTGAATTGATACTACTTTTTTATCTTCTTCAATAGCCATATATAATACCCCCTATTATGCTTGTGGTACTACTTCTTTTGATTCATATGAAATATAAGTATATGCTTCTTTATCTGCATGCACTACATCATAGCCTTCCATTACTCTCATTGTTGTTTGATTTTTATTAAATGCAAAATGTTCTGATACTGCAAATTGTAAATCTTCTCTTTCCATAAAGTCACAGCCAGCTTTTGTAGAACCTACAAACATAGGTGCTTTTCCGTCTTCTATATTTGGTAATTCTTTATCAGCAAAAACTTTTATTGGTAAGCTTTGGAACATCTTTTCAGTTGCATTCATTGGGTTTGGTTGTAACATTCCTCTTCCGTTATTGTCTTTTTCTTCATCCATTAGTGCAAAACCTGTTTGGTTGGTTACAATTACGCCATCTACTAAACATGATGGGTCTATTTCTTTTGTTATATGTTTCTTTAAGGCATCAAGTCCTTGTAATTGTACTGCTGTTTTGTCTTTCTTTAGTGTAGCAAATATGTCTCTATTTTCTGTCCTTATAGCCTTTCTTACAAACCATTTATCTAAATAAGAAAGTAATGATGCTTTCTCATTTCCTAGTATAATATTAGAAATATATATTAGTTTTCCTTTCCATTTAATTGCCCAAGGTTGTTTTCCAAATTTAGGGTTAGCACTTTCTCCTATTGCTGCACCATCTTCAAAGTCCTCTAAGAATCCATCATCTTCTGTTTCAAAGTTTGTTGATCCAGATAATGAAGTTACTGGAATTACATTTACTAATTCTTTTGCTGATTTATATGTTCTTCTTAATTCTCTAATTTCAGTTCTAACATCTTCTGGTATTAAATAGTTAGTTCCACTTTCTGCTGGTTCACCTTCTACTACAATTGCATTTTCTGCATCTGTTAGAGCTTTCCCTTTCATTAATTTTGCAATAACTGCAAATCCATTAGCTTTCTTTTCTGCTAATGAGTTGTTTATATCTTCTTCTGTAATTTTCCCTTTTTCTCTATTGTATAATTTTTCTGCAACTACATATTCTTTTTCTAATGCTTCAATTTGTTCTATTGTTTTTTCTGCGTTTTCTATATCTCCATTTCCAAAATATTCATTTGCTAAATCGTTTAATTTTTGTATTTTTGCATAAATTTCTTTCATTTTTTTATTCATAATTTTATTCTCCTTTTCTTTTTAATTTTCTTTATTTTTTCTTATAAATAAAGAGGAATTAATCAATTTTAGTTTATTTTTAATTAACTCTTCTCTTTTTCTTTTTTCTTCATTTTCTATAAAATGAGTATCATTGCTTTCTATATTTTCTGTTTTTTCCTCTTTTTTTGTAGAATTTATTAAATTAGCTAAGTTTTCTGGTACATTTTTATACCTTGTAAATAGATTTTCATCTATACAAGCTGCAACTTGATTAGTGTTTTGCAATAGATTAACATTGAAGTATTCATTCATTTCATCTGAACTTAACCATGACTCTTTCGCTATTAAATCTTTTATTTCTTCTTCAGTTATTTTTGCTTTTGCCAAATACATTGGCATCATTGTACTATTTTCAATCTTATCTAACATATTAATTGCATCTTGTAGTTCAATAGCATTTCCATATGCTGAACACATTGGCTTGTGTATCATAACAACACTATTTTTATATAAGTAAATATTATCTGCAACCATTAGTAAAAATGATGCTGCTGATGCTGCTATACCATCTACATAAGCATTAATTGTTATATTTTTTGCTTTTAATCTTTCTAACATAGAAATCATAGCTGAAGTAACAAAAACACTTCCACCAGGACTATTAATGTAAAGATTTAGTGTAGAGATATTGCCTAAATTGTCTAGTTGCTCTTTAAAGTCCATTAATGCCACATCTGTTTCACTTTCTTTTTCCGTCCACCAGTCTACTGACTTTTCTAAACATATTTGACCGTATATGTATATATCAGCACTTGTTTCTGTAATATTCTTAATGTCATAGAATTTCATACTATCCACCCCCTTCTTTTACATATTGTTGTCCCATCATTTCTACAGGTATCATACTTCCATTTCCTATTAATCTATCTCCTCCTGGTTTTGATGGCATGTCTAAATGTGCTCTAGCTTCATTTGGTGTGTATATGCAATGTTCTACTGCTGTTGATAAGCTTTCCATTTGTGTTTTTGAATCTGCTCTTAGTAGAGTTGCTATATTAAATCTAAAGTAATATCCTTCTTTTATTTCCTCGTTTGTTAGTATTTTATAATTTAATTCATCTTCATAATGTTTTAAAATATATAATAATGTATCTACATAGAAAGCTAATTGTTGAGCTTCTGCACTTGCATAACTAGATTTTGAATAATCATTTATTTGGTTCGGTTTAATTCCGAAAGCAGCTGCAATTTGTAGTGCACTATATTTTTTTAATTCTACAAATTCATTATCTGCTAATTTTATATTTAATGGTTCTAATTTAGAGCCTATTGGTACTGGTATAATTCCCTGTGTACCTGATATTTTTCCTTCAGCATAGTTTTGTATGTTTTCTACGAATGTTTGTGTATTGTCATCATTTAAATTACCTGTGTATTGTAAAACTGCTTTAGCTGTAAAACCATTATCGTACATTTTATTTAACATTTTTTGAGCTTTGTTATTTCCTATAATCGTTGTTCTTAATATATCTCTTACACTCATTCCTATTAAGCCATCAAATGTTGTAGATGTTTTAAAATGTAATACTTCATCACTAGATAAAATATACCTTTTACCTCCTACAGTATAAACATAGAATATATCTCCTAGATCTCTTAATGCTGTACTTTGGTTGTAATACATTTGAACTTGTGAATTTGGCAATATCCATAATTTCATATCCTTACCTATTCCATCTCTCCAAACATAAGCATTTCCAAAATGACTTCTAATGTGTTCTACGGTATTCCAAAATGTTGTTGAGTCCATAAATGGATTTGGTCTATATCTAATAACTTTGTATGCCTCATGTTCTCTAGCTTCTTGCGGACCCTTTTCATCATCTTTTTTCATTAACTTTAATGATAATTTTCCTAGTGATTCTCCTAACACTCTTAGACAAGCAAAATAGGTAGCTTCTGATAATTCTTTTTCATCAGTTCCACCTAAATTTAAAAAATCTATTAATTGATTTAATGTTATTGTTTCTCTTTGTTTAGTTTCCTTATTTTCACTTGTACTAAATATATTTTTTATATCTTTAAATTTAATGTTAACCACCTCCTTATTTTTTCCATCCCATAGTTTTTAAATATTCTTCCATCTGTTCACTATAATTTACTTTTTCTTCCTTACTTAACTTCATAAAAGCAATATGTGCGTCAATCATTGCATCAATTGGATCTATTCTTTTTGTTTTCGCTGTTGGTTCTTTATCTACCTTCTTTTCTCCAAATGAATTTCTAACAATTTTAGCATTACATGCACTCCAACTTAATAATCCATTATTTTTTTCGTATTTTAATTTTTTTGATTCTATATTTAATTGTACATCTACTGTTCCATCATTCAAAAATCTTGCTGACTGAGTTATTTGTAGTAGTGGTACACCAAATATTTCTAAATCTTGTAAAAAAGTATCTGCATTATGTGGATCATAACCAATTCCTTTTAATTTCAAATCATATTCTTCTATCAAGTCTTTTAAGTGACTAATTATAAATTTATAATCATTTTTGAAATCACTTTGTCCACCAGTTATTGTTATAAGTCCTTCATTTTCCCATATATCATATGGTGCAATATCTGTTTCTATATGTTCTTCTAATCTTCCAAGAGGCATAAAAGAATGTGAATATTCAAAAAATTCTTCGTTTTCTATTGGAATTTCTAGGTGTAAAGTTGTTAAATCTCCTCCAGAAGATAAGTCTAACCCCACATAACAAGACTTCCCTCTCATATCTTCTAATGTCAAACTACTTTCACAAGCTTTCCATTTATCTGCATCAGTAAATTGGTCTTCTGCATTTCTTATCCACATATTTAGGGATTTAATCATAAAGTCTCTTAATTCGTCTCCGCCCATATCTTTAGCTGTATTCATATCTGCTATAAGTATTTCTAATGTTTCTTTGTTTGCAGCCAAATATGGGTTAGCTTTAATTAAGTTTTTTGGATCCCATATATCGTCGCCCTTGTCTAGTGCAAATATATCAACAAAAAAGTCTTCTGCGATTGCTATTCCTTCTAATATGTTAATACAATATGTATCTATGTCATGACATGGACTATTTATCTTATCTCCTCTTGTTGTTATTATAGATACTAATGTTTCTGGTAATGCTTTTGTTCCATTGTATAATGCTTTAAACACTTTGTTTGTTTTATGCTGATGATATTCATCAATACTAGAAAAAATTGATCTTGATCCATCATCTAGTCCGCGAGTCTTTTGATAATGCTTCTATAGTGCAATGAGTATCTTCTGCAACAATTAATGAGCAATATTCCTTAACTTTAAAGTATTCCTGCAAATCTTCATCACTATTAATAAATTTTGCCATTTCATCCCATGCTAGTTTAGCTTGTTTTTTCTTTGTAGCTGCTGTAAATAGTTTTCCGTAGTTATATCCACTAAATCCTGCTATATATGTTCCCATAATACCATTTTCAAAAGTTTTTCCATTCTGTCTAGCCATACTTTTATAAGATCTTCTAAATCTTCTTTTATTTTTATTATTAAGCCATCCAAACCTAGATCCAATATCGAATATTTGAAATCCTAATAATTCTACTGGTCTTTTTTCAAATCCTTCACCTATTGTTAATGTTTCTGCATATTTAAGTATTCTTTCAGAACTTTCAATATCCCAATGATAAGGAAATTCTTTTGTATCTTGTCTTTCTAAATCTCTTAAATGTCTTTGACATGCCAGTTTGTGTAGTCTTCCACAAAACACCTCTCCATTTGCAACCTTCTTTGCATATTCTGTAACTCTATCTATCATTTATATCCTTATACAACTTTAAACTTTGCAAATTTATTTTCTTTTGGTGTTTCCTTATTTCTATAATCTGGCATTATTAATCTACATCTCGAAGAAATCGATAAACCTAAGTCACTAGCACTAGCTCTGCATTGTTTGAATGCTCTGTCCTGGTGTATTAAAAGTTCCTCAATCTTTATATTTATTTTTTCTAATATATCTGGATCTTCCTTTGCTTCTTTAGAATTTTGTTTTCTAAATTCTGCATTGATTTGTTTTGTAAATCTTATATAATTTTCATTAGCAATTAAATAACGAGCTAGACAGTCTTCATCTAACTCGCTCATCATAACAGATTTAATTAGTATATTTGCTATTTTATTAAATTCTTGTTTTTGTTTTTTTGATAGATAACTAGGTGGTTTAACATCTTTTGCATCTACTTTTACTTCTGTATTTCTTCTTTGTTCTATTTCTTCCTTAGTGAGATGTTTTTTACCTTTTTCTATCAGTAAATCAATAGGTTGCCTTGGTCTACCTGCCATAATTTTCACCTTCTTTTTTTATAATTAAAAAAGTACTACTTATGAAAAGCAATTTGGGGAGTTTTTTCTACAGGATACCCCTTTGCACCGATATTCCCGTATATATCAATACTTTTTTGATACCCCCTACCCTCTATGATTTAAACGTTTCTAGTTCTCTTTAGCTTGCTTTTTTGTATCTTTTTTATTGTTTTTACTCTCTGTTTTATTATCTATGTTTATAGATTCCTTTGTTTCTTCATCTTCTTTACTTGTATTTGCATTATTTTCTACTCTAATACATAATTTTCTAACATCTACAAGGTATTCTGCTCTTTCTTTTGTTACTTCTAATTCAGCATTTTCTTCTATAATTCTTTTTAATTCTAAGTCTTCATATCTTTCTATACATTTAATTTTTTCCATTTTATTTTTCTCCTTTCATTGTTTCTATTATTTTATTATCTATTGCATAAGCATTAATAATTCTTATGTCCTTACATCTATTTAATATTAATTGTTCATTATAGTTGCTAGTATAATAATTTAACTTGTAATCTAAATTTGAATATTTAATTATAATAATTTCTGTTTCTTTTCTTCCTGGTATAGTAAGTTCAATACATACATTTAGTCCTTCTAATTTTGCTTTTAAAAATATTTCTTTAAGTTTTAATATGTTCAATTAATCCACCTTCTTTCTTTTCTGAAATCTATGATGTTCTTCATTATGGCAATCATGACATAATGCTTTTAATCCTTTATAGTCAAATCTTTTTTCCCATCCTTCTGGAGTTTGTATTGGTTCTTTATGGTGTACTTCTTCTGCTATCTTTTCTATATAATTTATATTTGCTTTTTTCTTTTCTTGGCACTTTTCACATTTGTATTCATGGTCTTGTAAATATTTATTTTTTAAATTTTTCCATTCATCACAATTATAAAATGCTGCATATTTTGGATCTCTTTTACGATTATAATCTTTATTCCATTTTTTCTTTCTTTGTTCAATTTGTATATCAACAATCTGCTTGCACTCTTCACAATATCTTGCTGGATATATTATTACTTTTTGGCATTTGGCACAAAGTTTTAATATTGGCATTTTTATTCTCCTATAAAAAAGCAATAATTATATTTCTATAATTACTGCCTTTAATTTTTATTTTAAAAGTGATTATTTTTTGTCCCACTTCTGGGATTAACAATATAATAACTTGACATCTTAAAAATGTCTACAAAAATGTCCCGTTTTTGTCCTATTTTTGTCTAACTTTTTTATTTGTCTATTAAATAGCCTAATACTCTAGCAAAAGAAAGAATACAAAAATCTCTCATTCTATAATATTCATTCTTATTTTTTAATCCTAATTCTTTAATTACTTTATATCTTGGCTCATCTTGAAAATATCTCAAATCTATTAATTTTCTTTTTTTCTCGTTTAATCTTATATCATATACACTTTCAATAGCTACTATTTTTCTTTTTGTATCCTCATCATATTCTACACAGCTTTCTACTAAAGATTTAAAATCATATGTTTTAAAATCTTTAAAAGCTCTATTAGTTATCCCTAATCCAGATGCTTCAATTCTCAAAATCCAATCTGGATATTTTCTTAAGTCTTTCTCAACTGTAGTAATAATTTCTGTTGTTAATCCTTCTAACATTTTTTCTCCTTTCCGCTTCTCTACTTTTTATTGTTATCTTTTGTGTCTAGGTTTTCTATGTCTATATTTAATAAATATTTCCACATCTTTATTTGTAATTTATTAAATCTTGTATCTGACTCTATTATTATATTTCTTTCTTTTCCAATTTTTAATTTTGATTTCGATTTTGGTATATTTATTTCTTTATAGGTAAATCCTTCCATGTTAAATTCCTTTCCTAATTAGTTCCTTGTTATAACACTTTTCGCATACCATATAACCTATGCCTATGTCTGTATGTATTTCTAATGATGTATGACTATCTCCTACTTTTATTATTTTTCCACAACTTGCACAGTTTACTTTTTCTTGCATATTATTTGAATATATTTTTATGTTCCAATTTTCTGGTACCTCATAAGGTTCATAATTGTGTTTTTTATGATTCCATTTTTTTATTATCATTTGTGCCTCCTTTAATCTTCTAAATAATTATTATCTAAATACATATATCCGAAATCTATAAATGCTATAAATATAATCCACATTATCCAAAATCCTATATTCCAACCTTCCGCTTCTATTTATTTTTTAATTTTACTCTTGTAACATTTATGTACTTAAATTCATATACCTTTGTTATAAAATATGTCGTAAATCCATCTATTAAATTGTTATTTTCGTCTATTATAATATTGTCTTGAAAATAACCATTCATTATATAAAATGTTTTTTTACTTGCTAGTTTTTCTGGACTTGGCCTTTTATAATACTCTGGTATTATAATTTTATCTATGTCTATTCCTCCAAATAGTCTTATTATAAAATCTAATATTGTTTTTAATATTTTCTTAAATTTTTGTTTCATATTTTTTCCTTCTTTCTTATGTATTATTTATGATATTGATTATAGTGTCTTTACTTAAGTTTCCTTTTCTGTTTTTTATATTTTCAATTATTTTTATTTTTATTTCTTTTTCTATGTTTTCGCTATATTCTTTCTCTTTTTTGTCATATTCGTGTTGTCTTATTTTGTATGTATTAAGTTTTGAGTTTATATCGTCTATTTCTTTTTGTTTATCTCTTATTTTGTATGTATTAAGTTTTGAGTTTATATCGTCTATTTCTTTTTGTTTATCTCTTATTTTGTCTCTTAACTTTAATATTTCTTTGTTGTTTTCTTCGTCTCTTCTTCTAAATTCTTCTAAAGTTACTAATGCTCCATTGTATAGCTGTTCATTTTTCTTTTGCTCTTCTAATTGATTTTCTAATTGTATTTTTTCTCTTTTCACTTGTCTTATTTCTTCATAACCATTTATTAAATATTGTTTTAAGTCTGGAACTTTAATTTCTCTTACTTCTTGTTTTTTTGGTATTAATGATAATATTTTTTCTTTAATTTCCATTTTTCTCACCTCTTATACTTTTTCTACTAAATCTGCTTTGATTAAATCGTATAAAAATAATATATCACTATTATTTCTTTCATCTATGTAAATAATTCTGTCATATGGATTTATATATAGAGTATCACTATAAAATATATATTGTCCGTGGCTCATCACAATGTATTGCATATCTAAGTGAAAATTTATATATTAACCATCTTAAATCTACACTATCTTTTATTTTTAACATCTTCTCACTTCCTTTATCA
>CAOJCG010000025.1 GCA_948356915.1 uncultured Clostridiaceae bacterium
GGTGAAATATTCGTTTACAAACTTTCAAGGTGATTTTATCATATATTAAATACAACTTAAATTTTATTAATATTGACTTATGTCAATTTATGTTATATACTTGTTGTATCAAATTAACCTTTTTCAAAACTCAAGGAGGTATTCATATGAGTGTAATTACATTTTTGAAAAATTGGCGGGGGAAGCAGTTATTAAACAAACTAGCAGATTTGGAAAAGCAATCTAATAGTTATTTAGAAAGTGCGGAAACTTGTGCTAAGCTTTTAAGTTCAGGACATAGAGTTCCTTGCTCTACTTGCAATTTCAGTGCTTGTTACTTTAATTCTTTTTTAGACAACACATATGATTCTAACTTTTGTGATGTATTTTACAGCAATTACAGTCATTTCGAATATATGTATATTATTACTGAAAGAAAAATAAGGAAAGTTAAAAAAAAGTTAGAGGCTTATAAGTTATAATTCTATTTTATAGGAGGATATGTTTATGGATGTTGTAACTACATTTTTCAAAAAACGGTATAGAAAATATTTGCTTACTAAACTTTCCAAATTAAGGTCTCAAGCTTCCAAATATGCTCAACTGGCTTTCTTTTGTAAGTCAGAAGCAACCATTGAATGCGATTATATGGAAAATTACTTATCTTCTGCTAAGCTTCATCCTTATGACACGTCTTATTTTTCAGATTATAATCATCATTTAGAAAATCATTCTTTATATATGACACAGTATAATTATTATCTTTCTAAATATGAATCTTGTAGTAGTGAGATAGACAAGTTAGAAGAAAAACTTAATAATTTATAGTTTTAAATAGGATGTAAAAAGCGTATCAAAAGGGACGGGAAAATTAACACACTTTATCTTTTAAAGATGTGTCAATTTTCCCGTCCCTTTTAACACATTTTTCTACAGATACTTTTTATTCTTCATCTAGTTTAAGTACACTTAGGAATGCTTCTTGTGGTATTTCTACATTTCCTATTTGACGCATTTTCTTTTTACCTTTTTTCTGCTTTTCTAATAGTTTCTTTTTTCTTGTTATATCTCCACCATAACATTTTGCTAGTACATCTTTTCTCATTGCTGATATTGTTTCTCTTGCTATTATTTTTCCTCCTATTACTGCTTGAAGTGGTATTGCGAATAACTGCCTTGGTATACATGTTTTTAGTTTTTCTATCATTTTTCTTCCTCTGTCATATGCGGAATCTTTGTGTACTATAAATGATAGTGCATCTACTCCTTCTCCATTTACCCATATATCTAGTTTTACTAATTCTGAACGTCTGTAGTCTTTTATTTCATAGTCAAATGATGCATAACCTTTTGTTCGTGATT
Organism: uncultured Clostridiaceae bacterium; assembly: GCA_948356915.1. GTDB lineage: Bacteria > Bacillota > Clostridia > TANB77 > CAG-508 > UMGS1663. The sequence continues at coordinate 1,342 of CAOJCG010000025.1, forward strand.
TTAAATTGTCAAAAAAGTCATATATTATTTCATTTAGTGGAAGCTCATATATTAATGTTACTCTATTTTCATCTAGGTATTTCATATCTATGTATATTCCACGCCTATTTTGGCATATTTCCATTATATTTCCTACAAATTCTTTTGGTGTTAGAATCTCTGCTGTTACAAATGGTTCTTCCATATATGATATTTCGTTTGATGGTGGCAAATCTGATGGGTTATATAGTTCAAGCATTGTACCATCTGTTTTATATACTTTATATATAACTGATGGTGATGTTGTAATTAGGCTTAGGTCAAATTCTCTATCTAGTCTTTCTTCTATTATTTCTAAGTGAAGTAGTCCTAAAAATCCGCATCTAAAGCCAAAACCTAACGCATTTGAGGTTTCCGCTTCATATTCTAGCGCTGCATCATTTAACTTTAGTTTTTCTAATGCTACTTTTAAGTTTTCATAGTCACTTCCATCTATTGGGTATAATCCGCAATATACCATAGGGTTTACTTTTTTATATCCTGGTAGTGGCCCCGCTGCTTTATCATTTTTTAGTGTTATTGTATCACCAACTCTTACATCTGATAGGCTTTTTATGCTTGCTGCAATATATCCTACTTCTCCTGCTTCTAATATTTCACATGGTTCATAGCTTCCTGGTTCAAAGTGTCCTACTTCTGTTACTACAAAGGTTTTGTTTGTAGCCATAAGTAGTATTTCATCTCCTACTTTGACAGTGCCATCTTTTACTCTAACATATGCTATTGCACCTTTGTAATCATTATATATTGAGTCAAATATTAAGCATTTTAGTTTTTCCTCTTTGTCTCCTTTAGGTGCTGGTAAATCTGTTACTATTCTTTCTAATACTTCTTCTACATTAAGTCCAGATTTTGCTGATATGCAAGGTGCATCCATTGCTGGCAATCCAATTATATCTTCTATTTCGTGTTTTACTTCATCTGGCCTTGCATTTGGCAAATCTACTTTGTTTATTACTGGCAATATTTCTAGGTTGTTATCTAGTGCTAGATATACATTTGCTAATGTTTGTGCTTCTACTCCTTGACTACTATCTACTACTAAAATTGCTCCATCACATGCAGCTAAACTTCTTGATACTTCATAATTAAAGTCTACATGTCCTGGGGTATCTATTAAATTAAGTTCATATTCATTTCCATCTTTTGCTTTATATTTCATTCTAACAGCTTGAGATTTTATAGTAATTCCACGTTCTTTTTCTATATCCATATTGTCTAAAACTTGTGCTTCCATTTCACGTTTTGAAAGTACTCCTGTCATTTCTATTAATCTATCAGCTAAGGTTGATTTTCCGTGGTCTATATGTGCTATTATACTAAAATTTCTAATGTATTTTTTCTTGTCTTCCAACTTTGTTTTCTCCTTTTTTTCTATTTAGGACGTTACTACGCATATTCCATTCATAACATTTCTTTGTTTTACTACGCATAAGTCATCTTTAACTCTTCTTCGCTTTGCTACGCATAAGTTATCCGTAAAGTCATTTCATTCCTAACGGCTAACTTAACTAACGTTTGAATCGCTAACTTAGTTTCGCTTCAAACTAATAGAGAGTTCTTTTTTTGTTTAACATTACTTTTGAAAAATTTATTTATATTGGTATTTTAACATATAGTATTTTTAAAATCAATAGAAAAGGTCTTTAAAAGACCTTTTCTATATTAAAGGATATTTTGATTTTGAACGAAGAAATTCTATAATATACTTACTAACAAGCATTCTTATTCCAATAGGATCTAATTTAATAATATCGGATCCTTTAATTTCTATTGAACTTACATTTATTAAGTTGGATAAAATAACTGTTTTTTCAAGTACTCCGTCTACTGGACAATTACCTCTTCTAATACTTGCACTTCTTTCGTTTGCATGTTCTTCTCTATGCTTTAGTACTAAGAAATCTGCTATATCTTGTTTACTTATATTCCATGTTCCACAGTATGGTGCCGTTACTTCTACCTCTTCGTCTGAAAAAACATTTTCATAATAAGTGTTTACCTCCTATCTAATAATAATTATTTATAGGAGGTAATTTTATTACCTCCCGAAGTTACTTCGAAAGGTATACTACCTTTTCATCTTCTATATTTTATCACATTATGTTACATATTTCAATAGTTTATATAAATTTTTCCACTTCTATAAATAATCTTCCTTTTCTGCTGTTACCTACTATATTTTTTATAATAAATCTTCCTTTTCTTCGAATTGTTACAATATCATTTTCCTTTACTTCTTTTGAAGATTTTTCTACTATTTCATGGTTTAACAATACTGTTTCTTGTGCTAATAGTTCATTTGCTTTTCCTCTAGAACATTTTGCAAGTTCTGAAACTATGTTGTCCAGCCTCATTGATGCAACTGTTATTTTTATACTTTGTGTTTTTATTTCTATTTTTTTCAAGTTTTCTAAACTTATTTGGTTTATTTCCGATTTACTAAACCTTGTTAAACTAGGAATATTTGTAATTAAAAATTTTAGTATTTCTGGCATTAATAAAATATCTGCTCCTTTATCATCTACTAAAATATCTCCTATTTTTTCTCTTGATATTCCTAATTTCATTATTCCACCCAAATAATTTTTATGCGAGTATTCTCCATGCATTTCATTTGGTAATTCTATTCGTATAGAATTTATGTATTCATTCAAATTTATATTAGGTATAATATTTTCCAATTTTTCTGGATATATTACTAATATCTTTCTTTCTGCTTCTTCAAATCCTCCTGTGTAAAAATAATTAGTCATTTTTTGTGACTTCAAGAAGTTTTCTAATAGCTTTTGTTCCATTTCGTCTAGGAAATCTGTTGTTTGAATTTTATTTTTAGTTTCACAAAATTTTATTTTATCTATTAGTTTTGATATTAATAATCTATCTTTTTCATTTTTGTATTTATTTATGATACTTCTATCCATATTTTCTCCAAATTTTTATCTTAAATTTTATGTATTTAATGTTTCAGGGTTATTCTGGGCGCCGATGGTGGCGACCCCTACATATTATATTTTTAAATTTGATAAAAGGAACAGATTTTCCATTTGAATAAGTTAGCTGTTCGAACGAATGTGAGTTACAGATAACTTAGGTAGAGACAACGTCTTAAATAGGGAACTAAAACAAATATTTCTCTTCTAATTCCGAAACATTTCCAGCTTCTATAAATTTATCTGGATAAGCATAACATTTTAATTCTACATTCTCTATTTTGTTTTCTGCTATTATTTCTTTTGCTTTTGTTCCTAGTCCACCTATTATGCTTGCATCTTCTATTGTTATCACATTTTTTGTTTTTGCAATTGTTTCTATTATTTTTTCTTCATCAAATGGCTTTAGAAATCTTGTATTTATTAGTTCTACACTTTTTCCTTGGCTTTCTAATTCTTGTGCCATTTCCATACCTTTTGCTACCATTTTCCCTATGGCTATTATGCTTACATCTTTTCCTTCTTTTATTGTTTCTGCTTTTCCTTGTTTTATTTCTTCGTGTTTTTCGAATTTTACTTTTTCGCTTTCTCCACCTCTTGGGTATCTTATTACTACTGGTGAATTTAATGTTATTGCATATTCTAACATATCTTCTAATTCTTTAAAGTCTTTTGGTGCCATTATGCTTAAGTTTGGTACTATATTAAAGAATGCTAAATCTAATAATCCTTGATGTGTTTCTCCGTCATTTCCAACAACACCTGCTCTATCTACACACATTACCACTGGCAAACTTTCTATACATATATCGTGTATCACTTGGTCATATGCTCTTTGGTAGAATGATGAATATATTGGTACTATTGGTTTTAGACCTTCTTTTGCCATCCCTGCTGCTAAACTAACTGCGTGCTGTTCTGCTATTCCTACATCGAAGAATCTTTTAGGATATTTTTCTTTAAATTCTTTTAATCCTGTTCCGTCTGCCATTGCTGCTGTTATTGCTACTATTTTTTCGTTATTTTCAGCTAAGTTTACTAACTTTTGTCCGAATACTGCTGAATAGTCCTTTTTCTTTTCTTTTTTTGACTTTCCTGTTTCTATTTCAAAGCTTCCTGTTGCATGAAATTTATCTGGGTTTTCCTCTGCTGGTTTATAGCCTTTTCCTTTTTTAGTGATGACATGTACAAGTACTGGCTCTTGTTCTTTTTTTGCTAATTTTAAAATCCATTCTATTCTTTCTATATCATGGCCATCTACTGGACCTAAATATTTAAAGCCTAAATCTTCAAAAAACATATTTTGTAAAACTAATTGCTTTAAACTATATTTTATTCTTCTTGCTAACCTTATAATTGGTGTTCCAATTTTGGGTGTTTTTTCTAATGCTTTTCTTATACTGTTATTAGACTTTTTGTAGAATTTTCTAGTTCTCATTTTAGTTAAAAATTGAGAGATTCCTCCTACATTTTTTGATATGCTCATTTCGTTATCATTTAATATTACTATTAATTTTGTTTTACTATTTCCAGCGTCATTTAAAGCCTCTAATGCCATTCCACCTGTTAGCGCTCCATCTCCTATTACTGCTATTACATTATTGTCTTCTTTTTTTATGTCTCTTGCTCTTGCCATACCAAGTGCTACTGATATTGATGTACTACTGTGGCCTGTATCGAAGCTATCATATTCAGATTCTTTTATTTTTGGAAAACCTGATATTCCTCCTAGTTGCCTTAAAGTGTCTAGCTTATCTTTTCTTCCTGTTAATATTTTATGCACATAGGTTTGATGACCTACATCCCATACTATTTTATCTTTTGGTGTGCTAAAAACACTATGAAGTGCAATAGTAAGTTCTGTAATACCTAAATTAGAGGCTAAATGTCCACCTGTTATTGATACTGTGTTTATAACTTTTTTTCTTATTTCTGTTGCTAATTGTTCTTTTTCTTTTAGATTTAGTTTTCTTAAATCTTCTGGATTATTTACTTTATCTAATATGTTATTCATTTCTGTATCCCTTCTTCACGCGAAAGCGTGTACTATTCACTATTCATTATTCATTTAAGTAATCTCTTCGAAGCACTGACGAGCTATTGCAAAGCCCCTACAATTCTTTTAAATTTTATACTATATTTCTCGGGCATAATTCGGTAAATGCTCTTAGGTATTCCTTACCGATTAAGCCCCTACAGTTTTATTTACTATGTTAAGTGGCTCACTACAATTTTATTTCTACATTAAGAATAATAATGCACATGCTGATAGTGGTATTGTTATGTTGTCGGTTCCTTTTATTGATATTGCTTCTATTACTGTAAGTATTATTGCTGTTATTATTGATTTTATTAGCCATAAGTTTACACCTGTTACACTAGAAAATATTGTTATTATTATTAATGATATTATGAACATTGTTAATGAGCCTGCTAATGTCTTTTTTGTATTTCCTATTTTGTATTCTAGACTTTTTATTTCCTTTCCAATTACTCCTGCTAGTCCATCTCCATATCCCATTATTAGTGTACTACATAGTCCTATTTCTGGCTTTTTTGTTATTCCATATGTTATTATTGATAATATTAATAATGAAAGTGCATAATATACTGTTCCTAAACCATCTTGGCTTTTTCTTTCCATTACTGATATTAAGTTTCTTTTGTATGAAATATAATTTATTATAATAAAGCTTAATGGTACTATACTTGCCCAAATTGCATTTTCAAAAAAATACATTGATATAAACCACCAATTAGAAAGCATTATATGTATAAATTTTCTACTTGCTTCTTTCCCAAATCTTTCAAAATGTTTTGCTAATATTATAACAACTCCTATAAATATATATGATATTACTATTCCAAATAAACTTCGCATTCTTATTTTCCTTTCAACTTATAGTGTTCTTTATTGTAACATATTTATATATATTTTTCTACAATATATTACAATTTTATTTCATTTTCACTTAATTATTACATTTTTATTTCATTTTCACCAGATTGTTGAAAACTACTTCTGCTTATACTATAATTTAATAAGAGTGATTATATTTATAGGAAAGGAATTGATAATATATGAAAAAATTAATTAAAATAGCTTTACTTTCTTTAATATTAATTTTAATTATTTCTACAAGCGTTTCAGCGGCTTTTGTTTCTTCTCAAAATGCTAGTTTCGAAATTGTAGAAAATAATGTTTGTACTATTGATATTACTGATAAAGCTATATTTGAAAAGAAAATTATTGACTATGATTTAGAGAAAAAAGAGTTAACTATTGGGTTAAAAGTAACTAATAATGCTATTTTACCCTTAAATAAGCCAAGTGAAATAGTTCTTGTAATTGATAACTCTAGAAGTATGAAAAATACAATAGCTACAGGAGGAATAAGAATGGAAGCAGTTATAGACTCTGCTAAAGTTCTTTCAACTGAACTGCTTAAGTTAAATACTGTTAATTTAAGTGTGATTAGCTTTTCAACAGGTGAAAACAGAGGAACTATAAGTGATGCAGAACTTAGAACCAGCTTAACAAATTCTACAGATGTTGTACTAAATGCAATAGATTCTATTTATGATGACTTTATAGACCTTATAGAAGTTAATGACCCTAATAGCCCAGTTGGCGTAACAACTAACATTGAAGCTGGTATAACACTTGCTAGCAATCAATTTACTGGAAACTGTGAAAATAAATTTATAGTTTTGTTAACAGATGGTGTTCCTAATGTCTCTCTTGGAAGTGATAGAATTTTATATTCTGGTATTACTGCAGTAAACACTAAAAATGCATTACTTAATATCGGTGGTAAAGGCATTCAAATACTTTCTATGATGACTGGTTTAGGAGATCGTGTCGAAACAGCTCAAACTAATAAACTATATAGAGAATTAGCTGAGGAAGTTTTTGGGTCTCCTGAAAATCCTACTGTTGGGAAATTCTATAATATTACTGACAGTGAAATAGAAGAAACTATTTCCAAAGTTATATTAGACCAATTAATGGCACCTCAAGATGAAGTATTAACTGATTTAGATATATATGATTATTTTCCAAAAGAAATAATAGATAATTTTGACTTTGAATATGTTACTTCACCTAATATTGGAACAGTAAGTTCTAGTATAAATTTACAAAACAATAAGATATTATGGCATATTGAGAAATTAGGTTATGGGGAAATAGCAAATTTATCTTATAAGTTAAAATTAAAGGATACAATTAATGAAGAAATTTCTGATGTTATATTAAATACAAATAAAAATGTAGATATAACTACTGATAAAGTGTTAGATGCAAATGAGAAAAAGGTTATTATTAGCTCTGACATTACTCCAAAAGTTAAAGTAACTTTAAAAGAACCTGATCCAGAACCAACTCCTGAGCCAAAGCCAGAACCTCCAAAAGATGATACAACTTCGCCTAACCCTATACCTCAAACTGGAGCAAAAATTGTAGGAATTATAATAATTTCATCAGCCATTATCCTTTGTATAGTTCAAGGTATAAAATTATATAAAAATAATAAAGACTTAAAATAAAAACGCCTTTATAGTTCCTTAATGAGGAATTATAGGATTTGCAAAGTATTTTAAAACAAAAACAACTTAACTTATGCTAGATGTTAAAATTAACACCTAGCGTAGTTAAGTCGTTTTTATTATTATTTTTTGTTATTAAGACTTAGTGCTTTTATGAATCTCTTCAAAAGATTTATTACAGCTGTATAACTAATGTTTTTTATTCCTTCACATCAAAATCTATATATATTGATTAAAGGTTCGTCGTTTGTGCGTGCTTAAATGCTTAAAGTTGTATATTAAATTCAATATATTCATTGTTACTTTTTGCTTGAATTTTGCCGGTTGTGTAACTCTATTATTTCTTTTGTTATAGCAAGTCCTAGTCCTGCTCCGCCATTAGCACTTGTTCTTGAGTCATCTGCTCTATAAAATTTTTCAAATATTTTTTCTAATTTATATTTTGGTATTTCTTCTCCTTTATTTTTAAAAGTTATGTTTATTTTTTCTGCTTCTTGCTCCATTATTATTTCTATTTGTGTATTTTCATAACTATAATTAATTGCATTTTTTATAAGGTTTCCAAAAGCTCTTGCTAGTTTGTCTCCATCTCCCATAAAATAAACGTGTTCTGGCTTTATCACTTTATATTCTAGTGCTTTTTCTTGTAACATTGGGTAACTTTCTTCTAATAGTTGGTCTAATAAAAAAGATAAGTCTATTTTATTTTTGCTTATTGGCATATCGTGTAAGTTGTACCTAGTTATTTCGAAGAATTGGTTTGTTAGTTCTTCTACTCTTTGTGCTTTTTTTAATGCTATTTTTGTATATTTTTCTTGCATTTCTTTTGATATTTGTTTTTCTTCATTTAATAGACTTAAATATCCTATTACTGATGTTAGTGGAGTTTTTAAATCATGTGCCATATACATTATTAGGTCATTTTTCTTATTTTCTGCCTCTTTTGCTTCGTCTCTACTTTTTATTAAATCTATTCTAATATTATTTAGTTTATTTTCTATTATAGCTAAGCTTGTTGGTAATTCTACTTTGTTTTCTGGATTTTTTATTATTTCATTAATTGCAGATGTTATTATTGTTAGACTATTCATAGTTTTCCTTATTACAAAAAAACTTACTATTAGCATTATAAATAGGCTTATTATTGATATAATTGCTGGCTTTTGTTCTACTACTCTATAATATATATAACTATCTACATCATTTATAATTTCTGCTATTGTATCATTAAAAATACCATCTACTAGAAAGAAAACTATACACATACAAATAAACGTATATAAAGTTATTTCTAATATTGACTTTAAAGCTATTCCATTCTTTATACTGTTAAACTCTTTTACATTATTCAATTTTATACCCCACTCCCCATACTGTTTTTATATATTTTGGATTTCTTGTATCCTCTTTTAGCTTTTCTCTTATTCTTCTTATATGAACCATTACTGTATTATTATTATCTAAATATTTCTCTTTCCATACCTTTTCAAATAATTCTTCTGAACTTACTACATTTCCTCTATTATTTGCTAAATATAAAAGTATATCGAATTCTATTGGTGTTAGTATTATTTCTTCACCATATAATAAACATTTATGTTTTTCTTTACTAATTTCTAAACCATCTATATATATTTTCTCTTCTTCATTTTTATCATTATATTTTGTGTACCTTCTAACTGCAGCTTTTACTCTTGCTACTAATTCTAATGGATTGAAAGGCTTTGTTATATAATCGTCTGCACCTATTGTTAGTCCTGTTATTTTGTCTTTGTCTTCTATTTTTGCTGTAAGCATTATTATTGGAAATGTTAGGTTTTTATCTCTAATATATTTACATATTTCAAACCCATTTTTCCCTTTTACCATTACGTCTAATATAGCAATGTCTAATTTTACTGTATTTATATATTTTATTGCTTCTTCTGATGTATAGCATTTGTATATTGTATAATCTTCATTTTTTAAATATAACTCTACTAAATCAGCAATTTCTTTTTCATCATCTAATACTAATACATTCATTTTTATCCCCTTTTCTTTCATTTGAATTATAGCATATATTCTTTGCTTTTTCATTGTTTGGATGAAAATGTAAGAAAAATTTAAGAATTTATTCATCTTTTCTTAAAACAGTCTTAATTCAATTTTTATATAATAAAGGTACATATTACATAAGAATGAAATTGTAGTAAGTATTTATTTTATGAAAGGACATTTTCGATGAATAAAAGAATGAAGAAAAAGAAAAGAGTAAAATTGAATATAAAAAGAATTGTGTTGTTTATTGGTATATGTAGTTGCTGTTTGTTTTTTATTGTTAAATCTAGATTTCCTATTGTAACTGATATTAGTAATTTAATTAACAATATTTTAAATTCGAATTCAAGTTATGAAGTTATAAAACAAGATGAAAATTCTAACTATGCTGGGGTTGGTCAAGAGAAGGTGCATAATAAAGATGGATATTTTACTACTTTTTCAACTGCTAACAATAAGGTATATAAAGAATATAAGCAAAACGGTAATTCTTCTTGGAAGGACAAGCCTTATTGGGACAATACTATGGAGACTGATGGTTGTGGTATTACTGCTATTTCTATAATTCTAAGTGGATATGGGAAAGGTTATACTCCTGAAGACCTTAGAAAGAAGTATTATCCTGTTTTAAATGGCGATAGAATTTCTAACGAACTTCAATATACTTTTGGAATTGCAAATTCTGATTTTTTATATGATAGTTCTTCTTTATCAAATGAAACAATTAAAAATCATTTAGAAAAAGGCAAACCTGTTTTAATATGTGTTTGGAATAAACCTAGTAGCAACCGCTGGACAACTGCTTCACATTATATGGTCTTGCTTGCAAGTGATGGTAATGATATGGTGTATGTTTCTAATCCTAATGGGCTTGAAAATAATAGTAAAAGTTCTGGTTGGTACGATATTTCTGAAATTAGCCCATATATTGCTAAAATTTTGTTTATTAAAGAATGATGTAATATATATATATTATTCAAATTTTATTAACTATAAATAATTTTTTTGTTATTTATCAAATAATGATACTTATCAAAAGATTTTATGTTTAATATTTTATATAATATTCTCACCATAATATACAAATATATTATAAAGAAGGGGCTGTGTCTCCCCACTTTCCCACACATCACTAAAGCCAAGAGCTTGGTCCTTTCTGTCATACCAAAAACTTATAATTGCAACAGTGCCTTTACCTGGACAATAACCATATCTTGCTGAATAGGTAATAAGCTCATTAAGCTTTCTTACTTCTTCATAGGAATAAGTTCCATACAAAGAATAAGTCAAACCACCTATGCAATCATGAGTAACTGTAAAAATTCTTCTTCCAATTTTTACTGCTTCAAAATTCCGATTAGGATATGCCTTTTTTAATAGCTTTTGAAAAATCTTTTCAATCATTATAAATTCCTCCTTATTGGTGGGGTATGCCTTTGAAAATATTAATTTTGAAAGGCAACAATAATTTTACTACATTTAATATTATAAATTGTAGGTGTTTTTACAACAATACATTATATAATAATTTCTTACTTAATTGTAACGAGTAAAAGTTATTTTGTAGTAATATTCTAGTATTATCATAATATTTATTATAGAGGTGAGTTATATTGAGGATTTTCATATTTTCTAAGAAAAATTTATTTTTTAGTTTTTTAATAATTTGTATAATTACTCTAATATTACTTTCTTCTTTATCTTTAGCAGGCGAATTTCGCAGTAGTAGTAATACATTTTCAAATAACTTCATTGCAAATATTAATAACCTTGTTAAGGGAAAGGAAAAAGTTGCTTATTTAACTTTTGATGATGGTCCTAGTTTAGTTACACCTAAAATTTTAGATATTTTAAATAAAGAAAATGTGAAAGCCTCCTTTTTTGTTATAGGTAAATCAGTAGAAGCTCACCCAGAAATTGTAAAAAGAGCTTATGACGAAGGACATTATATTGCAAATCATACTTATAGCCACAATAATAGCATCTTATATAGGTCTTCTGAAAGCTTTTCAAATGAAATTAAAAAAACTGACATAGCTATTGGAAAAGCTATTGGTGTAGATGCTTACTCTTCTTTAATATTTAGATTTCCTAATGGTTTTATGTCTCCACAATATAAAGCAAAAAAGAAAGAAATGGCTAAACTTCTTTCTCAAATGAATTATGCTTATATAGATTGGAATTGTTTAAATAATGACTCTATAAAAAAGTATAACTCTAGTCAATTACTAAACAATCTAAAAAAGTCTTCTAAAAATAAAAATACTTTAGTTATTTTAATGCACGATACAAAAGATGTAAGCAATAGTTCTTTAGCATTAGAAGATTCGATTGAGTATTTGAAAAGTGAAGGATATAGTTTTAGTAATTTTTATTCAGTTGTTAATGACTTAAAGTAAAGAAAAAATTAGAGACGAAGGAAAGATTTGGGACGCGTCAAAAACTTTACAAATATAAATAACTTTAACAATATAAGTATTATTTGAAATTTGTAAAGTTTTTGACGCGTCCCAAATCTTTCCTTCGTCTCTAATTTTTTCTTATCGTTCTTCTATATTTTCCTTTTCAATTATTACTGGCTCTAATTTATAATGGTCTGTATTATATGTATAGTTTTCTGTTCCAAATCTCTCACAATTTTCTATTCTTGAGGAAAAAAATGGAATTTGTTCTCCCCAGTCATATGGTTTAGTTACTTGTGAAAGTAATGGTGCTTTTCCTTCCAAGCTTTTTATTCCTTCTAAATTAGGTATATATCTATGCATGTTATTGTTAACAGATAAAGTTCCTATTAAAATATCTTCCCAATATACTTTATATATTTTCATACTATCTTCCTCATTTCTTAGTTTCATTACTATTTTAGCATATTTTTACATTTTTTTCAATTTTTAGTTACCTTCCGATTATCTCTTTCTTCAATTCCATATATATGCATAATTCTTCTTAAAATTTCATCTTCTTCACCTTGTCTAATTCCTTCGTCTATACTTTTATTTGAAATTTCATTACTATATACTTCACCAATTGAACTTTCTCCTAATTCTGGATATATAATTTTACCAATTTCTTTTTTTCTAAACTCATATACATATGTGGCTGTAGATTTAACCACTTCTGGTAGAGATGCTTTTATTTTCTTTTCTACATTTTGTATTATTTCTGGATATTCTTCATTAAATTTTGTGTTTCCTATTAGACTTTGCAAAGTAATTAAGTCATCATTATCATGAGTTAGAATATTTTTAGATAAAACACCATATTCTCCTTTTACTTTAACTAAATCATAATATGCTGTTTCTAAGCCTGCCTGTTTTGCAAGTTCTTCAACTATTAGCTCTGAATAAATTCCTCCATTTCTTTTATTATCTATTTTGCATTCTCCTCTTATTAATGCTTCTACCCCTGAAAAATCTACCCAATTTTTTATTCTATTTTCATTTCCTATTTTTTCTCTTGATTCTTCTGTAAATTCTAAGTTTAATTCATCTAAATTTATATAACCTTCTTTATCTCTATAATTTTCTAATTCTTCAAAACTTATATTACATTTAACTCCATTTTTCATCTATTTATTACCCCTCTTTTTAAATATTTCATCTGGATTATACTTTTCTTTTAACAACTTTTGATATTTTTCCTCTTCTAGCCTATACGCATTCTTTATTTTTTGTTTTTCTACTTCTTCATCTAGCCAATAGTTTCTATTTATATAATTTAATAAAATAAGTGCAGTTCTACTTATTTCTTGTTTTTCAAATGGTAAATCCTTTTTTATTTTTGTTATATAATGGATGTCTTCTCCATTTTTTAATAATTCTAATAATTTCTTTGGAACTTTATTTTTATATTTTTCTCCCATAATATCAATAATTTCATTTACTTCTTTAAACGCTATTTTTTCATTAACAGAAAACTCCATTTTTCTTCTCCTTATTTTACTTATGGTAACAATATATCATATTTATTTTTCTATTACCATAGTTTTTATAAAATAAATATTTTAATATTTTACAATACAAAATTACAGAATGTACTCATAAATTTGAATACATTCTGTATGTTTTAACTATTCTGTTCTTAATGCCACAACTGGGTCTTTTTTGCTTGCCATTTTTGCTGGTATTAGTCCTGCTATTATTGTTAGTATTACACTAATTGCTACTAATATTACTCCTGCTATAAATGGTACTGCTGTTACTACTTTTACTCCTGTTAGTGCAAAAATTGCTGCATTTATTGGAATTGTTAGTAGCACTGTTATTCCTATACCTATTAATCCTGAAATTAAGCCTACTATTAATGTTTCTGCGTTGAATACTCTTGATATATCTTTCTTTGAAGCTCCTATTGCTCTTAATATTCCTATTTCTTTTGTTCTTTCTAAAACAGAAATATATGTTATTATTCCTATCATTATAGAAGATACTATTAATGATATTGCTACAAATGCTATTAATACATAACTTATTGTGTCTATAATTTGACTTACAGATTTCATCATTGTCCCTACAATGTCTGTGTAATTTATTGTGTTTTCCTCTTTTCCTTGTTCTTTTTGCATTTTATTATATTCTTCTATGCCTTGTGCTATTTTGTCTTTTGATTCAAAGTTTTTTGGATATATACTAATTCCAGAAGGACTGCTTAGGTCTATTGCTCCTAATTTGCGTAAGTTTTTTTCGTAACTTGCATTTTTATTTTCTGTATATGCATTCATTAATGCTGCTATTTCTTCGCTACTTAGCTTACTCATTGCTATTTTTTGTGAATTACTTAAAGAGTTATAGTCAAATGCTGTACTTTCCCCTTCTTTTGGAAATTCTAACCCTGAAAATACATTTACTTCTTTATTTTCTTTTTGCTCTTTTACAACTTCTGTTTCATTTGATTTATTTATAACATATTCCTTTAAACCTTTTGTATAACCTATTCCTCCTGTCATTGCCTGCGCTACTGATTGTTCATTTTGTCTTATAATTCCTACTACTTTAATATTTTCTGCTTCTTCAATTTTTGCTTTCATAAATTCTTCATCTTCTGATTTATCCATCCAAACTCCATTTTCTTTTTTGTAATAGTCTGAATTTAATATTAGTTTGTATGATAAATTTAGAAGTTCTTCATATGTATATGTAGTTTCTTCTGATTTTTCAACCTTTTCACCTTTAGTTATTTTTTTCATTTTTTCTTCTATTTCTTTTTGGTCTTTTAAACCTAAAGTGTATAAAGTGTAGTCACTTATTTCATTATTTTTACCTACTATTAAAACTACTTCATTATATGCAGTTGGCCAGTTCCCCGCAAGTAAGTCATATTGAGATTTTAGTAGTTCTTCATTATCTAGCATTTGCGTCCATACATCACTCGAACTTGACATACTCATAGATCCCATAGACATAAATGATGAGTTATCGTGTGCTTCCATCATTTCTCCCATTCCCATTGCGTTCATAACTGTACTTGGGTTTACTCTTACTATATTGTTTGTTGTATCTGGTTTATATAGGTTAATGTTTAATCCATAACTATATGTAATTGCATTACTGTTATTTTTTATTCCATTATTTGTGCCTTCTATATATTCTTTTAAATCTTTTAAATTATTGGTTTCTACTTTATTTGATAATGTTGATATTAAGTCGTCCATAATATCTGAAGAATATACTTTTCCTTCTTCTTTTTGCTGCTTTTTTTCCATAGTTCCCATCATTGCTTCTACCATGCTATTCATATCTATAGTAGATTCTTCTATTGTTATTGGGTATGATGATAATGTTTCTTCTTCTACCTTATTAATATAATTTTGTACCCCTGTTGAAATTGCAAGTATTAGTGCTATACCAATTATTCCTATACTTCCTGCAAAAGAAGTTAATATTGTTCTTCCTTTTTTAGTAAGCAAATTATTTAAGCTTAAACGAAGTGCTGTGAAAAATTTCATGGAAGTTCTTCTAAATTTAGCTTTTTCTTGTTTTTTATTTTCTTTATTTTCTTCTACCACTATTGGGTTTGAATCATCTGTAATTTTTCCATCTAATATTTTTATTATTCTACTAGAATATTTTTCAGCTAATTCTGGGTTATGTGTAACCATAATTATTAATTTATTTTTTGAAATTTCTTTTAAAATTTCCATTACTTGCACACTTGTTTTTGTGTCTAATGCACCTGTTGGTTCATCTGCTAAAATGATGTCTGGGTTATTTACTAATGCTCTTGCAATAGCTACCCTTTGCATTTGCCCACCAGATAATTGGTTTGGCTTTTTATTAATTTGGTCTTTTAGCCCTACTTCTTCTAAAGCCTTTATTGCTCTTGCTTTTCTTTCTTTTTTTGAAACTCCTGAAATAGTAAGTGCAAGTTCTACATTGGCAAGTACGCTTTGGTGCCCTATTAAATTATAACTTTGGAATACAAAACCTACTTTATAATTTCTATATGCATCCCAGTCTCTATCTTTAAAGTCTTTTGTAGATTTTTCGTTAATTACTAAGTCTCCACTAGTGTATCTATCTAGTCCACCAATAATATTAAGCAAGGTTGTTTTACCACACCCACTTTGACCTAAAATAGACACAAATTCAGACTCTCTAAACTCGATATCAATGCCTTTTAGTGCATCCACCTTTTCTTCTCCACTTATGTATGTTTTTGTTATATTTTTTAGTTTTAACATTAAAATTTACCTCTCTTTTTTATTTTCTTTAAAACTTTATTATTATAATATAGTTTTGTGTTTATTTTGTGAAAATTAAATAATATTTACAAAAAAGTAAAAGCAGAGAAGTCTAATTTTATCTTCTCCGCTTTTATTCCTAGTATTCTGCTTTTAATTTTGTTCTTCTTCCTTGTATTGCCTGCACTGAGCGCCTAATTTCACTTGACAGTTGCCGGTCAGGAACATCATGTGTTAAAACTCTTTTGTCTTCTTCATCAGTCCAAATACGCCTTTCATATTTTGCAGTCTGCCTATAATTCCTTTTTCGCTGAGCATTTCTAATTTCCCGATATCTCTCTGATTCTCCTTTAGCTTCATACTTTTTTCTCAATTCTGACCTATTCATAAATAAGACCTCCTTAACTAAAAAAATTATTGTTATTAGTTATTTTTATTTACTTTTGGTATATCACCAACTATATTTTATTATATCATATTTTATGTAAATGTCAAGATTCTAAAGAAGTATTTGTATTTAATATATGATAAAATCACCTTGAAAGTTTGTAAACGAATATTTCACC
>CAOJCG010000026.1 GCA_948356915.1 uncultured Clostridiaceae bacterium
GGATTTTTTGTTTTTTGGATTCCTATTTTAGGACACCCTCTAATATCAAGGAGGAAAAAGTAAAATGGCATCAAGAAGAATAGAAAAACAGAACATGCTCAGAAACTATGAAAAGGAAAAGGAAGAAATAAGAATACAAGAAGAAGAGGATGCTCGTTATCAGGAAGAATTAGAAGAAAAAATAAGAAAAGCAAAAGAAGAAAAAGAGCGAGCAGATGCAGAATGGTACAGAGATTATACACAAAGCATACGTAGATATTATGATAACTTGACAGAAGATATGTATGATGAATACCTTTTCAAAGCCTAAGTCAAAAATTTTACAGGCAAGAGAACGTATCTCTTGCCTGTAACCGTATAAAAAAGAAAAAACTGGAAAAACTAATAAAAAATAACCAAAAAAAGGAGGTTATTATGATATTAGTTTTTATTTTTTTAAGTCTATTAATAGCAACCTCAATATTATTTTTAATACTAATAACATCAACCATAAAAATAAAAATAGAAAATTTAAAACTAGGAAAAACAATAAAAGAAAAGCGGAAAATATAAAATATTAATCCAAATATACTTTTTAAATAAGATAAAATTATTCTCAATGAAACTAAACAATAAAAAAATGAAAAAAATATATTCAAGCAAACAACTAGAAAAAATAGACTTAAGCAAAATAACAAAAAAGATACCAATAAATAAATCATCACTAATAAAAATACTAAAACTAAAAATAAATATAGAAACTCTAAATTTAAACTTAGAATTAGGTATTCAAGACGCAGTACTTACATCATATGCAGTAGCAATAATTAGTAGCACCATAGGAATAATACTACCACATATAGTAAAAGCATCAAACTTAAAACAATGCAAATACCAAATATCACCAATATACAATTATACTGATACAATAAGTTTACAATTAGATAGTGTAATTAATATAAAAATCATCAACATCATAATGTTAATATATAACCTATTAAAAGAAGAAAAAAATCAAATAGAGAAAACAATATATGCATGTGCAAATTAAAAACGAGAAAAATATAACTCATTATACTACCTAAAAATGTATAGGTAGCAAAAAACTGATACATAATAAATGTAATATATCGAAAGGAGCAGTGAAAAAACATGAATGAACATCCAATAGAAGGTCTAATGTTAACAGCCATGAATTCAATAAGAGATATGGTAGATGTAAACACAATAATAGGAGAGCCAATAGAAACCTCAAATAATATAATTATAATACCAATATCAAAAGTAGGATTCGGATTTGCATCAGGAGGAAGTGAATTTAGTACAGAAACAATAAATGAATATAATAAAAAAGAAAAAGACGAGCAAATCAGCTATAAATTACCATTTGGAGGCGGAAGTGGAGCAGGAGTAAATATAGCCCCAGTAGCATTTTTAGTAATACAAGGAAACAATGTAAAGCTATTACCAATAAACCATAGTAGTGCAATAGATAGACTACTAGACTATGTACCAGACCTAATAGAAAAAACAAACAACATACTAAATAAGCAAATGAACAACAAAAAAGAAGAAAAGCAAAATGAAGAAAAAAGAAAAGAAAGAGAAAGAAGAGAAGAAAAAGAAGAAAGAAAACAAAACCGATATAGTGAAGAAGTAGAACTAAGAACAACTTATACAGAACCAGAGCAAAGCACAATAATAATACCAAACACTACAAAAGTGCAACCCAGAAAAGCCAAAATGCAAAAATATGAATTTGAATATGATGAGACAGAAAGCGAAGAATAAATATCCAATTAATTTAATTGTAGGGGTCGCCATTTTGGCGACCTTATGCAGTATTTTAAATGTAAACGAATTTTTATATTACAAAAATAAATATTTTTTAGAAGTACTTGCAATTGACATAGAAACATGATAATATGTATAAAGTAACTATAGTAATGCAATTTATATGACTAATATATAAATTGCTAATGTCTTAATAAATAGGAGGACAAAAAATGGAACGGATGTGTAGAGAAGACTTAGAAGAGTTAATTACAGAATTATATTGTGATTGTATAGCTGGGCTTTTTGGAACGTATTATATGGATTATTTAAAGTTACCATGTGAAAAAAAGATAAATATAGTTGTAGGCTCCTCAGATATGAATATAGGCTCCCAATATATAAATGTAGAGTGGTGCTTGGATAATATGGATCTAACGGGTGATAGGGAACTCGACATAACATTTATAAAAAATGGCATAAGATATTTCTCAGATGAAATCTATGAAAGAACACGTGGAAGACTTAGAGTAACTGGATATACAATTTGTGAAGAAAAATATATGGCACAAATACATATAGAAAACATAGGTGTAGCAATTAAATAAAATGAAAAGCATAGGTGATTAGTCTACCTATGCTTTTTCATTTAAATTTTAGAATAAAATTAAAAAAATACAAGACACCTCTTTAAAAAAACAAAAGTTCATGATAAAATATCAAAAAAGGAGAAAGTATGATAGATTTAAACAAGCAAATACAATATATAAAGGGTGTAGGGCCTAATAGGGCTGAACTATTAAATAAACTAGGAATTTCTACTTTAGAAGACTTAATAACATATTATCCACGTGAATACGAAGACAGAGGAAAGCCAAAAAAGATTGCAGAAGTATGTAATGGAGAAGAATGTTTAATAGAGGGACTTGTTGTATCAAGAATGAGTGAACAAAAAATAAGAAAAAATATGACAATATATAAGCTAATTGTAAGAGATGATACAGCAGCGTGCTTAATTACATGGTTTAATCAATCTTACTTAAAAAACAAATTTGCATTAGGGAAAAAATACAAATTTTATGGAAAAGTATCAAATAAATTTGGAAAAATAGAAATGAATTCACCTGTTTTTGATGAAGAAGAAACAAATAAAAACACAGGAAAAATAATACCAATTTATCCATTAACATATAAACTTTCACAAAATACAATAAGGTCAGTAATAGAAAATGGTTTAAATGCTATAAAAAATGAAGGTGGTTTAGAAGAAACTCTGCCTCAATATTTAATAGAAGAATATAAATTATATGACATTAACACAGCCACAAACAAAATACATTTTCCACAAAATTTTGAAGAATTTGAAAAAGCAAGGAATAGGTTAGTATTTGAAGAACTATTATCTATGCAAATGGCATTAATGAGTTTAAAAAATAAATATGCAAAACAAGAAAAAGGAATTGCATATAGTAAAGAAATAAAAATGTCTGACATAATAAATGACTTACCATTTAAACTAACAAAAGCACAGCTAAATGTATTAGAAGAAATAGATAATGATATGGAAAGTGGGAAGCCAATGAATAGACTCTTGCAAGGAGACGTAGGATCACGGAAAAACAGTAATAGCAATGATATCAGCATATAAAGCAGTAAAATGTGGTTTTCAGGTAGCAATAATGGCACCAACCGCAATACTTGCAAGCCAACACTTAGAAAGCTTTAATCAAATACTCTCAAAATATGGAATAAAAAGTGAACTGCTAATAGGAAGTGTTACCAAAAAGAAAAAAGAAGAAATGCTACAAAGACTAGAAAAGGGAGAAATAGATATCTTAATAGGAACACATGCATTATTAGAAGAAAATGTAGTTTTCAAAAAATTAGGATTAGTAGTAACAGATGAGCAACACAGGTTTGGGGTAAGGCAAAGAAGCACTATAGCCTCAAAAGGAGAAAATGCAGATGTACTAGTAATGACAGCAACTCCAATACCAAGAACCTTAGCACTAATATTATATGGGGACCTAGACATATCTATAATAGATGAACTTCCACCAAACAGAAAAAAAATAGATACATTTGCAGTAACAAAAACGATGGAGCAAAGAGTAAATAACTTCATAAAAAAGCAAATAGAAGAAGGAAGACAAGCATATATAGTATGTCCACTAGTAGAAGAAAATGAAGAAATAAATGCAAAATCAGTATTAGAACTTGCCGAAAAATATAAAACTCAAATTTTTCCAGAATATAAAGTAGAATACTTACATGGAAAAATGAGACCAACAGAAAAAGATGAAATAATGCAAAATTTCAAAGAAGGAAAAATAGACATACTAATATCAACAACAGTAATAGAAGTAGGGGTAAATGTTCCAAATGCTAGTATAATGGTAATAGAAAATGCCGAAAGATTTGGCTTAGCACAACTTCATCAACTAAGAGGAAGAGTAGGACGTGGAGAATATAAGTCTTACTGTATACTAAAATATCAAGGCTCATCAGAAGTAATAAGAAAAAGAATGAAAACAATGGTAGATACAAATGATGGTTTTGTAATAGCAGAAAAAGACTTAGAATTAAGAGGAAGTGGAGAATTTTTTGGAACTAAGCAACATGGAATACCAGAATTTAAAATAGCAAACTTGTTTGAAGATATGAAAATGCTAAAAATGGTACAAAGTTTAGCAATAAAAATAGAAGAGGAAGATCCGAAACTGGAATTGGAGAAAAATAGTAAACTGAAAAGGTTAGTTGAAAATAAATTTAGTAATAGGATAGAAATATAAAAGAAAATAATTGAAACAATAAATAATAGCTTCAATTATTTTTAATATACTAAGAAGATACTCTATTTTAAGTTAAAGCTGTAGGGTTTAATTGGTTAGGAATACCAAAAAGAATTTACCGAATTACGCCCTTTCTTGTTAATTTTTTGGAGAAAATTTAAATAAGAGTAAGTAAATTATAAAAATATTCGTTTAACACTTGACAATTAAAATAAAATAGAGTATGATATTAATGTTAAAAAAAGAAGAAGTTATCCACTTCTCACCTTAACTATGTGGAAAAAGGTTAATAAATATTTAAAACTAGTTAATAACTAGTGATATATTTATGTGGTGGATTGACTTTAAAGTCAGTCTTCTTTTTTGATAAAAAGAATTTTGGAGGTGTTTTTTATAAAACAAGATTTACCTATTAATGAACAAATAAGAGCAAGAGAAGTTCAAATAATTGATAATGAAGGGAATAAAGTAGGACCAATATCTATTCATGAAGCATTAGAAATGGCATATGAAAAGAAATTAGACTTAGTATTAGTAGCACCAAATGTAGAGATTCCAGTATGTAAACTTATGAACTATGGAAAATATAAATTTGAACAAGCAAAAAGAGAAAAAGAAGCAAAAAAGAAACAAAAAACTTTTGAACTAAAAGAAATTAGAATAACTCCTAATATTGAAGAACATGACTTTGGTTTCAAATGTAAAAATGCAAGAAAATTTTTAGAAGATGGAAACAAAGTAAAAATTACAGTAAGGTTTAGAGGAAGAGAATTAAACTATGTAAAACAAGGAGAAGTAGGATTAAACAAATTCATAGAAGAATTATCAGACATAGCAACTCCGGAGAAGAGACCAGTATTAGAAGGTAAAAATATGTTTATAATATTAGCTAAAAAGTAAAAAAAGCTAATAATAATATATAATAAAGTCAGAAAATAGGATTGTAGGGGCATCGGTTGCGAGAATACTTCGTAGAAAATGACACCACACTATGCCAAAAGAAAACAATTATTAAAATTGTATAATATTATCTAACATCCGACCTCTGACCTCAAACAAAAAAGGAGGAAACAATAATGCCAAAGCTAAAAACAAATAAAGCTGCAAAGAAAAGATATTCATATACAGCAACAGGAAAAGTTAAAAGAACAAAGTCAAACAGAAGACATCTTTTAGGAAATAAAACATCAAGAGCAAAATCAAGAGGAAAAATACAAGATGCTTATGCAGACAAAACATGTGAAGCAGGAATCAAAAAAATGTTACCATATGGTAATTAATTAAAAAAGTAAAAAGGTGAGCACTACTACTATTTGAACACTACACCATAAATGGAGGAAAAATTCCTTCTGCCTAGGTGGAAGTGACCAATAGGTAAGGTGTGCCCCGACATATAATAAGGAAGGTGAAAATAAAATGGCAAGAGTAAAAACAGCAAGAATAACACGTAAAAAGCATAAAAAAATATTAAAAAGAGCAAAAGGATATTATGGAGCAAAACATTACAGATTCAGAATGGCAAAACAAGCCGTAATGAAATCAGGAATGTATGCATATGTAGGAAGAAAAGATAAAAAATCTAACTTCAGAAAATTATGGATAGCAAGAATAAATGCAGCAGCAAGAATGAATGGAATAACATATAGCAAATTAATATCTGGAATGAAAAAAGCAAACATAGTAGTAAATAGAAAAATGCTAGCAGAATTAGCAGTAAGTGATCCAAAAGCATTTACTCAAATAGCTGAAATTGCAAAAAAAGCATAGATTAAATACAAATAAAATAAGAAACATAGCATTAGCTGTGTTTCTTATTTTATTATAGGTAAGAGCACTGTTTTTAGTTAAAAATATAAGAGCTCAATTTATTAGCAATACCTAAGATCATTTACTGAATTATGCCATTGCTTGTATATTAGGAAAGTAAGTAGTTCTTTTTAAACATCTATTTTTCTATAATGATCAATTACTTATAATTTAAATTTATTTGTATATTTTTAGATAAGATGAATAATCCTTACTAAACTTTTTTGTCTAATAATTTAGGTTACTTTTTGTATACTTTTATTAAAAGTAATGTTATAATTTATATTAATAAATAGTAATATATGAAGGAGATAGATATGAGAATAATTGAAGTAAAAGAAAGAACAGAAATACTAATAAGTCAATTATTAGAAGTATGGGAAGATTCAGTAAAAGCAACACATTTATTTCTATCTAATGAAGAAATTAAAAATATTAAAGAATATGTACCACAAGCTATTTCTGGAGTATCTCATTTAGTTATTATAGAAAATGAAAGCCGTGGGCCTATTGCTTTTATGGGAATAGAAGGTACAAAACTTGAAATGTTATTTATTAAAAATAGTGAAAGAGGAAAAGGACTAGGAAAACAATTATTAAACTATGGTATAGAAAACTATAATGTGAATAGATTAGCAGTAAATGAACAAAATCCTAACGCAAAAGGGTTTTATGAATATATGGGATTTAAAACTTATAAAAGGACAAAATTAGATGAACAAGGGAATCAATATCCGATTTTATATATGAGATTAGAAAGATAAATTATAATACATAGAGGAGATTTTATTATGGCAATGTGGAATGCTTGGCGAGGATGTAAAAAATGTAGAAAGATTTGGGACGCGTCCAAATCTTTCCAAGTCTTTTTATATGCAAAATGTAAACTTTCAGTTGAATTTTGCTTTTTTATAAAGTGCAACTAAAAGTTGATAGAATTTTTAAACAAACTACACTAAAATAAAAAATGAAGGAGGAGTAGTCTAATGAAATTCGGAGAAAATTTATATAATTTAAGAAAGTCTGCTAAAATGAGTCAAGAAAAATTAGCAGAAAAAATTGGAGTATCAAGGCAAAGTGTATCGAAATGGGAGAATGGAGAAAGTTATCCCGAAATGGAGAAGATAATGAAATTATGTGATATCTTCCATTGTAAAATAAACGATTTGGTACACGAAAATATGGTAGATATAGATTCATTAGATGAAGAGATAAAAATGAGTGTAGTTAAATTTAAAGAAGAAAAACAAAAAAAGGTTAAAGGAATTAGTAAGGCAATTTATGTACTTAGTAGAATCGGAAAAATTATTATAACAATAGCAATTCCAATAATAGTATTTTTGTTAATAGTTACACCTATATTTATAAGTAATATAGAACTAAAAGATAACACAATAGTATTTAAAGGAGCAAGAATAGATGATAAAATAACAATAACAGAAGAAAAATCAAATGATGGTGTAACCTTACAACTAAAGGCAAATGGTGTTTTAATTGCTGATGAAAGAAACCAAGATACAATTTTACAAATAAAAAGTGTATTAGAAAATAATTCTAAACTAGAAATTATATCATTCTTAGAGTTAGGATTTACATGCTTATTAATTTGCTTAGTGTTATATAGAATGGTATTAAATAGGCTAGAAAAATTATTTATAAACATAAATCAAGGAGACACACCATTTACACTAGAAAATGTTACATATATAAAGCAAATAGCAAAACTCATGATTATAGCTTTAGCATTACCAACTTGTGGAGGACTAATATTTGAGAAAATATTAAGAACAGATTTAGATGTAGGGTTTGAACTATTTGATATAATACAAATATTATTCTTATTTGGAATCTCATATATATTTGAATATGGATATGAATTACAAAAAGATACAAAAGCCAAAATGTATGGGGAGGTATCTGGCAATGAATAAAAATGAATTTATAAAAGAACTATCTAAGCAAACAGGATCCTATTTTTCACAGACAAATATTAGCAAAAAATATCGGGTATAACGAAATTTTTTAAGTTAAAATTTATTTAAGAACGAAAAAGGAGTAAAATTTATGAATTGGAGTGAATCAATTAGTAGAGCTATTGAATACATAGAAAATAATTTAACAAACGATATAACTACCCAAGATATTGCAAATTACTCATATATATCATCATTCTATTTTCAAAAAGCATTTTCTATTATTTGTGGATATAGTGTAAGTGAATATATAAGGAATAGAAGATTATCACTTGCAGCTATCGAATTATTAAATACTAATAACAAAATAATTGATATAGCTTTAAAATATGGATACGATTCTCCAGATAGTTTTACAAAAGCATTCACAAGATTTCATGGTTTGACACCAACAGCGGTTCGCAAAGGTGGAAAAATAAAAGAATTTGCACCTTTAAAAATTAATTTAATATTGAAAGGTGGTTATACTATGGAGTATAAAATTAAAGAAAAGGAAAGCTTTAAAATTGTAGGTTTAAAAGATAGCTTTAAATATGAAACTGCATATCAAGATATACCCAAAATATGGAAAAAGTTTTTTATGAAAAGTGCATTTAATAAAATAAATGCAAAGTATGCTGTTAATATTGATACTAATATGGGATGTGATGTATTTGATTATATGATTGGAGATGACTATAATTCAGAAGTAAAAATACCTAAAGATTTTGAAGTTATAGAAATTCCAAAATTTACTTGGGCAGTTTTCTCTTGTATAGGTCCTGCAAGTACGAAAATGCAAGAAATAAATGATAGAATATTTAAAGAATGGTTACCCAACTCAAATGATTATGAAATAACAGCAGGATACAATATAGAAATGTATTCAAATCCAAAAGACTATAAAAAGGGCATAGATGATGAAAAGTATTATTGCGAAGTTTGGATTCCTATTAAGAAAAAGTAATAGAATCTATAAGATAGATAATTATCTTGACAAATAGGGGAAATAATAAAGTTGAAAGTTACTTGACCTTTATGATATAATCAAAACACAAGAAATAACAAAAACGATTGAAGATAATAACAATAAATTGCCAAAAGGGACGGGGAAATTGACACCTCGAGAGTGTCAATTTTCCCCGTCGCTTTTAGGAACTTTTTTTACAGCACCTTTTAGTTTATTTTTATTTAGTATACAAATTACTAATATTTTCCTCATTTCTAAGCTTACTATAGGCATATAAGGAAATTGGTATAAATATAGCAATCATTCCTACTAATGCCAATTGCAGTTTAATATTTCCTAAGTAATTAATAATATATACTAATGGAATATATAATATCTTTGCACCAGTTGATGCTATAGATATTACACTTGTTTGATGTTCTTCTTTTGTATTTTCTTGAAGAGGTGTAACTAAACTTCCAGCAAATAGTCCTCTTACTAAACCATTTAATAGAAATACCCATATTGTAAAAATATTAGTATTAACTATCAATACGCTCATCCATAAAACTGAAATAGCTATTATAGCAATAAATTTTACAGATGTTTTAATTTCTACAAGTTTTTCTGCTATTTTTGCACCTATTATTTGGAATACTTGTGTAAATATCCAACCTAAGCTTACAACTTCAATAGGAACACCTACCATAAGCATTAAAGGTGTAAATACCCAAATTTGTGGATGAGTAATTTCGCTTCCTATAACATAAGCTAAAAGATAATTTCGTACTTTTTTATCTTTCAAAATTTCTTTAACATTAAAGCACATATCTTTAAGTATATTATTGTGCTTAGTTTCAATCCTTTTAGCATTATCTTTTATAAAGAAAGCTACAATTCCACCAATAAAATATGGTAAAAAAGAAATTCCTACAGTTAACCTTAAATTATATTTTGCGATAATCCCTCCTATTAACATTACTACAAACATAGCAATATATCTATATGTATATATTTTAGAATTTAGTTTTTTAAACAACTTTCCAGATGAGTCAATTTTATCAGCATTATACTTTATAAAAGCTTGATCAACACCATTTGTCATAGACATACATAGTCCAAGTAAACACTCAGCAAGTATTGCCATATACATATTTTTAGAAAATGCATAAAATATAAAAGTTAAGGCAACTCCAATATCTCCTATAATATTTAATAATTTTCTATTAAATCTATCAGCTAAATATCCCATAGGAATATCTAACAAAACTACAACTACAGTAAACATCATTTGAGTAAAACCAATATCAGTTTGATTCATTCCAATTGAGTTCCAAAATATACTTATAATTGGAACGGAAAAACCAGCTCCTATTGATGTTAATATTGTTTCAATCATTATTAAGTTTAAATTTCTCTTGTAATTGTCTTTTTGTTTCATTTAGGTTCCTCCTTTTCAAATACAAAAAACTCATAAAAGAAATCTTTTAAGACTCCTTTTATGAGTTTAACCTCAAAGTGTACCAACTTTTACAATTGGCTGCGTAGCTCGCTTACTTTTAAGTTTATACGCACTCTTAACATAATATAAATTATAACATAGCTTTTACACTTTTGCAAGAGGTTTATGGAAATTTGTTAAAAGAGAAACATTTGGAAAGATTTGGGACGCGTCCGAAACTTTAATTTTACTCAAAAGTTTTTTTGCATAAAATAAAAATCTACATAAAAGCAATATACTTTTCTAAAAATAAATGGTATAATAACAACAATAATTTTATATAGGGTGATTATAATGATAAGAATAAAAGAAAATAATAATAATGTAAAAGAATTTAATTTATTATATGACAAAGTAGGTTGGGGGCATTGGGATGAAAATATATCACAAAAGGCTTTAGATAATACTTTTTATTCTGTTACAGTTTATGATAATGAAAAAGTAATTGGATATGGAAGAATTATTGGAGATACAATATGTTTTTTATATATACAAGATATCATGGTTATTCCAGAATATCAATCTAATAAAATAGGAACAATGATAATGAATAAATTATTAGATAAAATAAATGATATTAAAAAAGAGAATCCAAGTTTAAAAGTATATGTAGGAGCTTCTAAAAATAAAGAACATTTTTATGAAAAGTTCGGCTTTGTAAAAAGGGTAGATGCTAATTTAGGATATGGAATGATTTTGAAATAATATTATGCTATATTTTTTATTAGATTTTGTAGAAAGATTGAGTAGATATTTTCTGCTCATTTTTGTGTACTTTTATCAAAAGTAATGTTATAATTTATATTGATAAATAGTAAGTTGTAAAGGAGAATATAGTTATGATAAAAAAATATTTTAGTGGACTGAAATTTGGTTTGTTGTTACAAATTGCTGTTGGACCAATGTGCTTAATGGTATTTAATACTTCTAAAAATACAGGACTTTTTATTGCTCTTTCATTGGTGTTAGCAATTGTACTTGTAGATGCTTTTTATATAATATTAGCTAGTATCGGAGTAAGTAAATTACTAGAAAGAGAAAAAGTAAAGAAAATTTTTAAAATAATAGGGTCAATAGTTCTGATTTTATTTGGTATCAATATCATTTTAAATGTTTTTGAAATTAATATTATTCCAGGATTAAATTTAAAACCAACATCAACCAATATTTTTATACAAGGCTTGATATTAACGTTATCAAATCCCATAACAATAGTTTTTTGGGGAAGCGTTTTAACTACAAAAATTATAGAAGATAAATTAGAAAAGAAAGAATTAATAATCTTTTCAATTGGGTTAGTATCTGCTACTTTACTATTTTTGACATTAGTAGCAATATTAGGAACAATACTTTCAAATTTTATACCAGACAATATTTCAAATGTATTAAATATAATTGTTGGTATTTTAATAATGTTTTTTGGAATAAAAATGTTATTAAAAAAAGATGAAAATTAGCACAGCGAGCAATAAGTTGAAACTACTAGTATATTAAGGAGTTATTTATGAAAAAGAAAATTATAATACCTAGTATAATATGTTTAATATTAATATTCATAGTAATAACATTTTTATATAAGCTAAGCATTATTCCACATAAGCAATATACAAATAGTGATTTTAATATAAAAACATATATTAGTAATATTGATAAAGATAATGATGGAATTGATGACCAAACTGACATATTAAATAATGTAAAAAAATACATACAAACAAAACCAAAATATCAAAGTAAATATTATAATACAGGGTATCCAAATGACGAATATGGAGTTTGCACAGACGTGGTAGGTTTTGGTCTAAAAGATGCAGGATATAATTTGATGGAATTAGTAAATGAGGATATTATAAATAACAAAGAAAATTATAATATTGAAACAATAGACAAAAATATTGATTTTAGAAGAGTACGAAACCTAAATGTATATTTAAAAAATAATCATATATCACTTACAACAGACTTATCCAAAATAGAAGAATGGCAAGGCGGAGATATAATTGTATTTAAAGATCATATAGGAATAATATCAGATAAAAGAAATAAAAAAGGCATACCATTTTTAATACATCACGCAAACCCTATACAAGTAAATTATGAGGAAGATGTATTAGAATTATATGACAAAGAATATATTATAGGGCATTATAGAATTAGTTAAATAATTATAGGAGTAGGAAAGATTTGGGACGCGTCAAAAACTTTCTTAAATCTTTTTAGTAAATCGAAATACTTTGTAATATAATATGAAAGTATTTTGACAAACTTAAAAATAACAAATTATATACATAAGAATTATTGGAAGATAAAAATAACAAATAGTAATTTTTTGGGAGATAAAAATTTAATGAAACTATTATAGATAGGTGGTAATATGCAAAAAGTTATAAATAATATTGTTAAAAAAAATGAAAAAATATTTGGAGATAATCCTAAAATAGATAAAGTTAATGTTGGTTTTACTAATATAATTTATATAATAAATGATAAATACATTGTTAAAATATGTAGTGATATAAACAATGAAGAAAAATTTAGAAAGGAAATAAATTTTTATAATTCAAACAAAAATAACAATTTAATTCCAAAATTGTATTTAGCAAATATAGATAAAGATGGCATTCCTTATATGTATGAAATACTAGAGAAAATTGAAGGTGTATCATTATATAATGTATGGCATTTATTAAATGAAATGCAAAGAGAAGAAATAATAAAACAATTATGTGAGGCAATGAAACAATTTCATAGTAATATAGGAGAATGCTATGACTGGACTGAAAAAAATAGAAAATTATTTTTAGATTATTATAATAAAGCTAAACAATTAAATCTTTTTAATAAAGAAGAACAAAATATAATAGATAATGCGTATTCAAAATTTGATAAATATTTAGAATCAGATAAATTTGTATTGATACATAATGATTTACATTTTGATAATATTATTTATAATTATGGAAAAATAAAGTTAATTGATTTTGAAAGATCAATATATGCTCCTAAAGATTTTGAACTAGATATTCTCTATAGAATGATTAGAAAACCATGGAAATTTGCGAGTGAAGAAACAGAAGAGTATACTAAATTAAGCGATTATGAAAACATAATGGCTTATATAGAAAAGTATTATCCTGAATTGATTAGTATTGATAACTTATATAAGAGATTAGGTATATATGATGTTATATATTATTTAAAACATTACATACATAATCCTTCAATTATGGAATTAAAAGAAGATATTCTTAAGGCTTCAAAAATTGTTATATCTGATGAATAGAATCACAATGAAATAAAAAAATTATAACTTGGAGGAGATAAAAATGCAAACAAAAACTATAAATGACATAGCAATAATAAAAAGTAATGATATTATAATAAAAGATGCAGAGTCAGCCATAGACTTTATAATGACTATAAAATATGAAACAAACTGTAATAAAATAGCATTAAATAAAGAAGCGGTAATAGAAGACTTTTTTATATTAAGTAAAGGAATGGCAGGAGAAATTTTACAAAAATTTATAAACTATCAAACTAAAATTGCTATATATGGAGATTATTCAAAATATACAAGCAAACCATTAAAAGATTTTATATATGAAAGCAACAAAGGAAAAGACATATTTTTTGTAGAAAATGAAGATGAAGCGATAAAAATGTTAAATAAGTAAAAGATACAAGTTATTTTAGTAAATAGAAATTTGAAAGCGAGAAATAAAAAATATGAAAAAGATATGTATTAGTATTATATTAGTAATAATAATGCTTATAATTGCAGGAACTATAACAAACTATATAGACACTGGCAGAGTAACAACAGGGCATGAACCACAATATTGTATAAAAATAGTAAGCAATAGTGGAAACAAAATAACATACTGGGGCTTAGGCTATAAAGTAGTAAGATATACCAAAATATCTCCAAATGAACCATATGAAAACAATATAGGGGTAAAAATGGGAAATTGGTTTATGAAATATGACTTGCCAAAGGAAAAGAACATCATAATAGAACATGAAGACAAAACCATAAAAATAACAAATCATAATGATATAAATAAAATTTCTAATATTTTAGAAAACTCAAAATATAATGCACCAATATGTGATGGAATAAACACACATAAAATATCAATAAATAATGAAATATATTATCTAAAAGAAAGCTGTAAAGAAATACAAAAAGGAGATAAACAATCAGCAATAACACAAGAAGATTTAAATACAATTTTAGAAATAATAGATAAAGGAAAAATATATGAATAAAGAAGGGAGTTAAATATGAAAAGAGATAATATTATAAGTGAAATAGAGGAAAAAGATTTAAAACAATTACAGAAAATATTAAAGACTGTTTTTAATAATAATATAAGCTATGAAAATATGCTAAATTTATATAACATCTCAAAAGACAATAAAGATATTCACATATTAGGATATTATATTAATAATAATTTAGTAGGCACAGTAACACTAAACATTTCAACATCACCATCAGGTAAGACTGCAACTATATGGGATTTAGCAATAATGGAAGAATATAGAAGATTAGGAATAGCGACAAAGTTAATGAATAAGGCAGAAGAAATAGCAAAACAAGAAGATGATATAACAAGAATGTGGCTATTTAGTGGTTTCCAAAGAACCTATGCACATGAGTTATACAGAAAACTAGGATATGATGAAAATAGAGATAAAGCATTTGTAAAGCAAATATAAATAAAAAATAGGAAAGGATTGGGACGTGTCTAAAAATTTCCAAACATTAAATAATTTTATATATTTTTGTTATCTATGTTTGGAAATTTTTAGACACGTTCCAATCCTTTCGTCCTAATTATTTCTATATCTCAATTCTTTCTAAAATTAGCAAAAATAGTAGAATTATGACGAAACATTTTGCTTGCAAGTAAATATAAAGTGTGATAGAATAATAAAAGTTTAATTCAAATAATTTTATCTTATTAAAAATCCAGTAAAATAGAATAACTATAAAGGAGGAAATCTATGGAGAAAAATTTAAAGCTAATTGAAGGAGAATTTGTGCCTATTTATGAAAATGAGAAAGGAGAAAGATTAATTGGTGTTAGAATAGATATATGGACACATTTTATGAGAGAGTGTATAATAAA
>CAOJCG010000027.1 GCA_948356915.1 uncultured Clostridiaceae bacterium
AAATATAAAAAAATTCTCAAAAAAAGTGTCCAAAAACTTGACATAGATCCAAAATATATATGAAAAAGTAAAAGAAAGGTATTAATTTAGTATGAAAAAAATAACTATTGAGATGGCATGTTCTATCAATGGACTAATTGCTACAGAAGATAGAAATGAAGATTTTCTATCTTATAGAGGTTGGGAGATAATGCTAGAATTTTTAAAAGAATATGATGTACTAATATGGGGCAGAAAAACTTGGGAAAATGTAATGTCTTGGGGAGAGGACTATCTAAATGATTTAAAAGAGATAAATATAATTATCTTAAGTGAAACAAATAAGCAACAAAATGAATTTTTAAATGTTACATATTGTAGTTCAATAGAGGATTGCTTAAAGGTATGTGAAAAATTGAAATATGAAAAATTATTTATTTCTGGTGGAGCAACTATAAACAATGCTTTTATGCAAAAAGGTATAGTAGATAATATAATTCTAAACTATAATCCATTTGTACTGAACAAAGGAATGCCACTATTTAAAGGAAATTACTTTGAAAACAAATTGAAACTAGAAAAAGTGATAAAAGAAAAAGAAGATATAGTACAAGTACATTATAGTGTAATAAAAGAATAATTGTATTTATGTAAGGAGTGAAAAAATGACAGATGAACAATATATTGATATTGCAATAGAAATAAGCAAAAATGCAAAATATCCTTATGGTGCTATTGTAGTAAAAGATGGAAAAATAATTGGTAGAAGTGATGATAAAACTTTAATGGAAACAAGTATGTATTCACATGCAGAATTAGAAGCAATAGAAAGTGCATCAAAAAATAAAAATCTTTATGGAGATTTAAAAGGTGCAACAATGTATGTATCTTGTGAACCTTGTATGATGTGTATGGGAGCAATTTTGTATGAAGAATTTTCAAAAATAGTTTATGCAGCAACATTGCAAGATAGTAATGATAATTATTGTCCAGAAATGATTACTGATATTGATGAACTTGCAAAGTATGGAAATAGTAAAATTGAGATAATAAAAGAATTACATAGAGAAAAAGCAGTAGAGATTTTAAGGATGAGAGGAGAAACAGAATAAATGGAAATATCAATAAAAAGAGCAGATATTACATATTTAAAAGATATTCAAAATTTAAATAATCAACTATTTGAATTAGAATATAATAAATTTGATCCAGCTTTAAAAATTGGTTGGACTTTTGAAAAGGATGGAGAAAAATATTTTAACAATATGTTAAATAATGAAATTGTATATATTGCCTTAGATAGAGATAAAGTAGTTGGCTATTTAGCAGGTAGTATAAATATACAAGGTAGTTATGTAACAAAATCATTAGCAGAAATAGATAACATGTTTGTATTAGAGGAATACATAAAATATGGAATAGGTACAAAACTAATAAATGAATTTAAAGACTATTGTTCTCAAAATAAAATTGAAGAATTAAAAGTAACAGCATCTGCCAAAAATAAAAATGCTATAAACTTTTATAAGAAAAATGGATTTAATGAATTTGAAATAACATTAAAACAAAAAGTAAATTCAAATGCTCAAAACAAATCAAATATATTTGTTTTACATTCTTTAAATGGAGATACAATAAATATTTGGGGACAAGATATTAAAGAGAATTTTAATAAACAAGGTATAGAAGTAGTAATACCAAAGTTCCCTATTAGAGCAGATTCAAGTTATGAAAAATTTAAAGAAATTTTAAAAGAATATTGTGATAATAAAACATTAAATGAAAATAGTATTGTTATAGGTCATTCAATAGGCAATGCCTATTTTATAAGATTTTGTAAAGAAATGAATTATATACCTAAAGCATATGTAGCAGTTGCTCCAGGTGCTGTTTATAATATTCCAAGCAATAGAAATGACTATATTGTAAAAGTTAAAGAACAAGCATATTGTAAAAAAGAACAATTAGATTTTATAAAGGAGAAAGTAGAAGTTAAATACTGCTTATATTCAGATGAAGATGAACCAAAGGAAGAAATGTTTAAAAGATTTATAGAAGATACAAATTCAGTTGGTATATATTTAAAATATTATAATCATTTTGATGGTTATCACAGAATATATAAAATTCCAGAATTGACTGAATTAATAAATAAAATACTAAAAAATAAATAATTAATGGTTGTCGAATAATAAAATTATGATATAATGAGAATAATAGATAAGAAATAAGGAGGTGTATCATTTTATGGGAAATGTTCAGTATGCATATATAAATAGCAAGATATTAAAATGGGCTAGAGAAGAAACTCCATTTAATATAGAAGATGTTTCTATAAGGTTAAAGAATATAGATACTGAAACGATAAAAAAATGGGAAAATGGAGAAGAACTCATATCAATAACTAATGCAAAAAAATTAGCTAATTTATATGATGTACCATTTGCATCATTTTATCTTTCAGATATTCCAGAAAAACAGTCTAATAATTATATTGATAGAAGGACTTTATCTGATTATATGGATAAAGAGATATCTTATGAGTTATGGAAAGAGATTAGATATTTGAATTCATGTAGAGAGAATGCATTAGAATTGTTAAATAATGATGAAAATATATCTAAAATTCCAAGCTTAAATTCAAATGTTAATATTGATGAAATAGCACAAGTAATAAGAAAAGATTTTAATATTGATACACCTTTTAAAAACAAGACACAATATAAAAATAAACCATTTACTTTTTATAGAGAAAAATTAGAAAAATATGGAATTTTGATTTTACAAATGAATAATGTTTCTGTTAAAGAAATTAGAGGACTATCATTGAATTATGATGTTTTACCAATAATAGGAATTAATAAAGCAGACACAGAAAGAGCGAAAGTATTTACTTTATTTCATGAATTGGCACATATTGTAAGAAGAACATCGGCATTATGTTCAATTAAATTTGATGAAAGATCAGATACTGAAGAAAAAACATGTGATAAAATTGCATCAGAAGTATTGGTACCTAAATCAGCAATTTTAAATATAGTAAAAAATAATACAAGAAGAATACTAGATGATGAACTTATAAAAGAAATATCAGATAAATTTGGAGTTAGTACATTTGTTATTATAAAGAAATTATATGATTTAAATATTATTACCTACGAAGATTATAGTAGAAAGTATAATGAATATATAGAAGAATTTAATAAAGTAAAGGAAAAAGTAAAAGAAAATGAGGAAAAAGGAAATTTTAAATTACCATACTTTAGAAAATATTTAAATGTTACAGGAAAATTATATCCTTCTATAGTTTTATCTGCTTACTTTGATGGAAAAATTTCATTAGGTGAAGTAACAAGAACTTTAAACATCAAAACAAGCCATATAGAAAATATAGAAAGGACGGTGATGTTTTAAATGGATAAAATAGTTTATGCTATAGATGCAAGTTCATTAATAGAAGCAGCTAAAAATTATAATTTAAAACTCTCTGTCTTTAAACCTATATGGGACAAGTTAGCAGAAATGTTTGAAGAAGGAACTTTGATATCAAGTATAGAAATATTTGAAGAATTAAAGGATGATGATTTAGTAGAATGGATAAAACCATATAAAAAATGTTTTATAAATTTAACTCAATCAATACAACAAAATGTTACAGAGGTTTTAAGAGAAAATAGTAGATTAATTAACTTAAAAACAAATAAAAAATCTAGTTCAAATGGAGATCCTTTTTTAATAGCTACTGCTATAGAGCATCATGCTATTGTTGTAACAAACGAGAGCATGAAATCAGAAATAAAAATTCCGGCTATTTGTAAAAAGTTTGATTTAGAAAGTATGAATTTAAATCAATTCATAGCAGAAATAATGAAATAAATACATAAATACCTCAATTAAAATTGAGGGCAGGAAAGCAAGTGTTCACACATCGCCTATACACATTGAAGGGCAAGCCTTCAAGAGTTAATAAAAGAACAAAAATTTTAAGCAGATTTGATGTAAAAATTCACCGAATGAACCACTAAAAAATGCCTATTAGAGTGCTAAAGTTTACTAAATGTACTAAATTTTATAAAAATATGGAGATTAGTTCACCCAGTGTACTTGAATTTAGCTAAAATTTAAAAGAAAAGTACACCGAGTGAACTAAAAATTACTAAAATTAAAATGAGAAGTACACCAAGTGAACTGAAAATTTTAAATAAATTGATAAAAGGTACACTAAGTGAACCTACAGATAAGGATTATAAAAATAAATTTTAAAAAATTCTATACAAGTACACTTAGTGT
This sequence comes from uncultured Clostridiaceae bacterium, assembly GCA_948356915.1. Lineage (GTDB taxonomy): Bacteria > Bacillota > Clostridia > TANB77 > CAG-508 > UMGS1663. The sequence continues at coordinate 4,270 of CAOJCG010000027.1, forward strand.
ACTTACCTAAAAATCAACACATTATAAATATTAATAGAAAAAAGGGAAAAAAACGGGAATTGAACTTTATAGAACAGCATAATATAATCGTATTATCAAAAAATGTAAATCAAAAAGTCAGTCGAAGCTAGCCGACTGGCTTTTTTTAGTTGCCTTTTTTGAAATTTAATTCAAGTTAAGGAGGATTTTTATGTTGTACGAAATCAAATTTGATAATACGAAAAACATCAAATTAAATGAAAACATTTTTAATTGCAGTATAAAAATAGCAATACTAAATAAAACATTTAATGCAGGACTAATCAAAGAAAAGAGATATTTAGAACTAAAACAAAATATCCTACAAGAATATAATTTAACTCACATAGGTATTTGAAAATATTAATTTTTGATGTATAATAAGCACATAAAGATTCTCTAAACTTGAGAAAGAGAGGTTAATTTTGAAAGTACAAGTTATAGAGAAGAAAAAAGGTCGAATTAATAGAACAACAGGAGAAGAAATAAAAGGTAATTTAAGAGTATGTGCCTATGCAAGAGTAAGTACAGAAAAGGAAGAACAAATAAACAGTTATAATTCTCAGCTAAAGTATTATGAAGAAAAAATAAAAGCAAATAGTGATTGGAAATATGTTGGCATTTATGCAGATGAAGGAATAACAGGGACATTAGACTATAAACGAGATGGCTTTATGAAAATGATGCAAGATGCAACACAAAACAAATTTGATATGATAATTACAAAATCAATATCAAGATTTGGAAGAAACACAGTTGATACTTTAAAATATGTGAGGCTACTAAAAGAAAAAGGTATTGCTATTTATTTTGAAGAAGAAAGAATTAATACTTTAGAAATATCTGGAGAAATTATGCTAACAGTATTAAGTGCAATGGCACAGCAAGAAAGCGAAAATATATCTTCTCATGTAAAATTAGGACTACAAATGAAGCAAAAAAGAGGAGAATTAATTGGATATAATGGATGTTTAGGATATGTATATGACAAAGATACAAAGAAAATATCAATTAATTATGAAGAAGCAGAAATAGTAAGATATATCTTTGAAAGATACTGTCAAGGAATAGGTTGTACAACAATTGCAAAAGAACTAACAAATATGAAATATAAAACACCAACGGGCAAAAAGAAATGGCACGAATCAACAATTAGAGGTATCTTGAAAAATGAAAAATATAAAGGAGATGTCTTACAAGGAAAAACATATACAACAGATCCAATCTCACATAGAAGAGTAGTCAATATGGGGGAAGAAAATCAATATTATATAGAAGAACATCATGAGCCAATCATCTCTGAAAGAATGTTTAATCAAGCACAAGAAATTTTACAAAAGCGAGGAGGAGTACGAGGCTCTGGAAGAAGAAAAGGCAACTTTAGTAGAAAATATCCTTTTAGTAGTAGATTATACTGTGGTTTTTGTGGTAGTTTATTAACAAGAAGAAACTGGCATTCTGGAACAAAAAATAGTATTACAGTTTGGCAATGTATGGAATTTGTAAAACATGGAAAAGAAAATTGCCCACATTGTAAAGCTATGAAAGAAAACATTATAGAAGAAGCCTTTACAGAAAGTTATAGATTACTATGTAATAGCAATAAACAAATAATCCAAACATTCTTAAACGAAATGGAAGAAATAATACAAGAAGAAAGTAATGAGAGTTCTATTAAAAGGCTAGAGGAAGAAAAGCAAATATTAAAAGAAAAAATAGACAAGCTAATTGACTTAAACTTAAATGGAACAATAACATTAGAAATTCTACAAGAAAAGAAAGCAAAACTACAGAACAAAATAAATAGTATAGAAAAAGAACAAGAACATTTGCAGTTAGAATTAGAAGATTCAATGAGTTTAAATCAAGGATTAAACAAGTTTAAAACATTGTTTAAAGACAATGAAATTATGCCAGAATTTGATAAAGATGTTTTTGAATTAATGATAGAAAAAGTTATCATAGGAGAAAAAGAAGAAAATGGAAAAATAAATACAAGAGTAATAACATTTATCCTAAAATCTGGAAACGAAATCAAATGTCAAAAAGATAAAAAACAAGATAATTTGCAACAGCCATCATACGAGGTAAGCCAAAACTATCTACAGCCTATGTGTGAGCCATGTGGAATGTTGCTCGGTGCTATATCTAAAAGATTCGATACAATAGTTGAATTTACTGCTTTTGAGGATTTTATTAGTTTTGAGAGAAATGGTAAAAATGGGGTTAAAAGAGTAGAAAATCATAAAATTAAAGTAACGATAGAGGTTGACATGGTGTGCGGAGTAGTATAAATCAGTGTTGAAAATGTCAACGATTTGTCAACAAAAAAATATAAATGTTTGGAGATAAAACTTAAATTGGAAGTGTTTGGGAAAGCACTTCCTTTTTTCGAGCTTTTGTGATATAGTAACCATAAATGATAATTAAGCTAATCTTAAAGGAGGAAAAAGTAGTGAATATAGGAATTGATATAGATGATACATTAACAGATATAAGAGACAAGTTAAGAGAATTAGCATTAGAGTATGCAAAAAAATTAGGGAAAAGCATAAATTTGGAATATATTGAAGATAAAAATAATGGTAATGTATATCAGCAAAAATATGGATTTACTTATGAAGAATTAAAATATTTTTTGAAAAATATACAAGAAGAAATTACTAAAGAAGCAAAGCCAAGAAAATATGTTGTAGAAATTATAAAAAAATTAAGAACAGAGGGGCATAAAATTTATATAATAACTGCAAGAGATGATGAATTTCATGATGATCCATATCTTTTAAGTAAAAACTGGTTAGATAAAAACAACATAGAATATGACAAACTTATAGTTAATGCTAGAGAAAAAGCAAAAATATGTATGCAAGAAAATATAGATTTATTTATAGATGACCAATTAGCAAATTGTATGAAAATATCTAATGAAAATATAAATGTTATTAGAATTACAAATTATAAAGAAAAGCATGGAAATATAGTAAATAAAACAAACTGGAAGGAAATATATAAATACATAAAAGAACTGGAGTATTAAATGAAGATAAAAGATGAAAATAAAATATTAATAATGTTAGCCTTTTTTAGTATATCAATTGGGCTATGGGGGAATTTTAGACAACTTTGGTTACAAGACAATAATTTTTCTGTAACACAGATAAGCAATATTATAAGTATAGGAACTTTTATAAGTGTTATAGGAATAGCTTTAATTGGAAAATATGTTACATTAAATAAATTAAAGAAAACATTAACATTGATTTTGGTTATAAAATTTATCAATATGTTAGCATTATATTATTTGAATGGAAAAGGGCAAACAGAATTGATAAATCTAACTACAGTAATAGATATAATAATGGAATATATAATAATAACAAGTATATACCCACTAATAACTACTATTGTAAAGAGTGATATAATATATAGTAAAAGAAAATTAACGGAATACTTATTTAGAGATATAGGAATTTTATTTGGTGGAATATTTATAGGTAAAAGTATGGTAGGAATATTAGTAAACTATAATACTTGCTTAATACTATCAAATATATTTTTAGTAATTTCAATAATTACTATGATGAATATAAAAATCAATCACACAGAAGAAAGAAAAAAGAAAAAGGATTCAATGTTTAAGTACATACTAAAAAGTAAAATATTATCATTATATTTATTAGATATGTTCATAGGCACAATAGCAATGTCGACAGCTTTAGGACTAAAAATGCTAACATTAACTAATTATTTTACTTTTTCTGATAACATAGCAACTAATTATTTATTAATTGTAGGTTTACTTGCAGATGGAATTGGTATATTAGCACTTAAATATTTAACACCTAAAAACGATTATTTAACAATAACGATAAAATTTGGAATAAGATTTACTGGATATGTAATTGCATTTATATCAAATAATTTAATGATAACTTTAATAGCAATAACATGGTCGATACTTATTTCAACTGCATACGAGAATATATGTGATGGAGTATATATAAATCGTGTAAAAAATGAACACCAATTATCATTTGCAAATATAAGATATATAATAAGATTTTTAGGAGAAGCAATAGGAGTATTCTTTTGTGGAATAATGTACGAAATAGGATTTAAATACATGTTTGGATTGTCTGCAATATTTATGATTTTTCAAATAGGACTAGCATATTACTTAATTCATTTAAGAAAGGTGGAAAAAGTACAAAATGAGTAAGAGAATAACTTTAATAAGTTTTATAGAAAAGAATGAAATTAGCAGAGTTGAACAATTAATGAGTAATATAACAGAAAATACTTGTAAAGTACCATATGGAATTAATGATGAAAAAAGATATGAAATAGATAATTTACCATATCATTTTACTATTTTTGCAACTAACAAAGAAAATCAAGACAAGGTATTAGAAATAGCAGAAAGTATAAATATTGATAAGATACAATTAAAAGTAAATGATATAAAAATTATGAATGCAAAATATGATAGTTATTGTTTATACTTATCAATAGAAGAAAATCAGCAAATTAAAGAATTACAAAGAATATTCTATAAGGAATTCCCAAAAGAAAAATATAATCCAGATGATTTTATTTTTCATATGACTTTGCATATTGATAAAGACTATAATAAAGTTTTGAATTTGCAAAAGATACTAAAAGAAAACTTTAATCCATTCTTTTTAAAATTTAATACTTTAGCATTATATGATTATCCAGGAGAAATGATAGAATTAATTAATCCTCTACATAAATTTTAATGTGCTTTATAAAATCAAGTCAAGGTTAAATGAATGTGCTGTTGCACAACCTTGACTTATTTTTATATAAGCACATTGTTTTTCAATTAAGAGGATTTAAGGATAAGTATATTTAATTAAGTAGACATAAGCACCATTAAAACAGAAAACACCTCATTAAAATGAGGGCAGGAAAGCATGTTTAACACAATGCCTAGACACATTGAAGGACAAGCCTTCAAGATTTAATAAAGAAACAAAAATTTTAAGTAAATATGATGCAGAAATTCACTCGGTGAACTGGCTCAAACCCACTATTCTTCGTTGAAATTGAAAATAGCGAACTAAAAATTGGAAAAAGTTCACTCATTTTAGGCAAAAGTTCACCGAGTGTACTCCATTTTTATAAAGTAAGTTCACTAAGTGAATGTGAAAAAATTAAAAAGTTTTCAAGTACACCAAGTGAACCAAATCTAAGTTGTGTTAGTACACCGAGTGAACTTGCAATTTTAGATTATTCAACTATTAGTTCACTTAGTGTACTTATTAAAAATTATATTAGAAATAGAAAATAGGGAATAAAAAGGGAATTAATTTTATAAAAACACGATAATATAATGATAGCATGAAAAGGAAGAGCAAAGAGATTAGAGAAATTCTAGTTTCTTAGCTCTTTTTTCTTTTTCAAATTTAAAGAAAAGGAGCAATTTTATGCTACATGATTACAATATTGAAATTAATAACTCGAATGATTTAAAAGATAATACTATGCTAAATTGTAGCATGAAATTATCACTCTTAAATAATTTGATTAGAGAAAACTTAATAACAGAAGCGGAACATATAGAAATTAAAAGAAAAATTTTAAAAGATTACAAACTTTTGTAATTTTAATTTACTTTTTACCTAAAAAATGATATAAAATTATTAAGTTTTATCTCTAGGCGGAATGGAGGTTTAAATGGAAATTCAAGTCATAGAGAAAACAAACGGAAGAATCAACAGAGTAACAGGAACAACAATCAAAGAAAGATTAAGAGTATGTGCTTATTGTAGAGTTAGCACAGACAATGAGGAACAATTAAATAGTTATCAATCACAATTAAAGTATTATGATGAAAAAATAAATAGCAAATCAGAATGGCAATTTGCAGAAATATATGCAGATGAAGCTATAAGTGGAACATTAGATTTTAAAAGAACAAACTTTATGAATATGATACAAGATGCAATGCAAGGAAAAATTGATATGATATTAACTAAATCAATATCAAGATTTGCTAGAAACACATTAGATACTTTGAAATATGTAAGAATGTTAAAAGAGAAAAATGTTGCAATTCTATTTGAAGAACAAAATATCAATACAGGCTCAGGGCAAGGAGAATTAGTATTAACATTGCTAAGTGCTATGGCACAACAAGAAAGCGAAAATATATCTTCTCATGTAAAATTAGGATTACAAATGAACAAAAAAGAGGAGAACTAATTGGATATAATAGTTGTTTGGGATATGTATATGATAAAGATACAAAAGAAATATTAATCAATTATGAAGAACAAGAAATAGTAAGATATATCTTTGAAAAATACTGTCAAGGAATAGGTTGCACAACAATTGCAAAAAACTAACAAATATGAAATACAAAACTCCAACAGGCAAAAAGAAATGGCACGAATCAACAATAAGAGGAATTCTAAAAAATGAAAAATATAAAGGAGATGTCTTACAAGGAAAAACATATACAACAGATCCAATTTCACATAGAAGAGTAGTAAATAAGGGAGAAGAGAATTGATATTACATACAAGAACATCATGAGTCAATAATCTCTGAAAGAATGTTTAATCAAGCACAAAAAATATTACAAAATCATTATATGATAAATTAGAAATTCAATACAAAGTTCTAATACAAACATCATATGAATACAATTAAACAAAAGTATTCTTATGGAGGTTTTCGTAAAAATGAAAGGTTACTCAATAGAAGAACGTGCAATAGGGCTCGCACATTATATTATAGATTCAAAAGATACAGTAAGAGGTGCAGCAAAAAAGTTTGGAGTAAGTAAATCAACAGTACACAAAGACTTAAGTGAACGTATTTTAAAGATTAATCCAATTTTAGCTCACGAAGTAAGAGAAATTTTAGATGAAAATAAAGCAGAGAGACACATAAGAGGTGGGATGGCAACAAAAATGAAATACAGCCATATGAATGACGATAAGGTAGGATAAATTTAAATGTACAAATGATAATAATGAGCTACAAAAAAGTCTGCTAAAAGGAACGTAATAAATTGACCTATTTTTAGAAAATAAAGTTTATCAATTTACTATGTTCCTTTGGTAGATTTTTTTACAGCTCATTATTATTAATAATTTTCAGCTTTTATTTCAAAATATGATTGTGGATGTTTACAAACTGGGCAAATTTTTGGTGCTTCAGTTCCAACAACAATATGACCACAGTTTCTACATTTCCAAATAACAATACTTCCTTTTTTGAAAACTTCGCCATCTTGAACATTTTGTAAAAGTTTTCTATATCTTTCTTCATGTTCTTTTTCTACAGCAGCAATTCCCCTAAAAGTAGCAGCAATTTCAGTAAATCCTTCTTCTTCAGCTTCTTTAGCAAAAGTAGCATACATATCTGTCCATTCATAATTTTCGCCAGCAGCTGCATCAGCTAAGTTAGACATTGTATCTCCAATACCATTTAAATATTTAAAGTGTATTTTAGCATGTTCCTTTTCATTTTCAGCTGTTTCTAAAAATATAGCAGCAATTTGCTCATAACCTTCCTTTTTAGCAACACTTGCAAAATAAGTGTATTTATTTCTTGCTTCAGACTCACCTGAAAAAGCAGCTTTCAAATTAGCTTCTGTTTTTGAACCTTTTAATTCCATTATAATACCTCCTAATTTATTAAGGATGTAAAAAAGGTGTGTCAAAAGGGACGGGGTATATTGACACACTTTATCTTTTAAAGATGTGTCAATATACCCCGTCCCTTTTGACACATCTTTTTTACATCCTCTTTTTTTAAGTTATAATATAATCAATAAAAAAAGTCAATACAAAATAAAAACATTTGTTAAAATTTGGAAAAAACTTAGAAAAAATATTTAATATAAAAAGGTAAATTTTTATAAAATAGTGAGAAAACTATTGACAAAAATATTTTACAATGAAAAAATAATAAAGAAAAAATTATTAAAACTTAAATATAATATGAAAGGAATTGATAAAAATGGAAAAAATAAGAGGATTTGAAGTAGCAAAAGGATTTGAAGATAAAAATATTAACTTACCAGTAAGAAAAACAAAATATTCAGCAGGTTATGATGTAGAAGCAGCAGAAGATTGTATAATACCATCTTTCAAAAAAGGAATGAAACCAACACTAATAAAAACAGGAATAAAAGCATATATGCAAGAAGATGAAGTGCTAATATTAGCAAATAGAAGTTCAAACCCAGGGAAAAAAGGGTTAATACTAGCAAATAGTATAGGGGTTGTAGACAAGGACTACTATGGAAACCCAGATAATGATGGACATATAATGTTTGCATTTTTTAATATAAAAGAAGAAGATATTGAAATCAAAAAAGGAGAATGTATAGGACAAGCAATATTTCAAAAATATTTAATAACAGATAATGATGTAGTAGAAGGTGAAAGAAAAGGCGGATTTGGATCTACAAACAAATAGTTGCTAGGAATTTGAGTTTAGTTTTTTCATTTTATAAACATTAGTGAATATATGCCAAAATGTACACAAAAAGGTATAAATATATTGCTGAAACAATGCCAGTAAATGACATAAAAGAACTTGCAGAAGATTTTGCTAACAATCCAAACATAAATAAAATGGAATTTGCATCATCATATGGAGTAAATTCAAAGGTAATTGATTATTGCCTAAAGAGAGCAATAATAGAAAACATAGTAGATGATTTCACAGTAAAGGCAATTGAAACAAGAAGTATAGCAAATGCAACTACTAATAATAGCGACATAATAGAAAACTACTTTGCAAACTTAAAAAAGATAAGAGAACAAAATAGAAAAGAAATTGCCCTAAAATAAGGGCAGTTTCTTTTGCATAAAAAAACCAAATTTGGAAATAATGAAAATACAAGATATTTCCAAAGGAGGTTTTTCTTTGATAAAGAAAGTAGAAATATGTGGTGTAGATACATCAAAACTACCAGTACTATCAGTAGAAGAAAAAAATGAACTATTAAATAAAATAAAAAATGGAAATGAAGAAGCAAGAGATATATTTATAAATGGAAACCTAAGATTAGTTTTGAGTGTAATAAAAAGATTTTACGGAAGAGGAGAAAATGTAGATGACCTATTTCAAGTAGGTTGCATACGGTTTAATAAAAGCAATGGACAACTTTGACTTAAGCCAAAATGTACAATTTTCAACATATGCTGTACCAATGATAATAGGAGAAATACGAAGATACTTAAGAGATAACAATCCAATAAGAGTAAGCAGATCGATAAGAGACTTAGCTTATAAAACACTAGCAGTAAAAGAAAGAATAATAAAAGAAACACAAAAAGAACCTACAATAGAAGAAATAGCAAAAGAACTAGGAGTAGAAAAAGAAGAAATTGCATTTAGCTTAGATGCAATACAAGAACCAATATCACTTCAAGAGCCAGTATATGGAGATGGAACAGAAAAGATATATGTATTAGACCAAATAAGTGATACAAAAAACACAGACGAAAACTGGGCTGAAAATATAACAATATTAGAAGCGATGAAAAAACTAAATGAAAAAGAAAAAATGATAATAAACAAAAGATTCTTTCTAGGAAGAACACAAATAGAAGTAGCAGACGAAATAGGAATATCGCAGGCACAAGTGTCAAGATTAGAAAAAAGTGCAATTGAACATATAAAGAGGATATACAAATAGAAAACAGAATAAATTATATAACATAATTGATTAAATGTTATTTATGTATATATTTTTAAAATGTAATAAAAGGACTAATATGAATTAAAAAATATTTCGTGTTAGTCTTTTTATATAATAGGAACTTGATACCATATGTCAAAAGAGTATTCTATTTTTAACTAAAAATGTAGAGGAGTAATCGGAAAGAAATACTAAAAAGAATTTAGCAATTACGTATTTTTTATTACATACTAACAAAGCAATTCTTAAAATTTAATTTTTATAAAGTACTTAAGAAATATAAAAAGCAAGTTATTTTTGTTCTTACATATTAATATAATAAATTTGATTAAGAATACAAAAAATAATGTTAGAAAAAATAAAAATTAATATAGAATAGGAAACTTTTTGTTAAATATACAATATAATAATAGAAAGATTATATGAAGGGAAGGTAATATGGGGCAAAAAGGATTAGATTTTAAACATAAAGAAGTTATTAATATTAAAGATGGAAAAAGACTTCGGGTATGTTCAAGACGTATGTGCAGATTTAGAAAATGGAAATATAACATCCATAATAGTTCCAGGAAGCAACAAAATATTAAATGTATTCTCAAATAATAATGATATAGTAATACCATGGCAAAATATAAAATGTATAGGGGATGATGTTATATTGGTAGAAATATAAATACTATATTATTAGTTCTAAATAGTATACATACATTTACTTCTTATAAATAATGGAATAAATTACCACAAAAAAACACTTGAAATAATATTTAAATTATGTTAATA
>CAOJCG010000028.1 GCA_948356915.1 uncultured Clostridiaceae bacterium
CTTACCGAGCTGGATTTTTTGTTTTTTGGATTCCTATTTTAGGACACCCTCTTTCTTTTTATAACTTTATAAGTGAATTTTTGCCTCTTCCATTTCCTATATAAGAAATATCGAATTCGGTATTTTCTTCTATGAAATTTAAGAAATCTATTAATGGTTTGGGTAAGTCAGCTTTTGTTTTTACATTACTTATATCTCCCCATCCATTAAATTCCTTATATATTGGCTTGGCGCCTTCTAATTCTTTTATATTATCTGGCATGTATTTACATGTTTGTCCATTTGAAAGTTTATACTCTGTACATATTCGCACTTTTTGTAAATCTTTCATTATGTCTAATTTGTTTACTATTAACTGTGCTCCTTCATGACCTGTTAGTGCTTTTCTTAAGGTTGGCAAATCAAACCAGCCTATTCGCCTTCTCATTCCCTCTGCATCGTCAACTTCTGAATTATTTGCATATATCTTTTCTGCTTCTTCTAATGACATTTCCGTTAAAAATGGCCTTTTATTTAAGCAACAAAAATATCCTGTTACTATTATGAATGTTTCATCCAAAAAGTATGGAGATATATTTGCACCATTCAGAAGTGCATTTATTGCTGTAGATGCACTGGTGGTATATGGGTTCAAACCATGAAGATTGTCTAACATAATTCCATTACAACCTTCTATAAGTATTTTAGAATTTTTAGGAATATTATTCAGAAATTCTGTATAATCAATTGAGAATTCACCTATTTTTTTATAGATTTCCTTATAGCTATTTATGAGTTCATCTACTATTTCTACGTAATAGCTGTTTGGCATTTTTTCAAAGTATTCTTTGTTTGTTTGAATTGCTGTAAACCGTACTTTTTCTAACAACTCTGCATATATTATTTTCCCTGTTACATAGTTTTGAACATCGCATAAACGCACACAATGTTTTCTCGTTCTTGCTACTACTGCTACTCCTGTTCCCTGATTTGTGCTACCAAATGACTTAGATATTGTTGAGACTTTTGTATTTTCGATATAAGGTTTTATTAGCAAGCATATTGATGATGCAATACTAACTTTTCCTTTTAAATTATCTGGTCTTGATAATACTTCTTCTTTTAGTGCCGATAAATTCAGTACAGCTCCTGGCCCAACAGCGAATTTAACTTTGTCGTTGAAAAACACCGATGGCAACTGTTTTGTAACAATAATATCTTCAGAATTTTCTAATTGAACAGTGTGACTTGCATTTGTTGATGCATTTACCCGAAATACATAGTCGTAATTGTTCTCTGCTCCTAAAAAACTTACTACTTTCCCTTTACCTTCGTCTCCATATAAACCGCCTACTATAACGTCTACTTTCATATTGTCTCCTTTCTTTAAGGGGGCTATTTACGCCCCCTCATACAAACAAGTTTATAGTTTAATAACAAGTTCTTTATAATTAGGACACATACGCTCTAAAAATATCTCGTATGTTTTTAAAACTTCCTCTGGTGCTTTCCACTGTCTATACGCATCTTTTGTTAGTGTTTCTCCTGTTTTTATGTCGTTTGCTCGCATACAGTCTTGACTAAGTTCATCTATAAGAATTACTTTATCATTTAAAATGCCAAATTCCATTTTTAAGTCGATTAGCTTTATCCCTGCATTTAAATAAACTTCATTTAAAATGTCGCCAATTTTTGAAAGCATTGCATCTGCCTGATCAAATTGCTCTTTTGTCATAAGGTGCAAACCTGTTATATAACTTTCATTCATTGTAGGGTCATCAATTCCGCCTGTTAAGCTAACATCAATTTTAGCATCATATTTATTAAGAGGAGGATCAAACTTTTGCCCTTCTGTTACAAATGTAGGGAAAAGCCTTACTATTGAACCTGCTGCATAATATCTTCTTATCCATTCAATTGGAAGAGGTTTGCAACGCTTTATAAGAATTGCAAATTTTCCATTGATGTCTAAAATCTTATCATTTACACGTTCTGTAGGAATTCCATTTACTTCCATAAGGTTTAAGAAAAACATTGTTGCATACATACGGTATACATCTGTACCTTCAATTATTCCTTCCCTTTTATTTGTAACACTTCGTAAATGAGGTTTGTAAAACATAATTGCAGTTTCATCATCTAATGCATATATTGTTTTAGATTTGCCGTTTGCAATTATTGGCCGACTTTGAAAATCAATTTGTTTTAAATAGCTATATTTATTCACATTTTCCATTTTGCAGTATCTCCTTTACCTTTTCTACATTTTTTTGCGTTGAAAGTGTTGCATCAAGTTCTATTACTTTTATATTTGTTTCTTCTTTTAAGAATTGTACTGCTTCTTCATACTTAATTTCATACTCTTCTAAAGATTCTAGACTGTCAAATTCATCTTTGTTACTTCTCTTTTTATTTCTTTCATATGCTTCTTTTGCACTAACTTTGCAGTAGAATAAGTAATCAGGAAAAGGCTCCCACGCTTTTAATATACTTCTTACTTTTTCTTTGTCTTCAATAATATCTACAATTGAGGTAAGTATTGATCGGTCATATACTGTGCTAACAATATTTCTTGCTGTCCAATGCTGCTTTCCTACAATCTTTGCCCACAAATCGTATTTACCATTTTTCCACAATGAAAATGCATCTTTACCTACTTTTCCGGAAAATGGTTCTACTAAAACTACTGGTGAGTTTGCAAATAGTCCTGATTGTACCAAGGCTTTTGCTAAAGTAGATTTTCCAGAGCCGTCAATGCCATCAAATGCTATACATCTTTTGTCTGTAATAGAATCAATTAGACCTAAGTTTATAAAAAGTGGAAGTTTATCAATTCTGGCTGTTGCTAATACTGCTCCGAATTTAATTACTTCTGTATGCTCTACCAAACCGTTAACTTTTGCAGTTTCTCCGGTTTCTACAACATCAAAAATGGAGCTCGCCCATCCCATTTTGATACTTGCTTCAACACTTCCTTCCATATTTACAATATTACTATTGTTTATAGGATAGTTCTGTTTTAATACATTTGGATATGTTGTTGCAATTTTTCTTTCTAAAAAGTAAGAAAGTGGATAGTCTTTTAATGCTTCAGGAACTAATATACTCATTCTACAGTCATTTTGCTCAAAATATTTTAATGCGACAAAAGCTTTGTTAGAATTTTCGAGCCATTTATCTGCTCCATATATAACAAGATCGAACTTATTGTAATTTTTTGTTATGTCTGCCCATTTTAATAAATGGATTCTTAAAATACATTTTTTTGTTTCTATGTCATATACTAACATTCTTGGATTTACTTTAGGAATTTCTATTCCTAGAGTTTCAAGATATTTATGCAGTACTTTTTGAAGTCTTCCTTTTACTGCTCCTATTGTTATTAATGTTTTTTGGTCATTACTGTCATTTTCTGAAGCTTTAAACAAACATAATTCTAATTCTTTTAATATGTCTGGGTTTTCTGTTTTGTAAATTGACCGAAGTTCCTTTTCTGTAAAAAGAATTTGGCTTGTAGACTCTGAAGTATTAGAATAAGCTTGCCCTGCCATGGAATTACCGATTAATGATAAAAGTGACCTTATCATCATTTCGTCCATTGTAGGCTTTAACCTTTTTACAACTTCAATTGATTTGAAGAATGCATCCCTTACCGCTTCATCACCATTTTTAAAGTTCTTGCCAATCCCTATTACTGCAAGTGAGTTTTGCTTAGTAAGTGGCTCTTTTCCCATAATAAATATCGGGGATGCTTCAAATGGAATCCATGGTTTTAACACACTTACTTTTATTTCTACATTTGCACTTGTCTCTAAAGCTATACCGCTAAGCTCACCATAAGCTTGCTTTGCATGTACATCTCCTAAGTATAAGCCTGCCCCTTCAATTTCAACAGGTAAATAAATGTCCACACCTTCTGCAATAAATGGATTATCAAAATTTCCGCCAGTTACTCCAATGTGTCCGGTTTTTATTCTTCCCTCTGACGGAGTAGTTGCTATCATTCCTATGCATGGTGTAATTTTTAAGTCTATCTGGTTTTTAAAATACCGCAATGTTCCTTCTTCATCCTGCACATTTGCAATAACTGGAAATCTAGAAGAAAAGTCAAAGTTATCAGTTCTTTCGAGTGGTGCAATACCTGCACTTTTTGAAAGCATTTGTGCCATTTCATTTAATTCTATTTTTTCAATATGCACTTTTAAGAAATCGCCTGGATTAGCTCCTTCCACATAAATAGGGCCTGTTAAAGGATGATGATGTGGTGGATTTTCCATACTCATTAGAACTTCTAAATCAGCTAAGCTTTCAAAGCTATCCCCAAATGCATTTGTAGTTTCTACTACTACATTTTCATTTTGCCCAATTTTCGTTACAAAGTTCCCTGTGTTTTCAATAGCAATACTGCCATTACATTTAATAGTTTTCATTAATTTTTCCTCCTTTTATTTATATTGCATAAGTTCAATTCCTTGAATTTTTAATTCTTTTGGTGACTGAGGTCTTAAGTTAATGTCACTAAATAATAAATTGTTTGGCATTTTTGTTAGCATTACAATTGCATTTCCTAATTCTTCTGGCTTTATCTTCCATTCTTCTTCATATCCATGTTCTCTATTTTTTATAGCTCCTAAGGATAAATGAATAACTTTAACTCCTTGCCTTCTTGTTTCTTCCATTAAGCATTCTGCTAAAGCCTCAAACCCTCTTTTGCTACTACAATATGCTGCACCCATTCCAAATGGATACCTGCCTGCATGTGAACCTATAAAAACTACTGTTCCTTTGCATTCTTTCACTTTTTCTAAGAAAAGTGATACGACATAAAAGGGTCCTTTAAGGTTTACATCAATTGAGTATGAAAAATCTTCAAATGAAAGTTCTGAGATGTTTCCAAATTTTCTTATTCCTGCATTAAGTACTAATAAATCTACGCTTTCTTTTATCTGATTGCTTATTTCTTTTAACTTTTCTGCATTTGAAATATCACAAATGAATTCTTTGTAATTTGAAATTTTCTCTGCTTCTGGTGTAGCGGTTCTGTTAATTCCATATACGAAATAACCATTTTCTAACAGCTTATTCCGTATGCCTTCACCTGCTCCTCTGTTACATCCTGTTATAATAGCTATTTTTTTCATTTTGTTCTCCTTTCATTTTATTAAATTTAATAATAATGTTTATATAAAATTACGTTAGTATTATATATCATTTTATAGCACTATGTCAACTCTTTTATGTTTATCTGTTGACTTTTTTTACATAATTTGCTATAACTTTTATATATTAATAATATTTTTTATAAGGAGGAATAATTATGAGCCCTTTAAGTAAACATAACAGAAATGATTTACATGTACACACTAACAAATCAGATGGTACTAAAACACCTGAGGAAGTTTTAATTGAAGCTGAGGAATTAGGTCTTAAGCGGATTTCAATAACAGATCATGAAAGTGTTGACGCTTA
This sequence comes from uncultured Clostridiaceae bacterium, assembly GCA_948356915.1. GTDB lineage: Bacteria > Bacillota > Clostridia > TANB77 > CAG-508 > UMGS1663. The sequence continues at coordinate 5,449 of CAOJCG010000028.1, forward strand.
TTCTGAAATTGAAAAGTACAGGAATTTATTTAGTGGAATTATTATACCTGGAATTGAATTGAAAACTATATGTCAGGGAAGAGAAATTGAGTTACTTGGTTATGGTATATCTGTAGATGAAATGAAAGTAAACCTTCCAAGTTTGTATAAGAGTAAAGAAGAAATAAACCGATCTTATTTGAAAGCTATTTTAAAAGTATTACGTAAGAAAAATATTATTTTACCTGACAATACAGAAGATTTATATAAAGACTTTCTTGTTCAACCTGCGAAATTTGTTTCAAGTATACTCTTTGGTGATACAGGAAATTTAAAGCAGAATACTAATACTTTATTTTCTGATGAAATAGAACATACAAATAAAGAAAGCTTATATAGAGGATGGCTTACAAACCCTAAAAGTAAATTCTACGTAGAGTTTACTTCATACCCTAATTACATGGATACCATAAGTTTAATACGTTCATGTGATGGGAAGGTATTCATTCCCCATATTTTTCAGTATGGAGATTACTCAAAATCTATATTAAATGAATTATTGAAAACTGAAGAAATAGATGGCATAGAGTGCTACTATCCTACTTTTACTTTTGAAAACACTCAATATCTATTAGACATTTGTACAAATTCTAATTTGTTAGTATCAGGTGGAAGTGACTATCATGGTGCTAATAAGAAAAACCAGTTAGGTAGAGGCTTAAATGATAATTTGTATGTTCCTGATGATAAAGTACAGGCATGGACAAGTCAGATAGCAAAAGTATAAAATTTAACAAAGCACATAAATAAAATGTATTACATTTTACTTATGTGCTCTTTGTTACTTTTTAGTTATTAGAGTTTCTATACTTTTAGGTACATAGTCTGAAATAGGTTTATTTTGTTTTAATAACTCTCTTACTTTTGTAGAACTTGTATCTTCTTTTATTCCTACATATCTTCCTGAGTCTACATACATTGTGTATATTCCTGCTTGGTTATAATATTCCTCGGCTATTTTTTCTTCATATTTAAAATCTCCAAAGTTTCTTAAACCTCTAATTATTGTTTGAGCATTTTCCTTTTTTGCTAAGTCTACTATAAATCCATCATAACATACTACTTCACAATTGCTAATTGCATTTTCTTTTAGAGTATCTTCTATTCTTTTTTCATTAGCTCTTTTGAAAATGTTCTTTGCTTTTCTGGGTTAGTTGCTATACAAATTATAACTTTATCAAAAGCATTACTTGCTACTTTTGTAATATATAAATGCCCTAATGTAAATGGATCAAAACTTCCTGCAAATATTCCTGTTTTCATAGTATTCTCCTCCAATAATTTTTAGTTAGTTATTTTTTGCAGTTCTTTAATAAGATTATTCGCAATATCATAAATAGCAGAAGTTATTCGGTCATATCCAAATATTTCACCAGTGTATGGTATATTTTCTGAAAGATAGCTCTCCAATTCTTCTCTCCATGTCATTTCATACCTTTTATCAAATGCTTCAATACCAGTAAGTGGAAGATTATCTGGAAGAATATCTAAAGTTTCTTTACTAATATAACCATCTCTGAATAGTAAATTATTTATTTGAGCATAACCTTGATATAAAATTCCACCTTCAGAAGCTTTTGCAAAAAACTGTTTTAATTCCCATGTTGTATTAGTTGTCGGATTTGTTAATTTTCCATTTTTAGTATCGAAAACAAATTCTTTAGTAAGAAATTCTTCTATAAAATAGTGATCCAAATATAAGTGAGTATATATACCTAATCTAATAGAACTATCTCTATCAAAAATTTCTCTTCTTACTTTTTCTAAATCTGGTACCATGAATCCTTCCATATGACTATTAATTCGATAATGTGTATATTTTTTATTTTCTGTTGTAACTAAGTCTGGAATTAGATTTCCTGAGAAGAAATCTACCTTGTTTAATTCTATTTTTGTTCTCCGATATACCTCTTCAGCAAATACTAAATGAAAAGTCATACCTGGCATATAATCTTCTCCTTTCAAAATTATTTTTAAGGTTATTTTTTAACATTGCCTTATTGACCTTAACTTAGTGCATTATATTATATTTATCATTTTATGTCAATTGTTTTGGTGTTTTTTATAAAATTTATTTTTTGCCACTTCGTCAATAAAAAGTGAAAATCTTCACTTTTTTAGCGTCAAAAATGTGAAAAATTTCACTTTTTTATAGCATGCTTTCTATCTACACTTTTTCATATATTCTAACTTTTCTTTTATAAATTGTTCGCTTTTTACTATTTTTATCTCATCTTCTGTAAGTTTTTCTATACGATGTTTCTGACCATATTGTTTTTGTTTTTCTTCTGTTAATTCTCCAATTAAATCATCATATTCTCTTGTAAATGTTTTGCCCTCTTGAAATATATTTTTATATACTACTAAATTATCTAATGGTCTATTTGCTCCTTCTCCTGTATAAATAACACCTACTGCAATAATTTCGTATATATTTTTTTCAATTAGACTATTTCCCTTAAAATGCTTGCATAAATCCCCCGCTTTTATATTCATTTAATTTTCCTCCGGTTTTTTCTATAAATATTTTATCACATATAATTAATTTTTTCATTATATTTTATAATTTTTCCTTCCCTTTGTATAAATAATATAGTATAATACTAACATTAGAACAATTAGGAACTATTCTAATTGTTAAAAGTTAATAGGGAGTAACTACTATGATTGATTTTACAAATGCAATAGAACAATTTAATAATTATAAAGGTTCAGAAAAAAAGAAGACACTAATATATGATAATAAAAAGTATCTTGTAAAATTTCCAGACCCAGTTCGAGAAAAAAATAAGAATATATCATATATCAATAATGCATTTTCTGAATATATTGGAAGTAATATATTTAAAATAATAGGCTTTAAAGTACAAAATACTATACTAGGAAAATACAAATATAATGGTAAAGAAAAAATAGTTTGTGCTTGTGAAGATTTTACAGATAATGATAATATATTATATGAATTTGAAAATTTGGCTTTGAGTACGAATCCTGATAAAAAAATAGAAACAGAATTAAATGATATATTAGAAGTAATTGAAGAAAGCAAAATGATTAATTCAAAAGAAACTATACAAAAATTTTGGGATATGTTTATTGTTGATAGCTTAATTGGAAATACTGATAGGCATAATGGTAATTGGGGATTTTTATTAAATAAAAATACTGGAAAAGTAGAATTTTCTCCAATTTATGATTGTGGTTCATCTTTAAACCCAATGCTTGAAGATGAAGAAATTGAAAAAATGACTGAAACAGAATTAAAAAATTTAGCAATAAATTGTTATTCTTGTTTAAAAGAAAATGGTAAAAAAATTAATTATATGACTTACGTTAAAGAAGCTAAAAATGAAGAATGCAATAATGCCATTAAAAGGTTATTTTTGAGTATAGATATGGATAAAATAAATAAATTTATTGATGATGCTGAAGGTATATCTAAAACAAGAAAAGAATTTTACAAAAAAATAATAGATAAGAAATATGAAATATTAAAAGGAGTATATGAAAATATAAATAGATGACACATTTGGAAACATCTCTAATATTTTAGGAAAAGTATATTTATAAAAATAGGGCAGAATTATTAATTCCGCCCTATTTCTTATTATAACTGTTTTTCTCTGATTAACTTATTTTTAAACTTCTTTGATATCTTTGATGGAGCTACTATCCACAATATAATAACTATTAAAAGTAATAAGATGTTCCAGTTAAAACCTAAAGCTGTAAAAGCACAAGCACAAAAGAAAGTATTTAATGTATTGCAATCACTTAATATTACATTTAATAACTTGTTTTTATAGATATCTAACTGCTCATATTCTATTGCATATCTTATTGCCTTTAAGCTGTATATGCATATCAAAATACACCACTCTATAACTAAGCCTACTTGAAAAAGTATATCTAACATTTTGTATGATATTTGATACAAGAATATTTCAGGCATTATTCTGGCTAATATTAGTGTAACTAGAGCCACACCTAACAATATAATAATAATCCATGAAATTGTTTTAAATACACTACTTATCCGCTCTAAGTTGTTAATAAGTTTCTCTTTGATTTCTACTTTCACATTTTTCATAGTCAATTCTCCTTTTAAAAAAACTATTTTTTTAAGTTACTAAAAGCTTACATTTATATTTTAACATAGTTTACCATAATTTGCAACTAATTTTTAATTTTTCCCTTCCATTTAATAAAATAATGTAGTATAATAGCAATATTATTATAGATTTCCAAAAGGGACAGATACCCCAAAAGGATTTTCCAGTCGTTCGAAGCGAAGCTAAGTTAGCCGTTAGGAATGAATTGACTTTACGGATAACTTATGCGTAGTAAAACTAAGAAGTGTTACGAATGGAATATGCATAGTAACGTCCCCAATTGGAACAAAAAGAGAGGATGATTATAATTGACTTATAACTTTAACGAAATCGAAAAAAAGTGGCAAAATTATTGGGATAAAAATGAGTCTTTTAAGGCTGTTACTGGCAATACTAAAAAAGACCCTTATTATATTTTAGTTGAATTTCCATACCCTTCTGGAGCTGGTTTACATGTTGGGCATGTTAGAAGTTATACTGCTCAAGATGCTATTGCTAGAATGAAGAGAATGCAAGGCTACAATGTTTTATACCCTATGGGTTGGGATGCTTTTGGTGCTCCTGCTGAGCAATATGCTATTAAAAACCATATTCACCCAAAGGATGCTGTTAAGGAAAATATTGCAACTTTTAAAGGTCAAATGAAAAATTTAGGTTTTTCTTTTGATTGGTCTAGAGAATTTTCTACTACTGACCCTGAATATTATAAATGGACTCAATGGCAGTTCTTACAATTTTACAAACATGGTATGGCTTATAAAGATACTATAGGTGTTAACTGGTGCCCTACTTGCAAAAGCGTTTTATCTAATGAAGATGCTGCTGGCGGTGTTTGTGAAAGATGTGGAAGCCAAGTTGAACAAAAAGAAAAAGCTCAATGGATGCTTAGAATGAGTGATTATTCTGAGGACCTACTTAAAGGTTTAGATGATACTAATTTTGCGCCTAGAGTTAAACTTGGACAAATTAACTGGATTGGTAAGTCTACTGGTGTTGAACTTGATGTTAAAATTAAACAAGGTGGATGTTTTTCAATTTTCACTACTTGTATTGAAACAGTTTATGGAATTACTTTCTTTGTTATTGCACCAGATGGTAAGCTTATTAAAGAATTAATGCCAATGGTTACTAACAAAGAAGAGGTTAATGAATATATTAAAGAAACTGCTAAAAAGAGTAGTATGGAAAGAACAGAGCTTAATAAAGGTAAAACTGGTTGCAAATTAGAAGGTGTTAGTGCTATTAACCCTATTAATGGAAAAGAAGTTCCTATTTTCTTAGGCGATTTCGTTTTAGGTGATTATGGTACAGGCGCTGTTATGGCTGTTCCTTCTCATGACCAAAGGGATTTTGAATATGCTGTAGAGCATAATTTAGATATGATTCAAGTTATTGATGGAAAAGACACAAGTGCAGAAGCTTTTGAAAAACAAGATTATTTAGGTAAGGCCTGCAAATTAATTAATTCAGAAGAATTTACTGGTTTAACAGTTGAAGAAGCTAAAGATGCTATTACTGAAAAGTTAGTAAATATGGGTATTGCAAGAAAAGTTAATAATTATAAAATGAGAGATTGGGTTTTCTCTCGCCAACGTTTCTGGGGTGAGCCTATTCCTATGATTTATTGTGAAAAATGTGGATGGCAACCTATGAAAGAAGAAGATTTACCTTTATTATTGCCAGATGTTGCAGAATATGAACCTACTGAAAATGGAGAAAGCCCACTTGCAAATATTACAGACTGGGTAAATACAACTTGCCCTTGTTGTGGTGCTCCTGCTAAAAGGGAAACTGATACAATGCCTAACTGGGCAGGTTCTAGCTGGTATTTCTTAAGGTTTATGGATGCCGATAATGATAAAGAGTTTGCTTCTATGGATGCTATGAAATACTGGAATAGAGTTGATTGGTACAATGGTGGTATGGAACATACTGCAAGACACTTACTATATGCAAGGTTCTGGGTACAATTCTTATATAATATTGGTTTAGTACCTAACAAAGAAATGATTTGGACTCGTGTAAGTCATGGTATGGTACTTGGTTCAAATAATGAAAAAATGAGTAAATCTAAAGGAAATGTTATTAATCCGGATGATATTGTAAATGAATATGGTGCAGATACTTTAAGAGTTTATGAAATGTTTATGGGAGATTACACACAAGATGCTCCTTGGAGTACAGATTCTTTAAAAGGATGCAAACGTTTTATTGATAAGGTTATTCGTTTGAAAGAAAAAGTTGTAGATGGAGAAGAATATTCTCCAAAACTAGAGAGTATAATTCATAAAACTATTAAGAAAGTACAAACTGATTTAACTACTATGTCTTATAATACAGCAGTATCATCATTAATGATTTTGGCAAATAGTTATGACGATGAGAAAACTATAACTAAAGCAGATTATAAATTACTTTTAACATTATTAAACCCAATTGCTCCGCATATTACAGAAGAGCTTAATCAAGAATTAGGATTTAAGCCACTATGTGAATCTTCTTGGCCTATATATGATGAAGCTAAAACAATTGACAGTGAAATAGAAATTCCTGTTCAATTTAATGGAAAACTAAAAGCTACTGTTACAGTTCCTTTAAACTCAGAGGAAGAAGTTGTAAAAGAAGTTGTCCACAATAACGAAACAGTTTGTGGATTGTTGGAAGGTAAAACTATTATTAAAGAAATTTATGTTAAAAATAAGATTTATAATATTGTTGTAAAATAAACCAATATAGGAACCTCAATTAGAGGTTCCTATATTGGTTACTACTTAAGCAATTATCCAGTCTTCGAATTTGGTATAGCTCCAGTCTAAAACTGATTCACTTCCATCATCATACTTAACTACCATATGGCTTTTTGATGCAGATAATAAGGTAACCGGCTCTTTAATAAAGGATCTATCCCCTATCGTAGTGGGGTTTATTCTTCTTATTTTTTTACCTCTCCATTTACTTAGCTTAGTTCCTCCTGAGCGTAATGCTTTTTTGTACGTTGTCCAATTCATGTCAGTGAAGCTAATAGGTAAAGTATCTTCTTTATCCCCAAAAAGCCAACTTAATGTTGTGTTCCTATATCTAATCTTACCATCTGGTGTAAAGCCTAACAACAAAATAGTGCTATCTGTGTAGGACCCGTCGCCTTTATATGTTGGATTTGTTCTGATTATCTCCTTCCCAATGTACTTGCTTAACCGGTTAATTGTTTTGTTCATAGTTTTACTTGTCATTTTTAATCCTCCTAATTATTTATTTAAATAATTACCTTTTTCCTACATTATAAAATAGGAATACTTTTGTTACACTACATTAATATTATATATTATTTTACATAAAATGTCAAGATATTCTAGAAAACATTGTATTTAATATATGATAAAATCACCTTGAAAGTTTGTAAACGAATATTTCACC
>CAOJCG010000029.1 GCA_948356915.1 uncultured Clostridiaceae bacterium
CAAAAATATAAAAAAATTCTCAAAAAAAGTGTCCAAAAACTTGACATAGATCCAATATAGTATAACATAATAATAATGTTATTTGCAACTTAAAAAATATATTGAAAACGAATAATAAATAAAAACGAGTAGTTCGCAAAGAACTACTCTTAATCTTCTTAATGCCGATGTGAAAATCACATAGCTTAATTTAATTAGATTATACTATATAATATGATTAAAGTCAATAAAAATATACGCCTATTTCGTAAAAAGCTGAATTAATTTTTGATCTAGCAAGTCTAAACTAGAATTAGACAAATGTACTCCAGACAATAAGTCTTTAGACGTTTTAGGATAATAAATTCGTTGTTTGCTAATAGTGGTAATTTGATTAAGCAGTGCTATACTTCCTTTTTTCATTTTAGTAATCTCTTTTTCAAATTTTTTCAAAAATTCAAGTTCTTGAGATAAAACAGGAATTTGTTCTAATTCATCTTTTAAATCTTCATAATTGTTAATTTTATTATTACTAATTGATGATAGTTTATTAAAAGTATTGTTAAAATTTTTTTGAAATTTATTATATAGGATAGTATAAATTTCACTTCCAAGATTTACAGTATTATCATAATAAATTTTATTTTCTTTAATAGAAGTAAGAGGAATTACATTTAATGTACCAAAAGATAATTTATCATCTTTATTTAGTACAATACAATAATGCAATCCGCCTAATCACTGCCAACGTTAAAACCTAAATTAGCTTTTATAATATCTCCTCGTTTATATCTTTTTAATTTACTAGAATCAAAAGATTTTTCATTATCATGATAATTAGCAAAATCATTAATCCAATAAGCTAAAATATCAAATTTCTTATATTTCTATAAATCTATATGCTTTGTAAAGCTTTGATTTAATCTTTTTAGAGAAAAATCTTTAAGACTTATAGAATTAATTTTATTGTTTTCAAAGTTATCAACAGAGTTCATAAAATTACCACCTTTCAAAACATTTGTTTTATTATGACATTGAGAAAAGAAAAAGTCTATACATTTTGCAATATTTTTTTTTTGCTATATTTATGTTTGCAACTTAAAAAATAGGCATTATTATTTTTACAAATGAGCAACAAGCAAGAAATTCTATAAAAAAATAAAATAAGAATTTAATATTTAAAGAAAAGACATAGATAGTATCTGTAGTTTTTATTACACAAAATTTCTCAAAATCCCTTGTACTTTTTCAAAATTGCCTATATAATAATAAAGGACTAAAAAACGAAGGAGGGAACAAAGAAGATGTCTTTTATAGAAGATATAAAAGTAAGAGCAAAACAAGATATAAAAACAATTTGCTTACCTGAAAGTGAAGACATACGTGTTTTAAAAGGAGCAGAGCAGGTATTGCAAGAAGGTTATGCAGATATTATATTAATAGGAAATAAAGAAGAGATAAATGAATTAGCAAAACAAAATGATATAAATATTGAAGGAGCTAAAATAGTTGACCCAAAAGTTAGTGAAAAATTTAGTGAATATGCTAATAAGTTTTATGAATTAAGAAAAGCCAAAGGAATGACAATTGAAAAAGCAAAAGAAATCATGAAAGATAATGTGTACTTTGGAATGATGATGGTAAAAGAAGGAGATAGTGATGGCTTAGTATCAGGAGCATGTCATTCAACAGCAGATACCCTAAGGCCAGCCCTTCAAATACTAAAAACAGCCCCTGGAACAAAACTAGTGTCAGCATTTTTCCTAATGGTAGTTCCAAACTGTGAATATGGAGAAAAAGGAGCTTTTGTATTTGGCGACTGTGGACTAAATGAATACCCAGACCCAGAAGCATTATCAGAAATAGCAATATCATCAAGTAAAAGTTTTAAGCAACTAGTAGGAGAAGAACCAAAGGTAGCAATGCTATCATATTCTACATATGGAAGTGCCCATTCACCACTTACAGATAAAGTAGTAGAAGCAACTAAAATATTAAAAGAAAAAATGCCAGATTTACTAGTAGATGGTGAATTACAATTAGATGCAGCAATAATTCCAGAAATAGCAAAATCAAAAGCACCAGGAAGTCCACTAGAAGGAATGGCAAATACACTAATATTCCCAGATTTAGATGCAGGAAATATAGGTTATAAATTAGTACAAAGACTAGCAAAAGCAGAAGCCTATGGACCACTATGCCAAGGAATATCAAAACCAGTAAATGACCTATCAAGAGGATGTTCGGCAGAAGACATAGCAGGGGTGGTAGCAATTACAGCAGTGCAAGCACAAAATGGATAATATAATGTGTAGTGGTCGTCGCCTTCGGCGACCCGCAAAACGATTTTTTACGACATACAACAAAAAAATATTGATTATTCGGGTTGCCGAAGGCGGCGACCACTACAATAAAAAAATAAATAAAAGAAAAGGAGAAAAATAAAAATGAAAATCTTAGTATTAAACAGTGGTAGTTCATCACTAAAATATCAATTAATCGATATGGAAAATGAACAAGTATTAGCAAAAGGAAATTATGAAAAAATAGGAATGGCAGGTTCATTCGTAACACACAAAGCAAATGGAGAAAAATACAAATATGAAAGAGACGCAAAAAATCATGAAGAAGCAATAACATTCGTATTAGAACAATTTACCGATAGCGAACATGGTGTAATTTCTTCATTAGACGAAATAACAGCAGTAGGGCACAGAGTAGTTCATGGAGGAGAAAAATTCAATAAATCAGTAGTAATTACAGATGAAGTAATAGACACAATTCGTGATTGTATAGAACTTGCTCCATTACATAACCCAGCAGCATTAACAGGAATAGAAGCATGTAAAAAAGTAATGCCAGGTAAGAAAAATGTAGCAGTATTTGATACAGCATTTCATCAAACAATTCCAGAAGAAAGATACATATACCCAATACCATACAAATATTATGAAAAATATGGAGTAAGAAGATATGGTTTCCATGGAACAAGCCATAGATATGTATCAAACAGAGTAGCAGAGTTAATAGGAAAACCAGTAGAAGAACTAAAAACAATAGTATGTCACTTAGGACAAGGTGCAAGCTTATGTGCAGTAAATGGCGGTAAATCAGTAGATACATCAATGGGCTTCACACCACTAGCTGGTATAGCAATGGGAACAAGGTCAGGAGACCTAGACCCATCAATAGTAACATTCTTAATGAAAAAAGAAGGTTTAACACCAGATGAAGTAGAAAAAGTATTAAATAAAGAATCTGGATTATTAGGAATGAGCGAAGTTTCAGCAGATAACAGAGATATATGGGAATCAATTAGAAATAATGACGAAAACGCATCAAAATGTAAAACAGCAATAGAAAGCTACACATACATAATAGCTGGGTATATAGCAAAATATGCAGTAGCTTTAGGTGGAGTAGACGTTATAGCATTTGCAGGTGGAGTAGGTGAAAGAGGACCAGAAGAAAGAGAAATGATATTAAACCATTTAAAATGGATGGGAGTAGAAGTAGATACAGAGGCAAATAAAGTAAAAGCAGAAGAACAAGAAATATCAAGCAAAAACTCAAAAGTAAAAGTATGGGTAGTTCCAACAGAGGAAGAATTAATGATCGCTAGAGATACAGCTGAATTAGTTAAATAAAGTGTGGAGGAATTGAAAATGAAAATTTTAGTTATTAACTGTGGAAGTTCATCATTAAAATACCAATTAATAAATATGGAAAATGAAGAAGTATTAGCAAAGGGAAATTATGAAAGAATAGGTCAAGAAAACAGTTTTTTAACACATAAAGTAAATGGAGAAAAATATGTATTAGAAAACCCTGTACCAAGCCATAAAGAAGCTTTAGAATTTATGCTTAAGCAATTATTACATCAAGAATATGGAGTTATATCATCACTGGATGAAATAAATGCAATAGGTCATAGAGTACCACATGGAACAGACATATTTGATAAATCTGTATTAATTACAGATGAAGTAATAAAAGAGATAGCTAGTTGCAGAGAACTTGCACCAATACACACACCACCAATTTTAAATGGAATAGAAGCATGCAGAAAAGTAATAGCAGGAAAGCCAATGGTAGCAGTATTTGATACAGCATTCCATCAAACAATACCAGAAGAAAGATACATTTACCCAGTTCCATACAAATACTACGAAAAATACAAAATGCGTAAATATGGTTTTCATGGAACATCACACAGATATGTTTCAAATAGATTAGCAGAATTAGTAAATGAACCAATAGAAAGCTTAAAAACAGTAGTATGCCATCTAGGACAAGGTGCAAGCCTATGTGCAGTAGATGGAGGCAAATCTGTAGAAACATCAATGGGAATGACACCAGTTTCAGGAATAATGATGTGTGCAAGGTCAGGAGATTTAGACCCATCAATAGTAACATTTTTAATGAAAAAAGAAGGCTTAACACCAGATGAAATGGAATACATATTAAACCAAGAATCAGGAACATATGGAATATCTGGAGTAAGCAAAGATAATAGAGATATAACTAAAGCAGAAAAAGAAGGAAATAAAAGAGCAGCTTTAGCCAACAGAGCATATGCATATAATGTAGCTCAGTATATAGCAAAATATGCAGTTTCAATGAATGGAATAGATGCAATAGTATTTACAGCAGGAATAGGAGAAAACCAAGGAAGTATACGTGAAGAAATATGTAGCTACTTAAACTGGATGGGAGTAAAAATAGACAAAGAAGCAAACAAAGTACAAAGTGAAGAAAAAGAAATATCTACAAAAAATTCAAAAATAAAAGTATGGGTAATACCAACAAACGAAGAATTAGTAATTGCTAGAGATACTAAAGCAATTATAGAAAAATTATAAATACTAAAAGTAGTATGATAATATAGTATCTGAAAATTTATATTATGAAAGTATAAATTTAGACGAATATAAAAAGAGTAACAAATAACAAAACTAATAAAAGAAGAAATTGAAAAATAATAAGCACAAATCAGGTTAAAAATATTAATTTTTAACCTGATTTTTATGAATAAAAGTTAGTAAATATCTTAAAAATAACGAGGAATCTATAGGTCTTTTAACTTAAGCATTCAATACTGCTAATCCATAACATGAAATTGTAATGAGGCAAGGCATAGCTATAGGCATTGAGTCAAATTAAACTCGATATTTATTTTTATATCTAAAATACTAGAAAATTATAATTATATGTGGTAAAATAAATTAAAATAAATGAAAGGACAATAACAAAGTGTCAGAACAATTTTCAAGAACAGAATTATTAATAGGAAAAGAAAAAATAGAGAAACTAAAAAATTCAAAGGTTATAGTATATGGAATTGGTGGAGTAGGTTCATATGTTGTAGAAGGCTTAGTAAGAGCAGGAATAGGGCATATAATAATAGTTGATTATGATAAAGTAGATATTACAAACATAAATAGACAAATAGAAGCTATGCACTCTACAATAGGTAAGTATAAAGTAGATGTAATGAAAGAAAGAATATTAGATATTAACCCATCTGCAATAGTAGAAACGTATAAGCCAAATGAAATAGAAGGCGGAGAAGAACAATTAATAGATAAATCTATTACCTATGTTGTAGATGCAATAGATACAATAACAAATAAATTAAAAATAATAGAAAAAGCAAATATTGAAAATGTTAAAATAATATCAGCAACAGGAGCTGGAAACAAGTTAAACCCAACTATGTTTGAAGTAGCTGATATATACAAAACATCAGTATGCCCAGTTTGTAAAATATTAAGAAAAGAATTGAAAAAAAGAAATATAAAGCATTTAAAAGTAGTATACTCAAAAGAAGAACAAATAAAAATAGATGCCAATAGCAAGCCAAAAGAAAAGATTTTAGGAAGTATATCATTTGTACCATCAGTAGTAGGTTTAATTATAGCATCAGAACTTGTAAAAGATTTAATAAAATAAACACTTACAAAATTAATAGTTATATAAAGATACCCCCTTATTTACAAAATACCTAAGGGGGTATATAATGTATCAGGTGATTAAAAATGGAAAATGAAAAATGTTGTAATAAAAAAACACACAGAAGTGACGAAGAAAAGAAACTTATTACAAATCGTTTGAGTAGAATTGAAGGGCAAGTAAAGGGAATAAAGAAAATGGTAGAAGAAGATAAATATTGTAATGATATATTAATTCAACTATCAGCAATTGAAAACTCTATAAAAAGTTTATCAAACCATATATTAGAAAACCATTTATATAGTTGTGTTACAAACGATTTAGAAAAAGGAAACTTAGAAATTATAGATGAATTAATTAGCTTGTTTAAAAAATTTAACAAATAATAAGAAAAGAGGAATAAAATGGATAAAGCATTTCAAAGGAAAATTAATTATTATGAAACAGACAGAATGGGAGTAGTACATCATTCGAATTATATAAGGTATTTAGAAGAAGCTAGATGCTATTTTTTAGAAAACATAGGAATACCATTTGAAGTTTTAGAAGAAAATGGTATAACAATTCCAGTATTAGGAGTAAACTGTACATATAAACATCATGTTACTTTTGGAGACACTTTGCAAATTCGTGTATTTATAAAAGAATATACAGGAGTTAGAATGACAGTAGGTTATGATGTTACAGAAAAAGAAACTGGAAAAGTAGTAATCATAGCTGAAACTAAGCACTGCTTTACAGACAGAAATTTAAAACCAATAAACTTAAAAAAATATGCTCCAAGTTTTAGTGATAGATTTATAAGTTTAATGGAGAAATAAAGAATAGAGAGAAAGAAGGTAAAAGATAATGAAAGAAACTATAATAAAAGTACAAGGAATGGCATGTGGAGGATGTGAAAACAGAATTCAAAATGCTTTAAAGAATATGGAAGGGATAGAAAATGTAGTTGCAAACCATAAAGAAGGAACAGTTACAATAACAGCAAATGAAATTAATATAGATAAAATAAAAGAGAGAATGCAAGATTTAGGTTTTACAGTTTTATAAAATTAAAAAATAATAAAATAAAGGTGCTTATAGAATTTATTAGGTAGAAACTCTTGAATAATAAAATACTTTATGTTATTATTGTTATCAGAAACTTATTTAAAATCTTTATTACAAATGTAAAGGAGGTTTATTATGGTAGCAACAATAAGAAAGCGGGTATTATATCCAGAAAAAGATGTATATGGTGAAGGCGAGATTGTAGCAATGGGATATATACATGAAAAGAGTCAATATCCCATTTACACAGTACGGTCTTATTCTCAGTACTATTACGTTAATGTAGCTTTTCGAAAAACAATAATTATTCGATATGATGATAAAACATTAAGAAGATTACAGCGAAAGATTAATAAAAAAGAAAAACAGGGATATTTAACTTACGAACAAGGAGTTAAGATTATTCTAACAACTGTATGCAATATGATTGAAGAACAGTTAAAAGGAACATTCTTATAAACAAAAAGCACCTAAAATAAGGTGCTTTTACATTGAAATAATAATAAAAGGAGGTCAAAGGAGTGTCCCCACCGTTCCGAAATCGGAACGAAAAGGACCGTCCCTAGCGTGCGGAAAAGATGAAAAAGATAATTTTAGAGATTGATGGAATGACGTGTAGTGCGTGTTCTAATGGATTAGAGAGATATTTAAATAAACAAAATGGTATTAAAAGTGCTAGTGTTAATTTAGTTATGGCAAATGCTAGTGTTGAGTATGATGAAAAAATGTTAGACCAAAATAAAATTGAACAGTTTGTTAAAGAAGCGGGTTTTAAAAGCTTAGGAGTATTTAAAGAAATAAAGGTGGAAAAAAAGAACAAAACGGAAAAAATTAAATTCTTTATTTTCTTAGTATTAGCAATTATTCTAATGTATGTTTCAATGGGACATATGATAGGTTTGCCAATAATAGATGCACTGAATATGCATACACAACCAATTAATTATACAGTGGTGTTATTTTTACTAACTATTTGTTTTATAGTATATGGTTTTGACATTTTAAAAAATGGTTATAAAAATTTGATACACAAAACTCCAAATATGGATACACTAGTTAGCATAGGTGTTCTTAGTAGTTTAGCATATAGTTTATATAGTATGTTTATGGTAATAAAAGGAGAGCATTCTTATGTAGAAAACCTATATTTTGAATCAGCAGCAATTATAATATTCTTTATAAAATTAGGCAGATATATTGATGGAATGAGTAAAGATAAAACGAAAGAGGCTATTCAAAAACTAGTAAAAATAACACCAAATGAAGCAACATTAAAAATTGATGGTGAAGAAAGAAAAGTAACAATAGATGAAGTAAAAAAAGGTGATATTGTAATTTGCAAACCAGGAGAAAAAATAGCAGTAGATGGTAAAATAACATTTCGGAAAAGCACATTTTGATGAAGCTTTTATTACAGGTGAAAGTATGCCAACAAATAAAGCGATAGGCGAAAAAGTAATTGCAGGATCTATTAATTATGATGGATATATAGAATATGAGGCAGAAAGAATAGGAAAAGAATCTACAATATCTGAAATTGTAAGACTAGTAGTCGAAGCTACAAACACAAAAGCACCTATTGCAAAACTAGCGGATAAAGTAAGTGGATATTTTGTACCAGCTGTTATGCTAATGGCAATAATTTCATTTATAGTATATCTTTTAATAGGTTCTTCATTTGCAACAGCACTAAATGTATTTATAACTATTTTAGTAGTAGCATGCCCATGTAGTTTAGGGCTAGCAACTCCACTTGCTATTGTAGTAAGTGAAGGGCTATGTGCAGAAAATGGAATATTAATAAAGAAAAGTGAAATATTGGAAAATGCTCAAAAAACAGATACAATAGTATTTGACAAAACAGGAACATTAACATATGGAACTTTGAAAATAGCAAATGTAATTAATTATAGTAATATGGAAGAAAAAGAAGTATTGGCTTTAGCAGGAAGTATAGAAAAGAAAGGAACGCACCCTATATCAAAAGCTTTTGTTGATTATTTAGAACAAAATAATATAGAAAGTTTTGAAGTAGAAAATTATGAAGAGATAAGTGGATACGGAGTATGTGGCAGGGTTAATAATGAACAAATAATATTAGGAAATAGTAAAATACTTTCAAAATATGGATTTCAAAATACACATAAACAAGATGAGGAAAAACTTGCTAAAGCTGGGAACAGCATAATATATGTTGTAAAAAATAAAGAAATAATTTCAATAATAGGTGTAAGTGATATTATAAGAAAAAATGCAAAAGAAGTAATAAATACATTTAATAAACACAAAATAGAAGTAATAATGCTAACAGGAGACAACAAAGAAACAGCAGAAAAAATAGCAAAAGAAATAGGAATAAAAAACGTAATTGCAAATGTATTACCAACACAAAAATTAGAAGTAATTAAAAAGTTAAAACAAGAAAAAAGATTTGTACTAATGTGTGGAGATGGAATAAACGATAGCCCAGCACTAGCTACAGCCGATATAGGAGTAAGTGTAAATAGTGGAACAGATATAGCAATGGACTCATCAGACGTAATACTAACAAGAAACGACTTAAACTCAATTATAAACCTAATACACATCAGCAAAAAAACAATAAGAAATATAAAACAAAACCTATTCTGGGCATTTTTCTATAATATACTAATGATACCAGTTGCAATAGGAATTCTTACACCAATAGGAATAACCATAAACCCAATGATAGCAAGTGTTGCAATGGTAATAAGTAGTTTTACAGTTATATTGAATGCTTTGAGGCTAAGGAATATAAAATTAAATTAATAAACAAGAAATAAGGAGAGCATAGAATAAAATGCTCTCCTTATTTCTTACTACTGTAAGTCTAAAGAAAATGATTGAACCACAGTTCCTTTAGGAACATAAAATTCATAACTTATTTCTGTTTCTCTAAACTTACAAAATGAAAGAATACCTTCCAGTACACCATTCATATTAATTTTGGTATATGTTGTATATTCTACAATTGTAGGCGTGCAATTTTCCTGTTCATAAATAATTACATTTTCAGAAGTAATTTTGCCTTTCCTGTATCCATCACCAGACTTGTAATAATACAGATAAACTTCATCAGTATCCATAGAAGCATATACATAAAATAACCCACCACGGGCAGAACCAGATATTTGGCTATTATCCTGTAATGATACAAGTTCATATTCAGCAGTTTTTTCAGTTTCCTGATATGACTGGGCTAATATTGCAGCAAGACAAAATGTACTTACAAAAAATATTACTACACAAATAATTAAACATATTCCACTGTGTAGAGCGGATTTCCAGTCACAATCAAAGAGGTCAAAAATTAAACTAACCAATACAATGAATCCAATAATAAGGCTACCAATAGCAGCAATCCACAACATAATAATTCCTCCTTAAATTTCTTTTATAGTTGTCAACGAGTTATTATATAAAAACCAAAAAGCTAGAGGAAAATCCTCTCACTAATTAGTGAAAATAGGGAAATAGTATATATAAATCATAAACATATTATACAACAGTTTGACATAACTTTCAAGCTCTATAGCATATTTTCTGTTAATTTGTTTACATATATGAGTGTTTTATATGGAGGACTATATATGGAATTTGAAAAATCAACACTAATAGAGTTAAAGAAAAAGTTTGATTCTATTACTAACTTTGAACAAACTTATTTTGCAGTTCAAACAAGAAAATAAGAAATAATGGCAGACAGTAACAGATTCCCAAAAGAACAAAATTCATAGCAAAATTAATAAAATTTATTGAAATTAAAATGAAGTAATGTTAATATAAGATACGTAAATAAAATATAAGAACAATAATTTAGGAGTAAAAAATGGAGCAAGAAACAAAGAAAATAAATAGAAGTATAAAAATATATCCCATATTTGCATCTTTTACAGGAGATATGATATTTTTTGTGCCAATAGATACGCTATTTTTAACCTTAGTAAAAGGATTAAATGCAAGTCAAATAACTGCAATGACAATGGTTGCATTATTAGTATGTATAATTTTTCAAAAAGTAATATTAGCAATAATAAAGAAAGTTGGAAATGTAAATTCATTAAGAATAGGTGCTAGTTTATTATTAATTACATCTTTTATATTAACTTTTGGAAAATCATTTCCTTTAATGCTACTATATAAAAGTATAAATGAAATAGCAGTTATGTTTTTAAACATGGATGAAATTATTTTAAAGAATAATTTAAAAGCAGTAGGAAGAAATGAAGATTATTATAAAATAAGAAATAAATCTAAAATAATGTATTCAATTATAACTTTATTTACAGCATTAGTAGCTGGACAACTATTTAATACAAATAATTATTTACCAATGTATATGTCAATAATAATATATATATTATTATTAGGAGTTGCATTTTTATACTATGAGGCAAAAACACAGGAATCAAAAACAAAAGAAGCAAAAAGCAATAGAAATATAAAAGTAACATCAGTTATGTTTTTAGTGATATTGTCTAATGCAGTATTTTACTCAATTGTAAAAATGGGGCAAAATAATAGTAAATTATTTATGCAATATGATTTTCAAAATTTCTTATCAATAGAAATGGTAACATACTATATAACAACAATAGTATTTATATCAAGAATTGCTAGATTAGTAGGTAATATGATATTTGGAAAGATATATTCAAAAATAAAAGATAAAATGAGTATTGTATTAACTATATGTTTAAGTATGGCATTTTTGCTATTAATTATAGGGCATTTTATAAATACAATATTTATATATAAAGTAATAATAATGTCATTAGGATTTTTCTTAATATTAGCAACAAGAGATTCTTTTCAAATATACATAGAAGATGTTGCTTTAGATATTTCTAATAAAGACGAACAACAAAAAACAATAATAAATATAGAGGTATATAGAAGAATAGGAACACTAATTTTAAGTGCAATATTCACATTACTATTAATGAAATATGAAATGATAGTAATAGAAGTATTACTATTTGCACTAGCGGTTATTGAAATATTTGTAAATAAAAAATTATGTAATAAGCTACAAAAATTAGAATGTAACTAAATCAAGTAACGAAAAATAGATAAGGAGAGAAAGTAAAAATGAAAGTAGAATTAGTAGGAACAGGAGCAATATATACAAAATATAATAGTGCATGCACATTAATAAATGAAGAATTAATAGTAGATATGCCAAATGGAACATTAAAACAATTATTAAAGAATAATCATAAGCCAGAAAAAATAAAAATAATTTTAATCACACATATGCATGGTGACCATATATCAGATATACCATTTTTCTTAAAACATGTATATAATTATGTCAAAATAGATAATGAAATTACAATAATAGGTCCAAAAGGAATAGAAGATAAAATAGTAGAATTGTTTGAAGCATATAGGTTTGAAGATAGAGAAGAAATACAAGAATTTATGAATTTAAAATTTATAGAATTAAACAATGATGAATATGAAATAAAATTAGAAGAATATAAAATAGAAGCAATACAAGTATCGCATGGAGAAGAAAAACCAGCATATGGGTATAATATAAATAACAGTGTAAGTTGTACTGGTGACAGTGGAATATGTGATGGTGTAGAAAAATTAATTGCTAATAGCAAAGTTACAATTGCAGATACTTCTTTAAGAGAAGGAGACCACTGTCATATGGGAATAGATAATATAAAATATTTAACCCAAAAATATAACAAGCAAATAATTGCAACACATTTAAGAGATACAACAAGAGAAGAACTAAAAAAAGAAGAAAATAGAAATATTTTAATAGCAGAAGATGGATATCAATTTGAAATATAAAAAATTAAAGTCACAGTAATGTGATAAATACTTCTTTAGAATCTGTCAATACTTTTTGAAAATTTCACTAAAAAATAGCTTTATTTTATTAGCAA
>CAOJCG010000030.1 GCA_948356915.1 uncultured Clostridiaceae bacterium
CCGAGCTGGATTTTTTGTTTTTTGGATTCCTATTTTAGGACACCCTCTTTGAAATGAATCTCTTTGGATTTCCAAATTGTTACTAGATTTATTTTAACATATTTTACATAATATCGCAATAGTTTTTTTGTTTTTTCTTTTTGGCTTCCGCGTTGGGGACAGTTCCTAATCTAGCCAGATTATTTTTGTTTGTTGTTTATAATTTTCTACATCTTTCCGCATTGGGGACGTTTCCTCTTGGAAAATTTTTCAAATTTCCCAAGGAGGGTGCTTTAAGTATTTTACTTCTTATTGCATTTCCTATTTCCTACTTACTTTTCTTGTTTTTAATTAATCGGCACCCGTTTAGGAAACGTCCCCAATGCTACTATCCCACTCTTCTTGCTTTTTCTACTACTATGTCGCCGAATAGTTCTTCTTGGGTGGTTGTTACTTTGCTTCTTCTTGATAATTCTAAAAGGCCTGTGAAGGCTGTTACTACTTCTTGTTTGTTGGTTTCTGATACTTTGTATAGTTTGTTGAATATGAATTTTGGTTTTCTTAGTAATTCTCTAAACATTTCTTTTACTTTACTTCCTACTGTGTATGTGTCTGTTATTGCTATTTTTTCTATATTTTTGGCGTTTTTGTTTAGTCTGCTACTGCTTTTCTCTATGACTAGTGCATACATTTCTGAAATTATTTCTTTTTGATAGTTTTTTTCTAGTTTTTGTTTTGGTAGTTCTATTTCTTGTTGTAATCTGTAACTTCTTTTTGAGAATATTTCATAATTTTCTTTTAGCTTTTTTGATATCTCTTTGTATTTTTTGTATTCAATAATTCTTTGAAGTAATTCTTCTTCTGTTAGTTCTTTTTCGTCTTCTACTTCTGTTGGAAGTAAACTTTTTGATTTTAAGTATACAAGTGTTGATGCCATTATTAAAAATTCACTTGTTATTTCTAAATTCATTTCTTCCATTTGGTTTATGTAATTTATATATTGGTCTGTTATTTCGTTTAGGTTTATGTCATATATATTCATTTTGTTTTTATCTATCAAATGACATAATAGATCAAGTGGTCCTTCAAAATTTTCTAGCTTTAAATTATATTTTTTTGTTTGTAATGTTAATACATTTTGCATTGTTTTACCTTCCTATTCTTCTATTTTTGCTATTGCTTCTTTTATATTTTCTTCTTTATATCCTTTTTTCATTAAGTAGGATTTTATATCATTTTCATCCATATTTACTGCTCTTTTTATTGTTATATTTTCAGCAGATTTTCTTTCGTATTCTTCTAATTCTTCTATATTTTCTGAAATATAATCTTCTATTAAACTACTTTGTATACCTTTTGATGAAAGCTTATATTTTAGTTCTTTTATTGATAGATTTTTAAGTGCTATATATTCATTTACTGCTTTCTTTATGTACATTTCATCTCCTATGTAACCATTTTGTTCTAACTCTTGCAGAATATCTTCTAGCATTTCTTCTTTTATTACACTTCTAAATTTTGTTTTTATTTCTCTTATTGTCCTTTTTTTGTATAGTGCATATTTTAATACTTTTGTTTTTTCGGTATCATATTCTTCTATATTATACATTTGTACCTTCTTTCTTTTCCATTTGCGGTAAAATTTGTTTAATGTATGAAAATTTCTGCAATATTGTTATAGTATTTTTACTTTTTATTTCTTTTTTTAAATTTCCTAAATTAATATTTTCTACATTTTACTACACAAAACGAAAAATAGCAAGAAACTACTTGCTATTTTTTATATTCTTATCTTTCATCTGATACATTTTTTTCTTCTTTGTCATAATTAAATATTTTCATTATTTTTTCATATTCTTCACTTTTTGGTAATATCTGACCTTGATAATATCCCATTACATTTCTTAACATATCAAATTTTTGCACTTTTATTTTATTTCCATCTCTTCTAAATATTTTATATTTTGGAAGTGTATATGCTAATTTTCGTATTAACTCTATATTATTATTTGCATGAGGTAAAACTCTTTTTTTACCTGGTCTATTTTGATGTGATGCTGTTCCTTCTCCTCTACATATCGTTTCTACAAGTTCAGATTTATATTGTACCTCTAGTGTATATTGTGGATTTGTTCTATTGTAAAACTTAATATGTTCTGCTTCATATCCATTAGACTTTTTCTTATGCTTGTTAGAGTCTGGTATTACTTCTATATTTAATTTTTCTAGAAGTTCTTTATTTGTCGCTAAATCTTGATAAAATTCTTTTCCTATTTCTATTATTGCAAGTTCTGTACATGCACACTTTTTCTTGATGTCTTTAGTTTCTTTCCTTATTTTTAATATTTCTTTTAGTTTTTTATTCTCTGTTTCCAAATCATCTGGTACATTTACCACAACAAATTTCATACCTCTTAAGTCATTTGCTTTTAAAAATGACATTTCGTCTTTTAGTCTTCCTATTTTTAATTCATTTTCCTTTAGTGCTTCAATACTGCTGTATCGTATTATATCATCTTCTATAATTCCAGATTTATC
Source organism: uncultured Clostridiaceae bacterium (assembly GCA_948356915.1). Classification (GTDB taxonomy): domain Bacteria; phylum Bacillota; class Clostridia; order TANB77; family CAG-508; genus UMGS1663. Next base: position 2,518 of record CAOJCG010000030.1, read on the forward strand.
TGCTGCCTTTTCTCCATATTTTTCATCTAATTCTTGTAATATTTTTTCTTTTTCTAGTATATTGCTATTTTCTATTCTTCCTACTAGTATCCTTAATAATGCTGTTTTTGTACTATTACTAATTCCATCTACCATTATTCTTTCTTCAAATTCTTTTATATTTAGTTTCTCTATTTCATCATATAATAGACTTTTAATTGGAGCTAATGTATATATTATATTTAATTCTTCATTTTCATATATTCTTTCTTTTATTAATTTATATAATTTTTGTTTATCTTTATCTTCTATTCCTTCTAGTGCATATAATTTAGATAATCTTTCTATTTGCAAGTTTTTTATTTTTCCTAATAAGCTTTTAGGTGATTTTTCTCTTGCTTTTGGCATTTCAATAGTTATTCCTTTATACTTGTTTAAAAAGTACTCTATTATTCGGGTTCCAATATTGTCTGCCCAATCTTCATATTCCTTATCCTTTTTTAAACACATTTGATTAATAAAAGATTCTTCAATTGCATCTTTTTCTATGTTACAATGTTCTTCTCCAAAATTATTCATATTAGGTTTCTTCCTTTATCTTTTTATATTTTTTCTACTAATTATATATCATTTTTTGTTATAAGTCTAGTCATTTTGTTTATTTTTATTAACATAATTTAGTGCTTTTTCGACTTTTTATGCACTTTTTAGTCATTTCAATAATATTATGTAATATATACAAATTATAAAAGGAGGATAAAATATGTATAATTGTAGATATAGAAATTGTTGCTGTCAAAGAAATTATAATAAAAAAATAATTGAAACAGCATGCGATGAATGTGGCGTTAAAGCTGACTATTATACAGAACATAATGATAATGCTTGCAATTGTGGCTTTGAAAGTGGCGAATCAGTTTTCCCTGAAAACCCTATGCTTGCACAAAGTTATGTTCCAATACAATTTTTAGATAAAACATTTACTCCATGTGTTGGTTTAAAAATGGGTACAATTTTCCCTGAACTTGTTTCACCATATTCACCTTGCCAATCTATAGAGGAAATGGCTTTCATAAAAGCTATGAATACTGTGAAAGAGGGGTGTAATAAATGTTAGAGAATAATAGAGATTATAGAAATTGCTGTCATAAATGTAATGCTGGTTGTATGATGAATAATAATGACAATATGATGGTAGAAAATGAAGATTATCCAAATGAAGTTGCAATTCCTGCTGGTTTTGGAATGGATAACAATAATTGTAATTGTTGTTGTGAAAAGGGTATGGCTCCTAGAGTTCCTATGTATTCTTATGAGTTCACTTATATAGAGCCAGAAACATGCCCTGAAAGAGAAATATCTCGTGAAGAAATGATTCAACAAATTCGTTGCCTAAGCTTTGCTGTTGTTGAACTTGCTGAGTATTTAGACACACATGTTGATGACGAAAAAGCACTTTGCCTTCATAGAGAATATGCAACTAAATTACACGAATTAAAAGAAAAATACCAAATGGTTTATGGACCTCTAACAATTAATTTCCCTTGCAATAAGTGGAGATGGATAGAAGAACCATGGCCATGGGAAAGGGGGAATTTTTAATGTGGACTTATAATAAAGTATTACAATACCCAATTAATATAAAATGCCCAAACCCAAGACTTGCTAAATTTATAATTAGCCAATATGGTGGACCAGATGGAGAACTTGCCGCTTCTTTAAGATATTTATCCCAAAGATTTGGTATGCCAGATCAAAATGCTAAAGCTATTTTAAATGATATTGGTACTGAAGAATTAGCACACTTGGAAATGGTTGGAACCATAGTTCACCAATTAACTGATGGAGTTTGCCCTGAAGAAATTGAAAAGGCTGGACTTGGAGCTTATTATACAGATCATGGGGTCGATGTATATCCACAATCAGCTGCTGGTACTCCATTTACAGCTGCTTATATTGCTGCCAAAGGTGACCCTATTGCTAACTTACAAGAAGACTTAGCTGCTGAGCAAAAAGCAAGAGCAACTTATGAAAAATTAATTGATTTGTGTAAAGATGACCCCGACGTTTTAGACCCTCTTCGTTTCTTACGCCAAAGAGAAGTTGTTCACTTCCAAAGATTTGGTGAGGCTCTTCGTGGAGTTCAAGACAAACTTGCTGAAAGAAGATTTTATACAGTTAATTGTAATAAATTTATGTGTGATGATAATAATAATTGCTAAAATTCTTTTAAATGATTTAACTCAGAAGAACTGCTTTCTAGGCAGTTCTCTGTTTTAAAATTTCTATTTTATATATAAAACTACTCTATACCCTAACCTTTCTAATGGTGTCACTCCTATTAGCCTTGCACTATAAATTTCATAGCTTCCGTGGGGTGTCAAAGTATCCTCCTACACTATAATATCCCCTGGCTCTTACCCAGCCATCTGTATATTCCATAACATTTCCTGAAAAATCATATATGTTGTTAAATTTATTTTGTTCTGATGCTCCTGTTCCAGTAATTATATTATTTTCCCATTTAAGTTTATTTTCTGCATATTGATATGTTTTTCCATAATCTTCTGAATATACTCCTGTAAATCTATAACTATTGTTACTAAAGTTCCCATATTTTGAGCAATTTTGTATGTCTAGACCATTATTTTTTAGCCACTGCATTAAATGCACCCATTGTATTGGAGATATTAAATCACTTTCTATTTTTTCATTTTCTTCATACATCTTTTTTGCATTTATTTTTGCATTCTTTAAACTTATAAAGTTCCATGGCACTTGTCCCTTTTTACTAACTGGTATTCCTGTAATGTCATTTGTAGTAGGTGAATATTCTGTTATAGAATCTTGCATTTCATCTGTTATCCCTGCTTCATATCTTGCAATATAAAAGCCACCATATTTTTTTATTTGTTCATCTAGCTTGTTTTGATGTTCCTGTCTTTGTTCTTGTTCTTGTAGTTCATCTAAATCTGACTTTATTACACGTAACAATTCTTCACTTTCTATTTCTACTTTTGGAACCCACACAAATTGATTACCTTTTTCATCTTCAATAACAAGTCCATTATTCCATCCCGTTGGAATACCATTTTCTATTTCCCAGCTAGCACTTTCAGTTTCAATTTTTTTAAAACCTTCTGGAACAATAGGATTATTGTATCCAAGTGGTACTTCTTCTATTACAATAGGTTCTTTCTCACTTTTTAAATTCATAATTATTGCTGTTATTACTAGTATTAATATAACTATTGAAATTATAGAAATTATTAATATTTTCTTTTTCATTACATTTTCCTTTCTCATACTTATATAAGTATAATTTTAAAAATATTTTTCTAATATTTTATTCAATTTTTGTGATTGTTCTTTAGTTACTATAGCTTCTCCATTTGCAGTTAAAGTAATATGATGCCTATTTGAGTATACCTCAATTCCATAGTTTTTATAAAGTTCTTTTTCATCACTATTCAAATTTATATAATATTTACAAATTCCATCACAAGTTTCTTCTTTAAAATCTAAGCTATTAATTATTTCTATAATTTCACGTGTTTCTTCTTGGTTAAGAGTAATTGTTTTTTCTTCTTCTCCTTTTAGCATAGAAGTTTTATAAATATCTATAGTAGTTACTTCATTGGGATTTATTTTTGTATCTACCATATCTATTTTTAATGAATATCTTGCAATTTCTATGTCTTTATAATCTTCTGAATACGAAATTAATGATATTATTCCTGTTGAAAATCCAAAGTTTTCTTCTATAGCTATTCCATAATGCTCGCTAGGAATATTTGTGTTAATTACTATCTCATAGAATTGTTTAGGTATTTCCCCTTTAAGTTCTGTTTTTGAAATATGAACCCTAGTAGCATCTTCTGCTAAAATATAACCAATACTTTCTATGTATCCTAAATTATATATTGTTGGATCACCCTCTATGTTGTATATTACAATTATTATTTCATCTGATATTCTATTTGTTGCATTCATTTGAGTATTTTTTACAAATCTGTCTAAAACATCTTTATTGTATACTTTATTTTCTACAGCATCATATACAAAATATCCTTTTTCTGCTGCTTCAACCTGAGTAAGTTCTCTAGCTATAGAATTTAGCACCATTTTATAATTTTCTTCTACATCTGCTAATTTCTTAACTTTATCATCTTGATTAGTGCATAATATGCTTCCATTTTTAGTTATATAGCATATATATAAAATAAGTAAAATTAGAACAATTACCATAATAAACATTATTACCTTTTTATTTTTCATTTAATACCTCCAAAATTAATATTTTATATTTAAATAATATCATAACATATAATACCTTAGCAACTAAATTTGTCACATTATCATTTTTTATCTTATTTCTATTAAATGCTTATTTAAGTAGTAAAATATAAAATAAATTTTTTATTTTATATTTGGCCTTAAATTATTTGTATAAAATTATAAAATCAAGTAATATTTAATATTAATTACTTGATTTTATAATTTTATTTTTATTGTTTAAATTAATGTTTTATATTATTTATCGATATTCCTTTTGTTCCAATATACACATCTCTATTTCCTTTTAAAGTATGATATTTTATTATTGTATAATTTTCATAGTTATATACTCTGCTTCCTCCATCTTTATAAGTTTCTCCTGTTATCTTTTTATCTTTTAAATCATTATTTGCTTTTACTATAATTTCATTCATTGTTATTTTATTTTCTAATAATGCATTTCTTAATGACATTTCTTCTCCATTTATTAAAATGTTTACTGAGCCATCATATAAATAGATATTATAGTCATAGTTATTTGTTTCTGATTTATCTAAAATTTTATTTATTTTAGTATCTGTTCGTGGCTGTTTATCATAAAAACGTATTTCAAAGTTTTCGGCAGATTTTAATTCTATTTTTATTACATCTACTTTGGCTGGATATGTTTCCATTACATAGCCTGTATATGTTACTTTTACGTTTGTTCCTACTTTATATAGTGCATCATTATATTCTCCTAAGCCAATAGATATTTTATCAGCTGTTTTTCGTATTTGCTCTCCTTCGTTTGGCTCTACTAAAATGTAGTTTTGTTTAGATTCTATTACTTTCCCATAGAAATATGATGAATTTTCTATTTCTACATTTGGTAGATAGCTACAAATATTTATTGAATCATATATTTTTGAATTAGAGTCTACATATTGTATTTGTGCTGTTAATTCTATACTAAGTTTAGTTTCTTCACATCCTTGTTGTAAACTTATTGTATAAATTTCTCCTGGTATATCTTCATCTACTGTTACTTTTTGTTCTTCTGCAAACCTATCTCTTGTGTTATCTCTTTTTACTATATATGTGGTTTTATTAACTGGTTTTCCACTCAAAGTATATGTTTCGTCTTTTATTTTAAAGCTTACTTCAGTTATTATAGGGTCTCCTTCTCTTGTATATTCTATTATCCTTATTGTATCTTCTTTTCTATTTTCAGTGTTTCCACCTGTATTTTGTATAAATTCTTCTAATCTATTTTTATTGTAAATTTTGCTGTTTGTTATGATAAAACATTCATCTTTTACTGCTTGCTCTAATGAATATTCTTTTGGCAGATTTTCTAGTTCTATATTAGTTGTGTTAGAAGGATCTTTTTTATCTGGTGGAACATACTTTTTACCCCAAGTACTAAATATTACGTGTTTATTGTTTTTCATATTATTATTATCTATTATGTATAAAATTCCTAAAGCAATTACAAATATTAAAATTATTATTGTTAATATTTTTTTATTCATTTTACTCACCTTTTACCTTTCTATTATTTAGACGCTTTTTTCTTTAGGTTTTGTTGGTGTTTTCTAAAAATATGCATAAATATTATTGTAATAATTAGTAATATACCTGAAAATCCTAGTATTCCTATATCATACATATTTATATTATTATTTTCTTCTTCTCTACTTTCTATAATTGTTTCTTCTTTTATTTCATTAATTTGCATATTTTCTTCGTTTGCCTTTTCATTTTCTATAACATTTTGTCTTACATTCGGCATCTCTGCTTTTTGCATTTCGTTTTCATCTTTTTGTATTTTATTATTCTCTTCTTTAATTGTTGGCGTTTCTACCTCTTTGTTTTCATTTATACTAGATGCTTTTTTCTTCATGTTTAATTTTTTTTGTGTAATAAATAGAACAATTGTTATTGTATATAGAGAAATACTACTTATTAGTGTCTCTATAGTATGTAAAGATTTATAATATCTCCATTGCACTGTTCCTATTGGTATATTTAGTATCTGTGAAATCTCTCTAAAAGATAAATTTGATAATATTTTTAATGATACTATTTCCTGTTCTTTTTCATTTAGTTTTGTAATTATTCTATTAAAAGTATCCTTTTCCATTATTTCATTTAGTTCATTATTATCACTATTAATGTAATATATATCTTCTAAATTGACTGTACTTTTTTGTTTTCGCAAAAAATTTAAAGTTTCGTTTTTTGTTATACTATATAACCAACTTGCTTCATTACTTGTTGGCAAATTATTGGTGTTCATGTTCCATATTTTTGTAAATACTGTTTGAGCAATATCTTCACTACTTTCTTTATTTTTTAATATAGAGAATGAAACACCATATACTAATTTATTATATTTCTCATATAATTTGTTAAATTCTTTTTCTTCTTTATTGGCTATCCCTTTAAAGATGTTGTGAAGTTCTTGTTTATTTATACTTTTCATATTATTCTTCCTATTTTTATAGTTTTTGTTAATATTATCATAAAGGTATGTAATTATCAATTACTTATAATTATTCCTTATATTATTTAGACACTCTTTTATTTGGATTTTGTTGGTATTTTTTATTTTATTCTTGCTTTTTTTCTATATTTTAGTGTTATACTATAAGAAATTTGTAACTATATAACTTTTCTTTTTTATTAATAGAAAGGAGAAAAATGCTATGACAAAATTTATAGGTCCTGAGTATCTTATTGGTAATGCTTTTATTTATTTGACTGATGAACGGTCTCTTGCTTTAAAAGTTATTAATAGATATTGTTTAGCACTGCAAAAATATTGGAACTTGAATAATTGTGATGCATTAATATGTGGAGAAATTAAAGAAGCTCTTTATGAATATTGTGATTATTTTTCATTTATTCCATTTGGTAAAAATGCTGGAACAATTATTCTAAATTCCGATGTTTCAATTGATGATTTAAAACATAGATTTGTATGGCACTTACTTGATGGTATAGACAAAGATTTTGAAATTGTTGCCAAAAGTTTATGTTAATACACAATTTTCAAAAAAAAAGCATTGACTTTTAAATAAAAATATAGTATTATGTTTACATGATTTAATTGTTAAATACAATTTATTTTTGTAACTCGTTAACCTGCAAATATTATTTATTAGGAGGTAGCTAATGGATATTGTAACTACAAAGATTGAAAAATCGGATTGTTTTTATGAGATTTCTTTTGGTAACAGTACTGTTCTAATGTTAAAAACTGAGTTGGATAAAAAGCCTTTATCTTTCAGAAGTATTAAAGACACTAACGTTGAGGCATTTCAGCTCACAAATATTATGCAGTTCGTTGATGTTCAAAGAAGTGATGAGTTAGAAGGAAAAACTATCAGAGTTGTTCTTGATACCAACTCTGAAGTTATAGGATATGGTAGCCCTACTAACGATATTTTCGTTTTGATCCAGGACGATGATTTTAAAACTTACACAGAAGAAGAACTTCATAAGATGGATGCGCAAAATAACCGTCTTCTTAAAAGAGAAATTATCTAATAAGAAATGAAGAATGTTCCTTTGGGGAACATTCTTCATTTTATCTTTCATCTTCATTATTTTTATACATTAAACCTAAATAACACCACATCTCCATCTTGCATTATATATTCTTTTCCTTCTGAACGTACTAAACCTTTTTCCTTACATGCTACCATTGAGCCTTCTTTTATTAAGTCATTATATGATACTACTTCTGCTCTTATAAAGCCTCTTTCTATGTCTGAGTGAATTTTTCCAGCAGCCCCAGGCGCTTTTGTTCCTTTTTTTATTGTCCATGCTCTTACTTCTGGTTCTCCTGCTGTTAAGAAACTCATTAGACCTAATAGGTCATAGCTTGTTTTTACTACTTTATCTAGACCTGACTCTGTTAGTCCTAATGCTTCTAGCATTTCTTGTTTATCTTCTCCTTCTAGTGAAGATAGTTCTTCTTCTATTTTTACACATAGTGGAATTACTTTTGCTCCTTCTGTTTTAGCAAATTGTTTTACTTCTTTTACTTTTTGGTCATTTTCTCCATTTGCCATTTGTTCTTCAGAAACATTTGCTATGTATAATACTGGTTTTGATGTTAATAAGTATAAGTCTTTTATTTCTTCTTTTTCTTCCTCTGTTAATTCTACTGTTCTTGCACATTTTCCTTGCTGTAATACTTCTTTTATTTTTTCAAGAATTGCTATTTCACTTGCTGCTTTTTTATCTGCTTTTAGTTTTTTCTTGGCATTTTCTAATCTTCTATCTACCATTTCTATATCTGAAAAAATTAGTTCTAAGTTAATTGTTTCTATATCTCTTAAAGGGCTAATGCTTCCGTCTACATGTACTATATTTGAGTCATCAAAACATCTTACAACATGAGCTATTGCATCTACTTCACGTATATGTGATAAAAATTTATTTCCTAAACCTTCCCCTTTACTTGCTCCTTTTACTAAACCTGCTATATCTACAAATTCTATAATTGCATGTGTTGTTTTTTCTGGGTTATACATTTTTGTAAGTTCATCTAGCCTTTCGTCTGGAACTGGTACTACTCCTACATTTGGCTCTATTGTGCAAAATGGATAATTTGCACATTCTGCTCCTGCATTTGTTATACTATTAAATAATGTTGATTTTCCTACATTTGGAAGTCCTACAATTCCTATTTTCATTTATAATTTTCCTTCTTTCTTTTATTATTGTATATTTTTACACTCTTTACTATACAACATTTACACTGTAAAAACAAGATTATTGTTTAAAATTATGATTTATTTTTAGGAAAGAGAAAGAATTATGACAAGATGTATAGGCTTTGAATATCTTATTGGTAATGCTTTCATTTATTTAACTACGAAGCGGTTTATTAGTTTAAAAGACATTAATAATTATAGCTACAATATTCAACAGTATTGGAACTCGAATAATAGTAATGCTGTGCTCTATGGAGTACTTGAGCAAGCACTTTATGATTATGATGATTATTTTTCGTTTGACAGAAACTCTGGTTTAGTTACTTTAAATTCTGACATTACAATTGAAACGCTTACAGAAATATTTGTATGGCGTTTACCTGAAGATATTGCTAAAGATTTTGAAACAGTTTCTCATAAAATTTTATCTTAATTCATAAATAAAAATGGTCGTTTTACAAAACGGCCATTTCTATTTGCTTATTTTCTTATATAAGTTACATATTCGTAATCAAAAGGATTTTTTTCATTTCGAATTCCTTTTTCTCTTTCTATTTCCTTCCAAACTTTTTTATCTAATTCGGGGAAATATAGATCTCCTTCAAACTCTTCATTTATTCTTGTTATATACATTTTATTTGCATATGGCATAAGTAATTTATATATAGTAGCTCCACCTATTATAAAATGTTCTTCTTCTGAATTGATGAATTTATTTAACATTTTTATATCATGTATTAATTCTACATTTTCATCTTCTATTTGCATATTTGCATTATTTGTAATAACTATGTGCTTTCTATTTGGCAATACTCTTCCTAAAGATTCAAAGGTTTTCCTTCCCATAATTATTGTATGACCTGTCGTTAATTTTTTGAACCTTTTTAAGTCTTCTGGCAAATGCCAAATTAGTTTGTTGTCTTTTCCTATAACATTGTTTTTTGATATTGCTACTATTATACTTAACATTTAATTTCCTTTCACTTTTATTTTTTATTATTATATACTCTTTTCAATATTTAATAAATTTTCATGTTAAGAGGGTGTCCTAAAATAGGAATCCAAAAAACAAAAAATCCAGCTCGGTAAGAG
>CAOJCG010000031.1 GCA_948356915.1 uncultured Clostridiaceae bacterium
GACAAAAAAATAGAACTACAAAAGCAAAAAATAGAAGCCCTTAAGATATATAAAACAGGACTTTCTAAGAAATTATTTGATAAGAATCCTAATACAAATTTTAAAGATTGTTTTTCTCATTTTGGTGGTACTGCTCTTGAAGAATATGTAACTGAAAATGCCACATATAAATTCATATCTATTGGTAACTACTCACCAGAAGGAAGCTATATAGATAATGGACAACGAATAAATAATATAGAAAAAGCAAAAAATAAAATATTGAATAAAAATGATTTAGTAATGGTTCTAAATGATAAAACTTCACAAGGAAATATTATAGGTTCTACAATACTAATAGATGAGGACAATAAATATATTTATAATCAAAGAAGTGAAAGAATCAAATGTAATTTTAATATTATTCCTAAATATGCTTGGTGTATTTTAAATAGTACTAATATTAGAAACACAATACTTAAGAAATCTCAAGGTGGTACTCAAATATACATAAACTTTCATGAAATAGAAAATTTAAAACTTTATGTTCCATCTATCGAAGAACAAATTAAACTAAGTAATATTTATTATTCTATAATTTCTAAGTTGAATTTTGAAAATCAAAAATTAAATTATCTAAATACTATTAAAAAATCTCTACTTCAACAAATGTTTATTTAAAAGACTACACCATTTAAAGTGTAGTCTTTCCTGTTATTTCAATTCTTTTAAGCCTAATTCTTTCAGATATTTATTAAGCTCTTCTGTTACTTTTTTATCTTCTTCATCTATTCTTTCTAATTCAGTTTGAACAGCATCTAAGTCTATTTCTTCCTCTTCTTCAAAAGTATCCACATACCTTGGAATATTTAAATTATAATCATTCTCCTTTATTTCATCCATTGTAGCTAAATGAGAATATTTTTCTATTTCTTTTCTATCTTTATATGTATTTATGATTTTATCAACATCTTCATCTCTTAACCTATTTTGATTTTTCCCTGGTTCAAAGTCTTTTGATGCATCTATAAATAATACATTATCACTTGTCCTACATTTTTTAAACACTAATATACAAGTTGGAATTGATGTTCCGTAAAATATATTAGCTGGTAGTCCAATTACTGCATCTAAATAGTTTTTCTCTTCTATTAGAAATTGTCTAATAACACCTTCACTTGCACCTCTAAATAATACACCATGTGGTAGAACTACTGCCATTGTTCCATTATCATCTAATAAGTAGATCATATGTTGTATAAATGCATAGTCTGCTTTTGATTTTGTTGCTAATTTTCCATAATTACTAAATCTTTCATCATTTAAAAATTTCTCATCTGCAGACCATTGAGCCGAATATGGTGGATTTGCAACTATAGCTTGGAATCTCATCTTCATATGTTCTTCACAAGGATTTTCTAAAGTATCTCCATTATATATGTCAAATCTATTAAATGGCACTCTATGAAGTAGCATATTCATTCTAGCTAAGTTATATGTTGTACTAACTTTTTCTTGTCCATAAAAAGCACTTACTTTTACATCTTTTTGTCTTGCAACTCTTAATAGTAATGAACCAGATCCACAAGTTGGATCATATACATTCTTTAGATCCTTTATTTCCATTGTTACTATTTTAGCAAGTATATTTGATACTTGTTGAGGTGTATAATATTCTCCTGCTTTTTTTCCTGCACTTGCTGCAAATTGTCCTATTAAATATTCATAGGCATCTCCTAATACATCTATTTCTGTATCTTCAAATGCAAAATCAATATCATTGATTTTTTGCATTATTGTTCCTATTAGTTTGCTTCTTTCTTTTTCTCCTCTACCCAATTTTGAAGAGTTTAAGTCCATATCCTCAAATAAATTTTCAAAATCATGTTGACTTGCATTTCCAAGTGTTGACTCCGAAACTTTACTAATTGCTTTGTTCAAAATTGATATATCGAAGTTTCCTGTTTCTATTAATTTGATTAAATTAGAAAATAAATACTCTGGCTCTATTACATAACCCACATCACTATCTTTTATTAAATCTTCTATTATAGCTTCTCTATATTCTTCATTTTTCCATGCCTGTTCATATGTTAGTTTGTCTTGATTTAACAATTTTCCTTCAATATAGCTTACTAATCTTTCTGATAAAAATCTATAAAATATTAGCCCTAATATGTAATTCTTAAACTCAGAAGCATCCATTGTTCCTCTTAAATCGTTTGCCATACTCCACAATTTAGAGTGTAACTCTGATTGCTGTTTGTTTTGCTTTTCTGCTACATCCATTCTTCATTCTCCTTCTACTTGAATTTATTTATTAAATTTTCTATAAATTCTTTAATTGATTTTGTTATATTAACTTTTTCTATTAGTGGTTTGTCTATTTTTTCTTTTATTTTCCCAGTGTCTAAAATTCCAGAGTACTCATATTCGCCAATTATATCATTTAACAATTCAATATCAATATCATATTTTTTTGCAATATCTTCTATTTCCTTTTTTCTATGCTCATCCATAAAGTTATAGTAATTTTCTTCTACTGAATCATTCTCATTAAGTGTTGGTATAATTTTATTTAAGAATTCTCTAATTAAATCAGATTTTAATCTTAAGTCTTTATTATCTGCGTTCTCCAATTTATTTAAAATTTCTTTTATATCTTTATCTGTTTGTTCTTTATTAGTTAAGTCAATTGATTTCATTAAATTTAATATATAATCAACATTTATTTTATCTGTATACATTAATTCTAATTCAAAATCTATATCATTTAGTATGCTGACTTTATTTTGTGCTTCTTTTCCAGTAGCTAAATCTAGATATTTGCTTTTATAATCTAAATACTCTTGATGTGATATTCCAACCTCTTCTTCAGTAAACTTAAACTCTCTAAATATTCTAAGTTTAATTAATATTTTGGTTAATTCTCTAAATATAACTATAAACTTTTTCTTTTCTTCTTCAGATTGAATAGTATCTATAAATTCCACTGTTGGTACCGCTTCTTTTAATTGTTTTGCTATTTCTATGAATTTTTCCTTATAATATTCATATGATTTTAATAATACTTCATCTGGATCACTTGTATCAGAAAAAATCCTTATTGCATTATCTACTGCTTTTTTAGTTGTTCTGAAGCTTACTATATTTCCTTGTGTTTTGGTTGCTTTCTCTACTCTATTCGTTCTTGAAAAAGCTTGTATTAAATCATGGTATTTTAAAGATTTATCTACATACAATGTATTTAGCTTTTTACTATCAAAGCCTGTTAAAAACATATTTACTACAATTAGAATATCAATTTCCGCATTCTTAACTCTCTTAGAAACATCTTTAAAATATCCATCAAATGTATTTAATGAATAATTTGTTTCAAACACTTTATTATAATCATTTATTATTCTTTCTAGACTTTCACATGAAAGTTCATCTTTTCCTTCATAATCTTCATTTGGTCCATATGTAAATATTGCTGCAATTTTTAAATCTGTCTTCTTTGCTTTAAAACAATCATAATATTTTATTAATTGTGGAATACTTGATGTTGCAAATATAGCAGTATATGCCATATCATTTGTCTTTAATGGATGCATTGTAAGAATTCCTTCTGTAATGTTCTCTATTCTCTCATCTGCCATATATGCTTCTTCAGTATTTATTCCTTCAACTTCTACATAATCAATATTATCTAAATTAGCATCTATCGTTTTATAATAATCAACTGAAAATCCTAGCACATTTCCATCACTTATTGCATCTTTAAGTAAATATTTGTGTAAGCATTTTTCAAAAATATCTGCAGTTGTTCTTCCATCTTGGCTTTTGTTATCAGGAAATCTTGGTGTTCCTGTAAACCCAAAGTATTGAGCTTTATTAAAATGCATTTTTATAGCCTTATGCATATCACCAAATTGACTTCTATGACATTCATCTATAATAAATACAACCTTTTCATCTTGGTATTTTTCCATCAGTTCTGCATATTTTGGATTATTAATAGCATTTGCCATTTTTTGAATAGTAGTAATTATTAATGGTTTAGATGAATCTTCAATATTCTTTACTAATTTATATGTACTATTTGTAAAGTCTACAGACCCTGGTTCAAATTTATTAAATTCATCAAATGTTTGTGTATCTAAATCTTTTCTATCTACTAAGAAAAATACTTGTTTAATGTCTGGTTCATTTGCTAAAATTTGACTTGCTTTAAATGATGTTAATGTCTTACCTGATCCAGTTGTATGCCATATATATCCATTATTATTAGTTTCCTTAGCTTGATTTACTAGTGCTTCTACTGCATATACTTGATATGGTCTCATTACCATTAGTTGCTTATCAGTTTCATTTATTACCATATATCTAGCAATCATCTTAGATGCAAAACATTTTTCTAAGAAATACATTGAAAATTCACTTAAGTTGCTAATTCTATTATTCTCTTCATCTGTCCAAAAAAATGTATATCCAAAGTTTATTTCTCCATCTGTATTAGCAAAATACTTTGTATTTACACCATTACTTACAACATATATTTGAATAAATTTATATAATTCTTTATATGATGTTCTTCTATATCTTTCGATTTGGTTTACTGCTTCTTTTAAAGTTTTTCCTCTTGCTTTTAATTCTATTTGAATTAGTGGTAATCCATTAATAAATAATGTTACATCATATCTTGTTTCTCTTTCTTCAGTAATGCTTGTTATTTGATTTGAAACTTGATATATGTTCTTACACCATTGTCTTGTATTAAATAATTCAATATATACTTTTTCTCCATTATCTCTTTCTATACATTGTTTTTCTCTTAATATTTTACTACTAGCAAAAACACCTTTTCCTGTAATCATTGTGTATAATCTATCAAATTCTCTATCTGTTAATTCTTTTCCTTTTAATTCTTCCTTATTATGAGCATTTACTTGTTTTCTAAAATTTTCTTTTACATCATCTATATTATTTAAGCTAATTCTTGTATAACCTAATAGTTCTAAATGTTTTATTAACTTTTCTTCAAGCATTGCTTCACTTTCATATTCTTTAGACATATATTAGCCCCCACTTTATATATTTATCCTATTATATTTTATATCACAAATTTTCTTATATAACAATACAATTTGTCTCGTTTTGTAATTTTTTGTAAATCATTGTTTAAATAAATTAAATGTCGTATAACGCTTGCTATTTCTAAAATTTTAAGCTTAAATACAAAACCAATTGGAGGTGATGAAATATGAGAGCTAAGACTATACTTTCTTTATATAATGGAGACTATACCTTTATAGAACGACCAACTTCAAAAGATAATAGATATACAGATAATTTATCTAAATGTATCTCTATTGAAGATAAGCTTGAAAAATTAGTTAATAAAGAAACTTTTGACCTGATTACTAAGGCTTTAGAATATCAAAATGAAATGTCTTCTGTTGAAATGGAAGAAGCCTTTATAGAAGGCTTTTCTTTGGCTGTATCTTTACTGCTAGAATCACTTTCAGAGAAATAAGTGAATACCCCCCTTACCTATTTCCCGAAATAATTTCTTTGACTCCCCTCGCCGTTCCCCCTTCTTTATTTTCTAGAGATTAGAGGCGGGGGTGTTCTTTATATTTGCGGTATGTATTTTTTATTTATATTTCAATACTTTTAAATATTATATACCGATTATCACAGTAAAAAATAGTAACTACTTTATTTTGTAATTACTATTTCTATATCTGATTGTAATTTATCGTTTGCTTTTTTTATAATATTATATATCTTTCACAATTTTGAATTTATTAATATCTAATATATATCCTTCTTCTTTTAAGATAGCTGATATTTTATAAAATATTTTTAATAAAAACTTTTGTTGTTTTATATTTCGATATAATTCTCTAATATCCTTATTAAATAAGTATATTGGAAATAAAAAAATCATATATATTAAATGAATTTCTTTACTTTCCTCAATATTCCAAGCGACAATCTCTTTCTTTTTTTTGTTACTGAAAAAATTAAATTTATGTCCTGTACCATCTAAAGTACCGTTATCTAAATCATCACAGAACTTAAAAATTTTTTTATTTTTATCAATTAAATTTTGTATATGCTTAACCGATAAATTACTCATTGTATATTTTTTTCTACATTTAACTTCTTCATCTATATTTATAATTTTATAGTATATTGTCCCATTATTCATAATATCAATTCTAAATCCATCATAATCATCTATATTGCCAAATGCTGAAAATTCAGAGTATGAAAAAATACATCTCATTTGTGTTTATCTCCCCTACAAATTACTATGATTCACTCACTATCCATTCACCATTCTTTTTGCCATTTTTTCTTTCTATTAATCCCTTTTCTTGCATTTCACTCATATATGTTTTAACAGTTCTTAAAGATTTATTAATTTTAATTGCTATCTCTTCTTGAGTAATTGCTGGATTAGTTTTTAATATGTTTATAATTGCTTGTTCTTCTAAAGTGTAATGATTAGCTTTTAAAGCTTCATCTTTTGCATTTTGAATATTATCTATATGTGTGTATCTATTTTTTAGTTCATTGTTAGCATTTGTAAGTAAATTATAAAAGAATTTTTCTAAAAATGATGTATCTTCAAATACATTTTTTTCAAAATTTTTATAATTTGCTCTAACTAATGAATTTCTAAAATACCATGAATTTTTAGCAAAGACTTCATCGTTTATATTAAATCCAAAAGTTCTTAAATATTTTATCATAAAAACTGCTGTAGTTCTTGTATTTCCTTCACAAAATGGGTGTACTTGCCAAATATTTGAAGTAAATCTGCATAAATGTTTTATTGATTCATCTAGGCTTAAACCCTTATATAAAAAGTTTTTTTCTTGCTCAAAATCATATTCTAATGTTTCTTTTATAGTATCAAATGGTGCATATATTACTGTATCGCCATTTAATACCCATTCTTTTTTAGTAAAGTTATAATCTCTATATACTCCCGCTCCATCAAATATATCTTTAAATAATCTTTTATGAATATTTAATAATTCTGTTGGTGAAAAATTAAATGCTTTTTCACTTAATATTTCTGTAATTCTAACTGCAACTTTATCTGCTTCTTCATTTTCTTTTTCAAAGTTTTTTCTACTACCTTGAACTTCATAATATTCATCTATTCTTATTTTTACTTCTTCAATATCTATTGTTCCTTCAATATGTTCTTTTGCAGTTTTTATTAAGTATTTTGATGGTTTTAAGCCATCTACATCTTGAAGCCCTATTGCTGTTTCCCATGCTTTTGTTTTTTCTATTTGATTTGGTTCACCTTGTTTAATATATTCAGATAATTCTAAATTCCAATCTTTTTTCTTGTCCATAGCTAAACCTCCTACATATATATTATTATATCAATTATTATATATAAAATCAATATTTAAAGTGCAATTTTTGCACTTTAAAACAAATAATTGCACTTTTATAATATTATTCAATATTTTACCTGTGAATTATTCAAATATAATCTCGTTAAAACTTGCCCAACTACGCCAAGTCTCGCCTTAACTGTGACCAAAGTGTGACAATTTTGCCTAAAAATGCATTAAAAAAGCACTCACTAAAATCTAGCAAGTGCTTCTTAATTCTGTGGTTGCGGGGGTAAGACTCGAACTTACGACCTTCGGGTTATGAGCCCGACGAGCTGCCAACTGCTCCACCCCGCGATGTATTAAGTTATTCTTTGTTTTTTGTATGCTTTATTAGTATAACCTCAAATACTTCGTTTGTCAACCCTTTATGTGATTTTTTTCATTTTTTTGTGTAGGTTTGTCAAACATATGTCACACTTTCTTAGAAATATCTATTGTTGAAATACCTAGTATGACCTTTCTGTACTTTAACCTCTTATATATTCTAAATATTTTTCATTAGGACTTAACCATCCTAATGGTTTCATTGGAAAATTATTATATACTTTCTCCCAATATTTTAATCTGTTTTTAAAGTCTTCAAAACTACAAAATACTTTATTATAATAAAATCTTTCTTGATCTTTTCTATGACTTCTTTCTACTTTTCCATTATGTCTTGGTGTTTTCGGTTTTATTAATTTATGCCTTATTCCTAGCTCTTCTAATCTATTTTCAAATAGTGTTTTCTTTTTTGTCCCTTGCCAATTTAATCTGTTCGTAAATTCAAATCCATTATCTGTTTGTATACATTCTACTTTAAATGGATATTTATTTCTTATTACTTCTATAAACTCTGTTGATGCACTTGTACTTTGCTCTTTACTTGCCCATAGTACTCTTTTCCTTGTATATTCATCTATTGCTGTATATTGATAATACCCTCCATCTTTTTCTTTTACTTCCTTTGTTAAACTTTTTGATGGTACATGTTTTACATCTACTTGCACTCTTTGACCTGGATACTTCATTTGTTCATATGGCTTTGGTTCATATTCTTTTTTCTTGCTTGGTGCCTTGCTATATATTCCTATTCGTTGCATTACTCTATATAAACTTGTTATTGTTCTTGTATATCCTACTTTTCTTAGTTTTACCCATAGCACTACTAGCCCTGTATCTTTGTTTTTATATTTATAATTTCTTATTAACTTTATTTCTTCTTGTGTGTGCTCATTTGGATGGCTATGTGGTCTTCTTGACTTATTTTTTAATGATTGTGCTGTCCCATCATACCTTTCACTCCATCTATATATTGTTTTTCTATGCATTTTAAATTTAATTGCTGCTTTTGTTACTCCATGTTTATAAGAATATTTTACAACTGATTGCTTATATAATATATCTTGTGTTATACTATTCATAGGAAATACCTTCTTTCGATATTAGTTTTTGTGGTTAAAAACATTATATCATATTTGGTATTTCCTATTTTTTATATTAAGTGTGACATATCTATTGTAAACCTATATTTATGTGATTTTTTTCATTTTTTTGCTTTACTTTCTTGTATATTATATGAAAAAATAAAGAAAATTATACCACATTTACCTATTTTTATTAAATAAATGTGGCTTTCAACTATTTATTTATAAGTAACTCCATTCCGCAATATTCGCATGCTTTTGTTTGTGTATCATTTGTATGGTTTATTCCTCCACAGCATTCACATTTTATTATGCGTTCATGTTTCTTCTTTTCCTCTTCTTTTTCTATTTTCTTTTTATATATTATTTTTTTATTTTCATATTCTATATCATTATTACAAAAACCTAGTGTTACTGCTTTTGATATGTATTGTATCGCCTTTTCTTCAGTTATTTTTAATTTTCTTGCTATCTCTTCTATGTTTTCTACTTCCTGAAAATTTATTAAATTTCTTATATTTTCATATATCTTTGCTTCTTTTATATTTTTCATTCCAAAATATATAAAGGCTCCTCCTAATGCTAAAAACATTGATACCATTATAATAGTTACTGCTACCTCACCTGTTGGCTGGTCTATTTCTGCTGCTACACCTATTAATGCAAAAAGTACTGAGCATACACCTATTATTATTTTAATAGTTCCACTAAATACAAATTTATTTTTTGAATTGTCTCTAAATTTTAAATATAATAATATTAATCCTACTGGCCAAAAAATTATTAATGCTAATATAATTACTATCCAATATTGATATATTTTTTTGTTCATATCCATATTTATTCCCCCTATTATTATATTATCATATTTTTCTTTTATTTACAATGTAATTTATACTTTTAAGTTTCTATATTTTTTGAAAAAATAGAAATAGTTATCCACAGATTTATAA
>CAOJCG010000032.1 GCA_948356915.1 uncultured Clostridiaceae bacterium
GTTCCTGTTTCCTCTACTTCAGTACCTTCTGTTCCTGTTTCCTGTACTTCGGTACTCTTTGTTCCTGTTTCTTGCACTTCAGTACCTTCTGTTCTTGTTTCCTGTGCTTCGGTACCTTCTGTCCCTGTTTCTTGTACTTCTGCACCTTCTGCATAAGCTACTGCCATTACGCCTCCTCCAACGTTGGAAAAGACCATTGCTGCGCTTAATGCTACTGCTAAAATACCTTTTTTAATCCGTTTGATTTTCTTCTTCATGCTTTTTACCTCCATCATGAATTATAAAATTTTCAATGTACAATAAGTTACATTGTTTATTATAATACACTTTGCGACAAATGTCAATAAATTATTGACATAATTTTTCATTTTATGTCATTTTTTTCTATATTCATATAAAATTGTATAGAAAAAGAGCCAAATTGGCTCTTTTGGGTATGTCTTATTTTATTTTCTTTGCTACTATCAGTAGTCTCTCATTTTGCCATTGTTTTATGTTTGTACATGTGCATAATGTAATTAGTTTATCTCCATATTGTGCATTGGCTTCTATTTCATAATAACTATGTTCTTTCATATATTTAATATAGTTATTAAATTCTTGCTCATTAGAGAGTATTACATGATTGTAGAAAAGATAATCCTCATCACTTACTTCTTTATATGGAACTTTAGAATTAGTTCTAGTTGAAGGGTCTTCTAAGTCTTCTTTTTTTATAAATGCTTTTGAAACTGCTATTATTTCATATTGACCTTCTTCATAGATGGTATCAAACTTAATGTATTTATGATTTTTATAAAATGTCTCTTCTTTGTAATAACTTAAGTAGCCAAACATACTTAGGTCGCTCATATTATGTCCATATATTAAGTAATTGTTTCCTTCTTGTCGGCAACGATAGTCTATATATATACTACCACTCTTTGAATATTCTTTTTCGAAGTTTTGATATACATAGAAGTTTTCTCTTCCTTCTTGTGGTGTATACATTACAGGAAAGTCCATTCCGAAGTCTTCTGTTTTTATCCAGCCATAAAAATCTTCATTTCTTTCATATAGACTTTTATATTGTGGAAGTATTTGCTTTTGTTCTACATTTTCTTCTTTATTTTTTTGTTCTTCCTTTCCTTTTTGATCGTTTTCTTTTTCGTTATTCTGTATTTTTTCTTTTATATTTTCTTCTTCTTTTCTTTGTTCCTCCTGTAAAACCTCTAATAATTTTTTTTCTTCATAGCTTTGTTGCTTTTCCCGTGCTATAAAAAAAGCTGTAATTAAAATAACTGCACTTAATAAAACATACATCAATTTTCTAAATTTACTATTCACTTTGTTTCCTCCATTTTGCTTAATTTAGAATTTTATAATAGTTACATTTTCTATTTTACTACTATTTTATGTCAATTTCAAGTATTATTTAATATTTTTTTGATTATAATTAAATGCTATAATACATTTGCACAAATGAATGCAAAAGGATTTTCTGGTTATTATCTTCTATTTTATAAATTATCCTCTGTTTTGTTTTTTATTCAATCACTAAAATTTCAGAATTTATTTTAGTGCTTCTAGAGCTTGTTTTGTTTCTTTATCTTTATCAAATAAGTTTATTATTGCTAGTACTATTGCTGTAATTAAAAATGTTACTGCATATACTATTGCACTTGTTTTTATATCTCCTTGTGCTAATCTTGAACCTACTACTGTTGATGATATTACTGATGGAAACCTTGCAAATGTTGATATTAGTATGAATTTTAGCGGATTTATTGGTAATAGACCTCCTATATATACTAATAAATCTTTTGGTGTTCCTGGAATTAAAAATAGTATTATCATTATTCTCTCTACTTTTTTTGGATTTTTTAATATTTTACTATTTTCTATTTTGTCTATTTTTTCTTTTTTGAAAGATTCATATACAAATTTTCTTCCATATTTTCTTACTAAAAAATATAAAATTCCTGTTGTTATAAATACTGATAGTGTTATAAATATTGTTCCTCCTATGCTTCCATAGCACATGCCTGCTAAAATTTCTAATGGTTCTCCTGGTATTACTACAAAAAATATTTGTGCAACTTCTAAGCTAAATAATATAAGCATACCTAATATTCCTAAATTATCTATTTTTTGTTTGAATTGTATTTGACCTTCCTTTGTGGATATATCTTTCATTATAGGTAGCAAATATGCTATTGCTAATGCAAATGTTGCTATAACCATTATTATTATTATTATTATATTTATTCTCTTCTTTTTCTTCACTTTTTTTCTCCTTACATTTTTACTGTTATTTATTATACTACTTTTTGTTTAAAAGTGAATAGTATTCATAAAATCTTAATAAGTAAAAGATGGAGAGATTTACATTCCTCCATCTACTTTTATAACTGTTCCATTTATATATTCTGCATCATCTGATGCTAAAAATAGTATTACTTTTGCTATTTCTTCTGGTTCTGCAAATCTTTTTTTGTGTATTCTTGCTGTTTCTTCTTCTATAAAGTCTTTTGGTAATTCTTGGTTCATTGGTGTGTTTACCCAACCTGGCGCTACTGCGTTTACATTTATATATGGTGCAAACTGTATACTTAAATTATTTGTTAAGTTTATTATTGCTGCTTTTGAGGCATCATAGTCTATACTTGTTGGGTAAACTGTATTTATTCCATTTGTTGATGATATATTTATTATTCTTCCACTTTTATTTTTTAACATATTTTCACTTACATATTTTGATACTAAAAATGTACCTATTGTGTTTACTTCCAAAGTTCTTTTCCAGTCTTCTACTGTTCTGTCTTCAAATTCTTTATCTATTGCTATTCCTGCATTATTTACAAGTACATCTATTTTTCCAAATTTTTCTATTGCTTGATTTACCATATTTTGAACTTGCTTCTCATTTGAAACATCTGCTTTTACTACTAGAGTTTCTATTTTATATTCCTTTTGTAAGTATTCTGATAATTCTTTTGCACTATTTTCATCTGTTAAATAGTTTATTACTACATTATAACCTTTCTTTGCAAATTCTATTGCAGTAGCTTTTCCTATTCCTTTACTACTTCCTGTGACTAATACAACTTTACTCATAAAATTTCTCCTTTATTATTTTAAATTATATTATCACAAGTTTACTTTTTTTACAATAAAAATATAAAAAAGCATATTTAATTTGTGTTATATCTTTCATAATCACAAATCAATATGCTTTTATCTCTTATAAAGATTGAAATGCATTTTTCAATTCTTTACATTTTATTTCATTGCCTCTTCACATGCTACTGCTACTGCTACTGTTGCTCCTACCATTGGGTTATTTCCCATTCCTATTAGTCCCATCATTTCTACATGGGCTGGTACTGATGAGCTTCCTGCAAATTGGGCGTCTGAGTGCATTCTTCCCATTGTGTCTGTCATTCCGTATGATGCTGGACCTGCTGCCATGTTGTCTGGGTGAAGTGTTCTTCCTGTTCCTCCACCTGATGCTACTGAGAAGTATTTTTTACCTTGTTCTATACATTCTTTTTTGTATGTTCCTGCTACTGGGTGTTGGAATCTTGTTGGATTTGTTGAGTTTCCTGTTATTGATACATCTACTCCTTCCATATGCATTATTGCTACACCTTCTCTTACGTCATTTGCTCCATAACATCTTACTTTTGCTCTTTCTCCATCTGAGTATGCTATTTCTTCTACAATATTTACTTTTCCTGTAAAGAAGTCAAAGTCTGTTTTTACATATGTAAATCCGTTTATTCTTGATATTACCTGTGCTGCATCTTTTCCTAAACCGTTTAGTATAACTCTTAATGGTTCTTTTCTTACTTTATTTGCTGATTTTGCAATTCCTATTGCTCCTTCTGCTGCTGCAAAACTTTCATGACCTGCTAAGAATGCAAAACATTTTGTTTCTTCACTTAGTAGCATTGATGCTAGGTTTCCATGTCCTAAACCTACTTTTCTATCGTCTGCTACACTTCCTGGTATGCAAAATGCTTGCAAACCTTCTCCTATTGCTTTTGCGGCGTCAGCGGCTTTTGTACAACCTTTTTTTATTGCAATTGCTGCACCCAAAGTATATGCCCAACATGCATTTTCAAAACATATTGTTTGTACTCCTCTTGTTATTTCATAAGGGTTGAACCCTTTTTCTTTACATATATTTAATGCATCTTCAAAATCTTTAATTCCGTATTTTTCCATTACTGGTTTTATTTGGTTAATTCTTCTTTCATAACTTTCAAATAGTGCCATATTGTTACCTCCTACTATTTTTAATTTTCTCATTGTTATAATTTATTTATATATTTAAGTTTTGTTTTGGAGGTTAGAGAATTGGATGTTGGAGGTCGGATTTTGGGGTAATTTCTCCGAAGGATTTACCCTATATTCCAACTTCCAACTTCCAACTTCCAACTTCCAATATACTACTCTTTTCTTGGATCAATCTTCTTAACCGCTTCGTCGAATCTTCCATATTTTCCGCTTGCTTTTTCTATTGCTTCTTCTGGCGCTATTCCTGCTTTTATGTTGTCCATCATTTTTCCTAGGTTTACGTATTTATATCCAATTATTGCATCGTCTTTATCTAGACCTATTTCTACTATGTATCCTTCTGCTAGTTCTAGGTATCTTGGTCCTTTTTCTAGTGTTGAGTATATTGTTCCTGTTTGGCTTCTATGTCCTTTTCCTAAGTCTTCCATTCCTGCTCCTATTGGTAAGCCTCCTTCTGAAAAGGCTGATTGTGTTCTTCCATATACTATTTGTAAGAATAGCTCTCTCATCGCTGTATTTATAGCATCACATACTAAATCTGTGTTTAATGCTTCTAATATTGTTTTTCCTACTAATATTTCTCCTGCCATTGCTGCTGAGTGTGTCATTCCACTACATCCTATTGTTTCTACTAAGGCTTCTTGTATTACTCCTTCTTTTACATTTAATGTTAATTTACATGCTCCTTGCTGTGGTGCACACCATCCTATACCATGTGTTAAGCCTGATATGTCTTTTACATCTTTTGCTTTTACCCATTTTCCTTCTTCTGGAATTGGTGCTGGTCCATGGTCTACTCCTTTTGCTACTTTGCACATTTCTTCTACTTCTTTTGAATAAATCATTTTCATTTCTCCTTTCAAAGCTTTTTGTATTATTCTATTCATTTTCCTTTTGTGTTATTATTATATTACTTGTTTATAAAACTTGCAAGCAAAATATCATATTTTGTCGCTTTGTGAAATAATTTGGTAAAGATTTGGGACGCGTCCCAAATCTTTCCTTTATCTATTCCTTTTTTCTTATTGGATGTCTTATTACTGTTTTTAGTTTGCTTGTTTCACATCTTCTTGGATCACTTAAATAAATTTCGTGATGAAGTCTGTTTTCTGTAATATCTAGTTCATACCCGTTTTCTAGCATGTATTTATGCATTAAATTTATTGTTGTTGGTTCATCATCATATGCACCTATGTGCATACATTGAACGCATAGCCCTTCTTCATGACTTAGAAATTCTACTTTTGAAAAGTCTTGTTTTTTCTTGTTGGTTGCTTCTTTAATTGCCCAATTAAATTCTTCTTTTGTTACGAAGTCTGGTAATCTAATTATTGAAATAAAATTCAATTTTTCTTTACTGTTATAATCTATTCCATTTTTGTTTCCTTCTTGCCACCAAAAACCTTCTAGTGGTGGAACTACATATTCAAAATAGCCTTCTATTTTATGTGCTGTTTTGTAACTCATTTTTATTGTAAATGCTATTGCATATAAAAGTCCTATTGATGCTTTATATTCGCTATTTTCTTCGTTTGGGTTTCCTTTTCCTCTAACTGCAATATAGTTCATTTTAGGAACTTTTATAATGCTTGGTTTATTTTTTGGCATATAAAATTCCTTATATTCTTTTTTATAATCAAAAGCCATTTTATTTTTTCCTTTCTAATCTTTTAATGAAATGTAAATATAACTCAGTATCACACTATTTCAAATAATCTATTATTTACTTGCATATTTTCCTCCTGTATGTATTATATCATATAAATATGACGTTTGTCTGTCATATTTATAAAAATGGACAAATACTTTTTTATTGTTTTTAATATTTGTTCACAACGAAAAAACAGCTCTTGTCGAACTGTTTTTTCTCTTTTAAATTTAGGTTCTAAGTCTAGCTATCCCTATGACAACTTAATACCAAAAGGACCAAATCCATTTTTCCATAATGTATAACCCTTAACATCTTCATCTTCAATTGCATAAAACAGAGTAACATCAGGCTTAATCAAATTTGCATTTTTGATTTCTATATTAATCTTAACCTTTTCATCTGTTTCATTCAATGCAAGTACAAAGCATGCCAAGTTTTCTTTTGGAGATTGTTTTTCCTCTAAAATCTCCCGAATAGTTACTTCTCCTTTTATGAAATCAAAATAAGTGAATTTTTTCATTCTAGTTGCCTCCTAAAAATTTATTTAAATATATTATATCATATACTTTATGTTTTTTACATGTTAATTTATTCCAACTAGTTACATTTCTTAGAATTAGGCAATTTCTATTTTACTTTCTTATAAATATTTCCACAAGATTTACAAGTAATTTTCATTTCATAGCTATTTACTTTTTTGTCTAATATAGTAATTAAAGGCTCACTATCTTTTTGACAACATAATCTATTTTTTATTATACTTAGTTCATCATTACAATTTTTACCTGTTTTACTATCTTCAAAATCTATTAATATGCTACCATT
Organism: uncultured Clostridiaceae bacterium; assembly: GCA_948356915.1. GTDB lineage: Bacteria > Bacillota > Clostridia > TANB77 > CAG-508 > UMGS1663. The sequence goes on from CAOJCG010000032.1 coordinate 6,758, forward strand.
ACTTCCACAGTCACACTTATATTTTAATTCTAATCTATCATAAGTTGAGTAGCATAAATATCCTATATTTTCATTACACTTGTCACAATACATCCAACCCCCATAATTAGTTGCCAATTTTGTATTTACTAGCTCTTTGTTTTTTAATACTCTTGCCATATTTTTTCTCCTTTTAAAATTACTAATTCTTATTTCGATTATATAATAATAGGCATATAGTTTCAAGTTATCTGCCCTATTAATTTTAAGTCATATTATTGTAAAGATTTGGACGCGTCCCAAATCTTTACCAAATCTTTACGCCCATATTATTAAAGTAAGCATAATAATTCCTATCACAATGAATGAACATCCCATTATCTTACTCATTTTTCTAAATGACTTTTCACTTTTAGGCATTGGATGAAAAATTGTTTTTCCTGTTTCATAACTCATTTTAGGAAGATAATTTCCTATAATTATAAATAATATTCCTAGTATTAAACATATGCTTTTTCCAACATATACTGTACTTCCTAATGGTACTTCTATCATAATAATATATATTAATACTGTTATTATTGGAATAAACCATTCCATTATTTTTACTATTTTAGGTTTTTCATCATTTTTTAGTTCTACTACTTTTGAAGTAAATATAATACATACTGCTTGCACAACAGCCATTATTGTAGGTATTCCGAATAATGCAAAATTCTTTGGTGCATAGTTGTCTGGTATATCATTTATTGTGAAATGAATTGGCATTTGTTCTGGTAATTTGTTATAAAATACTATTCCTAATATCATTGGTAATAAACATATAATTACACTTAAAACTAGTGTTTTTCTATTTTTCTTTTTCATTTTTATTTCCTCCTAATTTATAAATCCAAACTAATACATCTTCAAATACAGAACTATTTAGTTCATAAAATATAAAGTTTTTTTGCTTTGTTTCAGTTATTAATTTTGCTTTTTTTAAATTTGATAAATGATATGATACTGTTGCTCCTGTTAAGTTAAAACTACTTGATATTTCTCCTGCTGTTTTTCTTCCATCTTTTAATAGTTCTAGTATTTCCCTTCTTACAGGGTCACTAATTGCTTTTAATGTTTCTGACATTCCCAATTTAATCACCTCATTTTGGTATTTTGATATATATCTAAATAGATTATATTATTTTATTTTTATAATGTCAATAGCTATTTAGATTTTTTTCTAAATAGCTTGTAATTGGAAAGATTTGGACGCGTCCCAAATCTTTCATTCTTTCAAATTTTTATTTCCATATTTATTTGCTTTCACAAATTTGTGAAAGCAAATAAATTCTGTATTTTCTATAAAGTCATATTGTTCTATTCTTTGCTTTATCCAATCTGTAAATTTTCTCTTGTTTTGTAATACTCTATGTAACTCTCTTGCATTAATTTGGATCTATGTCAAGTTTTTGGACACTTTTTTTGAGAATTTTTTTATATTTT
>CAOJCG010000033.1 GCA_948356915.1 uncultured Clostridiaceae bacterium
TATAAATCTGTGGATAACTATTTCTATTTTTTCAAAAAATATAGAAACTTAAAAACTAAAAAATAGTTGACTTAAATAAAAAAATAGAAGATAATATAAAAGTCAAATAAAATAGGGGAACAAATAGAAAAGATGGAAAGAACAAAAAAGATAATAAGAAATTTAATAATTTTTATACTGCTTATAATATTAACATTTTCTATAATATTAAAAGACCAAGACATAGGACAAATATTTAATGTACTAGCAGGAGTAAAAAAAGAATTTATATTAATTGCAATAATATGTATGTGCACATATATAACATTAGATGCCATAAATATAGGAAGGGCACTAAAAGCACTAAACGAAAAAAGTACATTTTTAAAAAATATAAAATATGCATTAATAGGCTTTTTCTTTAGTGCAATAACACCAGCAGCAAGTGGAGGGCAACCAATGCAAATATATTATATGTATAAAGATAATATATCTGTTGCAAACTCGGCACTAACATTTTTAATAAACTTAAGCTGTGTACAAATAGTTACAATATCACTAGCATTATTCAGTTTATTCTTTAATTACCAATATATGAACAAAGCACTAGCATGGTGTTTTGTAATAGGAGTAGGTCTTAACCTAAGTGCATTAGTATTACTTCTAATATCAATACTTTCAAAAAGAATGACAAAAGGATTAATAAATATATTAGTAAAAGTATTAAAATTCTTCAAATTTAAAAACATAGAAGAAAAACAAGAAAAAATAGAAAAAGAGTTAAGTAAATATCAAAATAGTGCAGAATATATAAAAAATAATAAAAGGGTAGTATTTAGAACACTTTTAACAACATATGTACAATATATAATATTCTATAGTATTACATATTGGGTATATCGATCATTTAGTCTATCAGAAAAAAACATATTTCAAATAATAACAATGCAATCAGTATTATATGCAACAGTTTCAGGAATACCATCACCAGGAGCAGTAGGAGTAAGTGAAGGAGCATTTATGGCAATATACAGTACAATATTTTTAGAAAACATGTTAAAAGGAGCAATGCTACTAACAAGAGGAGTTAATTTCTATTTATTTGTTATATTAAGTAGTATAGTATCTAGTATTAGTGCAGTAAAAGAAAGAAAACAAGACAAAATTATAGAAAGTATAGAAAATAATGAATAGAAAAATGTTGAAAAAAATCGAATTATAATATATAATAGTAAAAACTTTATATAAAATAATTAATATAAAAGTAATAGGGGAAATAAGAAAATGATAAATATACTTTTGTGTGGAAACCAAAAAGTATTTGATGGAGCTCTTAGTGAGCTAATATCAATTACCAATAAAACCAAAGAAGATGTAAAATGCTACATATTTACAATGGACGTTTCAAGAATAAAAGAAGACTATACCTGTATAACAGATGAACAAGTAGCATTTTTAAATGAAGTAGTAAAAAGTAAGAACACTAATAATGAAGTAATAAAAATAGATGTAACTAAACTTTATGAAAAAGAATTTGGAAATTGTAAAAATGAAAATGCTTACTGTACACCATACACACTTCTAAGGTTACTAGCAGACCTAGTAGAAGAAATACCAAATAAAATATTATACCTAGACATAGACATGATGGCAAACAAAGACATTTCAGAACTATATAATACTGACATTACAGAGTATGAATATGCAGCAGTAAAAGAAAAATATGGTTCAATATTTATATGGCCAGACTATATAAATGCAGGTATGCTATTACTAAATATGGAGAAAATAAAACAAACAGGTCTTTTAAAAAAAGCACGTGAACTTATAAAAACTAAAAAAATGTTATTTGCAGACCAAGACGCAATATATAGGTCAACAACAAGCAAAAAATTACTTCCAAGAATATATAACGAACAATCAGCATTTAATAGAAAACAAACAGTAATATGCCATTTTTGTAAAAGGCTAATATTACTACCATATCCACAAGTAGAAAACTATAAACAATGGCATATAAAAGAAGTTCATAAACTATTAAAATGTCATGCATTTGATGAAGATTTAGAAGAATATGTAAAATTAAAAGAAGAATATGAAAAACAAAAAGGGGAAAAAAGTTATGAATAAAGAAAAAAGAATAATACCAATATTTTTTGCAATAGATGATAGTTACACACCTTTTTTAGCAGTAGCACTACAATCATTAATAGACAATGCAAGCAAAGAATATAATTACCTAATAAAAATATTACACACAAATGTACAAGAAGAAAATCAAAAAGAAATAAAAAAATTTGAAAGTGAAAATGTAAATATAGAGTATGTAGATTTAAGTTATTATATAGAAAAAGTAAAAGACAAACTATACACAAGAGACTATTATACAAACACAACATACTTTAGGTTATTTTTACCAGAACTATATCCACAATATGATAAAGTATTATATTTAGACAGTGACATAATAGTAGTAGGAGATATATCAGAGCTATACAATACAGAAATGGGAACAAACTTAGTAGCAGCAGCACCAGACGATATAATACAATACAACAAAGTATTCCAAGACTATGCAGAACTAGTAGTAGGAGTTGCAAAATATCAGCATTACTTCAATGCAGGAGTACTACTAATGAACTTAGACGAACTAAGAAAATTCAAATTTCAAGAAAAGTTCTTATACCTATTAGAAAAAGTAAAATTTTCAGTAGCACAAGACCAAGACTACTTAAATAGGCTATGTAAAGGAAGGGTAACATTAGTAAGCCACGATTGGGATGTAATGCCATATGTAAATGACGAAACAAAACCAGAAGATATAAAACTAATACACTACAACTTTGCATATAAACCATGGCATTTTGAAGATGTAACATATAATGAATATTTTTGGGAATATGCTAAAAAGACAGAATTTTATGATGAAATTGTGGCAATAAAGGATGCTTATACAGAGGAACAAAAATTTAAAGACAGAGAAGCAGAAAAAGCATTAGCACAAATGGCAATAAAAGAAAATGCATGTGTAGGCGATGATAGAGAATATAGGAGATAACAGATGAAAGAAAATGATATAGAAAAGGCTCGAGATAGACTAGAAATATTAGAAAAGATAGAAAACCTAGAAAAAGAAGGGAAATTTGATATAGATGCAGAAAATGACCCTCCGACTATACCATTACCACCAGAAAATATAGATTATTTAAAAAAGAAATATTACAGTAAATTTAAGAACATAGTTGCAAATAAAGTAGGGGAAAAATTTTTAAACGATATAATAAAAGAAAATAAATTAATAATAAGAAAGATAAATGGAATAGAAAATTTTAAAAAAGTACAAACAGGAGCAATAATAACATGTAATCACTTTAATCCATTTGATTCTTTTTCAATAGAGCAAGTATTTAGAATATCAGAGCAAGCAAAAACAAAAAAACTATATAAAGTAATAAGAGAAGGAAATTACACAAACTTTCCAGGTTTTTATGGTTTCTTATTTAGAAACTGTGATACATTACCACTAAGCTCAAACAAAAGAACAATGATAGAATTCAAAAAAGCAGTCGATACAATATTGCAAAGAGGGGATTTTATACTAATCTTTCCAGAACAAAGTATGTGGTGGAACTATAGAAAACCAAAGCCATTGAAAAATGGAGCATTCAAATTAGCTACAAAAAATAATGTACCAGTAATTCCTATTTTTATAACAATGGAAGATAGTAACATTATGGGAGAAGATGGATTTCCAATACAAGAGTATACAATAAATATTGGAGAACCAATTTATTCAAACGAAAAACTATCAGATAGAGAAAATACAGAAACAATGAAAGAAGAAAACTTTAAAGTTTGGAAAGAAGTATATGAAGAATTTTATAAAATTCCACTTGAATATACTACAAAAAAAGAAAAAGTGAGTGTAAATTAAATGGAAAATAGAGAAATAATATACTATAAAGATGAACTAAATGAAGAATTTTCAAAAGCAGTAATAACACCAAGAAAAATAGATGAAAACTATAAATATGAGCATAATCCTTTTTGGGAGGTATGCTCATATCTTATACAAAATGTATTTAGTATGCCAATAAAAGTAGGCTATGAAAAAATAAAGTTCAAATTAAAATATATAGGAAAAGAAAAATTAAAACAATGTAAAAATGAAGGATATTTCATATATGCAAACCATACCCAAGCATTTGCAGACACATTTATCACAAGTGTAGGAAACTACCCAAAAAGAAACTTTCTAATAGTAAACCCTGCAAATGTTTCAATAAAAGGAGCGGGGCATCTAATAGAAATGCTAGGAGCAATTCCAACACCAAACAATAAAACAGCAATGAAAAGCTTCCTAAAAATCATAGAAAAAAGAATAAAAAACAAAAACTCAATAACAATATACCCCGAAGCACACATATGGCCATATTACACAAAAATAAGAAACTTCAAAGACGTATCCTTCAAATACCCAGTAGAACTACAAGTACCATCATTTTGTATGACAAACACATATCAAAAATATGGTAAAAATAAAGAAAAAATAAAAATAGTAACCTACATAGATGGCCCATTCTACCCAAATAATGAGCTACCTAAAAAAGAAGCACAAAAAGAGCTTAGGGATAAAATATATAATCAAATGGTAGAAAGAAGTAAAAATAGTGATATTGAATATATAAAATATATAAAAGAAGTTGACATATAGATATAAAAATGATATAATATTAACATAACTTAATATTGGAACTTTACAACTAATAATTTAGGAGGTAAAAGGTATGAAGAAATTAGAAAAATTATTAAACAAAATAGTAGGAGATTTGCGGCCAGATGAATTATTAAAAATATTAGTGTTAATAGTAGCTAGCTTACTATGTACGGGAATAGGGATATTAATTGCAATAGATGGATATTATCTTACATTAGCTATTGCTGTATTTTATTTAGTATGGTTCATAGCAGAATATGTAATTAAAAAGGTTTTTTTTAAGAAATTAGATGATTACTTAATAAAAACACCTAAAGCTACTGTTTTAATATATGTAATAATAAGTGTAATTGTTATTGCATTATCAGTAGAACATTTTATAGGAGTAATACTTTCAGCCATATTAGCATTTGTGGTGGCTGATTTTTTTAAAAATATAAAATGTGTAGATTAAAAGTAATAAAAAAGTCTTTAACGAAAATGAGGTTTAAATTAACAAGTTAATTCAAACTTCATTTTTTATATACTAGAAAAGTACTCTATTTTAAGTTAGAATTGTAGGGTCGAGCATAGCTCGTCTGAGAGGAGAAACCTCTTTATTACATACCAGAAAAATACTTTATTTTAAGTTAAGATTGTAAAGACTAATTGATTACGAATACCTAAGGAAGTTTTACCTAATTATCCCACTTCTTAGTAAATAGGGAAAAATTATTTAAAATGCAAATATAGGTAAGTGGTCTATGAGTCTAACAGTGTGGCGAAGCTATTTAACCATACAATACTAACAGATAATAGAAGCTTTTAAACTAAGAAATTATCCTTAGTAAAAAATATAAGAAGTACAGAAGCACAAAAAAATTCCAACTTAAGTTGGAATTTTTTTACATTTATTATTCTGCTGATTCTGGAGCTTCCTCTGTTTCAGGAGCATCATAAGCTTCTAATATAGCTTTTTGAATTTTTTCTCTTGTTTCAGCATTGATTGGATGAGCTATATCCTTGAATTCTCCGTTTGGAGTTTTTCTGCTTGGCATAGCAATAAATAATCCATTTTGGCTTTCGATAACTTTGATATCGTGTACTGCGAATTCATTATCGAATGTTACAGAAGCAACAGCTTTCATTCTGTTCTCTGAATTAACTTTTCTTAAACGTACATCTGTTATTTGCATTTGAGCACCTCTTTCCACTGTTTTTTATTGTACACATTTATTGTTTTCTTATGTACAATTATTATATTCGTCAAAAAAATATTTTTTCCTTCTATTTTTTACAATTTTTAAAAAATATTTTTATATTCTAAAATAAATTTCAAAATATAAAACAAAGCAAATTATTACAGTTATATTACATTTCTATGTATGATATTGACTACATATTTTGGGGTTGATAAAATCAAACTAATAAATTAATAAAGAATATAGAATATCTATAGAAAAAACACAAAAGGACTGATGATATTACACCAAATGAAAAAATATAAAAGAGACTAAGAAAGATAATTTTAAAAGTATTAATAATACTACAATACTAATAAATATTCAAATATTAAAAGAAATAACCTATAAAATAAAGAATAAATAAAAATAGCATATCTAAAAAATATATAACAGTAAATATAAGGAAAGGCAAAATAATCAAATATTATTAAGGCATTATACTTACAAGTAGAAAAAAGGAAAGGAAAATAGTAAATGTTGGGAAAATTACAAAAGAACAAAAATATAATAAAGAGGGAAAAGGCTATAACGTTGATAACGTTAGTTATAACAATAGTGTTACTAATAATTCTAGCTGGAGTAGCAATAAATGTAGCATTAGGGCAAAATGGAATATTTAAAAAAGCAAAAGAAGCAAAGTTAAGTATGCAAGAAGCGACAATAAAAGAAACAATAGGAAATATAATATTACAAATGCAAATAGATGAAATAGAAAAGGGAGGAAATTTAACCTTAAAACAAGTAGCAGAAAGCTTAAAAATTAAAGATAGTAATATAACATTAAAAGGATATACAGAAGGAGAAAAAGAACTAAAGGGAACATATAGATTAAATGAACAACAATATAAATTCACAATAAACGAAAAATTAAAGGTAGATGTAATGACTAACCTAGATAATCTACCAACAATAAGCGATCCAAATATTGAAAGTGAGATAAGAGAAGAAATGAATTACCATTTAGTTGGGGACAATTATCGGAAATATCAGGAATAATAGAAAACACATTAAAAGATAATGATCCTAATAATGATATAACAAACAATACAAATGAATTTACATTAAGCTATGAAGGAAAAAAGTATACAATAGGAATAGGAGACTGGAAAACAGTAACTTATGAAGAAAATGAATATATTGTACGAATAATAGGATTTAATCATGATATATTAGCGGGACAAGATATATTAAATGAAGATGGAACATTAAAGGAGAATTACTTAGAAGAAACTAATAGTGATAATCAAATAAGTGAAGAAGCATATAATAGTTTAAATAAATCTGGAATAAGTTTTGAATTTACAGAATGTATAATGACTTCAAACATGCGTCAACCGGGAGATAAATCAAGTTATGGCAACAATACAGGTGGATGGGCTAACAGAATATTAAGAACAACGTTAAATGGAGAAGGCGAAGGTGAAGAAAGGTCAAATGGAACGATAGATTCATTAACAGAAATAAACAAATATGTAAGAAAAGTAACAAAAGCATATGGAGCAACAAATAGTAGTAGTGTTCTTTCATATTCAGAAGATAACTTATGGTTATTATCAGCTGCTGAAATATGGGGAGAAAGAATTAAGACATATAATTCGACTAAATGTATAGATGGAATTCAATATAAGTTATATAAGAATTTTACAACAGAAACAGGAATTTCTAATAATACGCAAGTAATAAAAAACTTTAATAGCTCAGCTACTAACTGGTGGATTCGCTCAATTTATGCAAATAATCTCAATCCTTTTCTTTGCGTGAGTTTAAAAGGTGCACTATGGAGTAGTCAAGCACCTCAATCACGAGGTGTGGCACCAAACTTTTCTATATAGTAGAATTATTCAGATAGAATGTAAGTAATGTTAAGATTTAAGTGAAATTAATAGAAAGATAATTAAACAATAAAAGAAATTTGTGTATAGAATAATATAAAATGTGATTATGAAATATGCTTTTAATTTAAGTTTAAAAGTATATTTCACTTTTATTATATAGTTTATAATATACTATTTAAATCAAAGAAATTAATAACATATTATAATACTATTAGTATAAAAAGATAAAATAGTAATGTATACTTATAAACTAACATATACAATATAATATATATTTTAAGATATCTAAAAAAGTATTATGAAATATAATAGGAATATTTAAGAAAAGAGACGAAATTATATAATAAAAATATTGTAAATTTATATATGCCATTATAAACTTTACTCTCATATGGAATAAATTACCACAAAAAAACACTTGAAATAATATTTAAATTATGTTAATA
>CAOJCG010000034.1 GCA_948356915.1 uncultured Clostridiaceae bacterium
GACAAAAAAATAGAACTACAAAAGCAAAAAATAGAAGCCCTTAAGATATATAAAATAGGGCTAATTCAAAGGATATATAATAACGATTACGATAATAAGATAAAAATGAGAGATTTAATTATACAAAAATCTATAAGAAATACTAAAAATGAAGTAGAGAATGTATATAGTGTAAGTAACAAAGAAGGATTTATATTACAGACAGAACAATTTAAAGATAGGATAGTAGCAAGTGAAGATACTCAAAATTATAAAATTGTTGAAAAAAATGATTTTGCATATAATCCAGCTCGTATTAATGTAGGATCTATTGCAAGAATGAAACAGAATGTAAAAGGAATAATTAGCCCGATGTATATATGTTTTAAATGCAATGAAAAAATAATTCCAGAATATATAGAATATTTTTTTGAATCTTATAAATTTATATATGAAATGAACAAAAGACTGGAAGGTAGTGTAAGAATGTGTTTATCATATGAATCAATGATAAACATACCTATAGAATTACCAGATATAAAAGAGCAAAGAAAAATATCAAATGTATTAAATAATATAGATAATAAGATAAATAAAGAAGCAAATAAATATAAGGAATTGAACAAATTAAAAAAAGGATTATTACAAAAAATGTTTATATAGAGTAGTAAAAAAGCTACTCTATATTGCTATATATGAAAAAATGTTATAAGATAGCAGCAAGAGGTAAATAAAATGTATAGTAAAGAAGTAAGAGAATATTTTAAAAATCCAATAAACATGGGAATAATTAAAGATGCAGATGGAATAGGTGTAACGGAAAACGAAATTTGCAGTGATATAATAAAAATATATATTAGTACAAATAAAAATAATATAATAACTGATGCAAAATTTGAAGTTAAAGGATGTCCACCAGTTATAGCATCATGTTGTATAGTAACAGATATGATTAAGAATATGAATATAGAAAAAGCTAAAAATATAACTGCAAAAGAAATAATCGAAAAGCTAAATGGATTACCAAAAGAAAAGAAACATTGTGCAGAATTAGTAATAAAAACAATAAAAAAAGCAATAGAAAATATAAAGTAACAAATTTAAAAGAGCCATAGGCTCTTTTTCTATACCATTTTTACATCTTTAACCAACATATCTTCCAATAACTCAGCACTAGCTTTATCAGTAGATTCTAGATTATGAATATAAAAATTCATAGTAGTGGTGGCACTAGCATGACCTAATTTATGAGAAACAGTTTGAACATCAATATTTATAGAGATAAGTAAAGTAGCAAAAGTATGTCTCAAATCATGAAATCTGATATGTGGAAAATTATTTTTCCTTAAAAATTCAGAAAACCATTTAGGGCCAGTAGCAGGATTCATAATAGAACCATCATCAGTAGTGAAAATATTTTCAGAACCATGCCACTTATCACCAAGAGCTAAACGAATCTTGCCTTGTTCAGCTCTCCATTGCTTTAATAATTCGAAACAAATCTTAGGAACAACTACAGTTCTAACACTAGAATCAGTTTTAGGAATTTTTTCATTAACTCCGTTACCACTCAAATAATAAGCAGATCTATTAACTGTTATTTTATGATTTTTAAAATCAATATCACTCCAATGCAATCCAACAATTTCGCCTCGTCTAAATCCACCTAAGATAGCTAATATAATAAAACATTTATATTTAATAGGTGCTTTTTCTAACAAAGTATTTATAAGTTTTTTAGATGTTTCTTCATCATAACAAGTCATTTTAGTTCTTCTATATTTAGGTTTAATCACTTTAGTACAAGGATTATAAGGAACTAAGTTCCATCTTGTAGCATTATTAAACATACTTGATAATATTTCATGAACCCTATGTATACTAGTAGGAGATAGAGTCTTAAAATTACCAGTCTCATCCTTTCTATTAGTAAGTTTTGTGGATAGCAAATTATATAAATTATCGATATCTAAAGGCTTAATTTTATCAAGTCTTTTACCACCTAGATAAGGTAAAATATGCATGTTCAATTTCTCATTATAACTTTGATATGTAGTGGGAGAAAGATTAGGTTTAACATATGTTTCTAGCCATTTCTTACTAAATTCATTTAAAGTTATTTTACTAGCAGAATAAGTACAACCACCATCAATAGAGGTTACAAATTTTGCAAGTTCTTTTTCAGCCTCTCTCATTGAAGAACAACTGACAGTTTTATTGTAGTATTTTCTTTTACCATTTATATCAAATGAATTGCTAACACGAAGTCTATATTTACCATTACCCATATCAATAATGTTACCAGCCAAATGAAATTACCTCCTTTGCAAATTAATCCAGTTTATAAATTCATCTTTAGTAATTTCATTATTCTTAAATTTTAACCTTTGCTCTTTATAATTCTTTTTCCAAGCTTCATGCTTTTTCTTGTATATATCAATGTCAGGATTTCTTTTTACCTGCATTGAAAAATATGAACTAGTTTTTCTGATTAAGGCCTCAATCTCATCATCTTTTACTTTATTATTGTAAGAATTAAAAGCTCCAACATCTCGACATGTTTTTTTAGAGTTTAATGAAATATAATTAGTACAAAATTTTTCATTACTCTTTGATATTGGAATAAAATATTTACCACAATTATAACAAGCTTTAATTTCTATTTTTTCAATGCTTATAATATTTATGAAAGATAAAAATAAAGCATTTTCTAGTTTAGTACATATATAAGAATAAGGTGAAAAAGAAAAGTTTTTATCAGATATCTTCTTTACTAGCTCTTTATTTGTATAGTTTTCTAAAGTAACATCTGTTGTAAAGAAGGATTCAAAGTCTATAGAAATACCTTTAGAATATTTTTCAAGAGAAGGAACATAGGTGAATAAGGCATCTCCATTACATGTGTGATAAGATAAGAAATATTTTTGCATACTTGTAAGTAATACTAGACTTTTATCAGTATTAAAATAGCAAAAGTTTATGCAATTTTTGAAATCATTTTGAATTTTATCCAAAGTATTTTTGGTAGTTTTATAAAAATTCTCAAAATGAGTATTAAATTCTTTTGCAGTATAAGCTAAATAAGCAGGTAAATCCTTTGATTTATCTAAATTACTAATAATATTTAATCCATATTTATATATAAATTTTTTAAAATATATAGGATTAGATAAATCAATATTAATAAAGTCTAAAAGCAAAGTTCCAATAGGTTGAATTAAAATATCTAAATCAGCATCATAGTCAACTAACTTTTTTTTGCTTATAAATTTGGCATAGTTAGTTTTCTTAAAATTGCATCTACGAATAATGTGGTATGGATTACTATCTTCATCAATATTATAGTAATCTAAAATATCAGAATCATTTGTATTAACAACATAATAGCTTTTTAATTTTCTATATCTAATTATTTCTTGTTTCTTTTGTAAATCAAAATATATGTAAAAATTACCGTTCATAAAATTCCCCCTGTTAACAATTCAAATTAAGAAAAAGTTTTCTTGAAAAATCAACATTTTTCTTTGTATATTATTGCAATATTCAAAAATAAAATATATTATACAAACGATGTTAACAATAACAATAACAATTTTAAATAGTTTAACATACTATTTGATTATTGTCAACAACAATAACAATGGGAGGTAATATAATGAACAATCTAGAACTTAGAAAAGCTATAGAAACTAGCAATCTTAAGTATTGGCAAGTAGCAAATAAATTAGGAATGACAGATGGAAATTTTAGTAGAATGCTTAGAATAGAATTAACCAAAGAAAATAAAGAAAGGGTATTAAATGCTATAAATGAATTAAAGGAGGAAAGAGAAGAATGGAACAAAATGAAACAATCTACACCAAAAAAGATGTAATAGAAAAATATAAGCCAATGTTTACAGAGTGGTCTCTTTCTAAATTGATTAGACAAGGCAAAATAAAATATGTAAGAATAGGTAGAAGAATATTTATTACAAAAAATGCAGTAGATGAGTTTATAAAGGAGCAACAATACAATAGTATAAATAAAAAAGAAACTAATTTACACATTATATAGAAAAGGGAGAAACAAAGTGAACATTTATGAAGAAATAAAGAGCAAATTAACAAATAAAGAAGTAGCGATTTATTATTTGGGACAACCTAAAAGAATATCATCTAATTATGCATTGTTTAGTTCTCCATTTAGAGAGGATATACATCCTTCATTCTCAGTAAATGAAAAGGGGTATGTAGATTTTGGAAGCAATAAATATTTTGGAGATATGATTCAATTTGTAAAAGAATTAAAAGGATACCAATATCCATATCAAGCAGCTCAAGAGATAATAGACGAATTTGGATTGCAAATTAAGATTCCAGAAAAAGCAAAAAATGTAAGAGAGAAAAAGAGCAAAAAGAAGACAAGTGAATTGTGTTTTGAAAAAACTGATAAAAATAATAATGTAATATGTATGTTTGATTCTCAAAAATATGCTTCAAAACCACAAAAAGAACAAATTGCATATATAAAAGGTAGAATTCCAAAATTAAGAATGCAAGAATATACATTACAAGAAATTGAAGATAATATTGTAAATGGAATGACAATAATACCTAGTGGAATAAAAGGTGAAGCAAAAGAAAATTGGAAGAAACAGCAATTATTTTTAATAGATTTTGATAACATATATGAAGGAAAAAAATTATATAGAGATGATCCAAAACATACAATTCCAGAAAAAATATTAGAATATTGTAAAAGTATAAATTTTGAACCAACATTTATATATACTACTTTTAGTAATACAAAAGAACAAAGCAAATTTAGATTAGTATATGCAATGGAAGAAGTGATAACTGATTATTTAGTAGCTTCTCAAATACCACAGATGTTATTACGAATTTTTAAAGATTTTCATCCAGATACATCAAAACAGAACTTAGCAGATATGTTTTTTGGAGGACAAGAAATAATTTACAAATCAAATATTTTTTATAAAACAAAAAGAAGAGATGTAGAAATTGAGCAAGTAGAATACCAGGAAGTCAATGAAGAAGAGAAACTATCACATAATGTTATTGCTAAAAGATTATTAGAAGAAAACGAAATTAGAGTATATGAAAACACATTATACATATATGATAATGGAGTATATAGAAAAAACGAGAAAAGCATTCATAGAAAAATAATTGAAATGTACCCTAAAGCAACTATTAGAATGCAGAAGGAAGTTATATCATATTTATTAACAATAGCTCCAGAAGTAGATATAAAATGCAATAATATAATCAATTTTAAAAATTGCTTATTTGACTTGAAAACAAACCAAATAATAGAGCATTCATCAAAATATTTTACAATAAATCAAATAAGAGCTAACGCAAGTAAAGAGGTAAAAAGAGTAGTTGCAATAGATAACTTTTTAGATAGAATTACATGTAATAATGCTGAAAGAAAAAAAGCAATATTAGAAATGATAGGATATTCTATGACAAATAGTGTAGAGCAACAGAAAGCATTTGTTTTATATGGCAGAACGGCAGGAAACGGTAAATCTACATTATTAAACATTGTAGAAACACTAATTGGAAAAGAAAATGTAAGTCATGTCACATTGCAAGATTTAATAAGTAATAGATTTAGTGTTTCAGAAATAAAAGGAAAGTTAGTTAATATAGTATCGGAGATGACAAAGGAATTTTTAAAGGATAGTAGTGTTTTCAAACAAATAGTTACAGGAGATACTATAACTGTTGAAGAAAAATTCAAAGATAGATATACGATAAAACCTTATGCCAAGCACATCTTTACAGCAAACGAATTGCCAAAAGTTGCAGATACTAGTAATGGATACTTCAGAAGACTTTTTATAATTCCATTTGAATCAGTATTCGCTGAAGAAGAAAAGAGAAACTTTAAATTTAATGAATTGGTAACGCAAGAAGCGATAGATTATTTAGCAGCAATATCATTAAATGAATATGTAAAAGTTAGAAATACTAATAAATTTTCAAATGAAAAAGAAAGTGCTAGTATTATAGAAACTTATAAATTAGATAGTAATACAGTAATGTCATATCTATATGATAAAGATAGAATGAGAAGCCTATTAAGAAGCGGAAGAGTTAGAAAAAGAAACGAAGTATTTGCAGACTATGTAAATTATTGCAAGGATTCTGGTTATATACACAAAGGTAGAAATAAGTTTTATGAAGAAATTGAGTCAACAGGGGTAGTAAAAAAGGGAGTATATAATGGATATCAAACATATATATTCGACAATTCACTAATAAAATAATAAAGTCCACTGATAAATAACTAAGTAATATAAGTAGTTACAGGAAATTTTAGTGGGCTTTTTTATTTTTTTAGTATATAACTATATATAAGCTTTGTTATATATAATTGTGAAATATTAAAAATATAAATGAATATAGAAAAAATGAAAAACATCACTAAATGAAATTTTCACATATTTGTATTAAAATGTGGAAAACAGTTATAATTAATAGACATATTTAGATTTTACTGATATAATAAGCAAAAAGTGAGGTTGAAATGAACAGTTATATATTCTTAACAAATGAAGGTTGTACATACCAACTGGATTCAGAGAGCATAGAGCCAGATTGCGAAAATTCTCAATTAATTGGAATAGCCATTGGTAAAACTCAAGAAGAAGCATTTAAAAATTTAATGAATGAAAAAAAATACCTAAGACAATTTAATTTTAATGAAATATATTGTTATAAATTAGCAGAGGACTATGAAGAAAGTCAAAGGTATTTTTATATAAAAGATAAATAATACCGAGAGCCAATAAGAGTCTTTCGGTATTAATTTTATACAGTTATCATAGGAAAGGAGCATTACAAAATATAAGATGTACAAATTAGTTAGAGCATTAGGTCATATAGTAACATATTTTATATGTGCTATAACAATAGATAAAATAGATGTAACAGAAAGTTTCTTTTTAAGTTATTTTATAATTTCACCAATAATTAATGAAATATTGTGGGCATTAGCATATTATACTTGCAAAAAGATAGTATATCAAAGATTTGATATAGATGTACCAACTATAGGAAGTATAGGATATACAATTGCTTATGTTATTTATGCATTAATTTTATTTGTAATTTTAATGTTTTTTAAAAAATTAGGAATTATTCCATTTGCAAATGACTTTGATACAACAGTAATAAATGAAATTACACAATGTTTTAATAATTTAATAATAGATTTCACAAATAAAATAGTAGAAGCATTACAAATGACTAATCAATAAAAAATTGAAATATGTCGAAAAATATATTTTTCTACAAGGTTCGACAATTTTTTCAATAATGATATGTTAAAGTTAAGCAGGGGGATAAAAATGGTAAAAGATATTACATATTTGGAAGATTATAAACTAGTTAGTGAATTTTAAGTTTCTATATTTTTTGAAAAAATAGAAATAGTTATCCACAGATTTAT
>CAOJCG010000035.1 GCA_948356915.1 uncultured Clostridiaceae bacterium
TACCAATTTAATTAAATTATAAAAATTATTTTTACAAAAAATCGAAACTTAAATATTATATTATTTTATATTTCTACAATTAGGAGTTCCTGATGAAGCTACTCCATATTCTAAAAAGTAAGTTATTCTATATTAGCTTGAAAAGAGATAGAATCTGTTATAAATTCTATCTCTTATTTTGATTCCCATCTTCCAAATATTCCACATGGAAGTATTAGTTTTGAGTTTGTCATTGGAATCCCTATTTCTCCGTTTTCTACTTTTCCTCCATATTTCTTTGTTATATTTAAATTTAGTATGTTTTCTAGTACTGTACTTGATATTCCTGTTGTATATGAATTTATTAGGAAAAATAGTGGTTTTTCTGATAATACATTAGAACATAGTTCTACTAGGTCACATATGCTTTCTTCAAATTTCCATACTTCTCCATTTGCTCCTCTTCCATATGATGGTGGGTCCATTATTATGGCATCATATTTGTTTTCTCTTCTTATTTCTCGGTTTACAAATTTTACTACGTCATCTACTATGTACCTTACTGGTTTATTTTGAAGACCTGATGATGCGATATTTTCTTTTGCCCATGTTACCATTCCTTTTGAGCTATCTACATGGCACACTTCTGCCCCTGCATATGCGCAAGCCACTGTCGCTCCTCCTGTGTATGCAAATAGATTTAGTACTTTTATTTCTCGTTTTGCATTTTTTATTTTTTCTATCATCCAATCCCAATTTGCTGCTTGTTCGGGAAATAAACCTGTATGCTTAAAACCCATTGGTTTTATATTAAAAGTTAAGTTTTTGTATTTTACTTGCCATGAACTTGGTACTTTCTTTTTATATTGCCAACTTCCTCCTCCTGTATTACTTCTATTATATCTTGCATTTGCTTCATTCCACTTTTTAGGAAAACTTTTTTCTTTCCATAGTATTTGTGGATCTGGTCTTACTAATATAATATCTTTCCATCTTTCTAGTTTTTCTCCATCTGCCATATCTATAATTTCGTAATCTTTCCAATTATTTGCTATTATCATTTATATTTCCTACCTTTATTTATTTTGTAAGAAAATTATAGCAGATTTTATATAATATTTCAATAATTGTTATAAAGTAACTAGTAAATTAATAAAACTAGATACCATCCATACATCTATTGTTATTAATATTGTAGTTAAACTTAAAGTATTAATAATAAATTTATTACTATTATATATTTTAATTAACTTTTTTATATATTTCCTTTCTCTTAGTTTTATAGCTTGTCCATAATGAACATTAAAAATTACATCTTTTGTGTATTCCATAAAAAATCCCCCTAAAATTTATTCTTATTATATATATATTCATATATATTCAACTTTATGAAATAAATCGTATACAAAATTATTTTATAATTCTGCATTATATGGCAGTTATCTAAAAAAATTTCTTTATTATTTTGAATTGAATAAATATTATGATAAATTTGGGCGAATTTTTTGTTATAATATATAGCAAAACAAGAATCCATAAATTTGCGGATTCTTGTTTTTACTATTTATTATAATACTTTGTATGCTACTACTATAACGCGAGAACCTTCAGTATAGGCTTCAAGCATAATTGTGTAGTCTTTAGTGTTTGTAAACACAAAGTTCTTGCTAGGGTAGCTTACTGTTGCATCCATACCCTCTTCTACATATGAAGATGTTAAAGAGTGATGATGATGCTCTGTTGGCTCTATTCCTATTTTGTAAATGCAGTTATATACTGCTGTACTTACTTGGCAAACACCTCCACCGTAACCAGTTGTAGATTTCTTGTTAACAATAACTGGTGCTTCTTTGTAACCATTTGCCTTACTTGCGCATCCTACTACCCCTGTAGAGTTCTCAGTAGAATACCATGCAAATTCATCGCCTGGCTGCAATATAATTCCATTAACACGGTAGGCTGCTCTTCTCATATTGAAGTTTCTATTTTCTGAGCTTCCATCTGTTTTAGTTATTACTGCCGCTGAGAGTATTTCGTACTTGTCTCCTTCTGAAAATGCTATTCCTAAGTATTCACTACTTACAAATCCTACATTTCCTTCATCAGTTTGTACTTTTGTCCAACTGTGCTCTCCAAACTGAACAATTGTAACAATTTCGCCAGGTGCAAGCTTCTCAAGAACAGCACTTTCATCATATGCATCTTCCCTTACGTTTAAGTAAGTGTTAACCTTGGCATATCCCTTTTGTGGAACATTGTCCACCTCCGCCGCTTTTACATCCATCTGTGCAAAAAGCGGAAGCATGTAAAAGCAAAGAAGCAGTGCTAAAAACTTTGTACCATTGTGATTTCTTTTCCGAGTATTCATTTGAATGTCCTCCTTTATAAGGCTATCATTTTTTACTACTTCTTTATTATACCACTTTATTAATTCAAAAGCAATGTTTTACATAAAATATTTTACAACTGAATATCGTACATAAAAATTACCCCAAAATAACCTAGTCCTTTTGGGGTAATTTTTATTTTTTATATATTTCCATAGTAACTATCAATCAAAATTTGTTTTATTTCTTCTACTAATGGCAAGCGTGGATTTGCTGTTGTGCATTGGTCTTCAAAGGCTCTGTCTGCTAGCATATCTACTTTTTCTAGCCATTCTTTTTCGTCTACTCCTTGCTCTTTAAATGAAGCTGGTATTCCTAAATCTCTATTTAATTTTTTAATTTCTTCTATTAATGAATTTACTCCTTCTTCATTTGTATATGCTGGGAAGCCCATTCTTCTTGAAAGGTCAGCATATTTTTGGTCTGCTATAAAGTATTCATATTTAGGGAAGGATACAAATTTTGTTGGTTTATTAGCGTTATATCTTATTACATATGGAAGAAGTATTGCATTTATTCTTCCATGTGGTAAGTGGAATTCGCCACCTATTTTGTGTGCTATTGAGTGATTTACTCCTAAAAATGCATTTGTAAATGCCATTCCTGCTATTGTACTTGCATTATGCATCTTTTCACGAGCGTGTTTATCACTTCCATTGTTATATGCAGTTCTTAGGTTCTTAAATACTAATTCTACTGCTTTTTCTGCCAAACCATCTGTATAGTCTGATGCCATATTTGAAACATATGCTTCTATTGCATGTGTTAGTACATCCATTCCTGTATCTGCTGTTATTCTTTGTGGAAGGCTCATTACTAGGTCTGGGTCTACTATTGCTACATCTGGTGTTAGTTCGTAATCTGCTAATGGATATTTTTTGTTTATTTTTTTATCTGTAATTACTGCAAATGATGTAACTTCTGAGCCTGTTCCTGAAGTTGTTGGTATTGCTACCATTTTTGCTTTTTCTCCTAGTCTTGGAAATTTATAAGTACGTTTTCTAATATCCATAAACTTTAGTTTTAAACCTTCTACATCTGCATCTGGGTGTTCATAGAATAGCCACATTCCTTTTGCAGCATCTATTGGACTACCTCCACCTAATGCTATTATAACATCAGGTTTAAATTCATTCATCATGGCAACTCCTCTTTTTATTGTATCAAAAGAAGGGTCTGGTTCTACATCTGAGAATATTTCTGAATGAACATATTCATTTCTTTTTCTTAAATGGTATAATATTTTATCTACATAGCCAAATTCTACCATTGACTTATCTGTTACTATAAATGCTCTTGTTATATCTGGCATTTTTTCTAAGTATGCTATTGAACCTGCTTCAAAATATATCTTATCTGGAACTTTAAACCATTGCATATTAACTCTCCTTTTTGCAACTTTTTTAATATTAATTAAGTTAACACTTGATACATTTGATGTTGTTGAGTTTCCTCCAAATGAACCACAACCTAAGGTTAATGATGGCATATTTGTATTATATATATCGCCAATTGCACCATGTGTTGATGGAGAATTTACAATAATTCTTCCTACTTTTACTCTTTCAGAAAATCTTCTTATTGTTTCTTCATTTTCTGAGTGTATAACTGCACTATGACCTAAGCCTCCAAATTCAATTAGTTTTTCCGCTAAGTCAATTCCTTCATCTTCATTTTCAACAATGTAATATGCAAGGACAGGACTTAATTTTTCTTTTGAAAATGGGTATTCAATACCTACTCCATTTTCGTGTAACACTAATACTTTTGTATCTATTGGTACTTCTATACCTGCACCTTTTGCTATATCATATGGACTTTTTCCAACTATGTCGCTATTTAATGCACATCCTTTTTCTTGTATGAACATACTACTTCTTAATTTATCTGTTTCATCTTCACTTAAGAAGTAACATCCCGCTTCTCTCATTAATTTTTCAAATTCTTCATGAATATCATTATCAACAATTACAGATTGCTCTGAAGCACAAATCATACCATTGTCAAAAGATTTTGAAAGAACTAAATCATTAACAGAGGTTTTAAGTTTAGCTGTTTTATCTATATAACAAGGCACATTACCAGGTCCAACACCTAAAGCCGGCTTACCTGATGAGTATGCAGCCTTAACCATACCTGTACCACCTGTTGCTAGTATTAGGTCAACTTCTGGGTGATGCATAAGTGTTGAAGTAGCTAATATTGAAGGTTCTTCAATCCATAAGATACAATTTTCTGGAGCACCTGCTTTAACTGCTGCTTCCCTCAAAATTTCTGCTGCCTTTGTGCTACATTTTTGTGCAGATGGATGAAAACCAAAAATAATAACATTTCTAGTTTTAGCTGAAATTATAGATTTAAACATTGTTGTAGAAGTTGGGTTAGTAACAGGTGTAACACCTGCAATAATACCAATAGGCTCTGCTATTTCTTCATAACCTTCTTCTTCGTTATCTTCAACAACTCCAACTGTTTTAGCATATTTAATGCTATGGTAAATATATTCTGTTGAAAACATATTCTTAGTAATTTTATCTTCATAAATACCACGACCAGTTTCCTCTACTGCCATTTTAGCAAGTTCCATATGGTGTTCTAAACCTGCCATAGACATTGCCTTAACAATATTATTAACTTGCTCTTGGTCTAACTTCATATATTCTTCTGATGCCTTTTTAGCTTTTTCTACTAAGTCATCAATCATCGCTTTTACTCTAGCTTGTTCTTCTTCTGTGTACTCTGCCATATTTTTATCTCTCCTTCTTTCCCTTCCCATTGGGGACGTTTCCTAATGAGAAATCTGTCACTTTTGGGAACTTCTCATTAGGAAACGTCCCCAATGGGAAGTCTGTCACTTTTGGGAATTTTTTTCTACTACTATTATATATTAACATTAAAAAAAGTCAACAATTTTTTGTCGACGTTTATTTACAAGTTTCTGTCTTTATTTATAGTATTGAACAAAGAGGGTGTCCTAAAATAGGAATCCAAAAAACAAAAAATCCAGCTCGGTAAG
>CAOJCG010000036.1 GCA_948356915.1 uncultured Clostridiaceae bacterium
TAATTTATTATACACTCTCTCATAAAATGTGTCCATATATCTATTCTAACACCATGCTTTATTATATATATTATTACATTCTTCACACAAATCTAAAAACTTATCCCAAGTGCTTCTTTCTATTCTGCCTCTTTCTTCTATTTCTTTTTTACATATATCACATTTATATATTTTCATTTTTACCTCCTAAAAAGCAACTATATCACTTCCATAATCATCTTCATTTTCCTCTGTTAAGAAACCAAAGTCTTTCATAATATTAGTTTCTAATTCATTTTCTCTTATTTCTATATGTGAACTTTGTTGAGATTTTATACTATATGTAATAGCAGTTCCCATAATCAAATCATCATGGCAACCTTCTTGAGCTTCTGGCTTTCCCTTTTCATTTTTTATAAAAGTTAATGCCTCTTTTAATATTTCAATATCAGTAATTTTGTATATTTCCTCACTAAAAATCCTTTGAAGTTCTGCTAATATAAGTGGCCTACTTTTTTTAGTTGTTTCGAATCCATAGCATTTTTCTTTTCTATTTGTAAAATTATCCACTTTTTCTCTTACATAAAGATTAGGATATTCATATTCCTCTGAAAGCATTTTAGTAGGATATGTACTAAAGTTATTTTCAAGTCCAACTAAAGCCCAGTTAAAATATTTACCTAAGCAATAAATTTGCCTTGTATAAAAGGTTTCATCTTTCTCATGTTTAAGTACTGCAACTATTTTTTCTGTAGTATTATCAATAACCGTTCCAGTAAAGTTATCGCTACCGTCTCCTGAAGTATCTCCACCTAAAACATAAGGATACTTTTCTTTAGGCATCTCAAATATTTTTATAGGACCAGTTGGGTCAGTTATCCACTTGATGTTAGTAATTACTTTTTTATCATTTTTTGTAATTATATCAAAGTCAAAGTAACCAATATCTATTACTCCATTATTTCTAATTTTCTCTAGTTCATTAATTCTTTTAATAATATTTTCAACATCGAAAAAGCATCTACCAGAAGAAATAAAAGCTTCATCTGCTGTACATGGATATTCTTGTTTTATAAGTTCTTTATCTATATACCCTTTATACTTTTTAAAATACCAATATAATTGATTCTCATCAAGATTTTGACTATCCCTTAACCATCTTAACCTGTCATATATCCATTCCCCTTTATTTCTATCAATATCATTTAGGAACTTAGTTCTCATATTCTTTGTTTCAAAATTAAGTCTATATTCTTTTGTTTTCCACCACTCGTAAAAACAATTAATATGTTCGCCTGACTTCCACATTTCTCTATAATCATTAAAACCATTAGCTGTACTTTCATATATTTTTATAGCATTCTTAGTAAAAGTTTCTCCTAAAGATGCTTGAATACTTGATATTCCATCTTTCCAGAATGCACATTCTGAACCATGAAAAAAGTTGATAGTTCTCGAACGACCAACTTCTTTTGTTGCAGTATCTATACTCCAACTACTATTTAATTTTTCAAATAATAATTGTCTTTTAGAATTATATTTTTCTGTAGGTTTTAATATCTCTGGTAATCTATTATAAGTAAATTTAGCTTTGTTTTGAAATATTGCTTCTGTATTGGAACTTTTATCTGCTAATGTTACCCCTTCACAGTTAGCTCTTGTTATTGTCAATGCTAATTGATATGCAGTAATAAAAGTTGTAAAACCTTGTTGTCTTCCTTTTAGAACTAATAAAGATATACTTGTTATAAGTCCTTTTTCATAATCTTCAATAGCCTTATTTAAAGTATCTATAAACTCATGTTGTACTTCATTTAGAAAAAAAGGAACTACTTTTTTATCTTTATCAACAACGGTAAAACAAAGTTCAATTAATTTTTCTGGTTTATCTGTAATTTCTTGTCTAAGTATTTTATTTTGAGTTATTTCAAATGCAACTGCTAAAACAAATTTTTCATCTTTCTTTATGTCTTTATGAACTTCCCATTGTCTTTTTCTTCTATCTATTAAAAAATCCGCTGTTACTTTCATAATACATCTTCCAACTTCACAATTTGATTAACTTCTCCTGATAAATTAACATCTTGCTTATTAGACCATCTAAAATTATTTTCTAATACAAACTTAGCTCCTGCCGTCTTTCCACTCTCATATAATGATTTTTCCGCATATTCTTCAACTCTTTGTTTAGCAATTTCAATTATATCTGAATACTCTGTATCTCCAAAATTCTTTTCATAATTTCTTAAAGTTTGTGTCGATAGTCCTAACCATAAGGCTAACCCTGATATTGTATATGGTCTTTGGTTTTGATAACAAGCTATAAAGTATTCTTCTACCTTTTCTTTAAGTTCTTCAGCAGTTTTAAATTTGCAATGAGAATTTAATTTTAAATATTCTTGTTTTAACTCATCTTCATTTAAATCTTCATCATAAAATTTACTCACTGTATCACCCACTTACCAATTTTGCCAATATTGTATAGATTTTCTCTTTCGTACTATTTCGATAGGTTCATAATTAGAACACTTAATAATGGTTACCTTATCCATTTTTTCAAATACAATATCTTCATTGCATTTATTCTTACAATATTTGCATATCTTATTTTTATAAATTTCTTGTGTCATATAACACCTCTTTTATCTGATTTATAAACACTATGTAATGATATATGTTCTCCGACCAGTTTTCTTTCCTTATTTTAGAATGAGTAAAACCAGTAAAAAGCAATCATTCTTCACAAGATTGACTAGATTTTGCATATTTGCTTAATAAAGTAGTCAGTTTTATTAAGTAGCTCTTTATATATCACTACATACTATTTATAAATCGAACTGCTAGGAAGTTCTAGTTATATTTCGAAAGGAGGTCCATATAAATGGCATATTTGTATTAAATACCTAGCATATTAATACATAAAAACAAAAAGCCAGCTATAAGCAAATTACAGCTAACTTATGGAATATTTGTAGTTCTGGGCTTATCCATTTTTTGAATAACTACTTCTTAACTTGATAACATTTTATCAGTTTAAATCGTCACATTTGTCACATAACTTATTTTTTTCTAAAAATCTTTTTAATTTCATTTTTGCGACACTCTCTGAATTATATTTCATTAAAAACATTATTTGTACCCAGCTCTTAAAATCATTATATTTATATCTTATAATATCTCTTATTTCTGGATCTTTTATATAATTTAATTCATATTCAAGTTGTATTTTTAACTTTTCTAGTTTATAAGTTTTACTCCTTATCATTTTTCTATATTTTGCTTTTAAATGTCTATTTTTAGGAACTTCTATGCCTTCTATTACACAACTATGTTGTATATATGGATATGATGTGCTACTTCCTCTTACACTATCCTTAACACTTGTACACTCTTTATTTTCTAAATTTTTAAGTCTTTTTTTCAGTCCAACTAATTCATTATTAATAGATTCAACTTGCTTTAAAAACTCTTGATTTATCAATCTTTTGTACCTCCTACTTATTTACTTTTTCTATTCCTCTAACTAATGCTGCATAACATTTATTACATAAATCCCATCTCTTTTTAGGATTTTCATACGATAACTTACTATATATTGATATTCTTGTAGTTATAGATAACTCTTTTTTGCATCTATCACATTCATATTTGCTTTCGCTTTTATCAAATTTATTTTGACTTACTAGCATATTATCATCTTCTTTCTTATGTATTATTTATGATATTGATTATAGTGTCTTTACTTAAGTTTC
>CAOJCG010000037.1 GCA_948356915.1 uncultured Clostridiaceae bacterium
TTAGAAAATAAAAATAAAAATTAGAAAATAAAAATAAAAATTAGAAAATAAAAATTAGAAAATAAAAATAAAAATTAGAAAATAAAAATTAAAAATAAAAATTAAAAAATAAAGATTAAAAAATAAAAATAAAAAATGAAAATTAAATAATAAAAGATTTAAAATAAGAAGTAGAAGATAGAAATAAGAAATTATATTTTAGTGTAAATATTAAAATAACTAAAATCTAATTTCCAACCTCCAACTTCTAACTTCCATAAAAAGGAGGAATTTAAAATTTTAGAAGAATTAATTAAAAATAAATTAATAAAAATAAAAGAAATAATAGATACAAAAGAAATAAAAAAACAAGAAAATAATTTAGAAGGTATTTTTTGTGAAAAAGATTTTATTAGTCCAAGTTATATAAATATAACAAATCCAAAATATATAGAAATAGATAATATGTATTTTTCTACATTATTAATAACAAATTATTATCATGAACAAACAGATTTATTATTAAAGTCAATAATTGATTCAAATATTAATATGAATATTTCTATATTTTATGAAAAACAAGACCCTTATAAAGTAGTAAAAGATTTAACATATCATATAGGAAATGTAGGTGTAGATTTAAAAAATATAAATGAAAATAGAGAAGATATAGAAATAGCAGCATTTACATATAAAGATGCTAAATATATTAGAAAAGAAATTCAATTAAATAATGAAGATTTATATTTTTTATATATTTATATAACTGTATATTCAGAAGATAAAAAAGAATTAGAATATATATTAAATAAAATAGAAGGAATAATTCAAAGTAAAGGAATGCAATTAAGAAGAGGTTATTTTAGAGAAGAGCAAACTTTTAAAGCATGTTTACCATTTATGCAAAATAGTAATGATATAAAACAAGTTACAAAAAGAAATGTATTAACATCTGGTTTAGTATGTACATATCCATTTATATCTTCATCTATTTTTGATGAAGAAGGAATTTTCATAGGTACAAATATTTATAATAATTCTTTAATATTTATAGATAGATATAATTCAAATAAATATAAAAATGCAAATATGTGTATATTTGGAACAAGTGGTGCAGGAAAATCTTTCTATGTTAAATTACTAGCATTAAGGTTTAGGTTATTAGGAATAGAACAATATATAATAGACCCAGATAGAGAATATACAAAATTATGCGAAAACTTAAATGGAACATTGTTAAAAATAGGCCCTAGCTCCACATCTTACGTCAATATTTTTGACATAAGAAAAGAAAGTTTAGAAGAAGGAGAAGGTGGTTATTTAGCAACAAAAATACCAAATTTAATAGGATTTTTTAATTTAATATTTGGAAGTATAAATGAAGAAGAAAAAGCAATATTAGAAGAAAAAATAATAGAAGTATATAAACAAAAAGGAATAACTTTTGATGATAAAAGTTTATATAAAACAGAAAAAAATAAAGTAACAATAAAACCAGTTTTTAAAGACACATATGATATGCCAATATTAGAAGATTTTTATAATTTATTAGATAAAGATGAAAAAACAAAAATATTTAAAACAAAATTAAATCCATTTGTAAAAGGTTCTCTAAAATTTTTTAATCAATATACAAATGTAGAATTAAATAATAAATTAATAGTAGCAGATGTATATGAATTAGGAGAAGAAAATTTAAAATATGGAATGTTTTTATTTACCACATTATTTTGGGATAAAATAAAAAAAGATAGAACTGTAAAAAAAGCAATTTATTTAGATGAAATTTGGAGATTAATTGGAGTAACATCAAATAAAGAAGTAGCAAGTTTTATTTATAAAATATTTAAAACAATAAGAAAATATGGTGGAAGTGGTGTAGCAATTACACAAGATATTTCAGATTTATTTAGTTTAGAAAATGGTGCTTATGGAAAAAGTATTTTAAATAATTCAGAAATAAAAACATTTTTTTCATTAGAAGAAGAAAATATAAAATTACTTTCAGAATTTACAAATTTATCAGAAAAAGAAAAGATAGAAATTAAGTCACTAAAAAGAGGAGAATGTTTAATGTTTGTTGGAGATGACCACATTCTTACTAAAATAGAGAGCTCAGAAGAAGAAAGAAAAGTAATTGAATAGTAGCGGATAAAAGTAAAAGAGAGAATTATTGAAATACTAAAAAATAATATACATAAAGTATAAAAAGAAAAGAGGGATTGTTATGAAAAATATAATAACTGCGTTATGTAATTCGATCGTTAATGATAAATTAAAAGAAATAAATGAATTTAATATACTAGCAAATGACATACAATATCAAGAAGGCATATTCGAAATATTAGAAAATAAAAAAGAAATTGATTATTTAATTTTAAGTGAATTTTTACCAGGTGAATATGAAATAAAAAAATTAATAGAAAAAATAAAAGAAAAAAATAATACTATAAAAATAATTTTAATATTAGAAAAAGAAAAAGAAGAATTAGAAAATTATTTATATGCAAAAGGTATTTTTAAAATATTTTATAATAATAAAATAGAAATTAATGACATTATTAATTTAATAAAAAATAATTATAATGAAAATGAAAAAATAATACAAGAATTAGAAAATTTAAAAAATATATTAATTAAAAATAATATTAATATTAATAATGGAGAAAATTTAATTAATAAAAAAGAGATAGAAAATGATAAAAAAATTAAAAATAAAATATTAGAAAAAATTAAATTAAAAATAAAAAGAAAAAATAAAATAAATAAAAAAATTAATTTAAATAAAAAAGTAATTAGTATATTAGGAACAGGTGGAGTTGGAAAAAGTATAGCAACTATTAATATTGCTAATTTATTAAAAGAAAATAATTATAAAGTTTTAATTGTGGATTTTGATATTTTAAATAATAGTCTACACACCCTTCTTGGTGTAAATAAATATCCAGAAAAAATAAAAAATAAAATTAAAAATAGTAGTTTAATAAACAATAAAATAAATATAAAAGAATTAATTATTAAAATAAATAAAAATATAGATTTAATATCAGCTATGAATTTATTATTTGATAGTAAATACAAAATAAGTAGTTCAAAAGTAAAAAATATATTAGAAGAATTAAAAGAAAATTATGATTATATTATAATAGATAATTCAGCAGAATGTTTTTTTGAATATACAAAAAATATAATAAATAATAGTGACTGGTGTTAGAATAGATATATGGACACATTTTATGAGAGAGTGTATAATAAATTAT
>CAOJCG010000038.1 GCA_948356915.1 uncultured Clostridiaceae bacterium
TACCAATTTAATTAAATTATAAAAATTATTTTTACAAAAAATCGAAACTTAAATTTTTTAGTTTAATTATTAGTATTAATGAAATCTTAAGATACATACTACAATATATTTTATAGGGGGCGCCCAGTAAGTTGTCCACACTTGCTTAGAAATTACTAAATAATTTAAATATTTAGGTAATTTCCTTCGAAGATCAGACGACTACTAGTCACCCCTAAAAATGTATTTTTATTTTTTAAATTATAACAATGTTTTTTATTAATTATATGCTACTGTTTTTAAAAAATATTTCTTTAATTATCTTTTTTTATTTCTTCAAACCTTTTTATTTTCATTGTTGTTGTTTTTACAAATTCATCTTTTTTTATTTCTAGTTTTTTTATTGCCTTATATGATGTTAATTTTCTATTGACTTGTTTTATTTGTTCCCATATGATGTTATGTATTTGTTCGTCGGTTAAATTTTTTCCGTGTTTTGCTTCTATTTCTTCTAGGTTTGGTATTACTTTTACTGTTATTATTAGTTCTTTTTCGCCTTCTACTTCTTTTCCATATACCATACATTCTTTTATTTCTGGAACTTCTCCTAACATTAGTTCTATTTCTTCTGGATATATATTTTTTCCATTTTGTGTTACTATAACATTTTTTGTTCTTCCTGTTATATATAGGAAACCATCTTCATCTAGGTAACCTACATCTCCTGCATGGAACCATCTATTTCCTTCTTCGTCTAATTCTATTACTTCATTTGTTGCTTCTTCATTTTCATAATAGCCTAGCATTAATGTTTTACTTTTTATTAATACCTCTCCTTCACCTTTTTCATTTGGATTATATATTTTTAGTTCTGCACAGTTTACTGCTTTTCCTGCTGAGCCAACTCTTGGGTCATATTCTGGTGTTAATGCTGCTATTGGGGCTGTTTCTGTTAAGCCATAACCTTGCAAGAAACTTATTCCTAAGTCTTGAACCCATCTTCCTACTTTTGCGTCTATTGGAGCTGCTGCTGATACTATTATTCTTATATTTCCGCCTAAGTTTTCATATATTTCACTAAATACTTTTCTTTTAATGTCTACTCCTACACTTTTTAGTGCATTTGTTACATGCATCATTGAATTTACTAATGCTGATTTACCACTTTTTTCTATTGTTTTATTTATTTTTTTGTATAGGTTTTCTATTAATAGTGGTACTGCTATCATTGCTGTTGGTTTTGTTTCTTGTAAGTCTGGTACTATGTGTTTTAAGCCTTGACATACTGCTACTGATGAACCATTTGCAAATGGTAGTAGGAAACCTATTGATGATTCATATGTGTGGTGAAGTGGAAGTACTGAAAATAACCTGTCTGATGTGTATAGTTTTACATATGTACTAACTGCATTTATATTTTCTGCTAGGTTTCTATTACATATCATTACTCCTTTTGAGTTTGATGTTGTTCCTGATGTGAATATTAGTACTTTGAATTCGTCTGGGTCTATTTCTATTTTTTCAAAAGAATTATCCCCATTATTTACCATATCGTTTCCTTGTTTTATTATTGTTTCTATTCCTATTTCTCTTCCTTCTAATTCATTATTAGAATTCATTTGAATAAAGTATTTTACTGTTGGTAGTTTATCTTGTACTTTTTTTATAACATCTTTTTTCTTAGCTGAGTATATTACTGCTGTTGCTCTTGATCTGTTTATAACATTTTCTATTTCGTTTGCTGGAAGCTCTTTATCTACTGGTACTGCTATACCTGTTCCACAAAGCATTGCCATATATGATACATACCAATAATATGTGTTTTCTCCTATTATTACTATTCTTTCATTTTTTAAACTATATTTATTGGTTAATGCTGTTCCTAATGCTATTACATCATCTGTGAATTCTTTATATGTTATTTTTTTGAATTCTTCTTTTGGATTAAATTTTTCTAATATACATATTTCATTTGCATATTTTTCCCTGCTTCTATAGAATACTTCTTTTATTGTTTCATAATTTGTTTTTTCGTAAATCTTGTTTTTATTTTTTTGACTTCCTTCTTGTTCTTTTTTTATCTTTTCAT
Organism: uncultured Clostridiaceae bacterium; assembly: GCA_948356915.1. GTDB lineage: Bacteria > Bacillota > Clostridia > TANB77 > CAG-508 > UMGS1663. Next base: position 2,069 of record CAOJCG010000038.1, read on the forward strand.
AGTCTACATTTACTTCTTCTATGTTTTCTATATTTTTCATTTTTATTTTTGGAAATTTGAAATTTGGTACTTTAAAATCTTTTAATATTCTCATTCTTTTATTTTCTCCTTTTTTTATATGTTTTCTACTTTTAATAAAGGACACAGTGGTGTCATTGTCAAAGAAGTATTCCCACAAACGGTGTCCCTACAATTATATAATAATTTTTGTTCTTCTATTTTTTTAATTTTTTTATGAATGATTTGTCTATTTCGTTAAATAATTCTGGTACTTCTATATTTTTTTCTCTTCTTAATTTATATATTAAGCTTGAACATACGAAACCAAATATTCCAGATGCTATTACATTTGGGTTTGCTTGTATTATTTCTTCTTTTTTTATTCCTTCTTCTACTATTTCTTGTATCATTTGAATGTATTCGAAAACATAGTCCCTACACATTTTGCTTCTAGTCCCTGTTCCCCATATTTCACTTAATATAATTGTCATAAAGCTTTCGTATTTTACTAGTACTTTTAGTTCTATTAATACTACTGCTCTTATTTTGTCTATACTATTTGTTAGTTTGTCTGTTTTTATTGCTATACTATTTTTTAGTAGCTTTACTCCTTCTTCTACTAGAAATTTGAATATTTCTTCTTTACTTGAAAAGTGATAATACAGTGTACCTTTTGCTACACCTACTGTTGCTGTTATTTCTTCAATACTGGTTGCATCATAACCTTTTTGGGCAAAAAGTTTCATTGATGCTTCAAATATTTTTCTTTTTGTTTTATTCATTTCTTACCTCTTTTTTTATAATCTTTTATAATTATATAATGTTATTGGCTTATTTGCAAGTACTTTTTTGATTTGACTGGTTGGTTTAGTAAAACAAGAAGTCTCATTTGCCACATCTTTCTCCGATAGCAGAGGTTCATACTGTATGGAAAGAATTCTAAAAAAAATTGTTTTTTCCTATAATAGAACAAAAATGGATTCGCCCTGTTGGCGATTGATAGTTGTACCTATACAGTGTTTTTTTAGAATAAAGTAAAAGAGGGTGTCCTAAAATAGGAATCCAAAAAACAAAAAATCCAGCTCGGTA
>CAOJCG010000039.1 GCA_948356915.1 uncultured Clostridiaceae bacterium
GTGCCGACGATATTTGTGGGTTACCCTGCTGAGAAAATAGGTTGTCGCCAGGTTTATATATTCCCTTTTAGCTCAGTTGGTAGAGCGCTCGGCTGTTAACCGATAGGTCGTTGGTTCGAGTCCAACAAGGGGAGCCATAAAGAAGTTTCGTCGAACTTTTGAAAAGCTTGATACAACTTAATTTCAAGACTATCAAAAAGTTTGATGGACACAAAAACTTAAACCGTTTCAAAAGAAACGGTCTTTTTTTGACCAAAAATATTGAAAAAAGGAGGTTTTTGTGGTATTATGTTACATATAATTAAACAAGAAATCAATATGAGTAAAGAATTACTCTCTAAAATCGAATGGGCGTGCCGTTTAAAATTTAAAGGAAAGGAACAGCCACAAATAATAAATGGTTGTCTAAGAATTATTGAGCATACCAATTTAGCGTATGTAGAGCCCCATAGAGTAATTATTAAAGATAGCTTGTACCTATTCTTTAATGAACACGATTATTTCTATGTAAATGATTTAAGTACAAAATATCCGTTATCCAAATTACAAGAACATATCAGCGGAAATACATAACATAGAACGGCAAAGCATTTTAGAGTTTTTAAAAAATTATACTATATTGGTTTATTTGTGTTATTAAAAGGAATTTAAAGAGATAGTAATAATAAATATAAAAACTCTAAAAGTGCTAATAGCTAAAACTATGCTATGTGGCACTTTTTTGTTGCCTTTCTATTCATAAAATTTGGAAGGAGGATATGTAAAAATGAATGAAGAAAGGAAAGTAGCAGGAATTTATATTCGTGTAAGCACAGAAGATCAAGTACGCGAGGGATTTAGTTTAGGAGAACAGGAGGAGAAATTAAAAGCACTTTGTAAATATAAAGATTATAAAATATATAAAGTTTACAAAGATGCAGGAATATCAGCAAAAGATATGGCAAATAGACCAGCATTTCAGCAGATGTTAGAAGATATGAAAGCAGGTAAAATCAATTATATTGTAGCTTATAAATTAGATAGAGTTACAAGGTCTGTTAGAGATTTAGAAGTTCTAATATCAGAGTTAGAAAAGCATAATTGCTATCTAATTTGTGATAGGGATGATGTCAATACGAGCAGTGCTAATCGGAAGATTTTTTGTAAGAATGTTAACAGTTCTTTCACAACTAGAAATTGAGATAGTATCAGAGAGAACAAAATTTGGAATGACAGGAGCAATAAAATCTGGACATGTACCACGGAACTTGCCCATTAGGTTACAAAAGAGAAAATAAGAAAATGGTAATAGATGAAACTACAAAAGATTTAGTTATAAGAATATTTAATATGTATTTAGCAGGTAAAAGTTATCAAACAATAGCAAATATTTTAAATGCAGAGAAAATACCTACGCTAACAAACAAGCAATGGAAAGATGCAACAGTATCTAAAATAATTAATAACAAAATTTATGTAGGAGATTTTGAACAATATAGAAATAAGCAAGAAAAAGAGACAGTTGTTTATATGAATGTTGTAGAGCCCATTATATCAAGAGCAATGTACGAAGATGTACAGCTACAGAAAGAAAAAAATCAAAGAGCGTTTTGTAGAGATAGAGTTTATATATTTATGCAAAAACTACTATGTCCTAAATGCGGAAAAATAATGCAATGTAAAGGCTCTGGTGGTCAAAAGAAAAAATATATGTACTATCATTGTTCAGATTGTAAAACTTATTTAAGAGAGGATTTAGTTGAAGATTCAGTTATGTTTTTAATAATGAACTTAATTGAATATGATATGACAGTAAAAAAATATTTCTTTCCTGTTTTAGCAGATAAGAAAGAACGAAATACAGCTAAACTAGATAAAGAGATAGCTAATTTACAAAGCCAAAAGAATAGAATTAAGGAAGCATATCTAAAAGGAATTGTAGAGGTAGAAGATTTTTCAGAAGATTACAGAGTAATTGAAGAAAAATTAAATATGCTAGAAGAAAAAAGAATACAAGCTATTGATATAAATAAGCAATCATTTAGTCCACAATCTATAATGGCAGATAGAGATGTAGAAAAGGAAAAGTTAATTCGTTCTAATAAGTTTCAAGATATGCTTATGGCAGAATGGAAAAACAAAACAAAAGAAGAAAAGCAAGAATTTATTTCTAAATTTATAGAGAATATTGTAATTGAAAAAGATAAAAAAGGCTATTATAACCTAATCAATATAAAATTTAGAAGTAGTTATATAGAACAAATTTCTAAATTGATGGATTTAGGAATGTTTGATATAGCATTACCATTTGAGCAAGGTAAAAAAGAAAGAATAGTAAATACTACTGTGTTAATGGACAAAAAAGAATTAAAAGAATATATGGACAGATTAAATGAATACTACGAAGTTTCTTATTATGAATTAAATCAGTTAGACAAGCCTAAAAAAGGTTACCAGAAAAAATATCTTACAATAGAAGAAGTAAATAGAAATGGAGAACAACTTTTTAAATTAGTGGAACTAATAAGTGATGATAAACAATTTCCACAAAAAGAAGAAAATAGGATTTTAGGAGAAATAAGAATAAAAGAACGAGAAAAAGTTAGTTAAAAAATTTTATAAATGGAGGAATTGAAAATGGAAAATAAATATGGAATTGAATACACAAAACAAGGCGATTATTATATGCCAAATTTAGTATTAGAAAAAGAAAAAATTGTGCTAAATAAATATGGAAGAATGAGATTAAATTTCTTAAAAGAAAACAAGAAAGCAGAATATACAATTATGTTTGTGAATGGAACACTTAATAAACATTTAAAAGAGATTCAAGAAACAGCAGAAAAGAGAATTGATATTATAATCG
>CAOJCG010000040.1 GCA_948356915.1 uncultured Clostridiaceae bacterium
TATATATATATATATATATATATATATATATATATATTATTTTGATTTTGTAATAAATTTCTTATTAATTTTACTGTGCTATCTGCCCTCTATGTATTATTTTGATCATGTATTTCATTTGCTTGTTCATTATTTAACATATCATTCATTATAATATGTTCAACTATTGTTTGTATTTTTTCACTTATAACTTGTACCATTCTTTCTTGTATAGCTGGTAATAATATGTTTAAGTCTTCTTTTGAATAATTATTTAATATAGCACTGTTTGTCTCATTTAGTTCTATTATATTTTCTAATTCATCTATAAATTCTAGTGTTTGGTTATAGGTAATATTTCCTTGTGTATCACCATTTGCTATTGATATTTCACAGGTTGTATTTAGACTTTTTTGACTTGCTGAGCCTGTATTTATTAAGTCTATTTTTATTTGTGTTTCATTATTTATATCTATTTTTAGTTTAATATTGGTTTGTGTTGATGTTATTTTGTTTGTTAGTTCTAATTCTATATTATTTTCCTCTTGGTTATAATTTTCTATCATTAATTTTACATTATCTTTTTTTGCATTTATTACTATTTTTCCTTCATTTTTTATTATTATTTCTGTTTGTATTGTTTCTCCCTTATAGTTATATACTACAAATGATATATCTTTAAATTCTGTATTTTGTATTTCTTCAATAATTTCATCTAGGATATTTATTATTTCTTCTGTTTTTATATTCTCTTTATTTATATTTAGTAATTGTACTTTTTCTTTAATTAAGCTTAATGATATATTATCAGTTTTTAATGTGTTTAAAGTATTTAGTACTATATTCGATATTTGTTCTTTATTTAAGTCTAATCTATATGAAGTTGTATTATATGTTACTCCATCTTTTTCTATTACTGCACTTGTTTGCCTACTATAGTTTTCTTTTGCTATAGTATTTTGTATAACGTTTATATATGTTTCATTAATATGTTTTTTTTCTTCTTGTGTTAATTTGAATATTTCTTTATTTTTTTCAAATATTATAAAGTCTGGAATAATACTAGTATCAGTAATACCTAATTTTTGAAATAATACTTTTAAGTTTTCATTCTTTATTCCTAAAAATGCTGTAACTATTTCATCAGATTTTAAAGCATATATATTATTATTATTTACATATTCTAAATCAAATATTGTATTATTTTCATATTGTACTTTTGAACTCATATGTGTATATTCATTTGCTTTGTCTGCTTCTCCATTTATAACTAGCTTTATATTTTCCGGCTTATCACTTTCTTCATTATTTAGTGTTAGTTCTCCTTGAAGTATATATGGGCTTTGCATTTTTAATTTTTGTATTTCTTCTAATTGTATGTTAGGTGTTTGTTCAAAACTTTCTAACCCAGCGCCTGCATATTTCCAAAATAGCGTTTTATTTGATTTGAATAAGTCTGTTTTTAACAATACAAATACACTTATAGCTACTAATAAAATTACAATTATTGCTACTACTATTCCTATTATTATCCCTTTTTTTCTTCCGTAATACATATCTTTTCCTCCCTTTTGGAAGTTGGATGTTAGAGTTTGGAAGTTGGATTTTTTAGTAAATTCTTCGAAGAACTTACTATATTTTCCAACTTCTAGCTTCCAACTTCTAACTTCAATATTAATTTCGTTGTTTCACTGCTTCGTATATTACTATTCCAGCTGATACTGAAGCGTTTAATGATGTTATTTTTCCCTTCATTGGTATTTTTACTAGAAAATCACAATTTTCTTTTACTAGTCTACTCATTCCAAATCCTTCACTTCCAATTACAATTGCTAGTGGCCCTTTTAATTCTTGATTGTAGTAATATGTTTTTGTATCCATATCTGTTCCACATATCCATAGGCCTTTTTCTTTTAAGTATTTCATTGTTTCTACTATGTTGTTTACTCTTGCAACTTTAATGTGTTCTACTGCTCCTGCTGATACTTTATTTACTGTTGCATTTACTGAAGCTGCTCTTCTTTTTGGTATTATAATTCCATGAACTCCAGCTGTTTCTGCTGTTCTTATAATTGAACCCAAATTGTGTATATCTTCTATTCCATCTAATATTACTACAAATGGCTCTTCTTGTCTAGTACTTGCTTCAAATAAAATGTCTTCCACTGTTGCATAATTAAATGGTGGCACTACTGCTATAACTCCTTGATGGTTTTCGGTTTGTGCCATCTGATTTATCTTTTCTTTGCTTAGCTCTGAAATTAGTATCTTTTTTTCTCTTGCCATTGCCATTATTTTATTAATTGATCCATGTTTTTCTCCTGCTTGTACATATATTTTATTTATGTCCCTACCAGACTCTAATAGTTCTATTACTGAATTTCTTCCTTCTACTTGATCTAGATTTATTGAAATTTCTTCCTTACATTTTCCACTTGTAACCTTTTTTTCTCTAATATTAGAAAGTTTTTTTTGATTAAGTCTTTCATTTTTCAAATTCCTATTTTTATTCTCTTTCATATTTTCTTATCGTATAATCAGCATATAACATTATACGACTCTCCTTTCTTTATAATCTTCATTTTATTTTTTATTATTTAAGTTTCGATTTTTTGTAAAAATAATTTTTATAATTTAATTAAATTGG